>NZ_JACVZC010000009.1 GCF_016658545.1 Pseudomonas sp. S37 | reverse complement strand
CAAATGTAGGAGCGAGCTTGCTCGCGATGCGCCGCGCGGGCGGCGCTCGATTTGCGTCCCCATTCAAGACCCAAGGCGAGCGCCTACCAGCGTAAATCCCGCTGCCCTGCCAACGCCTGCGGCCCCAACCACTGCACCCCGCGCAGCAATGGCGTCAGCTCCGCCTCAGGCTGCAACTCGAACACCACCTGCGCCCGCCGCGCGAGCAAATCGCCATCCACGGTCAATTCATGTTGCCCCTGCTGCGCCAATTGCCCGCGCAACCGCCAGCCGCTGCGGCAGTCCATTTCCAGCCACCCCTGCCCCAGGCCCAGTGACCACGGTTCGCTCAGGGCAAGGTCGGTTACCGTAATGCGGCCTTCACTGTTGCGGCATTGGCGCCCTGCCCCCTGTAGACGCAAAGCCCCCTGCCACTGACCCGCCAGGCGGTAATCCGTGTGTGTTGTCGCCTGGGCGCCTGCCGCAGCGGCCTCCAGTCGCCAGCGCCAAGGCCAGCCTTCGGCACGCAACTGCCAGGCCTGGCCTTGAAAGCCCAGCTGTGCGTTCGCCTGCAAGCGCCAGGGCTGCACCACCCAGCGCAGGGGCCCGACCGGACCCAACTGTTGCGCCTGGCCATGCCAGAGGCTGCCACTGACTTCATGCATGGGCAGGCCAAACGCCCGCGCCACCCAATTGGCCGGAAGCTCGACCAACAGCGTCAGCACAAATACCAGCACAAGCCACGCCATCCCCCTGCGGCTCACGGTTGCACCACCAGGTCGAAGCGCAACCCCTTGCCATCCTGCTCCAGCCCCCATTGCAGCAGCTGCGCGCCTTCTGCACGCAAGCTTTGCAGCCAGCCTTGCAACACGCGCTCATCGGCCACCTGCCCACGCAGCTGCCAGGCCTGGCCCTGCGCATCGACTTCGGCCAGTTCGATCTGCCGTGCCTGGGCCGACTGGCGTAGCCGCTCCAGGCTCAGCCCCGGGCCGCCTTGCAGGCTGGCAGCCTGTTCGGCCAGCCCGCGCCATTGACCAAGTTCGCGCCATTGCGCAGTGCCGGCACGCAGGGCCAGGAAAGCCAGCAACAGGGCAATCAGTACCCAGGCAAAGATCAGGCGGTGGCGCTGTAGCCAATCGCGGTTCATGAGGCGGCCCCCAGGTCGAAGATCACTTGGCCTGCTTGAACTTGCACCGTGGCGCCAGCGGCAGCCGCCATGTCCTGCCAGGGCGGCGAACTGCCCTCGCCATCCATACGCAGGTGCCAGCGCTGACCATCGAAGCGCACCGCTTGCAGTTGCCAACCAGGATTGTCACGCAGCCAGGCCTGCAAGCGGGTTTGCAGGTCCTCCAGCTGGCGCGTGCGCAGTTGCTGTTGCAGTTCACTGTCACGCAAGCGCTTGAGCGCCTGCGCAGCATGCCGGGGGCTTGCTTGCTCACCGGTCACGGCGATGACCTGGCTGCGCCAGAGCTGCGCCTGACGCCATTGCTGGGTCATCCACAGGCCACCCCAGACGGCAGCCAGTAGCAGGCAGGCGGCAAACAGACGCTGATGCTGGCGGGGCAATACCGGCATCGAGCGCATTTTGCGGGCACGCTCGAACAGACCTGGCATTGAGTCGAGTGGTGCCCATGTACCTGGCCAGTCACCGCTCAACGGCTGCGCCTGCAGTTCTGCCCAAGGATGTTGCGGCACGCTACCCAGCGCATCCGGCCACGCCAGCCAGTGTTCCTGGCCGTCTTCGGTCACCCCCTTGTACAAGGACACCCCGGCAGTGCGCTGCCAGTTCCAACTGCTGCCGGCCTCTGGCACTGGCAGTAACTGCAACTCTGCCCAGCAACGTTCCACCTGCAAACCCCATACGGCACATTGCGCACGCCACGCGTCCAGCGGCTGGCGGGCCACCACCAACAGGCGAAGGTGGCCGGGTTCACGGGCCAGGCAGGCGCAGACCACTTCGTCGGGCGTTTGCAGCAAGCGGTCTTCGAGCAACAACGGCCACTCCTCGCGCTTGAGCCCGGGCGGGGCCGGCACACGAAAATGGCTGCAGGCTTCGGCAGGCAATACCAGCGCTATACGGGTCTGCAGGTTGGCCGGTGGCTGGCCCTGCCCTTGTTGCCGGAGGGTACCGCCTTCAACCAGCGCCCAGTGCCACACCGGGCCTGGCCGCAGCAACAGCCACGGTTGGGCCGGTGTGCGCCGCCGCCATTCAAACTTCATGAGCGCCCCCAAGGGAGGGCGAAGGTGCAGACATAAGGTGCTCCATCACGCTGCAGTTCCAGGCGCACACCACGGCCGGGGTGCGCCGGTTGATCAGAAGGCCAGGCCAGCCAGCGGCCGCCCTGGTAATACAGGACATTCAGGGCGCTGACCCGGTCGAGTTGTTCGCGCTGGGCCCAACGTGGGGCGGCAGCGGCGTACAGGTCGGGCGAGCTTTCCAGCAGCAGGCGTTGCTCACGGGCCTCGAAGCGCAGGCGCTGGCGTTGCAGGCGCGAGCCGCCTTCGGCTTCTGGCAAGCCGGTGCTGGCAACCCACAGCAGCTGGTTGCTGGCGGGTTGCCAGTCCAGCCAGCGGCTGGCCAACGGCAGGCGCTGGTCGTAGACGCGGCGCAGTACCGGGCTGTCGAAGCGGCGCTCCAGGGCCAGGCAAAAGTCCAGTACCGAGGTTTGCTGGGTGGTGACTTGCAGGCGCTCGCGCACCTTGAGCCAGCCGTTGACCAGGGCAGCGAGCATGATGCCGAGGATGGCGGTGAGGGCCAGGGCGACCATCAGTTCGATCAGGGTGAGGCCGGCCTGGCGGTGATTCATGGCTTGAGCGCCAGGCTGACGGGTGCACGCCGTCCCTGTGGGAGCGGGTTTACCCGCGAAGAAGACACCACGGTGGATGGCACCGGCTTTGCCGGTGTTCGCGGGTGAACCCGCTCCCACAGGGATTGAGCAGGATGATGGATAGTTATCACCAGCAGGGTATGCGTAACACTCACGGGCGCTGAAGGTCATGGGCGCTCCAGGAACACGGTGTACTGGCCCAGTGGCAAACGCTGGTCGCGGTCGGCGAACAGTTGCAATTCACCACGGCGCAGGTCGCGTACGCCGGTGCGGCGCAGTTGCAGTTGCCAATGACACCGCTGGCCACCCTGGCTCAGTTCGCCGCCCACCTGGTTTTCCGCAGGCCAGTACTGCTCGACGGCGAAGCGGGTTTGCAGTTCACGCGCGCACAGCAGGCCAAGGCGGTGCTGTTGCAGGTTGTCCTGCACGGCCAGGCGCTGGCGCAAAACCTGGCTGGTGATCACGGCCAGCACTGCCGCAATTGCCAGCGCCACGGTAACTTCCAGCAGCGTGAAGCCGCGCTGCTGCTGCTTCATGGCGCCACCTGCAGACGGCCATCGCGGCTCCAGGCCCATTGCTGGCTGCCATCGGCCCAACGCCAGCGCACGCTGCCCGGTTGCGCCCAGCCATGCGGGGTGAACAGCAGGCGCGGTTGCGGGCTGGCCGCCCACTCCGGGCGCAACCCCTTGGGCCAGTCACCGAGCGCAACCGCTTCGACCACCCAGGCATTGCCCTCACGCCGGACAAACTCCGGGCGCTGGCCATTCCAGCGCAGCCCGCGCAATTGCCCGGCATGCCGGGCCAGCGCAGCCTGGCCACGGGTCTCGGCCGCCAGCCGTTGCAGGGCCTGGTCGACACTGGCCTGGCCGTTGCCGAGCCCGGCCACCGCCAGCCCGGTCATCAGCCCGGCAATGGCCAGCACCACCAATAGCTCGATCAGGCTGAAACCGCGCTGACGACGCACCCGTTACAGCTCCCAGTTACCCAGGTCGGCATCCTGGCCTTCGCCGCCGGGCAGGCCGTCGGCACCCAGCGAATACACATCGACCCGGCCATGTTCGCCGGGCATGCGGTACTGGTACGGGGTGCCCCACGGGTCTTCCGGCAGGCGGCGTACGTAGCCGTCACTGCGCCAGGCACGGGGCAGCGGTTCCTGTGCCGGTTTTTTCACCAGTGCGGCCAGGCCCTGTTCGCTGCTCGGGAAGCGCAGGTTATCGAGCCGGTACATGTCCAGCGCCTGCTCCAGGGTGGCCAGGTCGGCCATTACCTTCTGCTTCATGGCCTTGTCCTGATTGCCCAGCACGCTGGGCGCGACCACGGCGATCAGCAGGCCGATGATGAAGATCACCACCATGATTTCCATAAGGGTGAAACCGCGCTGGCGGTTGCGTCGATGCTGCATGGCAAAACTCCTTGTCGTCACAATTGCAGGCCCTGGTTGAGTTGCATGATCGGCAGCAACACCGCCAGTACGATGAACAGCACCACGGCGCCCATCACCAGGATCATCAGGGGTTCGAACAGCGCCATGGCGGTATCGACCTGGCGGGCGAAGCCGCGCTCCTGGTCGTCGGCCACGCGCTCGAGCATGTCGGCCAGGGTGCCGCTGGCCTCGCCGCTGCCGACCATGTTCACCAGCAGCGGCGGGAATTGCTGGCTGGCATCCAGCGCGCGGTGCAGGCTGGTACCGCCCTGCACCTGCTGGCGCACCTGTTCCATGGCCAGGCGGATGCGCCGGTTGCCGACGGTTTCGGTGGCCACCTGCAAGGCTTCGAGCAGGGCCACGCCGCTGCCGCTGAGAATCGCCAGGCTGCGCGCCAGGCGCGCGCTTTCCAGCACCTGCAGCAGGCTGCCGATGCGCGGCAGGCGCAGCAGCAACTGGTCACGGCGCAGGCACCAGAGCGGCTTGCGCAGCAACCAGCCGCCGACCGCACCTAGCACCAGTGTCAGCGCCAACAGCCAGGGCCCGGCGTGCACCAGCCCCTGGCTGAGGCCGATCAGCAACGACGTGATCAGCGGCAGACTCTGCCCGGCGTGGGCGAACTGTTCGGTGAGCTTGGGCACGACAAAGGTCATCAGGCCGACCACCACGGCCAACGACACGCCCATCAGCACAGCGGGGTAGATCAGCGCAGTACGGGCCTTGTGTTGCTGGCGTTGCACCTGCTCCAGGTGATCGGCCAGCCGCGTCAGTACCTGGGCCAGGCGCCCGGAACGTTCGCCGGCCTCGACCAGCGCGCAATACAGGCCGGTGAACGGTGCCCCTTGGCGCGCCAGGCTGCGGGCCAGGCCCAGGCCTTCGGCCAGCGAGCCGCGCAGGGCCACCAGCACACTGTGCAAGGCGGGCTGACGCAGTTGCCGTTCAAGGGTGGCCAAAGCATCGACCAAGGGAATACCAGCCCCGGTCAGGGTGGCCAGCTGGCGGGTCAGCTCGCACAGCTGGGCGCGGCTCAGGCGCTGGCGCCGGGGCTGGCGGGTGCCGGCTTCATGGCGCTGCAACTGGCGGGCAAACAGGCCCTGCTCACGCAACAGCTGGCGGGCATGGCGTTCGCTGTCAGCCTGCAGGCTGGCCTTGTGCGGTTTGCCGGCGAGGTCCACGGCCTGGTAGCGATAGGTCGGCATGCCTTAGCCCTGCACCACGCGCAGCACTTCGGCCAGGCTGGTCTCGCCGCGCGCCAGGCAATCGCTGGCCATCGCCACCAGGCTCTGCCGGCGCCCCGCCAGGTAGTCCTGCATCGCCAGTTCGCTGGCGCCGTCGTACAGCAGGCCGATCAGCCCGGCGTCCAGCTCGATGAATTCGTACAGGCCCAGGCGCCCGACGTAACCGCTGCCCTGGCAGAGCTCGCAACCCACCGCGTGGTAGCTGCTGCCCAACGCCGCCAACTCAGGCCACAAGTCACGCTCGGCGGGTTGTAATGGATGCGCCACCGCACAGCTGCACAAGCGACGAACCAGGCGCTGGGCCAATACCCCGCGCAGGCAGGAGGCGATCAGGAACGGCTCGATGCCCATGTCGCGCAGGCGGGTCACTGCGCCCACTGCGCTGTTGGTGTGCAAGGTAGACAGCACCAGGTGGCCGGTGAGGCTGGCCTGTACGGCAATTTGCGCGGTTTCCTGGTCGCGGATTTCGCCGAGCATGATCACGTCCGGGTCCTGGCGCAGGATCGCGCGCAGGCCGCTGGCGAAGGTCAGCCCGGCGCGCGGGTTGATCGCGGTCTGGCCTATGCCGGAGATGGCGTATTCCACCGGGTCCTCGACGGTGAGGATGTTGCGGCTGCCATCGTTGAGGCTGTTGAGACTGGCGTACAAGGTGGTGGTCTTGCCCGAGCCGGTCGGGCCGGTGGACAGGACAATGCCGTTGGGCCGCGCCAGGCAACTGCGCAGGCCCTGCAGCACTGCGGCCGGCATGCCCAGGTTGTCCAGGGCCAGCAGGCTGGCCTGCTTGTCGAGCACACGCATCACCACCCGCTCGCCGTGGATGCCGGGCAGGGTCGACACCCGCACATCTACCTCGCGGCCAGCCGCACGCAAGGTAATACGACCGTCCTGGGGCTGGCGTTTTTCGGCAATATCCAGGCGCGCCATGACCTTGATCCGCGACACCAGCATGGCCGACAGCGCCCGCGGCGGGCGTAGCACTTCACGCAAGTGGCCATCGACACGCAGGCGCACCACCAGGCTCTGCTCGAAGGTTTCGATATGAATGTCCGAGGCGCGCAGGCGCAGGGCCTGGCCGAACAAGCCGTTGATCAGGCGGATCACCGGCGCTTCGTCATCACTTTCCAGCAGGTCCTCAATGCGCGGCATTTCGCTCATCAGGCTGTCGAGGTCGACCTGGTCGCCAATGCCCTCGATCAGCGCTTCGGTAGCGGCATCGCCGGCCTGGTACAGCTGGCCAAGGCGCTCGTCGAACAGCGCAGGTTCCAGGTATTCCAGCGTGCTCGGCTGACCATGCACACGCAGCAGTTCCTGCAACTGGGCACTGTCGGCGTCGGCCCGCAGCCACAGCTGCCAGCCCTGCTCCGCCGGGGCCATGGCCACCCCGCTCTGGCGGGCCTGACGATAAGGCAGCATCACCAGTTACCGCCTTCCAGGCGTGCGCGGCTGGAGGGGAATACCTTTAGCAACTGCGAGCTACCCTCGGCGAGGTCTGGCAGTTGCAGCGGCGTGGTCTGCTGCAGGGTGCGGTACTTGTCCTCGCTGAGCCCGGCCAGGCTTGGCCCATCGCGCAGGATACGCGGGCGGATGAACACCATCAGGTTCTGCTTGGTGTTCTTGCTGGCATCGGAGCGGAACAGCCGGCCCAGGTAAGGGATATCGCCGAGCACTGGCACACGCTGGTCGCTGGTGCTCAGTTCGTCGCTGATCAGGCCGCCCAGGATCACCAGGCCGTTGTCCTCGACCATGACCTTGGTCTTGATCTCGCGCTTGTTGGTGATCACATCGCTGGCAGCGCTGGAGTCGGCAATCGACGACACTTCCTGAACGATGTCCAGGCGCACGCTGTTGTCGATGTTGATCTGCGGCTTGATGCGCAGCTTCACCCCGACTTCCTTGCGCTCGATGGTCTGGTACGGGTTGGCGTTGTTCTGCGTCACCGAGCCGGTGACGAAGGGCACTTCCTGGCCCACCAGGATCGACGCTTCGGCGTTGTCCAAGGTCAGCAAAGTGGGCGTGGACAGCAGGTTGAAGCCGCTTTTGCCCTTGAGCGCGTTGACCAGCATGGCGAAGTTGAAACCGCCGCCGAAATGGCCAATGCCTGCGGTGGCACCGGCGGTGGTAGAGAGCAGATCACCCAACGCTTCGTTGTCGCCGCTGGCCGCGGCCCCGGCGATGTTGGCGATGTTCACCCCGTTGCTGCCGAAATTGACGATGCCGGCGCCGAACTTTTCGTCGGCGAACAGCCATTGCACGCCCAGCTCCTGGGCGCTGCTGTCGGACACCTCGGCGATGATGGCTTCGACCACCACCTGGGCCCGGCGGATATCCAGTTGCTCGACGATGGCGCGGTAGGCCGCCAGCTCGCTGTCGGGGCCAACCATGACCACGGCATTGGTGCCTTCTTCGTACTCCAGGCGAATGCCCGAGTCATTGGCAAGCGGCAGTGGCTGGTCCTTGCCCTCCCCTTGCGCACCGCCATTGGTCGCGCCTTCGCTGGGCACCGCCCCGTCCTGGCTGAGACCGCGCAGCACCTTCACCACTTCGCCTGCGTTGGCATGGCGCAGGTAGATGACCTGGGTGTTGCTGCTGTGCTGGTTGTCACTGGGGCGATCAAGCTGGCTGAGCAAGGCACGCACACGCTCGCGGCTGTCGGCGCTGCCACGCACCAGCACGGCATTGCTGCGGGGGTCTGCCACCACTTGCGCGCTGTCGGCACCCTGCTCGCGGGCCAGCAGGCGGGTCAGCAACTGTGCGGTGTCGGCGGCACTGGCGTGTCGCAGGGGCATCACCTGCAAGGGTTCTTCGCTGACCTGGTCGAGCTGGCGCAACAGGCTGTCGATGCGATCGAGGTTACTGCGCCAATCGGTCACCACCAGCAGGTTGGCTGCCGGGTACGGGGTGATGACCCCCACCCGCGGGTCGATCAGCGGTTTGAGGATGCCGAGCATCTGCTCGCTAGCGGCATTGCGCACATTGAACACGCGGGTGGCCACACCGTCACTGCCCTGGCCTGGCTTGCCGGCGGGTTCCACCGGCACCGGCTCCAGCCGTGCCGCCTGGTCGGGGACGATCTTCACGCTGCCGTTGGGCAAGTCGACGGCGGCATACCCCTGGGCACGCAATTGCGCGAGGAAGATGTCGTAGATGGCGTCGGCGTCATGTGGGTCGACGGTGCGTACCGTGACCTTGCCCTTGACCCGAGGGTCGACAATGAAGGTGGTGCCAGTGATGCGCGACACGCTGTCGATGAACTCGCCCAGTTCGGTGTCGACAAAGTTCACCTCGTACATCGGCGTCCCGTTTTCATCGAACACCGGTTCTTCAGCGCTGGCCATGGACAAGGCCAGGCTCAACGCGACCGCCACGCAGTATCTAACAGGCATCTTTCATCCTTGCCGCTTGAAGCCGGTCACGGCAGGGCGTGGCGGCCAGGGCAGGCGCTCACGCCGCCCCTGGTTGTTGAAGATCAGGCCATCGCTGTCGATGTCCTGCAGCACGATCCCGGGCGCCAGGCGCTGGCCACGGGCCAGGGTGCGCACCTGTTCGCCATAGCGCAGCACCACCACGCTGGAAGCCAGCGGCTGGGCCCTGAGGCCGCCAAGGTATTGCAGCGGCAGGCGGGTAATGGCGATGGCGCCGTCGTCGATGGGCGCTTGCCAGTGGCCAACCATCAGCCCAGGCAGCGGGCTGTCGGCAGCGGCAGGCGCCGTAGCGGGCTGTGGCTGGCGGCTCAGTTGCAGCACACACTGGGCAGCGAGCCAGCCGGCCAGGGTCAGGCCAGCGCCAGTGAGCAGGCGCGAGGCGAGCATCACGATGCCAGCTGCCGTGGGTGCCAGCCCGGGTGGCCCTGCACGTAACGCACCTCTGGCTGTTGCAGCGGCGCCAGTTGCCAGTCGGTTTTCTGCCGGCCGAGCCAGGCTTCCAGCCGCTGCCACAGCGGCTCGCCGGCCTGGGCTTCGAATTGCAGGCCGAAGGTGCGGCACAGGCCCTGCACCGGTTCCAGCCCGGCGATGCGCTTGCCTTGCGGGCTGTAGCTGACACGCCAGGCCTGGCTCTGCCAGCGTGGCAGGTCCTGGCTGTTGTCCAGCAGCAGCGGGTCGCCAAACAGTTGCTCGGCGGCGTTCTCCAGCACTTGTTCAACCTGCCGGGCCGGGGCCTCGACCACGGGCGCCGGGTAACCACCGGTAAGGCTGATCAGGTGCTCGCGGGTAATGGATGCCCCCGCTGGCAGCGGGTAGTCATAGCGCAGGCCAGGCAGCAGCACCGGCATGCTGCTGTCGTCGGCCAAGGCCTGATGCAGCAGGCGGTCCCAGCTGCCGCCACGGGTGTCGCGGCGCCACAAGGCCTGGGGTGCGCGGGCCAGCGGTTGGTCGAGCCAGGCGGCGTGACCGGCCCGTTGCTGGCGCAGTTGTGCCTGCAGCGGCGCGACACGTAGCTGCGCCGCAGGTGCCAGTTGCTGCTCGAAAGCCGGGAAAAAACGCCCGTCGAACTGCCACAGCCCGGCCACCCGCTGGCAGCGCAGGCGGAAGGCGCCGCTGCCGCGGCAACCCGCGAACAGTACCGGTACACGCCGGCCGCTGGCCTGGGTGACTTCGACCGGTGCCGGCCACAGGTCCTGACCACGGGCGCACAGCAGCACATCGATTTGCGCTACCCGTTCAGCCAGCCACAACCCGGGCCCCGTGCCGACATCGGCCATGGCCACCACCAGGTCGGCTTCACGCCGGGCCTGTTCGAACACCGGCTGCAGCGACTGGTACCACTGTTTAAGGGAGGCTTTCTGGTCTTGCGCGTAGGGGTCGGTCACGCCGACCAGCGCAATTCGCGCGCCACCACGCTCGTAGATATGCAGGCTTTCCAGGCCCAATGCCTGGCGTTGTTGCTCCGCCAGCCCGGCGCCCAAAGTAATAGCGCTGGCCTGACGGTAGAGGCCCGGGCTGCGTTGCGGCCACAGCACGCGTTCATCGCTGCTGACCCGCGCTTCGATGCCCAGCAGCTGGCTGCCCTGCACACCGCTTTCGCCCTGTGTCAGGTAGGCCAGGCCACTGCCGTTCCAGCCTTGGCCGTTTTCCAGGGTCAGGCTGTTGCCGGCCCCGGCCTCGCCACGCAGTTGCTCCAGCAGTGCCGCCAGCACCGCATAACCGCCCAGTTGGGCAGCAGCAGCCTGGCTGGCGTCAAGCAGCGGCGCCAGGTGCGGGTAGGCAATGCTGGCACTGCTGCCAGTCATCCACGGCGCACGGCCCAGGTGGCTGACCGGCCCCAGGCGGGTGGCCGGCACCACGGCCTGGCCAGGCTGGCGGGCATCGAGGGTGTCGGCCACGTACAGCAGGTCGAGGCTGGCATTGCCGCCTTGCTGGCCAGGGAAGGCGGAGCAGGCGCCAAGCAGCGGCGCCAAGGCCCCGACGCCCATCCAGCCAATCACTTCGCGCCTGTGCACACTGCTCGCCATCGCACCCGCCATCCTTTTCCACACTCATTCAGGGCTCCGGATGTTGCGGCGTTGGCATTACAGTTTGATGGCAGAAATCCGACAACAATTCCAAATTGATCTGTCGGCCACAAATCTAAGAACCAGCAGTTTTAAAAGCTCGTTAACATTTCTGCCAATGAATCATCACACTTGCGCCTTAAAGTCGCGGTTTCTTCAACTCAGCCACTATAAGGACACCCTGATGAGTCGAGATACCGGCGACAACCTGGACCGGAACCAAAGCGGCAACTTGCCGATGGCCACTGTCATGGACGCCTACCTGAGCCGCCGCAGCATGATGCGTGGCAGCCTGGGCGCCGCCATCGCCATGATCGCCGGTACCGGCCTGACAGGCTGCTTCGACGGCGGTGGCTCCGATCACGATGATCCGGTCACCGAACCACCAGTAACCGAGCCGCCAGTCACCGAGCCGGAAGTGCCGAAACTGGCGCTGGGCTTCCAGTCCATCCCGGGCTCGCGCACCGACGCCTGCGTGGTTGCCGCCGGCTACAGCGCCTATGTGCTGGCGCCTTGGGGTACGCCGCTGAACAGCAACGGTAACCCGTGGAAATCCGACGGCAGCAACACCTCGACCGACCAGGCCAACGCCATGGGCATGCACCATGACGGCATGCACTTCTTCCCGATCAACGGCAGCTCGGAAGACGGCCTGCTGGCGATCAACTTCGAATACATCGACGCCGCCGCCCTGCACCCGGCCGGCCCGACCACCGATGTCAACGGCAAGCGCCCGGCTGAAGAAGTGCGCAAGGAAATCAACGCCCACGGTGCCGGCGTGGTGCGCCTGCAGAAAATCAACGGCCGCTGGCAGGTGGTCGACAACGACCCGCTGAACCGCCGCTTCACCACCGCTTCGCGCATGGAAATCACTGGCCCGCTGCGTGGCACCGACCACGTCAAGACCAAGTACTCCACCGCCGGCACCCACTGCCGTGGCACCAACAACAATTGCGGCAACGGTTACACCCCGTGGGGCACCTACCTGACCTGCGAAGAGAACTGGCCGGGGATCTTCGTCAACAAGGGCACCCGCCCTGAAGACCAGCGCCGCATCGGCGTGGGCACATCCAGCGGCCAGTACAAGTGGGAAAGCGCTGCCGGTGACAGCACCGAAGTGGCTGATGAATTCGCCCGCTTCGACGTGACCGTGAAAGGCGCCAGCGCCACCGACGATTACCGCAACGAAGCCAGCACCTACGGCTACATCGTCGAAATCGACCCGTACAACAGCAGCACCCTGGCCACCAAGCGCACTGCGCTGGGCCGCTTCCGCCACGAAGGTTGCGCCCCGGGCCTGCCGGTCGCCGGCAAGCCGCTGGTGTGGTACATGGGTGACGACTCGAACAACGAGTACCTGTACAAGTGGGTGTCCACCGCCGTGTGGGATGCCGCCGACGCCACCCCAGCCGACCGCCTGGCCACCGGCGCCAAATACCTCGACCAGGGCAAACTGTACGTGGCCCGCTTCAACGCCGACGGTACCGGCGTATGGCTGCTGCTGGACGTGGCCACTGCCACTACCGGCGGCAGCACCCTGGGCGCGCTGTACGGCGACCTGCCGGGCATCATCCTCAACACCCGGGGTGCTGGCGATGCCGTGGGCGCCACGCCGATGGACCGCCCGGAATGGACCACGGTCAACCCGCTGAACGGCGACGTGTACCTGACCCTGACCAACAACAGTGCGCGTACCCCGGAAAAGGTCGATGCCGCCAACCCGCGCGGCCCGAACCGCCATGGCCACATCATTCGCTGGCACGACAGCGACGACCAGCTGAGCTTCACCTGGGACATCTTCGTGTTCGGCGCCAACGCTGCCGGTACTGCCGATATCAACCGTTCCGGCCTGACCGAACTGAACCAGTTCGCCAGCCCGGATGGCATGAGCTTCGATAGCCGTGGCGTGCTGTGGTTCGAGACCGACAACGGCGAGACCACCTTGACCGACTACACCAACGACCAGTTGCTGGCGGTAATCCCTACCGACCTGGTGGATGCCAGCGGCAAGCAGGTGCCGGTGAATGCGCAGAACCAGGTGGACCTGCGGCGTTTCTTCGTTGGCCCGAATGACTGCGAAGTGACCGGTATCAGCTTTACCCCGGACAACAAGACGCTGTTTGTGAACATTCAGCACCCGGGGAACTGGCCGTATACCGACAAGGCTACCGATGTGACCCCAGCGGGGGCCACGGTGCGGCCGCGGGCTTCGACGGTGGTGATCCAGCGGATTGATGGCGGGGAGATCGGGACCGTCTGATAGCGCGGTGTACGGGGGCCGCTTTGCGGCCCAATCGCGACGCAAGGCCGCTCCCACAATTGACCGCGCAACCTTCAGGTGCTGCGCGGTCTCTGTGGGAGCGGCCTTGTGTCGCGATGGGCTGCAAAGCAGCCCCGGCTGTATCAAACCTTGTGTTGGATGTACTGGCCTCTTCGCGGGTAAACCCGCTCCCACAGGTACTGCACGAGCTTCAGAAATGGTGCGATCCCTGTGGGAGCGGGTTCACCCGCGAAGAGGCCTGTGAGTTTTACCAGACCACCGGCTCCCGGCTCCTGACCCGCACCTGCTGCGCCGGCACCCGGGCATGCCATTGCACCACCCCCAGCGCCTCCACCTGGAACTCGCTGCGTATCACCCGCCCCTCCTCCGCGAACGACAGCTGCAACAGAAAATACCCGCTGTTGAGCAGCAAGCCTTCGCTCAGCCGTTCGAACGTTTCGTCATCCACCGCCCCCAGTGCCTGGCGCAGTGCGGCCGCATCCACGTAGCCCGACGCTGGCCGGCCACTGATGATGCGGCTGAGCAACGACCGTGGGTAACGGCCTTCATACAGCGCTTCAAGCAGCGGCAGGTGTTCCAACCCCAGGGCATTGGCATTCAGCCGCCAGCCAGTGGTTTGCGGCAAGGCACACAGCATCGGGTAGCGTGCCTGGCGGCCAGCATCCTGTTCCAGCAACAGGTTCAGCTCGCTGGTGTCGAGCATCGGTTGGTTGGCCGCCAGCCGTGGTGGCTGCTGGCGCAGGTACTGGGCGCTTTCGGCGCCCTGCAGGCGGGCATCGCTGTCGGCATCGAGCCAGTCAGCCAGCGCATCGACCAGGCGTTCGGCAGCCATGTCGTCACCCAGCAGATAGCGCAACTGGTGCTCGGCGCGCTCACCATCGGCGCCGAGCAGTGCATTGACGTTGAAGCAGGTGTGCTGGTCGCGCACCCGCAACTGCGCCTGGCCGGCGCCAAAGTCGTAGTTCAGTGGCTGCCCGCGCAGCGCCTGCCAGAACAGCGGGCTCAGCCGCCAGGCAGGGTCACGCAAGGCTTGTTCAGCATAGGCAAGGCCCGCTTGTTCCATGGCCCGCGCCTGTACCCGATGGTGTAACAGGCGCACTTCATCGACCTGGCGCCGGCCATCCTCCACCAGCCAGGCCATGCCCGCCGCCAGCATTGCCAGCACCACCATCACCATCAGCAGGGCCGCGCCCTGCTGTTGCCTGCCAGCCATCCGTGCGTGCCTCGCTCGCGCAATAAAGACGCCAGTCAACACGCGGTGTGTTGCAGGTAGATGGCAATGCCCCGTCCGTCATGTTCACGTCATCTGGGCGAGGCAGGATTGCCCTTCCTTTTCATGACCTTACAGGAGTGGTCGCAATGGGTGGCATTGGAATCTGGCAACTGGTGATCGTACTGCTGATCGTATTCCTGCTGTTTGGTACCAAGCGCCTCAAAGGCCTGGGCAGCGATGTGGGCGAGGCAATCCAGGGTTTTCGCAAGTCCATGGGCGGCGACACTGACGCCCACGCACCTGGCCACGCGCAGGTGCAACAGGATGCACCGCTGACCGGCCAAGCTACACAGCAGCCGCAAGCGGACCGTCAGGCCTGATGTTCGAGGTAGGCTTCAGCGAGTTGCTGCTGGTCGGCATCGTCGCATTGCTGGTGCTGGGCCCGGAGCGCCTGCCGGTGGCGGCGCGCACCCTCGGCCGTGGCCTGGGCCAGGCGCGCCGGGCCATGCACGCCCTGCGCACACAGGTTGAACGCGAAATCGAAATGCCCAACCTCGACAGCGCCCCGTTGCAGCGCCTGGAGCAGGAAATTCGCCAGGGCATCAGCCTGCACGCGGAACCGGCCAATGATGCGGCTACGGTCGCCGTGCCCAAGGAAAACGCCTCATGAGTATTGCCATGGACCCGGCAGCGAGCATGCCGCTGACCGAACACTTGCGCGACCTGCGCAAGCGCCTGGTGCGTTGCCTGGGCTTGGTGGCGCTGGTGTTCGCCGGCCTGTTCCCGTTTGCCCAGACGCTGTACACGCTGATTTCCGAGCCACTGCGGCGCTTCTTGCCGGAAGGCGCGAGCATGATCGCCACCAGCGTTACTTCGCCGTTCCTCACACCATTCAAGCTGACCGCAATGTGCGCCGTGTTCGTCGCCATGCCGTTGCTGCTGCACCAGGCCTGGGGCTTTCTGGCACCGGGGCTGTACCGCCGGGAGCGGCGCATTGCCCTGCCGCTGCTGGTGTCGAGCATTGTGCTGTTCTATGCCGGCATGGCTTTCGCGTTCTTTTTGGTGTTTCCGATGATGTTCGGCTTCTTTGCCAGCGTGACGCCGGACGGCGTGGCGATGATGACAGACATCAGCCAGTACCTGGACTTTATCCTGGCGCTGTTTCTGGCGTTCGGGCTGGCGTTCGAGATCCCGGTGGCGACGTTTATCGTGGTTTGGGTGGGGTTGGCCGATGTGGCCACGTTGCGGCGCAGCAGGCCCTACGTGATTGTCGGGTGCTTTGTGGTGGGGATGATATTGACGCCGCCGGATGTGTTTTCGCAGACGATGCTGGCGGTGCCGATGTGGGTGCTGTTCGAGGTGGGGTTGCTGGCGTGTGGGATGTTGAAGCGGCCGGGGCAAAGCCGGGAGATTGTGGCTGGTTGAACTGGCCTCTTCGCGGGTAAACCCGCTCCTACAGGTACTGCACAATGCTTGAGAGCGGTGCAATACCTGTGGGAGCGGGTTTACCCGCGAATGGCCTTAGAACTCGGCGAGCCGCCAGACTTCGTAGGCTGGCGTCTCATACGGGTGGCTCTGCTTGAGCGCAGCGACGACCTGGGCTACCAGCTCGTCAGCCACCACCAGCTCCACCTTCCACTCTTCCACCACCTCAACCTGGCCGGTTTGCCCGAGGAACGGCTGGCTGCCGTCCAGCGGGCGGAACTGGCCCAGGCCCAGGGTTTGCCAGGCGCAGTGGTCATAGTCACCGATGCGCCCGCCACCGGCGGCGAACACAGCGGCCTTGACCACTTCAACGTGGCTGGCGGGGACGAAGAAGGCAAGCTTGTACACGCCTTAGTTCACCCACACCCGCGCATTACGGAACATACGCATCAGCGCGGCATCTTCCTGCCACTCATCCGGGCGCCAGGAGTTCTGCACGGCGCGGAACATACGCTCCGGGTGCGGCATCATGATGGTCACACGGCCGTCACGGCTGGTCAGGCCGGTGATACCGCGCGGCGAGCCGTTCGGGTTGGCCGGGTAGGCTTCGGTGACCTTGCCGTGGTTGTCGACGTAGCGCAGGGCCACGCAACCGGACAGGTCGGCTGCCAGCAGTGCCTCTTCGCTGGCGAACTCGGCATGGCCTTCACCGTGGGCGATGGCGATCGGCATGCGCGAACCGGCCATGCCCTGCAGGAAGATCGAGTTGGACTTCTGCACTTCGACCATGGCCACGCGCGCCTCGAACTGCTCCGAGCGGTTACGCACGAAGTGCGGCCAGTGCTCGGTGCCCGGGATCAGCTCGTGCAGGTTGGACATCATCTGGCAACCGTTGCACACGCCCAGGGCGAAGCTGTCGGTACGCTCGAAGAAGGCCTGGAAGGCATCGCGGGCGCGGCTGTTGAACAGCGCCGACTTGGCCCAGCCTTCACCGGCACCCAGCACGTCACCGTAGGAGAAACCACCGCAGGCGACCAGGCCTTTGAAGGTTTCGAAGTCGACGCGGCCAGCGAGGATATCGCTCATATGCACGTCGATGGCGGCGAAGCCGGCGCGGTCGAAGGCAGCAGCCATTTCGACCTGGCCGTTGACGCCCTGCTCGCGCAGGATGGCCACTTGCGGGCGCACGCCCTTCTTGATGTATGGGGCGGCGATGTCGTCGTTGACGTCATAGCCCAGCTTGACCGACAGGCCAGGGTTGTCTTCTTCGAGCAGCAGGTCGAATTCCTGGTCGGCGCAGTCGGCGTTGTCACGCAGGCGCTGAACCTGGTAGCTGGTCTCGGCCCACTGACGCTGCAGCATGCGACGGTCGTCATCGAACAGCACGTCGCCGTTCAGGCTGATGGAAACTTCCGCGTTGTTGACCGGCTTGCCGATCACCGCGACGCAACCTTCGCCCAGGCCAGCGGCGCTGAACTGTGCCAGTACGTCCGGGGTGGCATCCTGGCGAACCTGAATGACGGCACCCAGCTCTTCGTTGAAGAGAATGGCTGCCACGTCGGCCTTGTTGTCGGTCAACGGGTCGAGTTGCAGGTCGAGGCCGCAGTGGCCGGCAAAGGCCATTTCCACCACGGTGGTCAGCAAACCACCGTCAGAACGGTCGTGATAGGCCAGCAGGTGGCCATCTTCGTTCAGGCCCTGGATAACCGCGAAGAACGCCTTCAGGTCTTCGGCGTCGTCGACGTCCGGGGCCTGGGCTGCGATCTTGCCGTAGGTCTGGGCCAGGATCGAGGCGCCCATGCGGTTTTTGCCGCGGCCCAGGTCGATCAGGATCAGGTCGGTTTCGCCCTTGTCCATGCGCAGTTGCGGGGTCAGGGTCTTGCGAATGTCGCTGACCGGGGCAAAGCCGGTGATGATCAGCGACATCGGCGAGGTGACGCTCTTCTCGACGCCCTCGTCGCTCCACTTGGTCTTCATCGACATGGAGTCTTTGCCGACCGGGATGGTAATGCCCAGCTCCGGGCACAGCTCCATGCCGACAGCCTTGACGGTGTCGTACAGGCGCGCGTCTTCACCCGGGTGGCCGGCAGCGGACATCCAGTTGGCCGACAGCTTGATGTCGGACAGTTTCTCGATGCGCGAGGCCGCCAGGTTGGTCAGGGTTTCGCCGATGGCCATGCGGCCGGAGGCCGGAGCGTCCAGCAATGCCAGCGGGGTACGCTCGCCCATCGCCATGGCTTCGCCGGTGTAGACGTCGAAGCTGGTGGCGGTGACGGCGCAGTCGGCAACCGGGACCTGCCACGGGCCGACCATCTGGTCGCGTGCAACCAGGCCGGTGATGGTGCGGTCGCCGATGGTGATCAGGAAGCTCTTGCTGGCCACTGCCGGGTGGTTCAACACGCGCTGCACAGCGTTGTCCAGGTCCAGCTCGCTTGGGTCGAAATCATCGCCCAGCTCGGCTTCACGGGTTACCGAACGGTGCATGCGCGGCGGCTTGCCCAGCAGCACGTCCAGTGGCATGTCCACCGGGGTGTTGCCGAAGTGGCTGTCGCTGACGGTCAGGTGCGGCTCTTCAGTCGCCTCGCCCACCACGGCGAACGGGCAGCGCTCGCGCTCGCAGATGGCCTGGAAGCGCTCGAAGTCGACGGCGCTGACAGCCAGCACGTAACGCTCTTGCGATTCGTTGCTCCAGATTTCGTGCGGGGCCATGCCCGGCTCGTCGTTGGGCACGTTGCGCAGTTCGAAACGGCCACCACGGCCACCGTCGTTGACCAGCTCAGGGAAGGCGTTGGAGATACCACCGGCGCCCACGTCGTGGATGAAGGCGATCGGGTTGGCGTCGCCCAGCTGCCAGCAGCGGTCGATGACCTCCTGACAGCGGCGCTCCATTTCCGGGTTTTCGCGCTGTACCGAGGCGAAGTCCAGGTCTGCCGAGCTGGCACCGGTGGCCACCGACGAAGCGGCGCCGCCGCCCAGGCCGATCAGCATGGCCGGGCCGCCGAGCACGATCAGCTTGGCGCCGACAGTGATCTCGCCCTTCTGCACGTGGTCTTCACGGATGTTGCCCATGCCGCCGGCGAGCATGATCGGCTTGTGGTAGCCGCGAACCTCTTCACCGTGCGGGGTGTTGATGGCCTGCTCGAAGGTACGGAAGTAACCGGTCAGCGCCGGGCGACCGAATTCGTTGTTGAACGCAGCGCCGCCCAGCGGGCCTTCGATCATGATGTCGAGGGCGTCGACGATGCGCTCAGGCTTGCCGTAGGCCTGCTCCCATGGCTGTTCGAAGCCCGGGATACGCAGGTTGGACACGGTGAAGCCGGTCAGGCCGGCTTTTGGCTTGGCGCCACGGCCGGTCGCGCCTTCGTCGCGGATTTCGCCGCCGGAGCCGGTGGAGGCGCCGGAGAACGGGGCGATGGCGGTCGGGTGGTTGTGCGTTTCCACCTTCATCAGGATATGCACCGGCTCCTGCACCGCGCCGTACTGGCGGGTTTCAGGGTTCGGGAAGAAGCGGCCGGCAACGTTGCCGACGATGACCGAGGCGTTGTCCTTGTACGCAGACAGCACACCTTCGTTGTGCATCTGGTAGGTGTTCTTGATCATGCCGAACAGGCTCTTTTCCTGAGCCTGGCCGTCGATGTCCCAACTGGCGTTGAAAATCTTGTGGCGGCAGTGCTCGGAGTTGGCCTGGGCGAACATCATCAGTTCGATGTCGTTCGGGTTGCGCGCAAGGCCCTGGAAAGCGTTGACCAGGTAGTCGATCTCATCTTCGGCCAGGGCCAGGCCCAGGTCGATGTTGGCCTTGGCCAGGGCGTCGCGGCCACCGGTGAGGATGTCGACCGAGGTCATCGGCTTGGGCTGGGCGTGGCTGAACAGGTCAGCGGCCTGCTCCAGCTGGCCGAGTACGCGCTGGGTCATGCGGTCGTGCAGTTCGGCGGCGACCAGGGCGGCGTCAGCGTCGCTCAGGGTGCCGGCCACGTAGTAGGCGATACCGCGCTCCAGGCGCTGGATCGACTGCAGGCCGCAGTTGTGGGCGATGTCGCTGGCCTTGCTGGCCCATGGCGAAATGGTGCCCAGGCGCGGCACGACCAGGAACAGGCGGCCGGTCGGCTCCTGTACCGGCACGCTCGGGCCGTACTTGAGCAGACGCCCCAGCACCTGCTGCTGGTCGGCGGTCAGCTCGCCTTCAACGTCGGCGAAGTGGGCAAATTCGGCATACAAACCAGTAACAGCGGGGACTTTCTGGCTCAGTTGCTCGAGTAATTTACCGTGGCGAAAGGCAGAAAGGGCAGGAGCGCCGCGCAGGATCAACATCGTCGGGACAGCCTCAGGAAGGGGTGTGCTTAGAGGCCGTGCATTCTAGCCTAATTCGTTGGCTTTCGGCACCCGCTCTAAGCCATGGCTGCCGGGCGGTGGAACCGGACTTTCGGGTCAAAAAAAAACCACCTGTTCGGCACGCTCCCTGTAGGAGCGGCCTTGCGTCGCGACGGGCCGCGCAGCGGCCCCAGGTTTTCAGCTCCGCCGCGAATATCCCCGGGGCCGCTGCGCGGCCCGTCGCGACGCAAGGCCGCTCCTACAGGGTGGGCAGGCCGCCATTGCACAGAATGTGCTACCAGACAACCTAACAGTTGTCGAGATATGGTTGCGTCGGTCCTTTGCGTATACTGCAACCTATGTTCGCCCACACTGCTTTGCGCCAGCGTTGCGCCAAATGGCTCCTCGCAACCGGACTCTTTCTGCTGCTCGGTGCCTGCGTTGAAAAACCCAGCACCCTCGAGCGCGTGAAGGAGGACGGCGTGCTGCGCGTGATCACCCGCAACAGCCCGGCCACCTACTTCCAGGACCGCAACGGCGAAACAGGCTTCGAATACGAGCTGGTCCAGCATTTCGCCGACGATCTCGGCGTAAAGCTGCAGATCGAAACCGCCGACAACCTCGACGAGCTGTACGACTCGCTCGGCAAACCCTCCGGCCCGGTGCTGGCCGCCGCTGGCCTGGTCAGCAGCGAGCGGCGCAAGGCCCAGGTCAAGTACTCGCACCCGTACCTGGAAGTGACCCCTCAGGTCATCTACCGCAACGGCCGCCCTCGCCCGACCAACGCCCAAGGCCTGGTCGGCAAGAAAATCATGGTACTCAAGGGCAGCAGCCACGCCGACCAGCTGGCCGAGTTGAAAAAACAGTACCCGGGCCTGCAATACGAAGAGTCCGACGCCGTCGAGGTGGTCGACCTGCTGCGCATGGTCGACGAGGGCCAGATCGACCTGACCCTGGTCGACTCCAACGAGCTGGCGATGAACCAGGTGTACTTCCCCAACGTGCGGGTTGCCTTCGACCTGGGCGATACCCGTGACCAGCGCTGGGCGGTGGCGGCGGGCGAAGACAACAGCCTGCTCAACGAAATCAATGAATTTCTCGACAAGGCACAGAAGAACGGCACCCTGCAGCGCCTGAAGGACCGCTACTACGGCCATGTCGACGTACTGGGTTATGTGGGCGCCTACACCTTCGCCCAGCACTTGCAGCAGCGCCTGCCCAAGTACGAGAAGCACTTCAAGAGCTACGCCAAGGTCGAGCAGGTGGACTGGCGCTTGCTGGCCGCCATCGGCTACCAGGAATCGATGTGGCAACCGGAGGTCACCTCCAAGACCGGCGTGCGTGGCCTGATGATGCTGACCCAGCGCACCGCCCAGGCCATGGGCGTGTCCAACCGCCTGGACCCGAAGCAGAGCATCCAGGGTGGCGCCAAGTACTTCATGAAGATCAAGGAAGAGCTCGACGACAGCATCCAGGAGCCGGACCGCACCTGGTTCGCCCTGGCGGCCTATAACGTCGGCGGTGGCCACCTGGAAGATGCCCGCACCCTGGCCAAGCGCGAAAAGCTCAACCCGAACAAGTGGCTGGACGTGAAGAAGATGCTGCCGCGCCTGTCGCAAAAGCAGTGGTATCGGCAGACCAAGTACGGCTATGCCCGTGGCGGTGAGCCGGTGCACTTCGTGGCCAACATCCGCCGTTATTACGACATTCTTACCTGGGTGACCCAGCCGCAGCTTGAAGGCCAGGTGGCCGAGGGTAACCTGCATGTGCCTGGGGTGAACAAGGACAAGCCGGCGGATCAGTCGCCGCCGATGTAAACCTGCAGGGGCTTTTTCGCGGGTGAACCCGCTCCCACAGGTACTGCGCTCCCTGCAGGTTTGCACCTATGCTGTGGGAGCGGGTTCATCGTGGCGACGAACCGCCGCGAAGAGGCCGGGCCAGGTTAACCCTTGGCCCGGCGGGCCTTGAAGAAGTCACTCAGGATCTGCCCACACTCCTCCGCCAGCACCCCGCCCTCCACCATCACCCGGTGGTTCAAAAAGCCTTGGCCAAAGAACTGCCCCTGGCTCTGCACGATCCCCGCCTTGGGCTCCAGCGCGCCATATACCACGCGCATCACCCGCGAGTGCACAATCAGCCCCGCACACATGCTGCAGGGTTCCAGGGTTACGTACAGGGTACTGCCGGGCAGGCGGTAGTTGCTGGCCGCCCTGGCCGCCGCGCGGATCGCCACCATCTCGGCATGCGCACTCGGGTCGCTGTCGATGATCGGCCGGTTGAAGCCCTGGCCAGTCACCTGCCCATGCTGTACCAGCACCGCCCCCACCGGCACCTCACCCAGCGCCGCACCTTCGCCAGCCAGGGCCAGGGCCAAGCGCATGAATTCCTGATCGCGGCTGCGATCGATGATCTGCGGGCGCATCAGACCACCGCAATCGCGGCCATCAGGCCGGTTTCCATGTGGTCGATGACGTGGCAGTGGAACATCCAGGTACCCGGGTTATCCGCCACCAGCGCCACCTGGGCACGTTCGTTCTTGCCCAGCAGGTAGGTGTCGGTGAACCACGGTTCCTTGATGTCGTGGCGATTGGAGGCGATCACCTTGAAACTCATGCCATGCAGGTGAATCGGGTGCTGGTACTGGGTCATGTTCTTCAGCTCGAAGATGTAGCTCTTGCCCTTCTTCAGCGTGGCGATCGGCCGGTCGGCACAGGTTTTGTCGGTGATGTCCCAGGCCTGGCCGTTAATCTGCCACATGCTGGATGGCTTGCTCTCGTCAGGGGTGACCGAGACGCTCGCCGCCCACTCGAAATTGAAGTTGAGCTTTTCGGCATTCTCCAGGTCCGGCTCGGCGATCGGGTTGGCCGGCAACGCTGGTGGCCAGTCGCTCGGCGCATTGCTGCTGGCCACCGAACGCAGGGTACCCAGGCGCACGAAGCCGTCGCGCAGGGAGATCTCCTCGCCCGCTTCGGGAATACGGATGGCCAGGCAGATGCGCATGCCAGGGCCAAGCCAGTACTCATCCTCCAACGGCCGTGGCGTCACCGGGTTGCCGTCGAGGGCATAGATTTTCGCCTCGCAGTTGCCCTTGAGGTTGATGCGGTAGGTCCAGGTGTTGTCCAGGTTCAGCAGGCGCACACGCACCACCTGGCCAGCCGGCAGCTCGGTAACCGAGTCGGCCTGGCCATTGATGGTGATCAGGCGCCCGGCGGTGCCGTTGCGCGCAGCCTCACGCGGGATACTGAAGGGCAGCCAGGCGCCCTGCTCGTCCACGTGCCAGTTCTTCAGGCTCAGCGTGCGCTCATGCTGGAAGCCGGTCGGCTCGCGTTCCTCGACGATCAGCGGGCCGACCAGGCCGCGGCCCAGCTCCTCGGAGCTGCTGACATGCGGGTGGTACCAGTAGCTGCCGGCATCCGGTACGCGGAACTTGTAATCGAAGTACTCGCCCGGCTTGACCGGCAACTGCGACACATAAGGCACGCCGTCCATTTCCAGCGGCAAGCGGATGCCATGCCAATGGATGGTGGTTTCCACCGGCAGGTGGTTGATGAAGCGCACCCGCAACCAGGTCCCCTGGCGCACCCGCAGCTCGGTGCCCGGTGCCGACGGCCCGAAGGCCCAGGCCTCGGTTTTAAAGCCTGGCACCAGCTCGACGTCCAGGGGCGCGGCGATCAGCTCGTAGTCATGCCCGGCATTGTCGTCTTCGACCTTGCCCAGCCAGTAGCGCGCCGCGCCACCGGCGCCCAGGCCAACCACAACCAGGCCAGTCAGGCCTTTGAGCATTTGTCGACGGGTGAAGGACATCGGTGCGGGTACCTCGTGTTCTGCGCAATCAAGCTGCCAGCAGTGGCTGGCGATGAAGGGCGAATACGATACACCTGCAAATGCGAAATATTAAGTGAAGTGTTGTCACAGGACTTTCCTGCAGGCGCGCCCAGCCACCGCGAGAAGCGGATGAGGCTTACATCAGTTGAGCTCTCCAAGAATCTCTGCGCTGGCCAAACGCCCCAGAAAGGGGGCCAGGATCACGCCTGGGTGAGCAACAGCAACGTACAAGCCCTTGAAACCGGGCAAAAACCCGCACAGCGGGCGGCCGTCGACCGTCTTGGGGCGCTGCACTGCCTGTACCGAACGCAATGACAGCTCGAAGCCGGGGCGAAACAATTGGCGCACCGCGACCAGGCTTTCCTGGCCCAGCGCATCCAGCCGGTCATGCCCCGGGAAATCGGCGGCCGAGAACAAGCCGCCGCCCAGCCCGGGTCGCAACTCCAGCGACTGCGCATACAGCAGATGGCGCAGCGGCGCGGGCTGGGCATCGAAGCGCAGCAGGACTGCGGGCTCTTCGACGATTGGCAGGTGCACATCCAGCGGGGTGACCAGCGTTTGGGCACCCATGGCATTCGCCAGCACCACCCGATCCACAGGGACAGTGCCGACCGCTGTGCGCACGCCAGAAACCCTCAGCCCGTCAAGCTCCACGGCCAGAACCTCAGCGCTCTCGATCAGTTGTGCGCCCTGTGCTTGCGCGGCGCCCAGCAGGCGGCAAGCCAGCAGGCGCGGTTCCACGGCAAACTCATCAGGCGCCCAAAGCGCCAACTCAGGCGGGTGTGCGAGGGCAGGCTCCAGTTCACGGAGCTTTTCACGCCCGATGGCCGTCATGTTCACGCCTGCGGCTTGCTGCTCGGCAAGCATGGCCAGGCTTTCATCGTGGCTATCGAGCCAGATCAATGCGCCCTGCGTAGCCACCGGGAATGGCCCGATAGCCTGCTTCAGCCGAGCGAATTCGCCCAGCGCCTGCAGCTCCAGCGCAAACTTGCCCGGGTTATCGCTGGGCAATCGGCTCGCTGTACCAACCCAGCCATAAGAGTGGCCGGTAACACCCAGGCCGGCGGAATGCTCACGCTCGAAAACCGTGACCCTGGCCCCTTTGCGAGCAAGGCTCCAGGCGATGCTGGCACCCAGGATGCCCGCGCCCACGACTGCTACACGAAGAGAATTGCCCGCCATGGCCCAGCGTCCCTGCTTGCTGCGAAAGAACTGCAGTGTGCGCAAGTGCGACGAGGCCGTCTGTGAACAATTGTACTGGCAACTTCATCCGTCCCTCCCACTGCCCGAGGTACTTACGCTTGTTTACAGATTTGCAAACAGCTGTGGACGCACAATGGTTATTTATTCAGCAAGGCCGAAATCATGACCACCATTACTTTTCGCCCTGCAGTACCTGAAGACGCTGCCACCTGTATAACCCTTCGGGCCTTGACCCGGGAGAACGCGTTCACAGAAGAAGACCTGCGCGCCTTGGGCATCACCGCCGAGACCTGGAGCAGCGGCATCCGCGACGGGCACTCCCCAGGGTTCGTGGCTTGCAGTGAGGGTCAGATAGTCGGCTACTGCTTCGCCGACAACCACAGTGGCGAGGTCACCGTACTTGCCCTGTTACCTGCATACGAGCACCAGGGAACCGGCAAGCGTTTGCTTCAGCTGGTTGTCGACCATCTGCGGGAACTGGGGTTCGAACGCCCCTTCCTGGCCTGCTCGAGAGACCCGAGCGTACGCTCATATGGCTTTTATCGTCACCTGGGCTGGAAGCCGACAGGTGAGCGGGATGAAGCAGGAGACGAAATCCTGCAACTCGGTTCAATACTTCGCTCATAAAAATGCAAAAGCCCACATTCAAGTGGGCTTCTGGATTTTCCTGCTACTGAGTGCCGGCTATTGCCGAACGCTCAACTTATTCCCACTCGATAGTGGCCGGCGGCTTGCTCGACACGTCGTAGGTAACGCGCGAGATACCGTCGATTTCGTTGATGATACGGCCGCTGACGATTTCCAGCAGCTCGTACGGCAGGTGTGCCCGACGCGCGGTCATGAAGCACACAAGCGCCATCCATTTCAAGTGTACTCAACTTTTGACTCTACCCATTGAGCAAAGTCCACGTGATTGCGCTTGGCTTTATCTAAAAGCTGCTCCGGTGTCACATGGTTTGATCCATACTGCTGTTCGATTGCGCAGGCCAGCCCAGCCCAGTTGATAACCATGTTGTCCTCGTCCTCAGGGGTAATCCACGCGTTATCAAAAAATACCTTGCCTGATCCCATCTGACGGATGAAATCCTGGATATTGTCGGCGACCAATCCACACTCGCCTTCGGATCCCATGAACACCACGGGTGGCTGTGAGATCAGCTCAGGGTAGTACCAAAGCAGAAACAGCGAGCCTGATCCATCCCGGCCAAAATGGACAAAGCAATCGCCGCATTCACTCCAGCGCGTTCCGCCGAACCAGTCACCAAACGTCTCTGCCAGCTGTTCATCGCTGTGTTCAACGAACTCGTAATCTATAGGCCAAGTAATTAGTTCTGCCTCACACAGCCCCTTCAGGAAGATCAGTGCATCTCGGGTAGCTACTTCGACAGGGATGCCCACCGCGACTCCTTAACTTTTCAGCGATCAAGCATGTGCTTCAAGGGCGACAGATCTAACTGCCCAGCCACGGGTTCACAACATGGAGGCCTGCTGCCTCGAATGGGCTCGTGTCCCGGGTAGCGATCTTGAAGCCGTTAGCACTGGCTAAAGCGGCTATACAAGCTTGGGCAGAACACGCGTTTCTATTTGCTCATGCAAAACCTTCCGGCGCTTGCCAGCCAGCATCAGGGAGACGCCGCTCTGGCTAGGGACGGATCCCGCCTGCTCTCAAGAGTCGCCGCCTCTTCATCGGTCATTTGTACTTCCCGACCAATTTCAGCCAGAAGCGTACCAAGCTTCACGCGCCCCAATGGCCTGACCACCGACTCCAGAATCTCACGCATCTCGGCCTCGATGCTTCGCCCGTGCTGGGCAGCACGAATACGAATTGCGCGGTGCACCTCTTCAGGCACATTTCGGACAGTGATCGATGGCATGTTTCACACCTCAAAATGCTGCGAATGCTTGCAATATAGGCAAGTGCATTCAGCGTAGCGACGGGCATACTGTCACAAACTGCTACCTCCAGAATGCCAAAAGCCCGCAGTTACGCGGGCTTTTGGTTGTGCCTGCTACCAGGCGCCGGCTATTGCCGAACGCTCAGCTTATTCCCACTCGATAGTGGCCGGCGGCTTGCTCGACACGTCGTAGGTAACGCGCGAAATACCGTCGATTTCATTGATGATACGGCCGCTGACGGTTTCCAGCAGCTCGTACGGCAGGTGTGCCCAACGTGCGGTCATGAAGTCCACGGTCTCGACGGCACGCAGGGCCACGACCCAGGCGTAGCGACGGCCGTCGCCAACGACACCAACCGACTTGACCGGTTGGAACACCACGAAGGCCTGGCTGGTCTTGTGGTACCAGTCAGCCTTGCGCAGTTCTTCGATGAAGATGTGGTCGGCGCGACGCAGGATGTCGGCGTATTCCTTCTTCACTTCACCGAGGATGCGCACGCCCAGGCCCGGGCCCGGGAACGGGTGGCGGTAGACCATGTCGTACGGCAGGCCCAGTTCCAGGCCGATCTTGCGCACTTCGTCCTTGAACAGTTCACGCAGCGGCTCGACCAGTTTGAGGTTCATTTCCTCCGGCAGGCCACCGACGTTGTGGTGCGACTTGATCACGTGGGCCTTGCCGCTCTTGGCGCCAGCCGACTCGATCACGTCCGGGTAGATGGTGCCCTGGGCAAGGAACTGGATGTTGTCCAGCTTGCTGGCTTCGGCATCGAAGATGTCGATGAAGGTGCGGCCGATGATCTTGCGCTTCTTCTCCGGGTCCGCTTCGCCTTCCAGGTTGTCGAGGAACTGCTTTTCAGCGTCGGCGCGGATCACTTTGACGCCCATGTTCTCTTTGAACATGGCCATCACCTGGTCGCCTTCGTGCAGGCGCAGCAGGCCGTTGTCGACGAATACGCAGGTCAGCTGGTCGCCAATGGCGCGGTGCAGCAGCGCGGCAACCACCGAGCTGTCAACGCCGCCGGACAGGCCCAGCAGGACGTTGGCCGAGCCCACTTGCT
The DNA here is from genome assembly GCF_016658545.1 of Pseudomonas sp. S37. Taxonomy (GTDB): domain Bacteria; phylum Pseudomonadota; class Gammaproteobacteria; order Pseudomonadales; family Pseudomonadaceae; genus Aquipseudomonas. The sequence continues at coordinate 66,834 of NZ_JACVZC010000009.1, read as the reverse complement.
CACGCACCTGGGCGATGGCGTCTTCGACGATGTTGGACGGGGTCCACAGGGCTTCACAGCCGCAGATGTCCTGCACGAAGCGGGACAGGATGCGACCGCCCTGCTTGGTGTGGGTCACTTCCGGGTGGAACTGCACGCCGTAGTAGCCGCGGGCATCGTCGAACATGCCGGCGATCGGGCAGCTTGGGGTGCTGGCCAGTACGTGGAAGTCGCCCGGCATCTGGGTAACCTTGTCGCCGTGGCTCATCCACACGTCCAGGCCCAGTACACCGTCGTCGTCTACGTGGTCTTCGATGCCGTCGAGCAGGCGGCTTTTGCCGACCACGTCCACGCGGGCATAACCGAACTCACGCAGGTCGGAACCTGCGACCTTGCCGCCCAATTGCTCGGCCATGGTCTGCATGCCGTAGCAGATGCCCAGCAGCGGTACGTTCAGGTCGAACACGGCCTGCGGTGCGCGCGGGCTGTTGGCTTCGTGGACCGACTCGGGGCCGCCGGCGAGGATGATGCCGCGCGGGTTGAATTCGCGGATCGCTTCGTCGTCCATGTCGAACGGGTGCAGTTCGCAGTACACGCCGATTTCGCGCACGCGGCGGGCGATCAGCTGGGTGTACTGGGAACCGAAATCGAGGATCAGGATACGGTGAGCGTGAATGTCGAGGGCCATGACTCAATCTCGTCAGTGGAAATCGGAAACGACGCGGGGCTGTCATGACAGCCCCGCTTGCTAATGTTGCTGGAAGCCTCAGCCTACGCGGTAGTTAGGGGCTTCTTTGGTGATCTGCACGTCATGCACGTGGGACTCGGCCATGCCGGCACCGGTGATGCGCACGAACTCCGGCTTGGTACGCATCTCTTCGATGGTTGCGCTGCCGGTGTAGCCCATGGACGAACGCAGGCCGCCCATCAGCTGGTGGATGATCGCGGCCAGGGCGCCTTTGTAAGGAACGCGACCTTCGATGCCTTCCGGTACCAGCTTCTCGGCGCCGGCCGAGGAGTCCTGGAAGTAACGGTCGGACGAGCCTTGCGCCTGTGCCATGGCACCCAGCGAACCCATACCGCGGTAGGCCTTGTAGGAACGCCCCTGGAACAGCTCGACTTCACCCGGGGCCTCTTCGGTACCGGCGAACATCGAACCCATCATCACGCAGGAAGCACCGGCAACGATGGCCTTGGACAGGTCACCGGAGAAGCGGATGCCGCCGTCGGCGATCAGCGGCACGCCAGTGCCTTCCAGTGCTGCGGCAACGTTGGCGATGGCGCTGATTTGCGGTACGCCAACGCCAGCTACGATACGGGTGGTGCAGATCGAGCCTGGGCCGATACCGACCTTGACTGCGTCAGCGCCAGCTTCGGCCAGGGCCTTGGCGGCGGCACCGGTGGCGATGTTGCCGCCGATTACCTGCACTTGCGGGTAGGTTTCTTTTACCCAACGCACGCGGTCGATAACGCCTTTGGAGTGACCGTGTGCGGTGTCGACCACCACTACGTCAACGCCAGCGGCAATCAGCGCGGCAACGCGCTCGCCGGTGTCCTTGCCGGTACCGACGGCAGCACCAACGCGCAGGCGACCTTGGTCGTCCTTGCTGGCCAGCGGGTAGGCCTTGGCTTTTTCGATGTCCTTGACGGTCATCATGCCCTTGAGGTTGAACTTGTCGTCAACGATCAGGACTTTTTCCAGGCGGTGCTTGTGCAGCAGCTCGCGCACTTCGTTCTTGTCGGCGCCTTCGCGGACGGTGACCAGGCGCTCTTTTGGCGTCATCACGTCGCGGACCTTGGCGTCCAGGCGGGTTTCGAAGCGCACGTCACGGGAGGTGACGATGCCGACCAGGTCGCCGTTCGCCAGCACCGGTACGCCGGAGATGTTGTTCAGGCGGGTCAGGTCGAACAGGTCGCGCACGGTGGCGTCGGCGTCGATGGTGATCGGGTCCTTGACCACGCCAGCCTCGAACTTCTTGACCTTGCGGACTTCGCCGGCCTGCTGTTCGATGGTCATGTTCTTGTGGATGATGCCGATACCGCCTTCCTGGGCCATGGCAATGGCCAGACGCGCTTCGGTCACGGTATCCATGGCAGCGGAAACCAGCGGAATGTTCAGCTCGATGCCACGAGTCAAACGGGTCTTGAGACTGACTTCATTGGGCAGTACCTCGGAGTAGCCAGGTACAAGGAGGATATCGTCGAAGGTCAGGGCTTCTTGGCTGATACGCAGCATCGCGGGGGCTCCCGGGCGGGAAAAATGGAAGCGCGCCATTATACTCATCCACGGCGCGCCGCTCAATGCAAAATAAGGGCCTTCGGTCAGCCTTGTGGCAGTTTTACCTGCACCACGGTCACCGGCTGGTCCAGCCAGTCGGCAAAGCTGTCGAGAAAGGCCTGGGTAAACCCGGCCTCGCCCCAGTTGTTGAAGATGAACCCCAGGTTGGAAAAGGCACATGGCTGCAGGTAAATGAAGCCATTGATGTCATCTTCGAAGCCACACAGTGGGCAGGTGAAGTTGTCGCTCACCGCCGGCATCCATTCTTCCAGGCTTTCGAACAGCGGCTCGCCCACCTCACGACGGCACTCCGGGCAACCGGCCTCTTCCAGAAAACCGTCGGTGGGGGTGTAGATGCAGCGCTTGAGCATGACTTCCAGGCCGTTGACCGGCGCGCCGAAGGGCAGCTTCTCGGGGTGCAGGGCCATTTTGCGCGCGCCCGCGGCCAGGGCATGGCCCATGCGGCTGCCGGTACGGCCGCAGGTGGTCAGTTGTTCCTCGACCACTTTCTCGCGTACCAGCCAGCGCAGGATGGCGCGGGCGCGGGCCTCGTGCACCGGCACGGTAGACAGTTTGGGAACGATGATGCTCTGGGTGTTCATGAACGGGGCTGGCCTGCAAAACTGCGGTAATGGCGCAATTCTACCGCTCAGGCGCCGAGGTAGCGACCGATGAGCGCCAGGCCACTGGCCAGCACCAGCCAGGTGACCAGGCGCACGAAGGCTTCGCGGGACAGCTTGTGGGCCAGCCGACGCCCTGCCCTGAGGCCGACGAACATCACCGGCAGCAAGCAGACCGCAAGCAGCAGCAGGCTTTGATCGGCATAGACACCGGCGACCAGGAACAGCGTCAGGCGCACGACCGTGCTGCAACTGATCAACGCACTCTGGGTGGCGCGCACTTGCTCTTTCACCTCCAGGCGCGCACTCAGGTACAGCGCATACAGGAAGCCGCCACTGCCGAACAACGCACCGAACAGCCCGCCCGCCGTCCCCATCGGCATCGCCCAGAAACCGGAAAGATGTGCCGGCCGCACCTTTACCGCCAGGCCGTACAGCGCGTAGGCCGTGACGAACAAGCCCATCAACAGCAACAACAAGTCGGACTTCAGTTGCAACAGGAACACCACGCCCACCGTGCAACCTATGGCCATGAACGGCAGCAGCCGCAGCAACTCCCCGCGCACCACATCGCGGCGCGATGGCAGCAGGTTGCCGAAAGCCGCGACGAAGTCGAGCAGCACCAGCAGCGGAATGATCCGTGACAGCGGCATGAAATGGATCAGCACCGGGCCAGCCACCAGCGCAGTGCCGAAACCGGCGATGCCAAAGACGATATAGGCAACACCGACGCCGAGCAGGATGGGTAGCCAGTCAAGGCCGGAAAACGACAGTGGGGCGAGCATGGCAGCAATTCCTGGGAAGACAAGCAAAGGTTAGCCAGCTGCGAGCCATGCCGACTAATATGCCTTTATCGCTACAGCCATCTCGAAAAGGCATGACATGACGTCGATCCGCCAGTTGCGTTACTTCGTGGAAATCGCCGAGTGCGGCAGCTTCAGCGGCGCTGCCGAGCGGCTGTACATTGCCCAGTCGGCACTGAGCCGGCAGATCAAGGAGCTGGAGCAGCAACTGGGCACGCCGCTGTTCGAGCGCACTGCACGCCTGCCACGCCTGACACTGGCTGGGCAGGCCTTTCTGCAGCGGGCGCGGCGCTTGCTGGCTGACCTGGCGCAAGCGGAGCGGGTTACCCGCGATATCGGCGAAGGGTTGCAGGGCAGCCTGCGCCTGAACCATTCCAGTACCGTGCCGCTGACCGGGCCATTGTTGGCTCGCTTGGGCGGCTATTTGCGCGGCAACCCAGGGGTTTCGCTGGAAATTGCCCAGCAGTCGTCGGAAGCCCAGCTGGAAGATATTGCTGGCGGGCGGCTGGATATCGGCCTGCTGCGTTTGCCAGTGTTGCGCCAGCATGAAGGCGTGGAGCTGCATGAGCTATTCAGCGAGCCACTGCTGGTGGCGGTTGCCGCTGGGCATTCATTGGCTGACGCCGCGCAGGTGAAGCTTGAGCAGTTGCGTGAAGAGCGCTTTGTTTCCATTCCGCACCGGGACCGCGGCGGGCTGAGTTACCTGTCGGCCTCGTTGTGCATGGCAGCGGGCTTTTTCCCGCAGGCGGCGCAGGTGCTGTCGCGTAAGACTACGCAGTTGCAGCTGATTCAGGCGGGGTTCGGGGTGGCGTTGCTGCCGGCGTGCATGCGCGAGATTGCGCCGGCTTCAGTCAGCTTCGTGGCGCTGGAGGGGGGCTGTGAGAGTACCGTGGCGCTGGCTTGTAGGCGCGATGCGGGGCAGATGGTGCGCCAGTTCGTGGCAGCGATGCAGGGTTGATGGCACCGGCGATGCCGGTGTTCGCGGGTGAACCCGCTCCCACAATGACCGCGACAGGGCTGGGACAGACAACCGGGGCCGATGTCCTTTATGATGCCGGCCATGATCAGAGACCCCTTCGAACGACTCGGCCTGGACCGCGAGGTCCTTACTGTCAGCCAACTCAACGGCCGCGCCCGCGTGCTGCTGGAGGACGTGTTCCGCAGCGTGTGGGTGGAAGGCGAGATTTCCAACCTCGCCCGCCCGGCGTCCGGCCACATGTACTTCACCCTCAAGGACAGCGGCGCCCAGGTGCGTTGCGCGCTGTTCCGGCAGAACGCCACGCGGGTGCGCCAGGCCCTGCGCGACGGCCTGGCGGTGCGGGTGCGGGGCAAGGTTTCGCTGTTCGAGGGGCGTGGCGACTACCAGCTGATCCTCGACACCGTCGAGCCGGCCGGTGATGGCGCGCTGCGCCTGGCATTCGAGGCACTGAAGGAAAAGCTCGGTGCCGAGGGGTTGTTCAGCGCCGAACGCAAGAAGCCGCTGCCCGCCCACCCGCAGCGCATCGGCGTTATCACCTCGCCCACCGGCGCGGTGATCCGCGACATCATCAGCGTATTCGGCCGCCGTGCCCCACAGGTGGAGCTGAACCTGATCCCTACAGCGGTACAGGGCCGCGAAGCCATTGCGCAGATCGTGCGGGCCATTCGCCTGGCCGACAGCCTCGGCTTCGATGCGTTGATCCTGGCGCGGGGTGGCGGCTCGCTGGAAGACCTGTGGTGCTTCAACGAAGAAGCGGTGGCGCGCGCCGTGGCGGCCTGCGTCACGCCGATTGTGAGCGCCGTCGGCCATGAAACCGATGTGTCGATCAGCGACTTCGTTGCCGACGTGCGCGCCCCCACGCCGTCTGCCGCCGCCGAACTGCTGGCGCCCGACAACAGCGGCCTGCAGCAACGCCTGGACGGCCTGCAGCGGCGCCTGCTGCTGCGCATGCAAAACCGCCTGACCCACGACCGCCTGCGCCTGGAGTCGTTAACCCGCCGCCTGCGCCACCCGGGCGAGCGCCTGCGTCAGCAGGCCCAGCGCCTGGACGACCTGGACATGCGCCTGCGCCGCGCGTTCATGCTCAACCTCAACCAGCGCCGCGAGCGCCTGGCACGGGTGGAAACGCGGCTGGCCGCGCAGCACCCGGGGCGCAACCTGAAGCTGCTGGGCCAGCGCCTGGACAGCCTGGCCGAGCGCCTGCCGCGGGCCATGCGCGAGGTACTCAAGGACCGTCGCCAACGCTTCCAGGCGCAGTTGCAGACATTGCAGGTGGTCAGCCCACTGGCCACCCTCGCCCGCGGCTACAGCATCCTGCTGGACGAACAGGGCCAGGCCATCCGCAGCGCAGAACAGACCCGCAACGGCCAGCGCCTGACCGCCCGCCTCAACGAAGGCGAGCTGCAAGTACGCGTTGAAGACAACCACCTGACCCCGGTCACCCTCTCACTACTGGACTGACACATGCCCCGCCTGCTCGCGCCCCTGCTTGCCCTTTCCCTGTTGCTGCTGGCCAGCGGCGCCCAGGCCAGCTACATCACCCGCACGCTGAACAAGCCGGTGCCCGGCGGCGTGGCGGTGGTCGACCTTGGCCCAGCCGCCAGCGCACCCAGCGCCCGCTTCGATGGCAAACCGGTATTGGTGGTGAAGGAGCAGGACAACTGGCTGGCCATCGTCGGCATCCCGCTGACCCAGAAACCCGGCACCGCCGTGCTGAGCCAGGGCGGTCGTAGCCTGCCATTCAGCGTCGGCAGCAAGAAATACCCTGAGCAGCGCATCACCCTGAAGAACACTCGCCAGGTCAACCCGAACCCGGCCGATCTCAAACGTATCGACCGCGAGCTGGCCGAGCAGATCAAGGCCTACCGCAGCTTCAGCCCGGGCCTGCCGAGCAACCTGATCCTCGACAAGCCAGTCAACGGCCCGTTGTCGAGCAAGTTCGGCGTACGCCGCTTCTTCAATGGCGAAGAACGCAACCCGCATGCCGGGCTGGACTTCGCCGTGCCGGCGGGTACGCCGATCAAGACCCCGGCCAATGGCAAGGTGATTCTGGTGGGCGATTACTTCTTCAATGGCCGCACGGTGTTCGTCGACCATGGGCAGGGCTTTATCAGCATGTTCTGCCACATGTCCAAGATCGATGTGCAGGTGGGGCAACAGTTGCGCCGGGGTGAAGTGGTCGGGCGCGTGGGCTCGACCGGGCGGGCTACCGGGCCGCACATGCACTGGAATGTCAGCCTGAATGATGCGCGGGTGGACCCGGCGATTTTCATTGGGGCATTCCAGCCCTGAGATTTGTGTTGGCGGTGGGGCCTCTTCGCGGGTGAACCCGCTCCCACAGGGATCGCGCCACATCTGAATGCTGCGCTATCCGTTGTAGGAGCGGGTTTACCCGCGAAGAGGCCAGCCCTGCCCACATCAGTTCCACTGTGTTGCGCCATCGAAAACTACCGCGCAACAATTAATAACCCCATAAAAAATTCCAGCCATAAAATCTCGCACATAAGCTTTTTTTAAGCATTCCTCTCAATTTTTTCCGAACGCTTGCCATCCCCCACCCCACTGGTTAAGTTTGAAGGCATGAAAACCTTCAGCACCCTCATCCTGCTCCGACAACATCGCAGCCTCTGCCTGGTCAGCGCCCGACTACCAGGCTGATTCGCGTCGCCTCGCCCCTTCATCTCGTTACTGCCCGGCAGGCCCGATCTCGGCCGCACACAAAAGGATTGCTTCCATGACCATGCTCAAAGACCCTTCGAAGAAATACCGCGCCTTCCCGACCATCGACCTGCCTGACCGTACCTGGCCGTCGAAAACCATCACCGAGCCACCGATCTGGTGCAGCTCCGACCTGCGTGATGGCAACCAGTCGCTGATCGAGCCGATGGATTCGGAGAAGAAACTGCGCTTCTGGAAGACCTTGGTGCAAGTTGGCGTGAAGGAGATCGAAGCGTCGTTCCCATCCGCTTCGCAAACCGACTTCGACTTCGTGCGTACCCTGATCGAAGACGGCCACATCCCGGACGACACCACCATTCAGGTGCTTACCCAGGCCCGTGAAGACCTGATCGCCCGCACCTTCGAATCGCTGCGCGGGGCGAAAAAGGCCATCGTCCACCTGTATAACGCCACCAGCCCGTCGTTCCGCCGCATTGTCTTCAACCAGGACAAGCAAGGCGTCAAGGACATTGCGGTGAACGCGGCCAAGCTGTTCGTCAAGTATGCCGCCCAGCAGCCGGAAACCCACTGGACCTTCCAGTACTCGCCAGAAACCTTCAGCGCCACCGAAATGGAGTTCGCCAAGGAAGTCTGTGACGCAGTCATCGAAGTGTGGAACCCGACGCCTGAGCACAAGATCATCCTCAACCTGCCGGCCACCGTCGAAGTGTCGACGCCGAACATCTACGCCGACCAGATCGAGTGGTTCTGCCGTAACGTCAGCCGCCGCGACAGCGTGATCATCAGCCTGCACTGCCACAACGACCGTGGCACCGGCATTGCCGCCACCGAACTGGGCCTGATGGCCGGCGCCGACCGCGCCGAAGGCTGCCTGTTCGGCAACGGCGAACGTACCGGCAACGTCGACCTGGTGACCTTGGCGCTGAACCTGTACACCCAGGGCATCGACCCGCAACTGGACTTCTCCGACATCGACGGCGTGCGCAAAGTCGTCGAAGAGTGCAACCAACTGCCGGTGCACCCGCGTCACCCGTATGTGGGCGACCTGGTTCACACCGCGTTCTCCGGTTCGCACCAGGACGCCATCCGCAAGGGCTTCGCCAAGCAGCAGGAAGGCGAGCGGTGGGAAGTGCCGTACCTGCCGATCGACCCGGCCGATATCGGCCGCAGCTACGAGGCGGTGATCCGCGTCAACAGCCAGTCGGGTAAAGGCGGCATCACCTACCTGCTCGAGCAGGAATACGGCATCAGCCTGCCACGCCGCATGCAGATCGAGTTCAGCCAGGTGGTACAGGGTGAAACCGACCGCCTGGGCCTGGAAATGACCGCCCAGCAGATCTACAGCCTGCTGCACAAGGAATACCTCCAGGCCAACGCGCCGTATGCGCTGGTCAGCCACCGCCTGCAGGAAGAAAACGGCCACAGCGCCGTGGAAGTGGAAGTTGCCGGTGAAGGCGAAACCACCCTGCACTGGCGCGGCAAGGGCAACGGCGCCCTGGAAGCCCTGGTTGCCGGCCTGCCGATTGCGGTAGAGATCATGGACTACAACGAGCACGCGATTGGTGCCGGCACCAATGCCAAGGCTGCGGCCTACATCGAACTGCGCGTGGCCGGTGGCCGCCCGGTGCATGGTGTGGGTATCGATGAAAACATCACTACCGCCAGCTTCAAGGCCCTGTTCAGCGCGCTGAACCGCTCGCTGAGCCAGCAGGAAGCCAAGGCGGCCTGAGCCCTGGTGTGATGAATGAAGAAGCCCGCATCGTTTGATGCGGGCTTTTTTGTTGGCCTGTTCTGGCCTCTTCGCGGGTGAACCCGCTCCTACATGGGAACGCAACCCGTTGTAGGAGCGGGTTTACCCGCGAAGAGGCCAGCAAAGGCAATGCAAAAACCTCAGGCAAAAAAAGGGGCGCCGACCAAGCGCCCCAATAAGCCGTAAAGCACACAACAAATTCAGTTGGCGTCCAACAGCGCCATCGCTTCGGCACTGCACGCTTCGATCCGCGCCCAGTCGCCGTTCTTGATCCAGCTGCTGTCGAGCATCCAGGTACCCCCCACGCACATCACATTCGGCAAGGCCATGTAATTGCGCACGTTGGCCGGGTTCACGCCGCCCGTAGGGCAGAAACGAATATCACCGAACGGCCCGCCAAAGGCCTTGATCGCCGCCACGCCACCGCTGATTTCTGCCGGGAACAGCTTGAAGCGGCGGTAGCCCAGGGCGTAGCCCATCATGATTTCGGACGGCGTGCTGATGCCTGGCAGCAGCGGGATCTCGCTGTCGACACCCGCTTCGAGAATGTCCTGGGTAATACCCGGGGTAACGACAAATTGCGCACCCGCAGCTTCAACGGCAGCAAACATGCTGCGATCAAGCACGGTGCCGGCGCCGACGCACAGTTCCGGGCGCTGCTCACGCAGCACCTGAATGGCCTTCAGGCCATGCTGCGAGCGCAAGGTCACTTCCAGGGTACGGATGCCGCCTGCGGCCAGGGCATCAGCCAGTGGCAGGATGTCTTGCTCACGGGCGATGGTGATTACCGGCAGGATGCGCGCCTTTTCGCAAATGGCGTCGATCCGCGCGGCTTTGTCGGCCATCGAGAGCTTTGGCTGTGGGCGTTCGAGGGTGGTCATGACTGTGGATCCTTGGCTCATGGGCACCAGTAGATGTCCAGGGGGTCGTGAAGAAAAGCGCGAATCGGCATTTCAGTAAGGTCGTTGCCAGCCAGCGCGGCGCGCAGGGTAGCGAGTTTGCCCTGGCCTTGCACGGACAGCGCGATAAAGGCAGCGCTGGCCAGCAGCGAACGGGTCATCGACAAACGCTGGTGCGGCACGCTCGGCGCCAGCAACGGCAGGCAGCGGCGCGGGTTGGCCAGGTCCAGGCCTGCTTCCAGGTTCGGGCTGGCGGGGAACAGCGAGGCGGTATGGCCATCGTCCCCCATGCCCAGCACCAGCACGTCGATTGGCGGCAGCGCAGCGAGGGCCTGGTCGGCCTTGAGCGCAGCGGCATCAAGGTTTTCCGCTTGCTGGTACAGGCCAACGAAGCGCGCCTTGGCCGCCTCGCCCTTCAGCAGGTGGCGGGCCAGCAGCCCGGCGTTGCTGTCGGCGTGTTCAACCGGCACCCAGCGTTCATCGGCCAGGCTGACCGTGACCTTGGCCCAGTCCAGGCGCTCGCTGGCGAGTTTTTCCAGGAACGGCACCGGGCTGCGGCCACCGGACAACACCAGGCAGGCCTGGCCCCTGGCAGCAATCGCCGCACGCAGGCGTTCGGCCACGTCGTGGGCTTGAGTGGCGGCCAGCGCCTTGGCATCTGCCAGCGCGTGTACCTTCACCGCCGCCGGCAGTTTCAGTTCAGATATCCCCATACCACGCCCTCCCATCGCGTGTGATCAGTGCAATCGAGCTCATCGGCCCCCAGGACCCCGCCGCGTAAGGCTTGGGCGCATCGCCCGCGTTACGCCAGCCGGCGATCAACTGGTCGCACCACTTCCAGGCATACTCGATTTCGTCCTTGCGCACGAACAGGTTCTGGTTGCCACGCATCACTTCGAGCAGCAAACGCTCATAGGCATCCGGAATTCGCGCACTGCGCCAGGTGTCGGAAAAATTCAGCTGCAATGGGCCGCTGCGCAATTGCATGCCCTTGTCCAGGCCCTGCTCCTTGGTCATCACCCGTAAAGAAATGCCTTCGTCCGGTTGCAGGCGGATGATCAGCTTGTTACCGATCTGCAAACGCTGTTCCGGGGCGAAGATGTAATGCGGCGTTTCCTTGAAGTGGATGACGATCTGCGAGAGCTTTTGCGGCATGCGCTTACCGGTGCGCAGGTAGAACGGCACGCCCGACCAGCGCCAGTTGCGGATGTCGGCGCGCAGGGCGACGAAGGTTTCGGTGTCGCTCTGGGCATTGGCGTTGTCTTCCTCCAGGTAGCCCGGCACCGGCTTGCCGTCGCTGTAGCCGGCAATGTACTGGCCACGCACCACGCGGGTGCTCAACCCGTCGCCGGTGATCGGTGCCAAGGCCTTCAGCACCTTTACCTTCTCGTCGCGGATGGCATCGGCGGACAGTTCGCTGGGTGGGTCCATGGCAATCAGGCACAGCAGCTGCAGCAGGTGGTTCTGGATCATGTCGCGCAGCTGGCCAGCCTTGTCGAAATAGCCCCAGCGGCCCTCGATGCCGACCTTTTCCGCGACGGTAATCTCCACGTGGGAGATGGAATTCTGGTTCCACTGGGTTTCGAACAGGCTGTTGGCGAAGCGCAGGGCAATCAGGTTCTGCACCGTTTCCTTGCCCAGGTAGTGGTCAATGCGGTAGACCCGGTTTTCCGGAAAGAACCGCGCCACGGCATCATTGACCCGGCGCGACGACTCCAGGTCGTGGCCAATGGGCTTTTCCAGCACCACCCGGGTGCGCGCAGCCAGGCCGGCCTTGTCAAGGTTCTCGCAGATGGCCCCGTACACCGCCGCCGCCGTGGCAAAGTAGGCGATCAACGGCAGTTCACCGGGCAACTGCTCGGCCAGTGCCTGGTAGCCCTCGGGCTGCAGGAAGTCCAGGTGCTGATAGCTCAGCCTGGCGAGGAAGCGGCCCAGCGCGGCGGGCTCGATATCGGCCTCGGGCACATGCCGGCGCAAATGGGCTTCGATGTGGTCCAGGTGCGCCTGCGCGCTGCCGGCTTCACGGGCCAGCGCCAGCAGGCGGGTGTCCGGGTGCAACAAATTGGCCCGGTCGAGCTGGTAGAGCGCAGGAAACAGCTTGCGCAATGCCAGGTCGCCGAGGGCGCCAAACAGGGCAAAGGTGCAAGGTTCGACACTGATCGCAGCCATGATGTTGGTTCTTTCCTAAAGTTGGTCTAGGAATACCGCTTTCACATACGGTTTTCAAGGGATAATGTAGTAAAAACCACAACATTACACACAAGTGTTACAGACAAGTGGTACGCCAACCGCACCGACAGTACGATAGACGACCGTGCAAAAAGCCTGCTGCTCCCACAGCCGGCTGTCTTCCCGACCCAAGGACACACCCATGGACCGCGTGCGAAACCTCCTGGAACAGATCCAGGGCCGCCTCGACGAGCTGAACAAGGCCGAACGCAAAGTCGCCGAAGTCATCCTGCTCAACCCGCAACAAGCCACCCGTTTCAGCATCGCTGCGCTGGCCCAGGCGGCCAAGGTCAGCGAGCCGACCGTCAACCGCTTCTGCCGCTCGTTCGGCGTCAGCGGCTACCCGGAACTGAAGCTGCAACTGGCACAGAGCCTGGCCAGCGGCGCCGCCTATGTCAGCCGTGCAGTAGAGGCCGACGATGACCCGGCCGCCTATACCCAGAAGATCTTCGCCAGTGCCATCGCCTCGCTCGACAGCGCCTGCCAGCAACTTGACCCGGCGCAGGTCAGCCGCGCCGTGGACATGATGATCCAGGCCCGGCAGATCCACTTCTTCGGCCTCGGCGCCTCGGCCCCGGTAGCCCTGGATGCGCAGCACAAGTTCTTCCGCTTCAACCTGGCGGTGTCAGCCCATGCCGACGTGCTGATGCAACGCATGCTGGCCTCGGTAGCGCACACCGGCGACCTGTTCGTGATCATTTCCTACACCGGGCGCACCCGCGAACTGGTCGAAGTGGCACGCCTGGCCCGCGAAAACGGCGCTTCGGTACTGGGCCTGACCGCCGCCGGCTCGCCGCTGGCCAACGCCTGCAGCCTGAGCCTGCACATTCCGCTGCCGGAGGACACCGACATCTACATGCCGATGACGTCGCGAATCATCCAGTTGACCGTGCTCGACGTGCTGGCCACCGGCATGACCCTGCGCCGCGGCGTGGACTTCCAGCCGCACCTGCGCAAGATCAAGGAAAGCCTGAACGCCAGCCGCTACCCGATCGAGGACGACGAACTCAGCTAAGCCGGTGCGCCTGCAAGCGCAGGTGCGCACGCTGCCCCGGCGCCAGGCTAAGGCCCTCACCGCTGCCGCTGGCGGCTTCGACGCAGACAAAACCCTGCGTTTCGCGGCCGGTCACGCCCATCAGTGGGCGATTGCCGGGGTGCCAGACCACGGTGTCATCGCTGTCACCGGTATCGATGCACAGCTCGCGCTGCCAGGCCGGGTCCTGCAGTTGTACGCGCGGCGTGCCGGGGTAGACCTTCTGGCAGCCGCCCTTGAGCTTCAGGGCGCCATCTTCACGGCAGGCCTGGCGGTTCAGGCGGTCGTAGCCTTCGATATCCTCAAGCCCGGATAGCGCTATCTCGGACACGTCACTGATACGCCAGTAGGCCAGCAGGGCATGGCTCAACTGGCAGGGTTCGCTGTCCTGGTGCTCAGTGCTCAGGCTCAGCTCCATGCGGCTGCCCAGCCGGGCATGCAGGTCGACTTGCCAGTCGCACAGGTCCAGCCGCCACTTCAGCGTCACGCCCTCCTCGTCCTCGCGGCTGTCTACCAGCTTCCAGTCCAGCAGCCGTGCCCAACCATGCGCAGGCCACAGGTCTTCGCTGGGGTGGCGGCCATACCAAGGCCAGCACACCGGTACGCCACCGCGGATCGCGCCCACTTGCGGCCACTGCTCGGCACACCACAGCCAGGGCCGCTCGCCCGCCGGCTGAAAGTGCAGCAACTGTGCGCCCTGGCGGCTGAACACCGCCTGGCAACGGGGGTGATCGATGATCAATACATCGCGCTGCTGGTAACGCTCCCACTCGAATGTCGGCCGTGGCCGCTGCGAGGTGAAGAAGCGATGGAGCGGATGTTCGGGCATGGTTCAGAGCTCTTGTTGTTTGAGATAGCGCTGTCTCGGCCTATCCCCGACAACCACTGCAGGCCAGTGGTTGCCGGGAGCCGAAAATGGATTGGCGTAAATTTACAACAAATGCCCTCAGAATGACGACTGAATCTTCAAGCCTGCGACCAGCGCGTTGTCCACGTCATCCACCCCGCCCGGGCTCTTGATGTACTGCAGGTTGGGCCGCACGGTCAGCCAGTTGGTGACATGGAAGCCGTAGTAGAGCTCGGCGTTGTACTCGGAACGCTGCAGCGGCACGAAACCCGGGTTGTCGTAGTCGTTGATGCCGCTCTGGGCGTTCAGCAGCTCGGCGCGTTTCTTCACGTCGTCATTCACATGAATACGTGCCACGCCAAAACCGATATCGTCCTTGGGCCGGGCATCGAAGGCGCCCTTGTAGACCAGCCCCACCTGCTGGTAGTTGTCGACCACGTTGGTGGCCTTGTCGTGCACGGTGAAGTTGGCGAACAGGCTCAGGCCACGGTTGACGTCCCCCGCGTTGGCGGTGACCTGCTGCTGCGCCACCACCCACCAGCCGTGTTTGCTGGAGTGCGACTTGAAGGCCTCGCCGCTCAGCGCCTGCGGGTTGCCGTTAACGTCGTCGAATACATCGTCGGCCTTGGCCGTGCTGTAGTAGTAGCCCAGGCGGTACTCACCCGGCAGGCCGTTGACCTTGGGTGACCACACCGCCTCCACCGGCAGGATCGCGCCCTTGGTGCCACTGCCACTGAGCTTGAAGCCGTTGCCGGTTTCCAGGTTGGACGGGTTCTGCTCGAAGGCACCGACCTGCACGAAGAATTCCGGGGTGATGTTGTATTTCACCCGCAGCGCCCACTGGCTTACCGGCCAGTTGTACCAGATGCCGCCGACCCAGTTGCCCACTTGCGAGCCGCAGAAGGCCAGGTTCTGGAAGTCGCAAGGGAAGCTGTTGAAGTCCTCGCCCTCGCCGAAGCGGCCAAATTTCACATCCAGCGCACCGTCGAAGTATTTCTGCTTGATCCACATCTGGGTCAGGCGCCAGGTCTGGCCACGGCCCCACACTTCCTGTACCGAGCTGAACTGCCCGGCGCGCGGGTCGCTGATACGGTCGTTGGACAGGTTGCGGCCACTGCGCTCGGTGATCGCCAGCTTGAACTCGGCGTCGTGCCAGCCAAAAATCTTCTGCAGGTCCAGGTGCGCGCCCAGGGCGAACTGGTCGCTGTAGCGGGCCGTCTTGTCGTCGTTGTAGCCGCCGTGCAGGTTGCCGGCCACCTCGCCGACGTAATCGAGGGTAAAGTCATAGCCTTTGTCCAGCAGCTCGGTACGGGTGCCGCCCCAGTCGCCGGTCATCCATTTCGACTCACTGGAGAAAGCCTCGGCAGCTTGCGCGCTGCCGCTGCCGACCACGGCGAGCAATGCCAGCGAACCCAGTGTCCTGATGCGTTTGCGCTGTTCCATCCCTTTGCGTCCTCTTTTTTCTTATTGATGGTGTAGACGAGTTAACGGCCTTTGAAGTGAGCCACGTTGTCCTTTGCGGTGGTGGCACTGCTGGCCAGGTGCAGGCGCTCGCCGCTGTTGGCGTCGAACAGCAGCACCCGGGCCGGGTCGAATTGCAGGTTGAGGCTGGCACCGACCTGGCACGCCACATCCGGCGCCAGGCGGCAGCACACCTTGGTCTGGTTGAGGGTGACGAACACCAGCAGGTCCGGCCCGGTGGGCTCGGTCACCTGCACCTCGGCACGGATGCCTGGCAGGCCGTTGCCCTCCCCTGCCCCCAGGGCAATCTGCTCGGGGCGTATGCCAAGGATGATCTCGCGGCCATCCAGTGGGTCGGCGGCCAGCCCCAATGGCAGCTCGCAACGCGCCTGGCCGCTGTCGAGCAGGGCGAGCAGGCGACCGTCCTGTTGTTTCAGACGCACCGGAATGAAGTTCATGGGCGGCGAGCCGATGAAACTGGCGACAAACTGGTTGGCCGGGTCGTTGTAGATCTGCTGCGGGGTACCGAACTGCTGGATGATGCCGTCCTTCATCACCGCCACCTTGTCGCCCAGGGTCATGGCTTCGATCTGGTCATGGGTGACGTACACGGTGGTGGTCTTCAGGCGCTGGTGCATCAGTTTCATTTCGGTGCGCATCTCGACCCGCAGCTTGGCGTCCAGGTTGGACAGCGGCTCGTCGAACAGGTAGATCTTCGGCCGCCGCGCCAGCGCCCGGCCCATGGCCACCCGCTGTTGCTGGCCACCGGACAGCTGCGCCGGTTTGCGCGCCAGCAGGTGCTCGATCTGCAGCAGCTTGGCCACCCGCGCCACCTCTTCGTCGATGGCGGCCTGGGGCATTTTGCGGATCTTCAGGCCAAACTCGATGTTCTCGCGCACGCTCATGGTCGGGTACAACGCATAGGACTGGAACACCATGGCGATGTCGCGGTCCTTGGGGCTCATGCCGCTGACGTCTTGCTGGTCGATGAGAATCGCCCCACCGGTGATCTGCTCCAGGCCGGCGATGCAGTTCATCAAGGTCGACTTGCCGCAGCCCGACGGGCCGACCAGGATCAGGAACTCGCCGTCCCTGATCGACAGCTGGATGTCCTTGAGGGTATCTGGCAGGCCGCTGCCGTAGGTCTTGTTCACATTGCGCAGTTCGAGCGTTGCCATGACTTACCCCTTGACCGCGCCGGCGGTCAGCCCGCGCACGAAATATTTGCCTGCCACCACGTAGACCAGCAGGGTTGGCAGGCCGGCGATCATCGCCGCCGCCATGTCGACGTTGTATTCCTTGGCCCCGGTGCTGGTGTTGACCAGGTTGTTCAGGGCCACGGTGATCGGTTGCGAGTCGCCGCTGGAAAACACCACGCCGAACAGGAAGTCGTTCCAGATCTGGGTGAACTGCCAGATCAGGCAGACCATGATGATCGGCGTCGACATCGGCAGGATGATGCGGCGGAAGATGTTGAAGAACCCGGCACCGTCAAGGCGGGCCGCCTTGACCAGCGCGTCGGGGATGCTCACGTAAAAGTTGCGGAAGAACAGCGTGGTGAAGGCCAGGCCATACACCACGTGCACCAGCACCAGACCGCTGGTGGTGCTGGCCAGGCCGAGCTTGCCGAGGGTGAACGAGGCCGGCAGCAATACGGTCTGGAACGGCAGGAAGCAGCCGAACAGCAGCAGGCCGAAGAACAGCTGCGAACCGCGGAAGCGCCACATCGACAGCACATAGCCGTTCAACGCACCGATGGCGGTGGAGATCAGCACCGCCGGCACGGTGATCATGATCGAGTTCCAGAAGTACCCGCTGACCGTGCCCCAGGCCTTGACCCAGCCGATGCCGGTGATCACCGTCGGCCAGCTCAGCAGGTTACCGCTGCTGATGTCTTCCGGGGACTTGAAGCTGGTCAGCAGCATCACCACCAGCGGCACCAGGTAAAGCAGCACGGCAGCCAGCAATACGGCGTGGATGGCGATACGGCTTGCGCTCAGCGGCGCCTTGTTGGTAGGGCTATGCATGGCGTTTGCTCCGCAGCTCCGAGTACAGGTACGGCACGAGGATCGCCAGGATTGCCCCCAGCATGAGAATGGCGCTGGCCGAGCCCATGCCCATCTGGCCGCGGCTGAAGGTGAACGAATACATGAACATGGCGGGCAGGTCGGACGAGTAGCCCGGGCCACCGGCGGTCATCGCTGCCACCAGGTCGAAGCTCTTGATGGCGATGTGCGAGAGGATCATCAGTGCGCTGAAGAACACCGGTCGCAGGCTGGGCAGCACGACCGTCCAGTAGATGCGCGGCAGGCTGGCGCCGTCGATCTGCGCGGCGCGGATGATCGATTGGTCGACGCCGCGCAGGCCGGCAAGGAACATCGCCATGATGAACCCCGAAGCCTGCCACACGGCGGCGATCACCAGGCAGTACACCACCCGGTCAGGGTCGATCAGCCAGTCCAGGCGAAAGCCCTCCCAGCCCCAGTCGCGCAGCAGCTTGTCCAGGCCCATGCCGGGGTTGAGCAGCCACTTCCAGGCGGTGCCGGTGACAATCATCGACAGTGCCATGGGGTACAGGTAAATGGTGCGGATAAAGCCCTCGCGGCGGATGCGCTGGTCGAGCAATACCGCCAGCAGCACGCCGATGGCCAGGCTGATGGCGATGAACAGGCCGCCGAACAGCAGCAGGTTCTTGCTGGCGACCCACCAACGGTCGTTGTCGAACAGCCGGGCGTATTGCGCCAGGCCGGCCCACTTGTAGGTGGGCAGGAAGGTCGAGGTGGTGAAGGACAGCACGAAGGTCCAGAGGATGTAGCCGTAGAAGCCCACCAGGACAATGAACATGCTCGGCGCCAGCACCAGTTTGGGTAGCCAGCGCTGCAGTGCGTCCAGGGGTGAGGCCCGCAGTTGGGCGGTGGTTGTGGTCATGGTTCACCTCAAAGGCGCCGCACTCCCCTGTAGGAGCGGCCTTGCGTCGCGATGGGCTGCAAAGCAGCCCCGAGGGACTCAAGGTCGACACCTACCTGAAAGATTGAGTGCGCAGGTTTTGGGGCTGCTGCGCAGCCCATCGCGACGCAAGGCCGCTCCTACAACGGAGTCGCGTCAGCTTTTACTGGGCAGCCTTGATCGCCGCTGCCAGCTTCTTCGCCGCATCGGCCGGGTCGGCCTTGGGGTCGTTGATGTAGTTGGTCACCACATCGAAGAACGCGCCCTGCACGGCCAGCGTGGTGGCCATGTTGTGCGCCATGCTCGGCTGCAGGCCGCCGGTCTTGGCGTCGGCGAGGAAGTCCTTGGCGGAGGTTTGTGCGCAGGCGTCGAAACCGTACTTGCCCATGTCGGCGAGCATGTCGTTACGCACCGGGATCGAACCCTTGTTGGTGCTGAAGACCTTCTGGAAATCCTCACCCAGCACCTTGCGCGCGATGTCCTGCTGGCCGGCAGAGGTGCCGGGGTTGTTCTGCTTGAACACCACCAGCGAGTCGATGTTGTACAAGAAGGCCTTGTCGGTACCGGGGAATGGCACGCACTGGTAATCCTTGCCGGCGGTTTTCTTCGCCAGGGTCCACTCGCTCTTGGCCCAGTCGCCCATGATTTGCATGCCGGCCTTGCCGTTGATGACCTTGGCCGCTTCCAGGTTCCAGTCCTGGCCCTTGCCATCCGGGTCCATGTAGGTGGCGACCTTTTTCAGCTCGGTCAACGCCTTGACCATTTGCGGGCCGGTCAGGGTCGCGCTGTCGAGGTCGACCATGGCCTTTTTGTAGCCATCGGCGCCCATCACCGCCAGCACCACGCTTTCGAACACGGTGCTGTCCTGCCACGGCTGGCCACCGTGGGCCAGGGGGATGAAGCCAGCGGCCTTGAGCTTGTCGGCAGCAGCGTAGAACTCGTCGAGGGTGGCGGGCGCTTTGTCGATACCGGCCTTCTTGAACACTTCCGGGTTGATCCACAGCCAGTTGATGCGGTGAATGTTCACCGGAACGGCAACGTAGTCACCGTCGTACTTCACGGTGTCGGCAACCTTCTTGTCGAGCAGCGAGTCCCACTTTTCTTGCTTGGCCACATCCTTGAGCACATCGGCGTCGAGCAGGCCGGTGGCCGCCCAGTCCTGGATGTCCGGGCCTTTGATCTGCGCCACACCTGGCGGGTTGCCAGCGACGGCGCGGCTTTTCAGTACGGTCATGGCCGTGGCACCGCCACCACCGGCAACGGCGCCGTCCTTCCAGGTAAAGCCGTCTTTTTCGACCTGTGCCTTGAGCACATCGACCGCCGCTTTTTCACCGCCGGACGTCCACCAGTGCACCACTTCGACACTGCCTTTGGATTCGGCAGCCTGGGCGCCGAGCGGGAGTAAAGAGGCCAGGGATATAGCGGCAGCGAGACGGAGCGTGGAATTCATCGAAGCACCTTTCTTGTTGTTATGCCGTGCAAGTCGATCGCTTGCGTAGCATGGAGTCTAAACAGCGAGCCCGCTTCGCCAGGTAACGAAGCGATGCGTGAATGTCATCATCTGGTTACATTGCCGGCCAGGTTGCTGGCCAGGCTCGGTGCCAGCGGCAAGCCTGGCAGCAGCAGTGCCTGATAGGCGTGATACAGGTCAGGTTTGCCCGGCCAGATAGTCCCGGCTGGCCGGGTGTGGGCATCGAGTTCGTGGTGCCAGCTGCCAGCGACAGGGTCGACGAAGTGGTTGGCGATAAAGCCCCAGCAGTTGCGGTACCACTGCTCGTACCGTGCCTCGCCGGTACGCTGCAACAGGGCTGCTGCAGCGGCGCAGGCTTCCGCGTGCACCCAGTGCAAGCGTGCATGCACTACCGGGCGATCGGCCCAGTCCAGGGTGTAGACGAAACCCGGTTCGCCATCGGCGTTCCAGGCTTGCTGGCAGGCTGTATCGAACAGGGCGCGGGCACACCCTTGCAGCCACTGCGGAGCCTGCAGGCCGGCCTGCTCGAGACTGGCCTCCAGATGCAACAGCAACCGCGACCATTCCAGGGCATGCCCGGGCGTAGTGCCATACGGCCGGAAGTGGTCGGCGGGGTGTTCGTGGTTGTAATCCGGCAGCGGCTGCCAATGGGCGTCGAAATGCTCAATGACCCGATAACCGTTGGTAGCGGCGTGGCCATGGATGATGCGTTCGGCGATACGCAGGGCGCGTTGCAACCAAAGGCTGTTGCCGGTGACGTCTGCCAGGGCCAGGAAGGCCTCGGTCGCGTGCATGTTGCTGTTGGCGCCACGGTACGGCTCAGGCAGTTGCCAGGCGCGGGAAAAGGTTTCCCGAAGGGCACCTTCGGCTTCGCTCCAGAAGTGCGTTTCGATCACCTGGATGGCGTCTGCCAGCAAGGCGTGGGCATCGGTTGCACCGGCCACCACGGCCGAACTGGCAGCAAGGGCGACGAAGGCGTGCAGATAGGCGGCCTTGCCGCTGTCTTCCTGGCCCCCGGGGTGGGCGAACCAGCCGCCGTAGCTGGCGTCCTGCATGGCCCCGCGCAGGGCGGCCACACCATGTTCGGCGTAGGCCAGGCAACCGGGGATACCCTGCAGGTGGGCCAGGGCGAAGCAATGGGCCATGCGGGCGGTGTTCATGGTTTCGGCGCGGGCACCGTGGGCGAGTTGCCCGTTGGCGTCCAGGTTGCCGAAGCCATCGGGCAGTTTCGCGGCCTTGGCGAAGGTTAGCAGGCGCTGTGCTTCGGCCAGGCGCCAGGCGGAATGGGCCGGGGCGTTGAGCCAGCTGGTGGGCGGCAGATTGAGGGTGTTCATGGGCCAGCGTGATCCTTGCCAGTCGTTTGCGAATTCTAGCCAGCGGGGTATGGGCGGATGTCACGAAGGACGGCGGGATTGTCACTGGGCGGTGACATTTCGGTTGCCTGTGCGGGCCTCTTCGCGGGTAAACCCGCTCCTACACGTGCAGCGCAATCCCTGCAGGAGCGGGTTTACCCACGCAGAGGCCCTTACGCGGCCGTTGTAGGAGCGGGTTTACCCGCGAAGAGGCCCTTACCCGGTCGTTGTAGGAGCGGGTTTACCCGCGAAGAGGCCAGCACAGCCAACACAAAAAATCAGTCCAGACCCCGCGGCAGGTACAAGGTCACCCGTAACCCGCCCTCACGCAGGTTCAGCAAGCTCACCTCCCCCCCATGGCTATGGGCAATGTTGCGCGCAATGCCCAACCCCAGCCCATACCCCTGCTGCTGCCCGGCCAGGCGGAAATGCGGCTCGAACACCTGCTCCAGTTGCTGCTGCGGCACCCCCGGTCCCTGGTCGTCCACCTGCAGCACAAAGCCCTCGGCCCCGTCGATGATGCGCAGCCGTGCCCGCTCGCCATACTTGATGGCGTTGTCGATCAGGTTGCCGATGCAGCGCCGCAGCGCCAACGGCTTGCCCGGGTATGGCGCCAGTGCCCGGCCATCGAGCGTGATGCGGCCATCGCCCAGGTAAGGTTCGGCCAGGATCTCCAGCACCTGGTTAAGGTCGACCGGCTCGATGTTCTCGTGGATGTCGGTGTCCTTCACGCACTGCAACGCGCCTTTGACCAGCAGCTCCAGCTCGTCGAGGTCCTGGCTGAACTTGGCCTGCAGGCGCTCGTCCTCCAGCAGTTCGACACGCAGGCGCAAGCGGGTGATCGGCGTACGCAGATCATGGGAAATGGCGCTGAACAGCTGGCTGCGTTCGGTGAGGTAGCGGCTGATGCGCTCGCGCATGCTGTTGAATGCCCGGCTGACCTCGACCACTTCGCTGCCACCACCTTCGGCCACTGGCGCCACATCGGCACCCAGCGACATCTCCCGCGCAGCCCGTGCCAGGCGCTTGAGCGGCCAGCTCTGCCAGTGCACCAGCAAGCCGATGAACAACAGCAACAAGGCCGTGGTCAGCACAATGAAACCGATCTGCTGGCGGGGCAGGCGTTCGGCTTCCAGGCTGGTGTACGGCTCGGGCAGCAGCGAAGCGATGTACAGCCACTCGCCCTCAGCCAGGCGAATCTGCGTGACCAGTACCGGTGGTTTCAGCGGTTCCAGGGTCAGCGAGTAATGCGCCCAGGAACGTGGCAACTCGTCGAGCTTGAGGCCGCTGTTGAAGATGCGCAGGTCGTCTGGCCCGACGAACTCCACGGAAATTTCCATCTGCGAACCCAGCCGCTCATGCAGTACCTGCTGGAACACATCGATCACCGCCTGCTTGCGCGGTGTGACGGGCAGTGCCTGCATGTCCAGCGGCGTGGCGTTGAGCGACACAAAAAACCGCGTGCCGCCCATGCTGCGCAACTGGTCGAGCACCAACGGCCGATAGCCCACCGGCAGCGAGCGGAAGTAACTGACGCTGGCGCTCATCGAATGGGCCAGGCTGCTGGCACTGGCACGCAGGCCTTGCAGTTGACTGGCGCGCAACTGGGCAACCCAGATGATGCTGGACAAGCCTTGGGCCAGCAGCACGACCAGCAGGGTCAGCAGCAGCATGCGCCCTAGCAGCGAGCGCGGCAGCAGGCGCCAGCGCCGCTCAGGGCGCACAGCAGACATGTGCCGCCAGCAGGTAGCCACTGCCGCGCACGGTGCGGATGAGCCGAGGAGGTTTGTCGGTATCACGCAGGCGCTGGCGCAGGCGGCTGACCGCCATGTCGACGATGCGGTCCAGCGGCATCGGTTCGCGGCCACGGGTGGCGTTGCCGATGGTGTCGCGGTCGAGGATCTGTTGCGGGTGGTCGAGGAACAGCTTGAGCAGGGCGAAATCGGCGCCAGAGAGGATCACCTCTTCGCCATCACGGTGAAACAGCCGGTGGCTGACCGTGTCCAGGCGCCAGTCATCGAAGGCCAGCACGGCACTGCCCGGCGCCGCCTGACCGAACTCGGCGCGGCGCAGCAAGGCCTTGATCCGCGCTTGCAGCTCGCGCGGACTGAAGGGTTTGCCCAGGTAGTCGTCGGCGCCCAGCTCCAGGCCGATGACCCGGTCGGCCTCGTCGGAGCTGGCGGTGAGCATGATGATCGGCACACGGGCCTGGCGCGGGTGCTGGCGGACCCAGCGGCACAGGCTGAAACCGTCTTCGTCGGGGAGCATGACGTCGAGGATGACCAGGTCGCAAGGGGTGCTTTCCAGCGCGCGGCGAAAGCCTGCACCGTCGGCTTCGGCATGCACCTGGAAGCCGGAGCGGCTCAGGTAGGTTTGCAGCAGTTCGCGGATTTCCTGGTCGTCGTCGACCATCAGGATCGATTTGCCGGCAGTGCTCAAGGTGGTCCTTCCTCTTGTTTGTTACAGGTCTTGGTTGCCTGTTATTGGGGCCGCTGTGCGCCCCATCCGACCGGTCCGGCGCCCCGGCAAGGCCGCTCCTACAGGGACCGCGCAATGCCAGAAAGATCTGCGGTCCACTGTAGGAGCGGCCTTGCCGGGGCGCCGGACCGGTCGGATGGGCCGCACAGCGGCCCCCTTCAACTACCCGTGATCCAGCGCCTGCTGCAAAGCCACCCCGGCCCCCAGCAACCCGGAAAACTCTGCCGTCACCAGCCACACCGGCACGCCAGCGAAATAGCCACTCATGCAACCCTTGTCGGCAAAGCTCGCAGCGAACCCGCTGCGCACGAACAGTTCGGCAAAACGCGGGATCACGCCGCCGACAATATAGACCCCGCCCCGCGCGCCCAGCGTGAGAACATTGTTACCAGCGACTCGGCCGAGAAACCGGCAGAACTGCTCGACCACCGCCAGCGCCCGCGGCTCGCCGCCCAGCGCGGCATCGGTGATCTGCGCCGGGGAAGTGTGCCGAGGTATGTCGCCGTCCAGCGCGCACATCGCCTGGTACAGCCGCACCAGGCCGCCGCCACTGAGCACCGTCTCGGCACTGACATGGCCGATCTGCCCGTGGATCTGCTGGTGGATCGCCGCTTCGCGGGCATTGCCCACCGGCAGGTCGACATGCCCGCCCTCCCCTGGCAAAGCCTGCCAGTGCTGCTCGCCAAGGCGCAACAGCGAGCCCACGCCCAGCCCGGTACCTGGCCCGATCACCAGCGCCGGCCGCGCCGGGTCGGCCTGGCCGGGGCACACCTCGCGGAACTCACCCTCGCGCAGGCGGGTCATGCCCAGCGCCATGGCGGTGAAGTCGTTGATCAGCAACAGCCGCCCGACCTGCAAGGTCTTGCAGAAGGCACCCCGGCTCAGGCGCCAGTGATTGTTGGTAAAGCGAAACTCATCGCCATCGACCGGCCCGGCCACCGCCAGGCACACCGCCGCCAGGCCGCCGCGGGCGATGCCCTGGCCATGCAGATACGCCTCGATGGCCTGCTCGGGGCTGGTGTAGTCCGCGGTGGCGAAGACTTTTACCTCATGCAGCTGGTTGTCACGCCACAACGCAAAACGGGCATTGGTGCCGCCGATGTCGCCAACCAGCAGGTCCTTCATTTGAGGTTCTCCAGGGCCGAGGTAAAGGCACTGGCGCCCTGCTCTGCCGGGCTGAACGCCATGCGCATGAAGCCGAACAGCTCGCGCCCGCAGCCCAGGTCGTTGCCCTGGGGCGCCGGCGGCAGGTCACGGCTGGCCAGTTCTTCGGCCGACACCATCACCCGCAGCGTGCCTTCGACACCATCGACCCGCACGATATCACCATCGCGCACCCGTGCCAGCGGGCCACCGTCATAAGCTTCGGGGCAAACGTGGATGGCCGCCGGGATCTTGCCCGAGGCACCGGACATGCGCCCGTCGGTCACCAGCGCCACCTTGAAGCCACGGTCTTGCAGCACGCCAAGGAATGGCGTGAGCTTGTGCAGTTCCGGCATGCCGTTGCAACGTGGCCCCTGGAAACGCACCACGGCGACAAAATCGCACTCCAGCTCACCGGCCTTGAACGCTTCGGCCAGCGACTGCTGATCGTGGAACACCCGTGCCGGGGCCTCGACCACCTGGTGCTCGGCGGCGACGGCCGACACTTTCATCACGCCACGGCCGAGGTTGCCTTCCATCACCCGGAGGCCGCCTTCGGCCGAGAACGGCCGCGCCACCGGGCGCAGGATGCTTTCGTCCAGGCTGTGTTGCGGCCCTTCGCGCCACACCAGCTTGCCATTGTCGAGGAACGGCTCCTGGGTATAGCGGCGCAGGCCATGGCCGGCGACGGTGTTGACGTCTTCGTGCAGCAGCCCCGCGTCGAGCAGCTCGCGGATCAGGAAGGCCATGCCGCCGGCCGCCTGGAAGTGGTTGATGTCGGCCTTGCCATTGGGGTAGACGTGGGACAGGGTCGGCACCACTTCGGAGAGGTCGGCCATGTCTTGCCAGGTGAGCTGGATACCCGCCGCCTGGGCGATCGCCGGGATGTGCAAGGTGTGGTTGGTCGAGCCGCCGGTGGCGTGCAAGGCGACGATGGAGTTGACCAGCGCCTTTTCATCGACGATTTCGCCCAGAGGCATGAAGCTGCCGCTGGCCTTGGTCATGCGCGTGACCTGCTGCGCGGCCTCGGCGGTGAGCGCATCACGCAGTGGGGTGTACGGGTTGACGAACGATGCGCCCGGCAGGTGCAGGCCCATTACTTCCATCACCAGCTGGTTGGTGTTGGCAGTGCCGTAGAAAGTGCAGGTGCCTGGGCTGTGGTAGGACTTCATTTCCGATTCCAGCAGCTCTTCGCGGCTGGCTTTGCCTTCGGCATAGCGTTGGCGCACATCGGCCTTCTGCTTGTTGGAAATGCCGGAAACCATCGGCCCGCCCGGGACGAATATGGTCGGCAAATGACCGAAGCGCAGCGCTCCCATCATCAGGCCGGGGACGATCTTGTCGCAGATGCCCAGCATCAGCGCGGCGTCGAACATGTTGTGCGACAGCGCTACCGCAGTGGACATGGCAATCACTTCACGGCTGGCAATGGCCAGCTCCATGCCCGGCTCGCCCTGGGTCACGCCGTCGCACATGGCCGGCACGCCACCGGCGAACTGGCCGACCGAGCCAACCTCGCGCAGGGCCTGCTTGATCTGTTCGGGGAAGTGCAGGTACGGCTGGTGGGCCGACAGCATGTCGTTGTAGGCCGAGACGATGGCCACGTTGGCCGCGTTCATCAGGCGCAGGGCCTGCTTGTCATCGCTGCCGCAACCGGCCACGCCGTGGGCGAAGTTGGCGCACTGCAGGCTGGCACGCATGGGCCCGTCACTGGCCGCGCCGCGAATCAGCTGCAGGTAGCGTTCGCGGGTGGCACGGCTGCGTTCGACCAGCCGCTGGGTGACCTCAAGGATGCGCGGGTGCATGTACTGGACTCCAGGCTAATTGTAAGGGCGGTTTACGGGCATTTCCCCTCCAAACGATTGCGGCCTAGGCTCAGGGTAAGGAGCCCGCTGCATCGGTGGAGGCACATCGCCCAACCACTCGTTGTATATTTAAACAAAATACTGCCACTAAAAAGGCTTGTTTTCTATCTGATAGTGAATAATCTTGTAATTCCAACAACAAAACCGTTTCAGTGAAGCTCCTTTGTGCCACAGGTTTCACTCGGACTGCCAGAGGTACTGCCATGACCCTACGCATCGCCATCAACGGATTCGGCCGCATCGGGCGCAACGTCCTGCGCGCACTGTATACCCAAGGCTACCGCCAGGACCTGCAGGTCGTCGCCATCAACGACCTGGGCGACAGCGCCATGAATGCCCACCTGCTCAAGTACGACAGCGTGCACGGTACCTTCGACGCCACGGTCGAGGCCGACCACGAAAGCATCACGGTCAATGGTGACCGCATCGCGGTCAGTGCCATTCGCAACCCGGCCGAGCTGCCGTGGAGGGCCGAAGCGATCGACGTGGTGTTCGAGTGCACCGGGCTGTTCACCGAGCGCGCCAAGGCTGCCGCGCACCTGGCCGCCGGGGCGGGCAAGGTAATTGTCTCGGCGCCGGGCAAGGGTGTCGATGCCACGGTGGTGTACGGGGTCAACCATGACATCCTGCGAGCCTCCCACCAGGTCATTTCCAACGCCTCCTGCACCACCAACTGCCTGGCACCGATCGCCCAGGTGCTGCACCGCGAGTTCGGTATCGAGCAGGGCCTGATGACCACCATTCACGCCTACACCAACGACCAGGTGCTGACCGACGTGTACCACGGCGACCCGTACCGCGCGCGTTCGGCGACCCAGTCGATGATCCCGAGCAAGACCGGTGCCGCCGAGGCCGTGGGCCTGGTGCTGCCGGAGCTGGCCGGCAAGCTGACCGGCATGGCAGTGCGGGTGCCGGTGATCAACGTGTCGCTGGTGGACCTGACCGTCAACCTCAAGCGCGAGGCCACGGCCGAGCAGGTCAACCAACTGTTCCTCGAGGCCAGCAAGCATTCCAAGGTATTGGGCTACAACGCCTTGCCATTGGTTTCCTGCGATTTCAACCACAACCCGCTGTCGTCGATCTTCGATGCCAACCACACCCGGGCCAACGGGCGCATGCTCAAGGTGCTGGCGTGGTATGACAACGAGTGGGGGTTCAGCAACCGCATGCTGGATAACTGTTTGGCGTTGTGCCGGGCGCGGTGAGTTCGGCTTGCCATTATCTGCGCCTGTGAGACCGAGCGCCGCCCGCGCGGCGCTCGATCTCATAGGCGCAAAAAATATTCCGCCATACGCCTGCAGACTCACAATCTTTACCTTTTCCTAACACTTCCACACTTGACCTTCGGCACAGATGATAAGCATTATCATTAACCTTTCGTCGGCCAGGTCCCCCCGTGAGTCAGTCCCGGTTCAACTCTGTCTTCCTCGTTCAGCGCCTTACCCTGCTGCGCACCCTGCAGCGCATGGTCGGCAACCCCAGCACGGCCGAGGACCTGCTGCAGGAAACCTACCTGCGGGTGTCCCGTGCCCTGGGTGAGCGGCCGATCGAGCATATCGAGCCGTTCGTGTTCCAGACGGCGCGCAACCTGGCGCTCGACCACCTGCGCGCACGCCGTGTGCAGGCGCGCATGCTGGTCGACGACGTGCCCGACGAGGTGCTGCACAGCGTCGCCGCCCCGGCCAGCAGCAGCGAGGACGCGGCCCATGCCGAACAGCTGCTCAGGCACCTCAGTGTCAGCCTCAACCAGTTGAGCGAGCGCCAGCAGCGCATCTTCATCCTCAGCCGCCTGCATGGCGCCACCTACCTGGAAATTGCCGAACAACTGAATGTTTCGGCCAGCACGGTACAGAAGGAACTGAAACTGATCATGGCCATCTGCATGGGTGTAGCCGATCGCCTCAAGTGAGCCGCGAACAGGCGAGCGGTAGCGCAAAGCGCTTGCCACACTCTGCCCGAGCCTTGATCATTCGCAAAAAACCATCCAAGGATTCACCGTGACCGACCGCCCTGCCCCTCGCCCGTCACCTGCCGGGCCCAGCGCCCGTGCTCGTGCCATGGACGAGGCGCTGGACTGGCTGGTACGTCTGCAATGTGCCGATGCCGAAGACACCCAGGCGTTTGAAGCGTGGTTGAGCGCCGCACCGGAAAACGCCGAGGCCTACGTCGAGGCAGAAGCGCTGTGGAACGGTGCGCCGCTGCACCAGGTGGCCACGCAGCTGCACCAACAGCAGCGCCGCTCGTGGCGCGGGCGCCTGCGCAGCCACTGGAAGCCTTTGGCCACCGCAGCTGTGCTGCTGGTCGGGCTGTTCACCGTCGGCAACCTGCCCACGCGCCTGCAGGCCGACCACCTGACCGTGGTAGGCGAACGTCAGCGCCTGCAGCTGGAAGACGGCGCAAAAGTACTGCTCAACACCAACTCGGCGTTTGCCAGCGACCGTCGTGACGGGCGCCAGGTCGCCCGCTTGCTGCAGGGCGAGGCGTACTTCCAGGTCTCCGCTGGCGCACTGTTGCCGCTGGAAGTGGAGGCGGGGCCATTGCGTGCGCAGGTACGCGACACCGACTTTGCCGTGCGCTACCTTGACGGCGAAGCACAGGTGCGGGTGCAGCGCGGCGATGTCGACCTGCAGGGCGCACGCGACCAGCGCATTCGCCTGAGTGCCGGCGACAGCATCAGCGTCGGCCCGCAGGGCTTTGGCCAGCGCCAGCGGCCCGACATGCACAAGGACCTGGCCTGGATCGACGGCCGCCTGGTGTTCGAGAACTGCCCGTTGAGCCAGGTGCTGGCCGAAGTGCGGCGTTACTACCCGGGCTGGATCATCAACCGCAATGCGCAACTGGAAGACGTTGCCGTCACCGGCAACTACCGCCTCGACCAGCCGCTGGAAACCCTGCGCGCGCTGGCCCACATCACCTCGGCCCAGCTGCATGAGTACCCGGCGCTGGTGATCCTGAACTGACCGCATCAGCCACACACATCGTTGTAGGAGCGGCTTTAGCCGCGAACACCGGCAAAGCCGGTGCCATGCACAGCGCTGGATTCTTCGCGGCTAAAGCCGCTCCCACAGGGTTCGCAGACTGCCAGTGAGCGCCTTCCAAATTATTTTTACGCGGTCACGCCCCCCCACCCGTCTCGTTATAGCCAATGCAACTGATTCTTGTTTGAAAACGAGAACAGCCATCACCTATAACAGCCCGCGCGTCTGGGAGCGCTTCCGATGTCCACAGGTCCTACCCGCTCGTCCACCCTACCCCGCCGTACAGGGCAACTGTCCCTACTGACCTTGGCCCTACTGGCCAGCGGTGCCTGCAGCCTGCCGGCGCTGGCCGCCGAACCGGCCCAGGCCAGCAGCCCACGCATGGGCGATTACCGCTTCAGCATCGGCCAGCAGCCGCTGGTATCGGCAATCAACGCCTTCAGCCAGGTCACCGGCTGGCAGGTCGGCTTCAGTGCCGAACTGGCCGACGGCGTGGCGTCGCCAGGGGTACAGGGCTCGCTGCCGCCAGATGCCGCACTCAAGCGCCTGCTGCACGGCACTGGCCTGAGCTTTCGCAAGATCAGCAACGGCAATGTGGTCCTCGAGCGCCAGACCGGCAGCAACGTGATCGCCCTGCAACAGGTAACCGTCAGCGCCACCCGTAGCGCCCAGGACGTCAGCCAGGTACCCAGCACCGTCAGCGTGCAGACCCGCGAGCAACTGGACCGGCAGAACGTCAACAATATCCAGGACCTGGTGCGCTACGAGCCAGGCGTGTCGGTATCCGGCACCGGCCAGCGCAGCGGCCTGAACGGCTACAACATCCGCGGTATCGACGGCGAGCGGATCCTCACCCAGGTCGATGGCGTGTCGATCCCCGACAGCTTCTTCTACGGCCCTTACGCGCAAACCCAGCGCAACTATGTCGACCCGGAAATCGTCAAGCGCGTGGAAATCCTGCGCGGCCCGGCCTCGGTGCTGTACGGTAGCAACGCCATCGGCGGCGCGGTGAGCTACTTCACCCTCGACCCGGACGACATCATCAAGCCGGGCAAGGACGTCGGTGCACGCCTGAAGACCGGCTACAGTTCGGCTGACGAAAGCTGGCTGACCTCGGCCACCGTCGCCGGTCGCGAGGGTGACTTCGATGGCCTGCTGCACCTGAGCCAGCGTAATGGCCACGAAACCGAAACCCACGGCCACCACAGTGGCGATGGCCTGTCGCGTACCGAAGCCAACCCGATGGACGCACGCACCACCAACGTGCTGGCCAAGCTGGGCTGGAACTACGCCGACGACGCGCGCCTGGGCTTCACCTACGAGCGCTACAAGGACGACCGCGACCAGAACATCCTCAGCGCAGTGGGCGGGCCGTTCATTCCAGGCTTTGGTGGCATGGGTTACTACAAGGCACGTACCGGTAACGACACCATCACCCGCGAGCGTTACGGCATCAACCATGAGTTCGGCCTCGATTCGCTGGTCGCCGACCATGTGAAGTGGAGCCTGAACTACCAGATCGCCAAGACCGACCAGCACACAGAGGAAGTCTACGCGCCGCCTGGCCGCCAGGTTCTGCGTACCCGCGACACCACCTACAAGGACCGCCAGTGGGTATTCGACGCCCAGCTGGACAAGGCCTTCAGCATCGGCGCCACCGACCACTTGCTGACCTACGGCACCACGCTCAAGCACGAGAAGGTCACCGGATCGCGCAGCGGTACCGGCACCTGCCTGGCCGTGGGCTCCGGTTGCTCTGCCGCCGGTGCCGAGCGCCCGGCTGACGGCCAGGCCCTGGTCAGCGACTTCCCGGACCCGACCGTGAATACCTACAGCCTGTTCGTGCAGGATGAAATCCGCTGGAACAACTGGACCTTCATGCCAGGCGCACGCTACGACTACACGCGCATGGAACCGAAGTTCACCGAAGAATTCCTGCGTGGCCTGGCATCCACCGGTACGGCGCCAACCTCGCAGGACGACTCGGACAAGAAATGGCACCGCGTTTCGCCCAAGTTCGGCCTGACCTATGCCTTCAATGACAACTACACTTGGTACGGCCAATACGCCGAAGGTTTCCGCACCCCGACCGCCAAGGCCATGTACGGCCGCTTCGAGAACATCGAGCAAGGCTACCGCGTGGAAGGCAACCCGAACCTTGAGCCGGAGAAGAGCAAAAGCTACGAAACCGGCCTGCGCGGCAACTTCGACGCCGGCAACTTCGACGTGGCGGTGTTCTACAACAAGTACCGCGACTTCATCGACGAAGACGCCGTGCAAGGTGCCAACCTGGAACAGACCTTCCAGGCCAACAACATCAAGCACGCCACCATCAAGGGCGCCGAGGTCAAAGGCCGCCTGAACCTGGACCACTTCGGTGCGCCGCAGGGCCTGTATACCCAGGGTTCGATTGCCTACACCTATGGCCGCAACGACGATACCGGCGAGCCACTGAACACCGTCAACCCGCTCAAGGGTGTGTTTGGCCTGGGCTACGAGCAGCAGAACTACGGCGGCCTGCTGAGCTGGACGCTGGTCAAGCGCAAGACCCGTGTCGACGACAGCACCTTCTATTCGCCCGACGGCTCCACTTCGAAGTTCCGCACCCCAGGCTACGGCGTGCTGGACCTGACCGGCTTCTACAAGGTTACCGACGACGTCACCATCAACGCAGGGCTGTACAACCTCACCGACAAGAAGTACTGGCAGTGGGACTCGGTACGCAGCTACGACGGCCAGGGTGAAGCGGCTGTGACCCAGCCCGCCAACATCGACCGCCTGAGCATGCCGGGGCGCAACTTCGGTATCAATGTGGTTTGGGATATCTGATCCCGTTCGCCTGTACCGGCCTCTTCGCGGGTAAACCCGCTCCCACAGAGAAATCACAGGCCATAAGTCTGCGTAATCCTTGTGGGAGCGGGTTCACCCGCGAAAGGGCCGGCACCGCAAACACAAATACCGGCTTTTTTTACTGTCCCGCCCCCGCTGTTTCGTCTTGTATCTAGACGCCCCTTTTTCCAAGGACTGCCCCATGACCGACCGCCCAGCCCTGCGCTCCCAGCGCCTGAACCAGATCACCCACGCCCCGCACGCCGAGCTGGATGCCCTGGTCAAATCCCACAAGCCGTTCGACAGCCGCGAGAGCTTCGCCCGCTTCGTCGTCGCCCAGTACCTGTTCCAGTCCGAACTGCAGGCGCTGTACAACGACCCGCAACTGATCGCCATCGTCCCCGACCTGGCCGAGCGCTGCCGGGCCGAGCAAGCCCGCCTGGACCTCGCCGACCTCGACACCGAAGTACCGGCCGCCGTGCCCGGTGCGCTGGGCAAACCGAGCCTGGGCGAGGCAATGGGCTGGATCTTCGTCTCCGAAGGCTCCAAACTGGGCGCTGCGTTTCTGATCAAGCGTGCCGTGGCGCTGGAACTGTCCGACAGCTTCGGTGCCCGCCACCTGGGCGAACCGGCCGGTGGCCGTGCCGAAGGCTGGAAGCAGTTCACCCGCATCCTTGATGGCCTGGAGCTGTCGGCCGAAGAGGAAGCCGCTGCCGAGCGCGGTGCAGTCGCCGCCTTCGAACGCTTCACCGAGCTGCTCAAGCACGCCTATGCTGCAGATGCCGCGCTGGTTTGATACGCCATAGCCGGCCACCCTTCCGGTGGCCGCACCGTTTTATGCAGTGAGACCATGACCCGACCCGCCCGCTCGAAACTCGCCCGCCTGCTGTATGGAATACTGGCTTACGTGAGCCTGGGGGTGGGTTTGGTCGCGATCGTCATCCCTGGCCTGCCGACCACCGAATTCATCCTGCTGGCCGCCTGGGCAGCAACCCGCAGTTCACCGCGCCTCTCGGCCTGGCTGGAAAACCACCGGCTGTTCGGGCCGATCCTGTACAACTGGCGCAATGGCAAGGTGATCCAGCGACGGGCCAAGGTCAGCGCCACCCTCAGCATGCTGCTGTGTGCCGGCCTGATGCTGACCTTTCTGGAACACCACTGGCCAGTGTTCCTGGCCATCGCCGGCATGACCCTGGGCAACCTGTGGATCTGGTCGCGCCCGGAGCACGCCTGCCCTGCCCCGTCACAAGCTCAGCAACCCTGAGTACAAGGCGTAGGCTGCCAGCGCCGCCCCGGCCAACACAGCAGCAAAAATCAGTTTTTCCCAGGTGGTGAACAGCGCTTGCCCCTGCTCGTGCTTGGCCCTGGCAAACAGGATGATCCCCGGGGCGTATAGCAGTGCCGACAGCAGCAGGTACTTGAGCCCACCGGCGTACAGCAGCCAGATGGCGTACAGCAAGGCGACCAGTGCCACCAGCAGGTCCTTGCGCCGCAGCCCCGGCTGCCCGGCATAACTTTCGCCACGCACCGCCAACAATACTGCATAGGCCGCCGACCACAGGTAGGGCACCAGGATCATTGACGACGCCAGGTAGATCAGGCTGGTGTAAGTGCCGGCCGAGAACAGCGTGATCAGCAGGAAGCCCTGGATCATGCAGTTGGTCAGCCACAGGGCATTGGCTGGCACCTGGTTGGCGTTTTCCTTGGCCAGAAAGCGCGGCATGGTCTTGTCGCGGGCCGTGGCGTAGAGAATCTCGGCACACAGCAACGCCCACGACAGCAAGGCGCCGAGCAGCGAAACGGCCAGCCCCAGGCTGATCAGCAAGGCGCCCCAAGGGCCGACGATATGCTCCAGCACCGAGGCCAGTGACGGGTTTTGCAGCCCGGCCAGTTCGGGCTGGGTCATTACCCCCAGCGACAGCACGTTGACCAGCACCAGCAGCGCCAGCACGCCAAGAAAACCGATTACGGTGGCCTTGCCCACGTCCGAACGGCGCTGGGCACGCCCGGAATACACACTGGCGCCCTCGATGCCGATGAACACGAACACGGTCACCAGCATCATGTTGCGCACCTGCTCCAGCACGCTACCGAACTGTGGGTTGCTCAAGCCCCAGATATCACGGGTGAAGATATCGGCGCGGAAGGCAAACGCGGCAATGACCACGAACATCAGCAGCGGCACCACCTTGGCCACGGTGGTCACCTGGTTGATGAACGCCGCCTCCTTGATGCCACGCAGTACCAAAAAGTGCACCGCCCACAACAGCAGCGAGGCACAGCCGATGGCGATTGGCGTGTTGCCCTCGCCAAACACCGGGAAATAGAAGCCCAAGGTGCTGAACAGCAACACGAAGTAACCGACGTTGCCTAGCCAGGCGCTGATCCAGTAGCCCCAGGCCGAGGAAAAGCCCATGTACTCACCAAAACCGGCCTTGGCGTAGGCATACACCCCCGAGTCCAGCTCCGGCTTGCGGTTGGCCAGGGTCTGGAACACGAAGGCCAGGGCCAGCATGCCGACCGCAGTGATACCCCAACCGATCAGCACCGCCCCCACATCGGCACGTGCCGCCATGTTCTGCGGCAACGAGAAGATCCCGCCGCCAATCATCGAGCCGACCACCAGCGCGATCAGCGCGCCCAGGCGCAGCTTCTGTCCCGGTTCGCTCATGCGTCCCCCGTTTTTTTACCCGCTGTCATGCCTTTGAAACAGCCTTGCGGGCCATATAAATGCTGTTACTTATAAGGATTACGGTCATTGAAGCTATAGCACTCATAACTGCTTTGTCTATGCAGACCTCCTTAGAAACTAGCAGCTCGACAGCAACTAGAAAAGTTCCTGATAAAACTCAAAATTCTTGTGAAAAATTTGCGAAAGCCACAAAAGCGGCTAGCTTCAAGCATCGCAGGCTGAACAGAGCGTTTGCTCTAGAAAGACATGGAGGTGCCAGCGCGCAAGGCCTGCAGCTTAAGCTGTCGGCACTCTCCAGGAGCACCGTGAAGGATTTTTCCTACTTCACGTCACCATGAACTGACCCAAGTCAGCGAATGGCTGAGGCGTCGGATTTATTCTGTCGTCAACTTTCTCCTGGCAGGAGTTGTTAAATGTCTGATTCATCCGGAAAACTAAAGCTCGGCGCGTTAGTTGCGCTCGTAGTCGGTTCGATGATTGGTGGCGGCATCTTCTCGCTGCCGCAAAACATGGCCGCCAGCGCGGGGGTTGGCGCGGTTCTGATCGGCTGGGCCATCACTGCGGTCGGCATGCTGACCCTGGCCTTTGTGTTCCAGACGCTGGCCAACCGCAAGCCTGACCTGGACGGCGGGGTGTATGCCTACGCCAAAGCCGGTTTTGGCGACTACATGGGCTTCTCGTCGGCCTGGGGCTACTGGATCAGTGCCTGGCTGGGCAACGTCGGCTACTTCGTGCTGCTGTTCAGCACCCTGGGCTACTTCTTCCCGGTCTTCGGCGAAGGCAACACTCCCGCCGCCATCATTGGCGCGTCGGTGTTGCTGTGGGCGGTGCACTTCCTGGTGCTGCGCGGCATCAAGGAAGCGGCATTCATCAACCTGGTCACCACCGTGGCCAAGGTGGTACCGCTGGTGCTGTTCGCCCTGATCTGCCTGTTCGCCTTCAGGCTCGACATCTTTACCGCCGACATCTGGGCGGTAGGCACACCCGAGCTCGGCAGCGTGATGAACCAGGTGCGCAACATGATGCTGGTCACCGTGTGGGTGTTCATCGGCATCGAGGGCGCGAGCATCTTCTCGTCACGGGCGGAAAAACGTTCTGACGTGGGCAAGGCTACGGTCATCGGCTTTGTCACCGTGCTGCTGTTCCTGGTACTGGTCAACGTGCTGTCGCTGGGCATCATGACCCAACCGGAACTGGCCAAGCTGCAGAACCCGTCGATGGCCGCCGTGCTGGAGCATGTGGTCGGCCACTGGGGGGCAGTGCTGATCAGCGTCGGCCTGATCATCTCGCTGCTGGGGGCCCTGCTGTCGTGGGTGCTGCTGTGCGCCGAGATCATGTTCGCCGCCGCCAAGGACCACACCATGCCGGAGTTCCTGCGCCGCGAGAACGCCAACCAGGTGCCGGCCAACGCCCTGTGGCTGACCAACGCCATGGTGCAGATCTTCCTGGTGATCACGCTGTTCTCCAACAGTACCTACCTGTCGCTGATCTACCTCGCCACCTCGATGATCCTGGTGCCCTACCTGTGGTCGGCGGCCTACGCCTTCCTGCTGGCACTGCGCAGCGAAACCTACGAACAGGCCCTGGCCGAGCGCAAGAAGGACCTGATCATTGGCGGTATCGCCCTGTTGTACGCCATCTGGCTGCTGTACGCCGGCGGCGTGAAATACCTGCTGCTCTCGGCCTTGCTCTACGCCCCTGGCGCGATCCTGTTCGCCAAGGCCAAGCGTGAAGTCGGCCAACCCATCTTCACCAACGTGGAAAAACTGATCTTCGCAGCCGTGGTCATCGGCGCCCTGGTGGCAGCTTATGGCTTGTATGACGGCTTCCTGACCCTTTGACCCACGTCTTCGTTCAATTGGAGGAATGAAACCATGTCCGCTGAAAAACAGAAGTACGGTGTCCACTCCGAAGCCGGCAAACTGCGCAAAGTGATGGTTTGCGCCCCGGGCCTGGCGCACAAGCGCCTGACGCCGAGCAACTGTGACGAGCTGCTGTTCGACGACGTGATCTGGGTTGACCAGGCCAAGCGTGACCACTTCGACTTTGTCACCAAGATGCGCGAGCGCGGTGTGGATGTGCTGGAAATGCACAACCTGCTGACCGACATCGTCAAGCAACCCGAAGCCCTGAAGTGGATCCTTGACCGCAAGATCACCCCCGACACCGTCGGCGTGGGGCTGACCAACGAAGTGCGCAGCTGGCTCGAAGGCCTTGATCCGCGCCACCTGGCCGAGTTCCTGATCGGCGGCGTGGCCGGCCAGGACCTGCCACAGAGCGAAGGCGCCGAAGTGGTCAAGATGTACAACGATTACCTGGGCCACTCCAGCTTCATCCTGCCACCGCTGCCCAACACCCAGTTCACCCGCGACACCACCTGCTGGATCTACGGCGGCGTTACGCTGAACCCGATGTACTGGCCGGCACGACGCCAGGAAACCCTGCTGACCACCGCGATCTACAAGTTCCACAAGGAATTCACCGACGCCGACTTCCAGGTGTGGTACGGCGACCCCGACAAGGAACACGGCAACGCCACCCTCGAAGGCGGTGACGTGATGCCGATCGGTAATGGCATCGTGCTGATCGGCATGGGCGAGCGCACTTCGCGCCAGGCCATCGGCCAGCTGGCGCAGAACCTGTTCGCCAAAGGCGCGGTCAAGGAAGTGATCGTTGCCGGCCTGCCCAAGTCCCGCGCGGCCATGCACCTGGACACCGTGTTCAGCTTCTGCGACCGCGACCTGGTCACGGTCTTCCCGGAAGTGGTGAAAGAGATCGTGCCGTTCATCATTCGCCCGGACGAAGGCAAGCCCTACGGCATGGATGTACGCCGCATCAACAAGTCGTTCATCGAAGTGGTCGGTGAGCAGCTTGGGGTCAAGCTGCGCGTGGTCGAGACCGGCGGCAACAGCTTCGCCGCCGAGCGCGAACAGTGGGATGACGGCAACAACGTGGTGGCCATCGAGCCGGGCGTAGTCATCGGCTACGACCGCAATACCTACACCAATACCCTGCTGCGCAAGGCCGGCATCGAGGTCATCACCATCAGCGCCGGCGAACTGGGCCGGGGCCGTGGCGGCGGCCACTGCATGACCTGCCCGATCGTGCGCGACCCTATCGATTACTAACGCCCATTACCCCCGGCCGCCCTCACAAAGCGGCGGCCGGTGCGTTCACCAAACTCAAGGAGAAAAGTCATGGCGTTCAACATCCACAACCGCAACCTGCTGAGCCTGGAACACCACACCACCCGCGAGTTGCGTTACCTGCTGGACCTGTCCCGCGACCTCAAGCGCGCCAAGTACACCGGCACTGAACAACAGCACCTGAAGGGCAACAACATCGCCCTGATCTTCGAAAAAACCTCCACCCGTACCCGCTGCGCCTTCGAAGTGGCCGCCTACGACCAGGGGGCGAACGTCACCTACATCGACCCCAACTCTTCGCAGATCGGCCACAAGGAAAGCATGAAGGACACCGCCCGCGTATTGGGGCGCATGTACGACGCTATCGAGTACCGTGGCTTCAAGCAGGAAATCGTCGAAGAGCTGGCCAAGTTTGCCGGCGTGCCGGTGTTCAACGGCCTGACCGACGAATACCACCCGACCCAGATGATTGCCGACGTGCTGACCATGCGTGAACACAGCGACAAACCGCTGCACGACATCAGCTACGCCTACCTGGGCGACGCCCGCAACAACATGGGCAACTCGCTGCTGCTGATCGGCGCCAAGCTCGGCATGGATGTGCGCATCGCCGCCCCCAAGGCACTGTGGCCGCATGACGACCTGGTCGAGCGCTGCAAGAAGTACGCGGAAGAAAGCGGTGCGCGCATCACCCTCACCGAAGACCCGGTTGCCGCGGTCAAGGGCGTGGACTTCGTGCACACCGACGTGTGGGTGTCGATGGGTGAGCCGATCGAAGCCTGGGGTGAGCGCATCAAGCAGCTCAAGCCTTACCAGGTGAATGCGCAACTGATGAAGTCCACCGGCAACCCACGGACCAAGTTCATGCACTGCCTGCCGGCGTTCCACAACTCCGAAACCAAGGTGGGCAAGCAGATTGCCGAGCAGTATCCGGACCTGGCCAATGGCATCGAAGTGACCGACGACGTGTTCGAGTCGCCAGCCTGCATCGCCTTCGAGCAGGCGGAAAACCGCATGCACACGATCAAGGCGATCCTGGTTTCGACCCTGGCTGACTTGTAAGGGCTGACTCGATAGCGCGGCCACCCCGCTCCCCTGTGTAGGAGCGGGTTCACCCGCGAATGCGTCAGCCCTGGTTGAGATGCTGGTGCTGCCGACGCATTCGCGGGTAAACCCGCTCCTACACAGGGAGCGGCGCGGCCCAATAGCAGCGTTCCCTTCTTACGTTAAAGGACATTCCCCATGCGTATCGTTGTTGCATTGGGCGGCAACGCCCTGCTGCGTCGCGGCGAGCCCATGACCGCTGACAACCAGCGCGCCAATATCCGCACCGCCACCGAACAGATCGCCAAGATCCACCCCGGCAACGAGCTGGTCATCGCCCACGGTAACGGCCCGCAGGTTGGCCTGCTGTCGCTGCAGGGCCTGTCCTACAAGCCCGATGAAGCCTACCCGCTGGACGTGCTGGGGGCCGAGACAGAAGGCATGATCGGCTACATGATCGAACAGGAGCTGGGCAACCTGCTGGCCTTCGAAGTACCGTTCGCCACCCTGCTGACCCAGGTTGAAGTGGACGCCAACGACCCGGCCTTCAAGGACCCGACCAAGTTCATCGGCCCGGTCTACGCCAAGGACGAGGCCGAACGCCTGGCCAAGGAAAAGGGTTGGGTGGTCAAGCCCGACGGCGACAAGTATCGCCGTGTGGTGGCCAGCCCGAAACCCAAGCGCATCTTTGAAATCCGCCCGATCAAGTGGCTGTTGGAAAAAAGCAGCATCGTGATTTGTGCCGGCGGTGGTGGCATCCCCACCATGTACGATGAAAACCGCAAGCTCAAAGGTGTCGAAGCGGTCATCGACAAGGACCTGTGCTCGGCGTTGCTGGCAGAACAGCTGGATGCCGACCTTCTGATAATCGCCACCGACGTCGATGCGGCGTACATTGATTTCGGCAAACCGACACAGAAGGCCATCGCCCAGGCCCATCCTGACGAACTGGAAAAACTAGGGTTTGCCGCCGGTTCAATGGGGCCGAAAGTGCAGGCGGCCAGTGATTTCGCCCGCCACACTGGCAAAGTGGCGGTGATCAGTTCACTGGAGAACATTGAAGAAATTGTCAAAGGCACCGCCGGCACGCGGGTTTCTACCGCCAAGCCGGGGATCAGCTACCGTTGAATGCAGTGGGCGGGCCGGCAAGGCCCGCCATTTTCGACCTTCCCAAGGAGCTTTCCATGGCCCAGTACCACCCCGGTCATGTACACATCGAGCGCACCGCGCTGAACAAAGATGACCACAGCTATGACCTGAACATCGAATACGAGGCAGTGTCGGACCCCAAGGAAGGTAGAGGCATTCAGTTCCGCATGCATGGCAGCATCGAAGGCAAGACGGTAGATGAAGCGTTCTTCCTGCCCAAGGATCAGGCGCTGCCCAGTTTTCTCATGCTGCTGACCCGCAAGGCGCAAGCGTACCTGCCGTCGCCGAAGAAGTTCGAGAACCTGAGCTCGCCGCACAAGCTTTATGACTACATGTTTGCAGACATACGCGAAAAACTGGATGTGAAGTCGGGCGACCCGATCAAGCCTGAGCATCTGGAGTAATTTCAGGATTTTGGGGCTGCCTTGCAGCCCAATCGCGATACAAGGCCGCTCCTACAAGGATACGCGTTCCCCTGTAGGAGCGGCCTTGCGTCGCGATGGGCCGCACAGCGGCCCCGGCGATGTTAAGGCATACTACCGCCCTCCCCGGCCACCACTTCACCGTCTCCCATGCGCATCCACGTCAGCTTCATCGACCGCGTCGGCATCACCCAGGAAGTCCTCGCCCTGCTCGGTGCCCGCAACCTCAACCTGGACGCCGTGGAGATGGTCCCGCCGAACGTCTACATCGACGCCCCCACCCTCAGCCCCGCCGTACTTGAAGAGCTGCACGACGCGCTGTTCGAAGTTCACGGCGTGCAGTCGGTGGACGTGGTCGACATCCTCCCCGGCCAGCGCCGCCACCTGCAGCTCGATGCCCTGCTGGCCGCCATGAGCGACCCGGTCTTGGCGGTGGACAGTGCTGGCAAGGTACTACTGGCCAACCCGGCGCTGATCGAACTGTGCGGCCGCGAATCGGCCGGGCGCTCGGTTGGTGAGCTGTTCGACGACCCGGCGCTGCTGCAAGCGCTGCTGGACAACAATTTCCACCTGCCGATGCGCGAGATGCAGCTGAACGGCCAGAGCCTGCTGCTGGACGCCATGCCGATCACCAACGCCGGTGGCCTGCTGACACTGTACCCGCCGACCCGCATGGGTGAACGCCTGTCGGCCCTGCACCACGACCATGCCGAAGGTTTCGATGCCTTGCTCGGCGAGTCGCCGGCCATCCGTACCCTCAAAGCCCGCGCCCTGCGCGTGGCGGCACTGGACGCACCGCTGCTGGTGCATGGTGAAACCGGCACCGGCAAAGAGTTGGTGGCCCGTGCCTGCCATGCCATCAGCAGCCGTCACTCGGCACCGTTCCTGGCCCTGAACTGCGCTGCATTGCCCGAAAGCCTGGCCGAGAGCGAGCTGTTCGGCTACGCCCCCGGCGCCTTCACCGGTGCGCAACGCGGTGGCAAGCCCGGGCTGATGGAACTGGCCAACCAAGGCACGGTATTCCTGGATGAAATTGGCGAAATGTCGCCGTACCTGCAGGCCAAGCTGCTGCGTTTTCTCAGCGATGGCAGCTTCCGCCGGGTAGGCGGCGACCGCGAAGTGAATGTGGATGTGCGCATCATCAGCGCCACCCACCGTGACCTGGAGCGCATGGTTGCCGAAGGCAGCTTCCGCGAAGACCTGTTCTACCGCCTCAACGTGCTCAACCTGCAGGTACCGCCGCTACGCGACCGTGGCCAGGACATCCTGATGCTGGCGCACTTCTTCATGCAGCAGGCCTGCACGCAGATCCAGCGCCCGGCCTGCCGGTTGACCCCGGCCACCCATTCGGCACTGCTGGCCAACCCATGGCCGGGCAATGTGCGCCAATTGCAGAACGTGATTTTCCGCGCGGCCGCCATCTGCGAAGGCAACCTGGTGGACATCGGCGACCTGGACATTGCCGGCACCTCGGTGGCCCGCGGGCAAGATGGCGAAGTAGCCAGCCTGGAACAGGCCGTGGGCGACTTCGAACGGGAGTTGTTGCAGCGCCTGTATGCCAGCTACCCCTCCACAAGGCAACTGGCCGGGCGCCTGCAAACTTCGCACACCGCCATCGCCCTGCGCCTGCGTAAATACGGAATACCGGGTAAAGGCTGATAGACGTTGTAAAAGCCCAGTTGTTATTCAGGCTTTTCCTACGCCAGTGAAAGGTACTCTCCCACGCATGCCTCGTAGAATGGTGACAGTGTAATCCCACCTGTCACCCCACTTATCCGCCGCAGAACGGGGAGTGGTCCGCTACTGGATATAACGAGAGCACCTGATGTTTGAACTCGATTTTTACGGGACACTTGTAGCCGCCTCATTAGTGCTGTTGCTAGGACGCGGCCTGGTCGCACGCATTGGTTTCTTGCGCACTTACAACATTCCCGAACCGGTTGCCGGCGGCCTGGTAGTCGCCTTGGCACTGTTGGCGTTGCGCAGTTTCGATGTACACGTGCAGTTTGATACCTCGCTGCAAGCCCCCTTGATGCTGGCGTTCTTCGCCACCATCGGCTTGAGCGCAGACTTTGCCAGCCTGAAAAAGGGCGGCCGCGTGGTCAGCGTGTTCCTGCTGGTAGTCACCGGCCTGCTGCTGGTACAGAACGGCATGGGCATCGGCCTGGCCACGGCATTGGGGCTCGACCCGCTGATGGGCCTGCTGGCCGGCTCAATTACCCTGTCCGGCGGCCACGGCACCGGCGCGGCCTGGGGGGC
The DNA here is from genome assembly GCF_016658545.1 of Pseudomonas sp. S37. Classification (GTDB taxonomy): domain Bacteria; phylum Pseudomonadota; class Gammaproteobacteria; order Pseudomonadales; family Pseudomonadaceae; genus Aquipseudomonas. The sequence continues at coordinate 23,503 of NZ_JACVZC010000009.1, read as the reverse complement.
AACGTTCAGCGAGAAGTTTGGCCTGGCTTCGGCCTCCGAACTGGCAATGGCTTCTGCCACCTTCGGCCTGGTACTGGGTGGCCTGATTGGCGGCCCCGTCGCTCGGTTGCTGATCAAGCAGGTAAAAACACCCGGGCTTGAAGAAGAAGTACCGCAACTGCCCAAGGGCTTCGAGCAACCTGACAAAGAGCGCCTGATCACCTCGTTTTCATTTGTCGAAACACTGGCACTGATCGCGGTCAGTTTGCTCGCTGGCTCGTTGCTCAATGGCGTGTTGAAAGGCACCGCATTCGAACTGCCAACGTTCGTTTGTGTGTTGTTCGTCGGTGTATTGCTGCGCAACGGCCTCTCGGCCTTCGGCTTCTATCATGTGTTCGAGCGCGAAGTCTCGGTACTGGGCAACGTCAGTTTGTCGTTGTTCCTGGCAATTGCCTTGATGTCGCTGAAACTATGGGACCTGGCAGCACTCGCCCTGCCATTCTTTGTGTTGCTCGGCGCACAGACATTGGTCATGGCACTGTTTGCGATCTTCGTGACGTTCCGGGTCATGGGCCGTAACTATGATGCAGCGGTGCTGGCTGCCGGGCACTGTGGCTTTGGCCTGGGCGCAACGCCCACAGCGATCGCCAACATGCAGGCGGTGACCCAGCGCTACGGCGCCTCGCATATCGCCTTCCTGGTGGTGCCGATGGTAGGGGCGTTCTTCATCGACATCATCAATGTCATCGTGATCAAGTTGTACCTGGCACTGCCGATGTTTGTCGCGGGTTAAGCGATTTTCTCCTGCACTGGCCGCCGCGATGGGGGCCAGTGCAGTCAACTTTGTATTGATTTAAATACACCGTACCGAAATCAATACAACGCCATTCCAGTGCGTCTACGCAAGGGTTTGATCCCCAAACCCTTTTTCATCTTCCTCCCGCTGTAGCGATTTCATTCCAAAAACATGACCGAATGATTACGCAAAATCATCAACTCATTGATTTATAACGTTTTTTATAGCTTGGCCGCATTTTTGCTAAGGGAATCCCAACCCCAAGAGCGCGGATCCACCGCGCCCTACGCCCTGCTTCCCGAGGATTCCCCATGAGCGAGTTGCGTTTTACTGAAGACCACGAATGGCTGCGCGTCGAAGCCGATGGCAGCGTCACCGTGGGCATCACCGCCTACGCCCAGAATGCACTTGGCGATGTGGTTTTCGTGCAACTGCCAGAGTTGCAGCAGTATGAGAAAGGCAGCGAAGCATCCACCGTCGAGTCGGTCAAAGCCGCCAGCGGCGTGTACATGCCACTGACCGGTGAAGTGGTCGAGGTCAACGCCCAGCTTGAAGACAGCCCGGAACTGGTCAACGAAGACCCGATGGGCGAAGGCTGGTTCTTCCGCTTCAAGCCCGCCGATGCCGCTGCTGTCAGCGCCCTGCTCGACCAGGACGCCTACGACCGCCTGCTCAAAGCCAACGACGACGCCTGAGGGACCCCGCCATGACCATCAACCTCGGCACCGCCAACGAATTCATTGCCCGCCACATCGGCCCGCGCACCGCGGACGAGCAGGCCATGCTTGCCGCCCTCGGCTTCGACTCGCTGGAAGCCATGACCGCTGCGGTCATCCCCGACAGCATCAAAGGCACCAGCGTACTCGGTTCGCACGACGGCCAGAGTGAAGCCGATGCACTGGCCGCACTCAAGACCATCGCCGGCAAGAACCAGCTGTTCAAGAGCTACATCGGCCAGGGGTACTACAACACCCACACCCCGGCGCCGATCCTGCGCAACCTGCTGGAAAACCCGGCCTGGTACACCGCCTACACCCCGTACCAGCCAGAAATTTCCCAGGGCCGCCTGGAAGCGCTGCTGAACTTCCAGACCCTGATCAGCGACCTGACTGGCCTGCCGATCGCCAACGCATCCTTGCTCGACGAAGCTACCGCTGCCGCCGAGGCCATGACCTTCTGCAAGCGCCTGTCGAAAAACAAGGCCAGCCACGCGTTCTTCGCCTCGGTACATTGCCACCCGCAAACCCTCGACGTGCTGCGCACCCGTGCCGAGCCGCTGGGCATCGAAGTGGTAGTCGGCGACGAACGCGAGGTGGGCGATGTCAGCGCCTTCTTCGGCGCGCTGCTGCAGTACCCGGCCAGCAACGGTGACGTGTTCGACTACCGCGAGGTGGTACAGCGCTTCCACGCCGCCAACGCGCTGGTTGCCGTGGCTGCCGACCTGCTGGCCCTGACCCTGCTGACCCCACCGGGCGAATTCGAGGCCGACGTGGCCATCGGCAGCGCCCAGCGCTTTGGCGTGCCACTGGGCTTCGGCGGCCCGCACGCGGCGTACTTCGCTACCCGTGACGCGTTCAAGCGCGACATGCCAGGCCGCCTGGTCGGCGTGTCGATCGACCGTTTTGGCAAGACTGCCCTGCGCCTGGCCATGCAAACGCGTGAGCAGCACATCCGCCGCGAAAAGGCCACCAGCAACATCTGCACCGCCCAGGTGCTGCTGGCCAACATCGCCAGCATGTTCGCCGTGTACCACGGCCCGGCCGGCCTCAAGCGCATTGCCGAGCGCACCCATGCGCTGACCGCGATCCTGGCCGCCGGCCTGAAAGCGCTGGGCGTTCAGGTGGCGGGCAGCAGTGCCTTCGATACCCTGACCCTGGCCACCGGCACCCGCACCGCCAGCCTGCATGACCAGGCTCGCGCCCAAGGCATCAACCTGCGCCAGGTCGACGCCGCCCACCTGGGCCTGTCGCTGGACGAAACCAGCAGCCAGGCTGACGTCGAGGCCCTGTGGCAGCTGTTCGCTGGCGACCAGGCCCAGCCTGACTTCGCCGCTTTGGCCGCCACCACCGGTTCGCTGCTGCCTGCCGCCCTGCTGCGCCAGTCGGCCATCCTCGAGCACCCGGTGTTCAACCGCTACCACAGCGAAACCGAACTGATGCGCTACCTGCGCCGCCTGGCCGACAAGGACCTGGCGCTGGACCGCAGCATGATCCCGCTGGGCTCGTGCACCATGAAGCTGAACGCTGCCAGCGAAATGATCCCGGTCACCTGGGCCGAGTTCGGCAACCTCCACCCGTTCGCCCCGGCCGAGCAGAGCCAGGGCTACCTGCAGATGACCACCGAGCTGGAAGCCATGCTCTGCGCCGCTACCGGCTATGACGCCGTGTCACTACAACCCAACGCCGGTTCGCAAGGCGAGTACGCAGGGCTCTTGGCCATCCGTGCCTACCACCGCAGCCGTGGCGAAGGCCACCGTGACATCTGCCTGATCCCGTCGTCGGCCCACGGCACCAACCCGGCCACCGCGAACATGGCCGGCATGCGTGTGGTGGTCACGGCCTGTGACGCCCGCGGCAACGTCGATGTCGAGGACCTGCGCGCCAAGGCCATCGAGCACCGCGAGCGCCTGGCCGCAATCATGATCACCTACCCGTCCACCCACGGTGTGTTCGAGGAAGCGATCGGCGAGATCTGCGCGATCATTCACGACAACGGTGGCCAGGTGTACATCGACGGCGCCAACATGAACGCCATGGTCGGCCTGTGCGCCCCGGGCAAGTTCGGCGGCGACGTTTCCCACCTGAACCTGCACAAGACCTTCTGCATCCCGCACGGCGGTGGTGGCCCGGGCGTCGGCCCGATTGGCGTCAAGTCGCACCTGGCGCCGTTCCTGCCAGGCCATGCGCAGCTGGAAAACACCCAGGGCGCGGTGTGCGCTGCGCCATTCGGTAGCGCCAGCATCCTGCCGATTACCTGGATGTACATCCGCATGATGGGCGGTGCCGGCCTCAAGCGTGCCTCGCAAATGGCGATCCTCAACGCCAACTACATCGCCCGCCGCCTGGAAGAGCACTATCCTGTCCTGTATACCGGCGGCAATGGCCTGGTGGCCCACGAGTGCATCCTCGACCTGCGCCCGCTGAAGGACACCAGCGGCATCAGCGTCGACGACGTGGCCAAGCGCCTGATCGACTTCGGTTTCCATGCCCCGACCATGTCCTTCCCGGTGGCCGGCACGCTGATGATCGAACCGACCGAAAGTGAGTCCAAGGAAGAACTGGACCGGTTCTGCAACGCGATGATCCAGATCCGCGAAGAAATCCGCGCGGTCGAGAACGGTAGCCTGGACAAGGACGACAACCCGCTGAAAAACGCCCCGCACACTGCGGCCGAGCTGGTTGGCGAATGGGCCCACGGCTACAGCCGCGAGCAGGCGGTGTACCCGCTGCCGAGCCTGGTGGAAGGCAAGTACTGGCCACCGGTCGGCCGGGTCGACAACGTGTTCGGCGACCGCAACCTGGTGTGCGCCTGCCCGTCGATCGAGAGCTATCAGGACGCCTGATAGCCCCTCCCCGCCACCTCCCCTTGGGTGGCGGGCTCTGTGTAGGAGCGGGTTTAACCGCGAATGCAATGGTGGCGTTACCGCCGCATTCGCGGGTAAACCCGCTCCCACAGGGTCCCACCAACCTGAAGAGCCGGTTTGGAGGTCACCATGTCACTCAGCGTCTTCGACCTGTTCAAGATCGGCATCGGCCCCTCCAGTTCACACACGGTCGGCCCGATGCGCGCCGCGGCGCGGTTTGCCGAAGGCCTGCGGCGTGACGGCCTGCTGGCCCGCACTGCCAGCGTCAAGGCCGAGCTGTATGGCTCGCTGGGGGCTACCGGCAAGGGCCACGGCAGTGACAAAGCCGTGTTACTGGGCCTTGAAGGCGAACACCCCGACGTCATCGACACCGACAGCATCCCCGCCCGCCTGCAGGCCATCCGCGACAGCGGCCGCATCAACCTGCTCGGCGAGCACAGCATTGCCTTCATCGAAAAGCAGCACCTGGCAATGATCCGCAAGCCGCTGGACTACCACCCCAACGGCATGATCTTCCGCGCCTTCGACGACGCCGGCCTGCAAATCCGCAGCCGCGAGTACTACTCGGTGGGCGGCGGTTTCGTCGTCGACGAGGACGCCGCCGGCCACGACCGCATCGTCGAGGACAGCACCGTGCTGGCCTACCCGTTCAAGACCGCCAAGGAACTGCTCGGCCACTGCACCGCGCAAAACCTGTCGGTGAGCCAGGTGATGCTGGCCAACGAGGCGGCGTGGCGCCCGGAAGCCGAAACACGCGCCGGGCTGCTGCGCATCTGGCAAGTGATGCAGGATTGCGTCGAAGCCGGTTGCCAGCATGAAGGCATCCTGCCCGGCGGCCTCAAGGTCAAGCGCCGGGCACCGGCCCTGTATCGCCAGCTGAGCCGCCACCCGGAAGCCAGCCTGCGTGATGCGCTATCGGTGCTTGACTGGGTCAACCTCTACGCCTTGGCGGTGAACGAGGAAAACGCCTACGGCGGGCGGGTGGTTACCGCACCCACCAACGGCGCCGCAGGCATCGTCCCGGCGGTGTTGCACTACTACATGCGCTTCGTACCGGGCGCCAGCGACGACGGGGTGGTGCGCTTTCTGCTCACCGCCGCAGCCATCGGCATCCTGTACAAGGAAAATGCCTCCATCTCTGGCGCCGAGGTGGGCTGCCAGGGCGAGGTGGGTGTGGCCTGCTCGATGGCCGCCGGGGCGCTGTGCGAAGTGATGGGCGGTAGCGTGCAGCAGGTCGAGAACGCCGCTGAAATCGGCATGGAACACAACCTGGGCCTGACCTGCGACCCGATCGGCGGGCTGGTCCAGGTGCCGTGCATCGAGCGCAACGCCATGGGTTCGGTGAAGGCGATCAACGCGGTTCGCATGGCCTTGCGCGGCGACGGGCAGCACTTCGTGTCGCTCGACAAGGTCATCCGCACCATGCGCCAGACCGGCGCTGACATGAAAAGCAAATACAAAGAGACCGCCCGTGGCGGCCTGGCTGTCAACATCATCGAATGTTGACCCTACAACAACAGCAAGGAGTCACCGATGTCCGAAACACTGCTCAAGACCCCACTGCATGCCCTGCACCTGGAACTGGGTGCGCGCATGGTGCCGTTCGCTGGCTACGACATGCCGGTGCAGTACCCGCTGGGCGTGCTCAAGGAGCACCTGCACACCCGCGAGCAGGCCGGCCTGTTCGATGTCTCGCACATGGGCCAGATCATCCTGCGCGGCGCCGACGCGGCCAAGGCCCTGGAAAGCCTGGTGCCGGTGGACATCATCGACTTGCCGGTGGGCATGCAGCGCTACGCCATGTTCACCAATGAGCAAGGCGGCATCCTTGACGACCTGATGGTCGCCAACCTGGGCGACGACACGCTGTTTCTGGTGGTCAACGCTGCCTGCAAGGACCAGGACCTGGCCCACCTGCAAAAGCACATCGGCAACCGCTGCGAAATACAGCCGCTGTTTGAGGAGCGTGCCCTGCTGGCCCTGCAAGGCCTGGCGGCAGTCAAGGTACTGGAGCGCCTGGCCCCGGAAGTGGCCGGCATGACCTTCATGCAGTTCCGCCCGGTGAAACTGCTGGGTGAAGACTGCTTCGTCAGCCGCTCGGGCTACACCGGCGAAGACGGCTACGAGATCTCGGTCCCGGCCCACGCAGCCGACGCCCTCGCGCGCCGCCTGCTGGCCGAGCCGGAGGTGCAGCCGATTGGCCTGGGCGCTCGCGATTCGCTGCGCCTGGAAGCGGGCCTGTGCCTGTATGGCCACGACATGAACAGCGAGACCACGCCGATCGAAGCCAGCCTGCTGTGGGCCATTTCCAAGGTCCGCCGCGCCGACGGCGAACGTGCCGCCGGTTTCCCGGGCGCCGAAGCAATCTTTGCTCACCAGCGCGACGGTGTCGCACGCAAACGTGTGGGCCTGTTGCCGCAAGAGCGCACCCCCGTGCGTGAAGGTGCGGACATTGTCGATGCCAACGATAAACCGGTCGGCAAAGTGTGCAGTGGTGGTTTTGGCCCGACACTCGGCGCACCTGTTGCAATGGGTTATATCGATAGTGAACATGCCGCAGTCGACACCGCGCTGTTTGCCGTGGTGCGCGGCAAGAAGGTTGCCTTGAAAGTCAGCAAAATGCCTTTCGTAGCACAACGTTACTACCGGGGTTGAAACAGCTTTGTGAAGGTTTTGGGCAGGCGCCACATATTCGTTTTCGAACCTGCCCAATAACTTTTGAACATGGCGCCAGGCCAGGCGCCATGCCGTTTCCGACAAAGCGGTCGGTTATCGGCAAACGGCCGGTTTTCCATACGACCAAGGGCTTGTTTTTCGCTCGGGAGTTGGCGTACATTCACTGCACTGTGTTTGCATGGGTCGCAACAGTTCGTGACCTGGGCCAGTAGCCGAGAGTTGCTACAACCCGTTCGACGTCTCTTACTTTCCTGCAAAACAGCCCAGTAATCTTTCGCTTACAAAAAAGTGCGAAAGTAACTGTCATCAAAATTTAAGCTCCATAGGAAATAAGACAATGGCTGAGCGTCAGAACGGTACCGTCAAGTGGTTCAATGACGAAAAAGGTTACGGCTTCATCACCCCAGAAAGCGGTCCGGATCTGTTCGTGCACTTCCGCGCTATCGAAGGCAACGGCTTCAAGAGCCTGAAAGAAGGCCAGAAAGTCAGCTTCGAAGCAGTCCAGGGCCAGAAAGGCCAGCAGGCTGACAAGGTTCAGGTCATCGCCTAAGCGAATACCAGACACCCAAAAGCCCCTGCCAAGTGCAGGGGCTTTTTTTTGCCCGTAGAATAGCGGCTTCGATTTCTGGAGCTGTCCTGCATGACCAAGCCTCTGCTCACACCCCAGGGTGAATTTCCGCCGGTCGGCCTGGGCCGGCGCCTGGCGGCGATGTTCTATGACTTTTTGTTGTGCACGGCGCTGCTGATCGTGACCGCCGGCGCCTACAAGATGATCCAGATGGCGATCATCGGCGAAGCACGCATGCGCGAGCTGACCGAGGCCGGTGCGCTGGATGGCGACCCGCTGCTGTCGACGGTATTGCTGTTTGCCTTGTTCGGTTTCTTTGCCAAGTTCTGGACCCATGGCGGGCAGACCTTGGGCATGCAGGTGTGGGGCGTGAGAGTACAGAACGCCGATGGCTCGGCCATCAGCCTGTGGCAGGCGCTGCTGCGCTTTGTGGTGTCGATCGCGTCGTGGCTGTGTTTGGGGCTGGGGTTCTTCTGGGTACTGATCGACAAGCGCAAGCGTGGCTGGCATGACATTTATTCGGAAAGCCAGTTGGTGCGGGTGCCGAAGCAGAAGAAATAAGCTGGGGATTTGTTTTGCCTTTGAGGGCCTCTTCGCGGGTGAACCCGCTCCCACAGGTACAGCACAGGGTTCGAAATCCATGCGATCCCTGTGGGAGCGGGTTTACCCGCGAATAGGCCCGCACAGGTTAACACCCATGAAAAAGCCGACCCTGAGGTCGGCTTCCTTGTGCAGCTCAGGCCATCAACCTGCCCTACGCAACAACCACACACCGGCCAACGCACAGATACCCGCCGGGATCACCACCGCCAGCAATGGCGGGAAGCCGAACACCTGGCTCGAAGGCCCGAGCAGGTCCTGCCCGATACGGAACACGAAGCCCACCAGCACACCGGTGAACACGCGCTGGCCAAGGGTCACCGAACGCAGCGGACCAAAGATGAATGAAATCGCCATCAGCACCAGTGCCGCAGTAACCATCGGTTGCAGCACCTTGGTCCAGAATGCCAGCCAGTAACGGGCGTTGTTCAGGCCCTGATCGGACAGGTAGTGGATGTAGTCCCACAACCCGGTAATCGACAGCGACTCCGGCGCCAGGATCACGGTATTGAGCAACTGCGGGGTCAGCGATACATCCCAGCGCTCGCTCGGGGCCTTCACCACCTCGGTGTGGTCACCGCGGAAGAAGGTGGTGCTGACATCGCTGAGCAACCAGTGATCGTCATTGTACTGGGCACGACGGGCAAAACTGGATGTCTGGATCTTGCGCTCGCTGTCGAAGCGGTAGCGGGTTACCCCCAGCAACAGGCCGTTGGGCTGCACGGCGTTGATGTGCACGAACTCCTCGCCCTGGCGGTGCCACATACCACGCTTGGAACTCTGCGCCTCACCACCGCCCTGGGCCAGGGAACGGTCGGCCTGGGCTTTGTTCTCGGTCACCGGAGCCACGTACTCGCCGATCAGCAGGCCAACCAGCATCAGTACCAGCATCGGTTTCATCACCGCCCAGACAATGCGGCCGATGGAAACCCCGGCGGCACGCATGATGGTCAGTTCACTGCTGCTGGCCAGGCTGCCCAGGCCAATCAGGCAGCCGATCAGCGCGGCCATCGGTAGCATGTCGTACAAGCGCCGCGGTGCGGTCAGCAGCACGTAGTTGCCCGCTTCCATCACCGTGTAGGTGTCACTCAGGTCGCTCATCTCGTCGATGAAGGCGAACAGCGAAGCCAGGCCGAGGATGATGCCCAGCACGGCCAGGATGGCCAGCAGCACGCTCTGGCCGATGTAGCGGTCGAGCTTAGCCATGGGCCACCTCCGCACGGCGGGCGGCGCGCTTGAGGCGCAAAGGTTCCCAGTACATCAGGCCAAGGCCGATCAGCAGGAACAGGCCGTGGACCCACCACATGCCCAAGGCAATCGGCAGCTTGCCCTTCTCGAGGGCGCCGCGCACGGAAATCAGCATTGTCAGGTAAGCCATGTACAGAAGAATTGCCGGCAGCAGCTTGAGGAAGCGGCCCTGGCGCGGGTTGACCCGGGACAGTGGCACCGCCAGCAGCGTTACCACGAACACCAGGATGGGCAGCGACAGCCGCCATTGCAGCTCGGCGCGCTCGCGCAGGTCGGTCTTGCCGAACAGGTCGAGGGTCGGGATGGCTTCGCGCTCGGTGACTTCCTCGGCGACTTCCGGCTTGGGCAGCAGCACGCCATAGGTATCGTACTTGATCGCACGGTAATCGGCCTGGCCAGGGTTACCGTCGTAGCGATAGCCGTTTTCCAGCACCAGGTAGCGGTTACCATCGGCCTGGATTTCCTGGTGGCCCTTTTCGGCGACCAGCACCGACGGCGCACGGTCCTTGGTTTTATCCTGGTTGAAGCGTTTTTCGGAGATGAACACGCCCCCGAGCTTGACGCGGTCGTCCGACAGCTGCTCGGTGTAGGTCACCCGCGAACCGTCGCGCAAGGTCTGGAAACGGCCCGGCACCAGCGTGTCGAACTCGGTCAGGGTGTCCTGCTGGGCGATGATCTGCTGCACCTGGGCCACGCCCAGCGGTGCCAGGCTCAGGCTCAGCCAGGCCACCAGCAGGGCAACCAGTGCGGCCGGGGCCATGGTCAGGCCCAGCAGGCGCTGCTGGCTCATGCCGGTGGCCGACAGCACGGTCATCTCGCTTTCCAGGTAAAGGCGCCCGTAAGCCAGGAGAATGCCGAGGAACAGACCCAAGGGCAGGATCAGCTGCAGGAAGCCCGGCAGGCGGAAGCCCATGATCAGGAACAATACCCCCGGGTCGAGCACGCCCTGGGCGGCCTGGGCCAGGTACTTGATGAAGCGCCCGCTCATGATGATCACCAGCAGCACGGCGCTGACGGCGCTCAAGGTCACCAGGACCTCGCGGGACAGATAACGAAAGACGATCAAACCAGACACTCCTGGGTTGCCAAGGCGGACTGCCATGAAATGGCGCCAAACAATGACTTAGTACATCCAAGACCAATGCCGGTTCGCCAAAGGCGAACCTCCATGTAAAGTGCGCGCATTATCCTGTGATTGACTGCCCCTGTCACTTGGCCGCGCATGAAGGTGCACAACGGGGTTGTCAGCACGCTTGCCGCAGGCTCAAACTGGCTGCTTTTCCGCTGGCACGCGTCGACGCGGCCAGGCCCGTCCAGAGCGCTGGAGCACACAGCGCCATACGTATCGATCATTCGGGGACCCTGACATGGAACTGGTTGTAAAAAGCGTAGCCGCTGCATCCGTAAAAACCGCCACTCTGGTCATTCCGGTAGGTGAAAGCCGCAAACTTGGCGCAGTTGCCAAGGCCGTCGACCAGGCCAGCGAAGGCGCCATCAGTGCGGTACTCAAGCGCGGCGACCTGGCCGGTAAGCCAGGCCAGACCCTGCTGCTGCAGAACCTTGCGGGCCTGAAGGCCGAGCGCGTGCTGCTGGTAGGCAGCGGCAAGGACGAGGCCCTGGGCGACCGCGCCTGGCGCAAGCTGGTCGCCAGCGTCGCCGGCGTGCTCAAGGGCCTGAATGGCGCGGACGCCGTGCTGGCCCTGGACGATATCGCTGTCAGCAACCGCGATGCCCATTACGGCAAATACCGCCTGCTGGCCGAAACCCTGCAAGACGGCGAATATGTGTTCGACCGCTACAAGAGCCAGAAAGCCGAGCCACGCGCCCTGAAAAAAGTGACCCTGCTGGTGGACAAGGCCGGCCAGGCCGAAGTCGAACGCGCGGTCAAGCACGCCAGCGCCATCGCCACCGGCATGGCCTTCACCCGCGACCTCGGCAACCTGCCGCCCAACGTGTGCCACCCAAGCTTCCTCGCCGAGCAGGCCAAGGACCTGGGCAAAGCCCACAAGGCGCTGAAGGTTGAAGTGCTGGACGAGAAGAAGATCAAGGACCTGGGCATGGGTGCGTTCTACGCCGTGGGCCAGGGCAGCGACCAACCGCCACGCCTGATCGTGCTCAACTACCAGGGCGGCAAGAAGGCCGACAAGCCGTTCGTGCTGGTGGGCAAGGGCATCACTTTCGACACCGGCGGCATCAGCCTCAAGCCTGGCGCCGGCATGGACGAAATGAAGTACGACATGTGCGGTGCCGCCAGCGTACTGGGCACCCTGCGTGCCGTGCTCGAACTGCAACTGCCGATCAACCTGGTGTGCCTGCTGGCCTGTGCCGAGAACATGCCGAGCGGCGGCGCCACCCGCCCGGGTGACATCGTCACCACCATGAGCGGCCAGACTGTGGAAATCCTCAACACCGACGCCGAAGGCCGCCTGGTGCTGTGCGACACCCTGACCTACGCCGAGCGCTTCAAGCCACAGGCAGTGATCGATATCGCCACCCTGACCGGCGCCTGCATCGTTGCCCTGGGCAGCCACACTACCGGCCTGATGGGCAACAACGACGACCTGGTGGGCCAGTTGCTCGACGCCGGCAAGCGCGCTGACGACCGCGCCTGGCAGCTGCCGCTGTTCGATGAATACCAGGAGCAGCTGGACAGCCCGTTTGCCGACATGGGCAACATCGGTGGGCCGAAGGCCGGCACCATTACCGCCGGTTGCTTCCTGTCGCGCTTCGCCAAGGCCTACAACTGGGCGCACATGGACATCGCCGGTACCGCCTGGATCAGCGGCGGCAAGGACAAGGGCGCCACTGGCCGCCCGGTCCCGCTGCTGACCCAGTACCTGCTGGACCGCGCCGGCGCCTGACGCCGTGATGCCGGCGGTGTCTTGCGCACCGCCGGCCGGCGATACCGATCATGAGCAAAGTCGACTTCTACATACTGCCAACCGACTCGCTGTCGGCGCGGCTCGATTTCGCCTGCAAGCTGTGCGAGAAGGCCTGGCGCCTCGGCCACCGGGTCTATCTGCATTGCCAGGACGCCGAGCAGCGCAACGAGCTGGACCTGCGCCTGTGGCGTTTCAAGGGCGAAGCCTTCGTACCCCACGACCTGGCCGAGGTGCATGCCGATGCTGGCGTGGCCCTGGGCCTGGCTGACAATGCCGGCGACCACCATGACCTGCTGATCAACCTGGGTGCCGGTGTGCCGGGCTTTGTCGGCCAGTTCGAACGGGTGGCGGAAATTGTCGTCGAGGAGCCCGGCATTCGCCAATCGGCCCGAGAGCGATTCCGTTTCTACCGCGAACAGGGCTATGCTCTGCAAGACCACCGCTTACAGCGACTTTGACGACGATGGACAAGCACTCTCCCCTGCCCGACTCCGCCCATCTGCTCGACGACCTTGAGTCGATCCGCCAGTTGCTGGGCGACGCCGACCTGCAACCACCGCTGCTGACCGAAACGGTGGAGCAAATCCCGTTATTGCTCGACGAGCCCGCCGGCAACCCCGCGCCTGCTGCGGCACCTGCAGCGGCCCTGCCCGATGAAGACCCGCAAACGCGCCGCCAGGACACCCTGCTGCACCTGGAAAGCGAACTGCGTGCTGCTGCGCAAATGATCATGCAGGACGTGATCAACGATTTTACCCCGCATATCGAGAACGAGATCAAGCGCCGGCTGGATGCGCGGATCGAGCGGTTGATCAAACGTTCGGAGTAATACCGGACATCGCTGTTGCCTGCTTCGCGGGTAAACCCGCTCCCACAGGATCACCACTGGCCTGAAGGCGGTACTTCACCTGTAGGAGCGGGTTTACCCGCGAAGAGGCCATGCCTGCCCTGCCAGATAGCAGCAGCTTGTCGCCTGCGGCCCCCAGCTTGGTTATACTTCCCGGCTTTCCCGAATAAATGCACAGGGTCCCGCCGCGCATGGATAAGACCTACCAGCCGCACGCTATCGAAACTTCCTGGTACAACACCTGGGAGTCCGAGAACTATTTCGCCCCACAAGGTGCAGGCGAGTCCTACACCATCATGATCCCGCCGCCGAACGTGACCGGCAGCCTGCACATGGGCCACGGGTTCAACAACGCGATCATGGACGCCCTGATCCGTTTCCGCCGCATGCAAGGCCGCGATACCCTGTGGCAGCCAGGTACCGACCACGCGGGTATCGCCACGCAGATGCTGGTGGAACGCCAGCTCGAAGCCAAGGGCCAGAACCGCCATGACCTGGGCCGCGAACAGTTCCTGGAAAAGGTCTGGGAATGGAAGGATCAGTCGGGTGGCAACATCAGCCGCCAGATCCGCCGCCTGGGCTCGTCGGTAGACTGGAGCCGCGAGCGCTTCACCATGGATGACGGCCTGTCCGAAGCGGTCAAGGAAGCCTTCGTGCGCCTGCATGAAGACGGCCTGATCTACCGCGGCAAGCGCCTGGTCAACTGGGACACCAAGCTGCACACGGCCATTTCCGACCTGGAAGTGGAGAACCACGACGAGAAGGGCCACCTGTGGAACCTGCGCTACCCGCTGGCCGACGGCGCCAAGACCGCCGAAGGCCAGGACTACCTGGTAGTTGCCACCACCCGTCCGGAAACCCTGCTGGGTGATGCCGCCGTTGCGGTAAACCCGAACGACGAGCGCTACCAGGCCCTGATCGGCAAGTTCGTCGAACTGCCGCTGGTCGGCCGCCGCATCCCGATCATCGCCGACGACTACTGCGACCCGGCGTTCGGTACCGGCTGCGTGAAGATTACCCCGGCCCACGACTTCAACGACTACGAAGTCGGCAAGCGCCATAACCTGCCACTGCTGAACATCTTCGACAAGAACGCCTTCGTGCTGGCCAGCGCCCAGGCCTTCAACCTCGACGGCAGCGTCAACGAGCAGGTCGACACCCAGCTGCCGGCCCAGTACGCCAACCTCGACCGCTTTGTCGCGCGCAAGCAGATCGTTGCCGACCTGGACGCCCAGGGCCTGCTGGTCAGCATCGACGACCACGCGCTGAAAGTGCCGAAGGGCGACCGCTCCGGCACCATCATCGAGCCGTGGCTGACCGACCAGTGGTACGTCTCCACCAAGCCGCTGGCAGAACCTGCCATCGCCGCCGTGGAAGACGGCCGCATCCAGTTCGTGCCCAAGCAGTACGAAAACATGTACTTCTCCTGGATGCGCGATATCCAGGACTGGTGCATCAGCCGACAGTTGTGGTGGGGCCACCGCATCCCGGCGTGGTACGACGAGGCCGGCCAGGTCTACGTTGGCCGCAACGAGGAAGAAGTGCGCGCCAAACACAAGCTGGGCGCCGATGTGGTCCTGCGCCAGGACGACGACGTACTCGACACCTGGTTCAGTTCGGGCCTGTGGACCTTCTCCACCCTGGGCTGGCCGGAGCAGACCGAATTCCTCAAGAAGTTCCACTCCACCGACGTACTGGTGACGGGCTTCGACATCATCTTCTTCTGGGTTGCGCGCATGATCATGCTGACCATGCACCTGATCAAGAACGAGGACGGTACCCCGCAGGTACCGTTCAAGACCGTTTACGTACACGGCCTGGTGCGTGACGGCCAGGGCCAGAAGATGTCCAAGTCCAAGGGCAACGTGCTCGACCCGCTGGACATCGTCGACGGCATCACACTCGACGCCCTGCTGGAAAAGCGCACCAGCGGCATGATGCAGCCCAAGCTTGCCGAGAAGATCGCCAAGCAGACCAAGGCCGAGTTCCCCGAAGGTATCGCCAGCTACGGCACCGACGCCCTGCGCTTCACCTTCTGCTCGCTGGCCTCGACTGGCCGTGACATCAAGTTCGACATGGGCCGCGTCGAAGGCTACCGCAACTTCTGCAACAAGATCTGGAACGCCGCCCGCTACGTGCTGGACAAGGGCGAGGACTGCGGCCAGAACGGCGAAGCCTACGAGCTGTCGCTGGCTGACCGCTGGATCATCTCGCAACTGCAGCGTACCGAAGCCGAAGTGACCCGCCAGCTGGAGCAGTTCCGCTTCGACCTGGCCAGCCAGGCACTGTACGAGTTCATCTGGAACCAGTACTGCGACTGGTACCTGGAGCTGTCCAAGCCAGTACTGTGGGACGAAAACGCCCCGGTCGAGCGCGCCCGTGGCACCCGCCGCACCCTGGTGCGCGTGCTGGAAGTGGCACTGCGCCTGGCGCACCCGTTCATGCCGTTCATTACCGAAGAAATCTGGCAGCGCATCGCGCCGCTGGCCGGTATCAACGGCAAGACCATCATGCTGCAGCCATGGCCGGTGGCCGTTGAGGCGCGCATCGACGCCGCTGCCGAAGGTGACATCGAGTGGCTGAAAGAGCTGATGGTCGGCCTGCGCAACATCCGCGCCGAGATGAACATCGGCCCGGGCAAGCCGCTGCCGCTGTTCCTGAAGAACGCCAACGCCGAAGACCAGCGCCGCCTGCAGGAAAACGAAGCCCTGCTGAAGAAGCTGGCCAAGGTCGAGTCGTTCACGGTACTGAGCGACGCCGACGAGGCGCCGCTTTCGGCCACCGCCCTGGTGGGTGACCTGCAAGTGCTGGTGCCGATGGCCGGGCTGATCGACAAGGATGCCGAGCTGGCGCGCCTGAACAAGGAAATCCAGCGCCTGCAGGGTGAAGTCGCACGCGTGGGTGGCAAGCTGTCCAACGCCGCCTTCGTCGACAAGGCCCCGCCTGCGGTGATCGAGAAGGAACGCGCCAAGCTGGCCGAGTCCGAACAGGCCCTGGCCAACTTCACCGAGCAGCATGCGCGGATTGCAGCGCTGTAACAACCTGATAGACCGTTGGGGCCGCTGTGCGGCCCTTTCGCGACACAAGGCCGCTCCTACAGGGACGGCGCCGGTTTGACAGGCGCCGCTATCCTGTAGGAGCGGCCTTGTGTCGCGATAGGGCTGCAAAGCAGCCCCACGGCCTGCAACACCGGATCCGACCATGACCGAAAAACCCACCCTGCACCCGCGCAACCGCCACCAGGGCCGCTACGACTTCCCCAGCCTGATCAAGGCCCACCCGGACCTGGCGCGCTTCACCATCACCAACCCCCACGGCAAACCCAGCATCGACTTCGCCAACCCCGAAGCCGTGCGGGTGTTCAACCGTGCCCTGCTCAAGGCCCAGTACGGCATCCAGCACTGGGACATCCCCGCCGACTACCTGTGCCCACCCATTCCCGGCCGCGCCGACTACATCCACGTAGCCGCCGACCTGCTGGCAACAGACAATGCCGACGAAGTCCCCAAGGGCGCGCAGGTGCGTGCGCTGGACATCGGTGTGGGCGCCAACTGCATCTACCCGTTGTTGGGCCACAGCGACTACCGCTGGCGCTTCCTCGGCTCAGATATCGACCCGGTAGCCCTGGCTTCGGCCAAGGCAATCGTCCAGGCCAATGGCCTGGGCAAGGCCATCACCCTGCGCCAGCAGGCCAACCGGGCACACATCCTCAGTGGGCTGCTGCAGGAGGGCGAACGCTTCGACCTGACCCTGTGCAACCCGCCCTTCCATGCCTCACGCGACGAAGCCACCCGCGGCAGCCAGCGCAAATGGAAGAACCTTGGCAAGCAGGACCCCAAGCGCAAGCTGCCGGTGCTGAACTTCGGGGGCCAGAACAACGAACTGTGGTGCGAGGGCGGCGAAATCCGCTTTGTCACCCAACTGGTCGGCGAAAGCGTGCAGTACGCCGGGCAAATACTGTGGTTCACCAGCCTGGTGTCCAAGGCCAGCAACCTGCCGGGGATCGAAGCCGCGCTGAAGAAGGCCGGCTCCAAGGCCGTGCGCATTATCGAAATGGGCCAAGGGCAAAAGCAGAGCCGCATGGTCGCCTGGAGCTTCCACGACGATGCAGCGCGCCAGGCCTGGCACGCCCAGCGTAAATCACAGGCATGAAAAAACCGCGCCCGGGCAAGCCGGGCGCGGTTTCGTCAAAGCTTCAACAATTACTTGTTGATGGCGTCGGTCAGCACTTTGGCTGGAACGAACTTGACGACTTTCTTGGCAGCGATTTCGATGGCAGCGCCAGTCGAAGGGTTGCGGCCGGTACGGGCAGGACGCTCGGAGACTTTCAGCTTGCCGATGCCTGGCAGGGTGATTTCAGCGCCGTTTTCCAGTTGGTCGGCAACGATCTGGCCCAGTTGCTCCAGAGCGTTCTTGGCGGTGGCTTTTGGCGCGGCGATCGATTCGGCGATGTCGGCAATCAGTTGGTCTTTGGTCAATGCCATGGTGGTGTTCCTTCCCTATCAAATTCGATGGTTATGCAGCGAACTACGACGTTATCGGGCCAGCCCCTTGAAGTGGAGGGCCGCGCCAATCGCGTATGTAGATACGTAAATCGGCGTTTGGTTCGACACGACGACAGCAAGCTGCCAGCAATGCGCCACACGAGGGGCACAAGACCGCGCAAAGCTACCACAGGAATGGATAAATATCCGCTGCGCACTTCGATTTAATGCAGGTTTTTCGGGGGTTTTAGCTTAAAACGCACAAAACTGAACAAAAAACGAACAACCGGCATTTCTGCCAACATCCGGCCACTGCACCACCTGGTGTCTGGGTTAAACTTGCCAACTTTTGCAGCTCGCCGAGAATTCCATGCCAATCCGACATTGCATCGTTCACCTGATCGACAAAAAGCCCGATGGCAGCCCCGCCGTACTGCATGCCCGTGACTCCGAACTGGCCGCTTCCGACGCCATCGAAAACCTGTTGGCCGACCTCAACGACAGCTATAACGCCAAGCAAGGCAAGGCCTGGGGCTTTTTCCACGGTGAGTCTGGTGCCTACCCGCTGAGCGGCTGGCTGAAGCAGTACCTGGATGCCGAAAAAGACTTCACTGCCTTCAGCCGCACTGCCGTCGAGCACCTGCAGAAGCTGATGGAAGAGTCCAACCTGTCCACTGGCGGCCACATCCTCTTTGCCCACTACCAGCAAGGCATGACGGAGTACCTGGCGATCGCCCTGCTGCACCACAGCGAAGGCGTGGCGGTAAACGCCGAACTCGACGTCACCCCTTCCCGCCACCTCGACCTTGGCCAGCTGCACCTGGCGGCGCGCATCAACTTGTCGGAGTGGAAGAACAACCAGAACTCCAAGCAGTACATTTCGTTCATCAAGGGCAAGAACGGCAAGAAGGTTTCGGATTATTTCCGCGACTTCATCGGCTGCCAGGAAGGCGTCGATGGCCCTGGCGAGACCCGCACCCTGCTCAAGGCCTTCAGCGACTTCGTCGAGAGCGAAGACTTGCCCGAAGAGTCAGCCCGCGAAAAGACCCAGACCCTGGTCGACTACGCCACCACCCAGACCAAGCTGGGCGAGCCGGTGACGCTGGAAGAGCTGTCCAGCCTGATCGACGAGGACCGGCCCAAGGCGTTCTACGACCACATTCGCAACAAGGACTACGGCCTGTCGCCGGAAATCCCGGCGGACAAACGCACCCTCAACCAGTTCCGCCGCTTTACCGGGCGCGCCGAGGGGCTGTCGATCAGCTTTGAGGCGCACTTGCTGGGGGACAAGGTGGAGTATGACGAGGAAGCCGGGACCTTGATCATCAAAGGGCTGCCGACCACCCTGGTGGACCAGTTGAAGCGGCGCAAGGATTAATAACCTCAGAGCCCTGTGGGAGCGGGTTTACCCGCGAAAGACACCACGCGGTGCATGGCACCGGCTTCGCCGGTGTTCGCGGGTAAACCCGCTCCCACATGGCCCACCAACATCAGGCTGGACTGCCTTGAAAAGAGGCCACCAGCGCCTCCTTCGCCGACTTGCGCAGCCGTTTCACCAAACGCTCCTGGCGCAAAGCCTCGCCCTTGTCCGGCCACTGCTCCACATAAACCAGCGCCTGCGCCGGGCTGGTCTTGAAATAGCGCGCCCCCTGCCCTTTCTGATGTGCCACGAAACGCCGCTGCGGGTCATCGCTGATGCCGCAATACAACGAACCATTGGCCGCCCTTACCAGGTAGACGTACCAAGGCTTGCCGACAACCACTTCGACGACTTCACTCACCCCGGGCCTGCTGGAACGCACGTAGCCCCTTGAATGCCTGCAAGCGCACCTTGTTCTGCACCAGCGGCGACCAGCCCAGCAATACACCTGGCATACCCAACGCCTGCCGCGACCAGCGCCACAGGTCGAAGGTATCGTCATGCTGGCAGATCAGCCCATCACGAATGACGAAGCGCGCCTGGATGTCGTTGACCACCACCCGGCCGGTCTGGCTGAACAGGTAGGTCGCCACCCAGTGCGCAGCGCCACCGCGCTCATCGGCGCGGACATTGTCGAACGACAGGGTGAAATCCTTTGCACGGGTAGTGAGCATCCGCCACATGTCGCCCGCATCCCGGCCGCGCAGGGTGCCGAACACCGGGTCACTGAAAACGATGTCGTCGCTGTAGCAGGCGATCATCGCCTCGGCGTCCAGGCGCTGGAAGGCCTGGTAAAAGCGCGTGATCAGGTCGCGGTTGGCATCGCTCATTGGGCTGGTCCGTCCTAGGGTAGAAAGCAGCACGATAATCTGCCCCGGGTGCATATGCCAGTACCGGCCTCTTCGCGGGCTCGCCCGCTCCCACAGGGACCGCACAAACTTTGAATCTGTGGTGATCCTGTGGGAGCGGGCTTGCCCGCGAAGAGGCCGGTACTGCCACCACCAGTCTCAGACTTTTTCGCTACTCACCTGCACATGCAAAGCCCGACCGGCCCCAAGCCCGAACACAATGGCGCCCACCCCTAGCACAGCAAAGATCCACCCCACTGCCGCCCAGCCGCCAGTCAGGTCATGTACCAGCCCCACCGCAAACGGCCCCATCGACGCCAGGGTATAACCTACCCCTTGGGCCATGCTCGACAGGTTCGCCGCCACGTGCGCGTCCTTCGAGCGCAGTACGATCAAGGTCAGTGCCAGGGCAAAGGTGCCGCCCTGCCCCAGGCCCAGCACCACCGCCCAGCCCCACAGCCCGGAAAGCGGTGCGTACAGGCAGCCAAACAGCCCTGCCAGGGTGATCAGCATGACCACCACGATCGCCAGGCGCTGGTCCTTGCCGCGAGTGGCAAGCCAGGGCGCGCTGAGCGCGCTGACCAATTGCACGATCACCGATCCCGACAGCACCAGGCCCGCCTCGGTCGGGCTCAGGCCACGCCCGATCAGGATCGAAGGCAACCAGCCAAAGACGATGTAGGCCAGCGACGACTGCAGCCCCATGTACAGCGTCACCTGCCAGGCCAGCGGGTCACGCCACAAGCCGCGCACGCGGTAAGCCACCTTGTGCAGGCCATGCCCCTGGCGGGCCTGCGGCAGCCACACCAGCATGGCCAGCACGGCCGGCAGCACCCAGAAGCCCAGCCCCAGAGCCCAGCTTCCATCGAAATGCCGGGCCAACGGTACGGTGGCACCTGCCGCCATCGCTGCCCCCAGGCAAAGTGCCATGGTGTACACGCCAGTCAGCGTGCCCGCATGCCGGGGGAAATCGCGCTTGACGATACCCGGCAACAACACACCGATAATGCCGATACTGGCCCCCGCCATCAGGCTGCCAAGGAACACCCCGGCAACGCCAAAGCTGCTGCGCAGCACAATGCCCAGCGCCAGGATGACGAGGATGCCAACGATCACCCGTTCGCTGCCAAAACGCCTTGCCAGCATCGGCGCCAACGGCGCAAACAGCCCCAGGCACAACACCGGCAAGGTGGTCAGCAAGCCGGCTTGCGAGGCATTGAGCCCCAGGCTTTCGGACACCTGGCCCAGCACCGGCGCCATGCTTGAAAGCGCCGGCCGCAGGTTCAGCGCCACCAGCACCAGGCCGAGCAACAGCAGCCAGGGGCGGCGCAGTTGCACGGGCTGTTGCTGGACTTGCTCGTCGTCAGCTTCGGCGTCGATCAGCAACTCATCGAGGTCTCGCTCGTGCGACGGGGTGTTACGGGTGATGGATTCAGCCATGGCCTTCTCGGGTTCAGGATTCGATGAGGGTACGGCTCAGGCGTTTGGCCCGCTCCGCGTCGCGTTGCTCGATCGCGTTCAGGATCTGCCCATGCAGGTCGAACGTGGCCTGACAGCGTGGCACGGTCGCCATGTTGTGCTGCAGCGCCGCCGCCACCACGCCAGAGAAATAGCGGTACAGCTCGCTAAGCGCGGGGTTGTGCGCGGCATCGACCAGCCGCTGGTGAAACACCAGGTCGCACGTTACATAGGTGTCGATATCCCCATGAAAGTGCCCGGCACTGCCGGCCAGCGCATCTCGCAGCCCTTGCAGGTCGGCTTCGGTACGCCGCAACGCAGCCAGGCCAATGGCCTCGGTTTCAAGAATGTGGCGTGTTTCACGGGCCTGCTCGGCGCTACAGCGGGACATTGCCTGCACTGCTTGCAGTGGGTCCTGGGCGGTACGCAGGTAGCTGCCGTCACCCTGGCGTATCTCTACCAGGCCGCTGAAAGCCAGCACACGCATGGCCTCGCGCACGGTGTTGCGGCTAATGCCCAGCTGCAGGGCCAGTTCCGGCTCGGTGGGCAGGCGCTGACCGACCTGCCAATCGCCCAGCACGATACGCTCGCGCATGCGCTCAACCGCCAATTCAACCAAGGAGCGCTTGGTCAGCTCTGTACTCATTCGACTCAACCAATCATCCGATGAATTCATGCAGCTTACCGGATGACAAGCGACGCCGTAAACCACCTGTCATTTCTGCCAGTTGTTGGCAACGCGCTTTGTTGCAACGCTCGTGGCGTACTTCAAGGATGCCTCTACATGCGACTAGCGAGCCTGCTGTTACTGCTGTTCCTGGCCTTGCTGCCGGGGTGTGATCCCACTCAACCTCCACGCCGGCCCAAGGCCTTGTTCATCGGCCTGGACGGGGTGCAGCTCGAGCAATACCTGAAACTGGGCGACGCCACCCAGCTGAAACAACGCCTTTACCATGGCAAGGCGTACGCGGGGGGTGTCAACGGCAAAGCCAGTGAGCAGGCCACATTGAGCGCCCCCGGCTGGGTCACCTTGCTGACAGGTGTATGGAGCGACAAACACGGCGTTGTTTCAGACGCCGAGTCGCTGCGTGCCAACCCGGCGTTTCCCAGCCTGTTCAAACGCCTGCGCCTGGCACTGCCCAATGCCTACCTCTCCAGCATCGTCAACTGGCCCCCCATCAACACGGCCTATCTGCTGGAGGATGCGCATGGTGCCGACGTACGCGAGAGTGGGTTGTCCGATGAGCAGGTGATTGAACGTACATTGCAGATCCTTGGCAACACGCCCGCCGACTTTACCTTCATTCAACTGGACGAACCTGATCAGATCGGCCACCGGGAGGGTTATGGCGAAGGCGGCAACAGCCCCTATCTGCAGGCCTTGCGCAAGGCCGACAGCGAGATCGGTCGGCTACTGGACAAAGTGGAGCAAAGACGCCGCATGTTTCCACTGGAGGACTGGCTGGTAATCGTCAGCACCGATCATGGCCGCGACTACTGGGGCAAGGGCCATGGCAGCGCTTCGGAGCAGGAAAAAACCATTTTCATTGCCAGCAACAAACCGATGAACAAGGAGCTGACCAAGCCGAGCATTCCCGCGGAAATGCCTGGGCCCGACAACCTGTACGGGCTGCCCGCACAGACCTCGGTGGCACCCACCATCCTGCGCCACATGGGCCTCAAGCTGCAGCCGGACTGGCTGCTGGACGGCACACCCTTGCTAGGTGATACCGGCGTGCGCAAGGCGCGGGCCGATGAGAGCAAAGGGCGGCTGCGCTGGAACAGCGAGGCCAATGGTTACCTGACGATACTGAAAAACGGGCATGTGGTTGCCCAGGTAGCAGCCAGGGACGGGCAGTGGACAGACCCGGACGGGATGGCGCAGCAGAACGATTACGTGCTGGTGCTTGATGGTACGCCGGCAGCGGTGCGCAACAGGCCGGCCGCCAAGGCATTTGTCATAGAGGAAAGCAGCTATTAAGCGGGACGCGCTTTTTGTAGGAGCGGCCTTGTGTCGCGAACGGGCCGCGCAGCGGCCCCAGTATTTCAGCGTTAAGGCAAAAATTGCTGGGGCCGCTTTGCGGCCCTTTCGCGACACAAGGCCGCTCCTACAA
>NZ_JACVZC010000099.1 GCF_016658545.1 Pseudomonas sp. S37 | reverse complement strand
GGGTTTACCCGCGAACACCGGCAACGCCGGTGCCATACACCGCGGCGTCTGCTTCGCGGGTGAACCCGCTCCTACAACGGGCGGTGTTAGCCGCAAGCGTGCGTTAGCCTGCACCATCTGTGCAGGAGCGGGTTTACCCGCGAACACCGGCAACGCCGGTACCATACACCGCGGCGCCTGCTTCGCGGGTGAACCCGCTCCTACAACGGGCGGTGTTAACCGCAAGCGTGCGTTAGCCTGCACCATCTGTGTAGGAGCGGGTTTACCCGCGAACACCGGCAACGCCGGTGCCATACACCGCGGCGTCTGCTTCGCGGGTGAACCCGCTCCTACAACGGGCGGTGTTAGCCGCAAGCGTGCGTTAGCCTGCACCATCTGTGCAGGAGCGGGTTTACCCGCGAACACCGGCAACGCCGGTGCCATCCACCGCGGCGCATGCTTCGCAGGTCAACCCGCTCCCACAGTGACTGCGGGATAGCCTCGCCCCTGAAAAATCGCAGCCAAAAAAAAGGGCGACCCGAGGGTCGCCCTTTTTACCGATCAAACAGAACTCAGTTCTGCTTGGCCATTGCTTCGCGCAGCAGCGCAGCCATGGTGGTGTCGGCAGCAGCTTCCGGAGCGTTTTTCAGGCTCTGGATAGCTTCGCGCTCTTCAGCGTCGTCTTTCGATTTGATCGACAGGCTGATAACGCGGGACTTGCGGTCAACGCTGATGATCTTGGCTTCGATCTCTTCGCCTTCCTTCAGAACGTTACGCGCGTCTTCAACGCGGTCACGGCTGATTTCGGAAGCTTTCAGAGTGGCTTCGATGTCGTCGGCCAGGGTGACGATGGCGCCTTTGGCGTCAACTTCTTTCACGATGCCCTTGACGATAGCGCCCTTGTCATTGACAGCAACGAAGTTGGAGAACGGATCGTCTTCCAGCTGCTTGATGCCCAGGGAGATGCGCTCGCGCTCTGGGTCGACCGACAGGATGACGGTTTCCAGCTCGTCGCCCTTCTTGAAACGACGTACGGCTTCTTCGCCGGTTTCGTTCCAGGAGATGTCGGACAGGTGAACCAGGCCGTCGATGCCGCCGTCCAGACCAATGAAGATACCGAAGTCGGTGATCGACTTGATGGTACCGGTGATCTTGTCACCCTTGTTGAACTGGCCGGAGAAGTCTTCCCATGGGTTGGACTTGCACTGCTTGATGCCCAGGGAGATACGACGACGCTCTTCGTCGATGTCCAGAACCATGACTTCCACTTCGTCGCCAACCTGAACGACTTTCGACGGGTGGATGTTCTTGTTGGTCCAGTCCATTTCGGAAACGTGTACCAGACCTTCAACGCCTTCTTCCAGCTCAGCGAAGCAGCCGTAGTCGGTCAGGTTGGTAACGCGAGCTTGTACGCGAGTACCTTCTGGGTAACGGGCAGTGATAGCTACCCACGGATCTTCACCCATTTGCTTCAGACCCAGCGAAACGCGGTTGCGCTCACGGTCGAACTTCAGAACGCGTACGTCGACTTCGTCGCCAACGTTAACGATTTCCGATGGGTGCTTGATGCGCTTCCAGGCCATGTCGGTGATGTGCAGCAGGCCGTCGATACCGCCCAGGTCCACGAATGCGCCGTAGTCGGTGAGGTTCTTGACGATACCTTTGACTTGCTGGCCTTCCTGCAGGGTTTCCAGCAGGGCTTCGCGCTCGGCGGAGTTCTCGGCTTCCAGCACGCTGCGACGGGAAACGACAACGTTGTTGCGCTTCTGGTCCAGCTTGATGACCTTGAATTCCAGCTCTTTGCCTTCCAGGTGGGTGGTGTCGCGCACTGGGCGGACATCAACCAGGGAGCCCGGCAGGAACGCACGGATGCCGTTAACGTCGACAGTGAAGCCGCCCTTAACCTTACCGTTGATAACGCCCTTGACCACTTCTTCGGCGGCGAAAGCTGCTTCCAGAACAATCCAGCACTCGGCGCGCTTGGCTTTTTCACGGGACAGTTTGGTTTCGCCAAAGCCGTCTTCGACCGCGTCCAGCGCAACGTGAACTTCGTCACCGACCTTGATGGTCAGTTCGCCAGCTTCGTTGTAGAACTGCTCGAGCGGGATGACACCCTCGGACTTCAGGCCAGCGTGTACGGTAACCCAGTCGCCGTCGATGTCGACAACGATACCGGTGATGATGGCACCCGGCTGAAGATTGAGGGTTTTCAGGCTTTCTTCAAAGAGTTCTGCAAAGCTTTCGCTCATTTTAATTCCTGTAGATTCGGGCGAAACAAACGCCCCTCGCCACATTCCAGACAATGTGGGTCTGTTTTAAGTAAAGGAAAGCCGGCAAGACGTTGACTGGTGAACCTGCCTGCTCTCCTGGCTATCAGAGAAGGTCGCGCTGGGCGATCTCGCTCCTGATACGTTGCAACACCTGCTCGATGGACAACTCGGTAGAGTCCAACTGAATGGCATCGGCCGCTGGCTTCAGCGGGGCCACTGCACGTTGGGTGTCGCGCTCATCACGCGCACGAATCTCATCCAGCAGACTCGACAGACTAACATCTTCGCCCTTGCCCTTCAACTGCAGGTAGCGGCGGCGCGCCCGTTCCTCGGCACTGGCGGTGAGGAATACCTTCAACGGCGCGTCCGGGAACACCACGGTGCCCATGTCGCGGCCATCGGCAATCAACCCGGGCATCTCACGGAAGGCACGCTGACGCTGCAACAGCGCTTCGCGCACGGCAGGCAGCGAGGCCACCATCGAGGCACCGGCACCGACGGTTTCGGTACGGATGACCTGGCTGACATCCTCGCCTTCGAGGATGGTCTGCTGCAGCTTACCGGGCTCGGCAGCAATGAACTGCACATCCAGATGGGCGGCAAGCTTGGTCAGCAGCTCTTCGTTGGTCAGGTCGACGCCGTGGTTGCTGGCGTTGAACGCCAACAAGCGGTACAGCGCGCCGGAATCCAACAGCTTCCAACCCAGCTCGCGGGCCAGCAGGCCGGCAACCGTGCCCTTGCCTGAGCCGCTTGGGCCGTCGATGGTGATGATAGGGGCTTGCGAACTCACGACTTGCCCTCTTCTGCCACGCGAATGCCGACTTCGGCGCACAACGCCAGGAAGTTCGGGAACGACGTCGCGACGTTGGCGCAGTCATGGATGCGAATCGGCGCACTGGCGCGCAGCGAAGCCACGCTGAAGGCCATGGCAATACGGTGGTCACCGTGGCCATGCACTTCGCCGCCGCCCAGCTGCCCGCCGTCGATGATGATGCCGTCCGGGGTCGGCTCGCACTTGATACCCAGGGTGATCAGGCCGTCGGCCATGACCTGGATACGGTCGGATTCCTTCACCCGCAGCTCTTCGGCACCGCGCAGCACGGTACGCCCTTCAGCGCAGGCAGCGGCCACGAACAGCACCGGGAACTCGTCGATGGCCAGTGGCACCAGCTCTTCAGGGATATCGATACCCTTCAGTTTGGCGCCACGCACGCGCAGGTCGGCCACCGGTTCGCCGCCGACTTCACGCTGGTTTTCCAGGGTGATGTCGCCGCCCATCAAGCGCAGGATGTCGATTACGCCGGTACGGGTCGGGTTGATGCCGACGTGCTCCAGCACCAGTTCGGAGCCTTCGGCAATGGAAGCAGCCACCAGGAAGAAGGCTGCCGAGGAAATGTCGGCCGGCACTTCGATACGGGTGGCAGTCAGCTTGCCGCCAGACTGCAGCGACGCTACCGGGCCATTGCTCTCCACTGCATAGCCGAAGCCGCGCAGCATGCGCTCGGTGTGGTCACGGGTGGGCGCAGGCTCGGTGACGGTGGTCTTGCCTTCGGCGTACAGGCCGGCCAGCAGCAGGCAGGACTTGACCTGGGCGCTGGCCATCGGCAGCGTGTAGGTCAGGCCTTTGAGCTTGTGGCCACCACGGATGGTCAGCGGCGGGCGGCCTTCCGGGCCGGTCTCGACCACGGCGCCCATTTCACGCAGCGGGTTGGCGACGCGGTTCATCGGGCGCTTGGACAACGAGGCATCACCGGTCATGGTCACGTCGAACGACTGACCGGCCAGCAGGCCCGACAGCAGGCGCATCGAGGTGCCGGAGTTGCCCACGTACAGCGGCCCGGGCGGCGGCTTGAGGCCGTGCAGGCCAACGCCATGAATGGTTACGCGACCATGGTTGGGGCCTTCGATGACCACACCCATGTCACGGAATGCCTGCAGGGTCGCCAGCGCGTCTTCACCTTCGAGGAAGCCTTCGACCTCGGTAGTGCCTTCGGCCAGCGAGCCGAGCATGATCGAGCGGTGGGAAATCGACTTGTCGCCCGGTACGCGGATCCGCCCGTTCAGGCGGCCACCCGGTTGGGCCAGGAAAATCAGATCGTTGGCGTTCATAGCGTCCACATAGGCCCGGCGGGCCAGGATTTTACTGAAATGCTCGCGGGCAACCCGTGCGCGGGTGAATACACCCAGCAGCTGGTGCCCGTCCCCTTCAGCGATCGCGTCGCGCAAGGCGTCGAGATCACTGCGATATGTATCAAGTGTGCGCAGGACAGCATCGCGGTTGGCAAGAAAGATGTCGTGCCACATGGTCGGGTCGCTGCCGGCGATCCTGGTGAAATCGCGGAACCCCCCGGCAGCGTACCGGAAGATCTCGAGGTTTTCATTGCGTTTGGCCAGCGAATCGACCAGGCCAAAGGCCAACAGGTGCGGCAGGTGGCTGGTGGCGGCCAGTACTTCGTCATGGCGTTCGACCGACATGTGCTCCACATCGGCATCCAGCGCACGCCACAGGCGGTCGACCAGGGCCAGGGCGGCCGGGTCGGTTTCGGCCAGTGGCGTAAGGATGACCTTGTGTCGGCGGAACAGGGTGGCGTTGGAGGCCTCTACCCCGCTCTGCTCGGAACCGGCGATGGGGTGGCCGGGAACGAAGCGCGGCAAGCGCTGACCGAAGACGGCTCGCGCTTCACGCACGACGTTGCCCTTGGCGCTGCCGACGTCGGTGATGATGGCATTGCCGAGGTCGAGCTGGGCCAGGCGGGCCAGGACTTTCTCCATGGCCAGGATTGGCACGGCCAACTGGATGACATCGGCGCCCACGCAGGCAGCGGCGAGGTCTTCTTCGCAGCGGTCGACCACGCCCAGGGCCACGGCCTGCTTGCGCGAGGGGGCATCCAGGTCGACACCGACCACTTCGCGGCACAGGCCGCTTTCACGCAGGCCCTTGGCGAACGAGCCACCGATCAGGCCAAGGCCGACCACGACCAGCCGGTTGATGATTGGCGCGGGTTTGGTTTTTGCTGCATTTACCACTGGTGCGAACCCTGTTCAGAAATCTAGACAGCCTGTGAGGGCCATTGGGGCTGCTTTGCAGCCCATCGCGACACAAGGCCGCTCCTACAGGGACCGTGCAAACCTGTAGATTGCCATTCCACAGGAACCACACAATGGGAATGCTTGCGCGGTACCTGTAGGAGCGGCCTTGTGTCGCGATGGGGCGCGAAGCGGCCCCAACAACCTCAGATCAAAGCACCGCCTTTGGATAAGAGCCCAGCACCTTCAGCGCCACAGCCTCCTGGCTGATCTGCTCCAGCACCGCCTTGATCAGCGGGTCGCGGTGATGGCCAACGAAGTCGATGAAGAACACGTAGGTCCACTTGCCACTGCGCGACGGGCGGGTCTCGATGCGGGTCAGGTCAATGCCGTTCTGGTGGAATGGCACCAACAGCTCGTGCAAGGCACCTGGCTTGTTGCTCATCGAAACAATGATCGAGGTCTTGTCGTCACCGGTCGGCGGCACTTCCTGGCTACCGATCATCAGGAAGCGCGTGGAGTTGTCCGGGCGGTCTTCGATCTTTTCGGCCAGGCGGGTCAGGCCGTACAGGTTGGCCGCCATGTCACCGGCGATCGCCGCCGAATTCCACTCGCCCTTGACCCGCTTGGCCGCCTCGGCATTGCTCGACACGGCCACGCGCTCCACGTTCGGGTAGTGCGCGTCCAGCCACTTGCGGCACTGGGCCAGCGACTGGGCATGGGAGTAGATGCGGGTGATACTGTCGGTCTTGGTGTTCTCGCCCACCAGCAGGTGGTGGTGGATACGCAGCTCGACTTCGCCGCAAATCACCATATCGTGCTCGAGGAAGCTGTCCAGGGTATGGCTGACAGCGCCTTCGGTGGAGTTTTCCACCGGCACCACGCCGAAGTTGACGGCACCGGCCGCCACTTCACGGAACACTTCGTCGATGGCCGCCATCGGCCGGCTGATCACCGCGTGGCCGAAGTGCTTCATGGCCGCAGCCTGGGTGAAGGTGCCTTCAGGGCCGAGGTAGGCGATTTTCAGCGGCTCTTCCAGGGCCAGGCACGACGACATGATTTCGCGGAACAGCCGCGCCATCTCTTCGTTACCCAGCGGCCCCTTGTTGCGCTCCATCACGCGCTTGAGCACGGCGGCTTCACGCTCAGGGCGGTAGAACACCGGCTTCTCGCCTTCTTTCAGCGAGGCGGTCTTGACCCGGGCTACTTCTTCGGCGCAACGGGCGCGGTCGCTGATCAGCTCGAGGATTTTCTCGTCGAGGCTGTCAATGCGTACCCGCAGGGCCTTGAGTTCCTGTTCGGACATCAGCCGTGCTCCTTCTCGAATTCAGCCATGTAGCCTACCAGCGCTTCTACTGCTTCCAGGCCCAGGGCGTTGTAGATGGAGGCACGCATGCCGCCCACCGAACGGTGGCCCTTGAGGTTGAGCAGGCCACGGGCGTCGGCACCGGCGAGGAAGGCCTTGTCCAGGCGCTCGTCAGCCAGGCGGAACGGCACGTTCATCCACGAACGGGCGTTGACGCTGATCGGGTTGGTGTAGAACTCGCTGCTGTCGATGAAACCGTACAGGCGGTCTTTCTTGGCGCGGTTGCGCTGCTCCATGGCATCGACGCCACCCTGCTCTTTCAGCCACTCGAACACCAGGCCCGAGAGGTACCAGGAGTAGGTGGCCGGGGTGTTGTACATCGAGCCGTTGTCGGCCGAGACCTTGTAGTCGAGCATGGTCGGGCAGCTGCTGCGGGCGCGGCCCAGCAGGTCTTCGCGCACGATCACCACCACCAGGCCGCTTGGGCCGATGTTTTTCTGCGCGCCGGCGTAGATCAGGCCGAACTGCGACACGTCGATCGGGCGCGAGAGGATATCGGACGACATGTCGACCACCAGCGGAACGTCACCGGTCTGCGGCACCCAGTCAAACTGCAGGCCACCGATGGTTTCGTTGGACGCATAGTGCACGTAGGCAGCGTTCTTGGTCAGGTTCCAGTCGTTCTGGCCAGGGATGGCCAGGTAGTCGTACGGCTTGGCGCTGGCGGCGACGTTGATGTTGCCGAAGCGGCGCGCTTCCTCGATGGCCTTTTTCGACCAGATGCCGGTCTCGACGTAGTCGGCGGTGCCGTTCTCCGGCAGCAGGTTCAGCGGGATCTCGGCGAACTGCTGGCTGGCGCCGCCCTGCAGGAACAGCACCTTGTAGTTGGAGGGGACGGACAGCAGGTCACGCAGGTCCTGCTCGGCCTTTTCGGCGATGGCCACGTAATCGTCGCTGCGATGGCTCATTTCCATCACCGACAAGCCCTTGCCGCGCCAGTCCAGCATTTCGGCCTGGGCACGCTGCAGGACAGCGTCAGGAAGCGCGGCAGGGCCTGCGCAGAAGTTAAAGGCTCGTTTGCTCACATCCACTCTCGCTCTGCCAAATAGAACAAATCTACAATCTTCGGTGCTACCAGGACCCTGTGGGAGCGGGTTTACCCGCGAACAAGGGCGAAGCCCTTGCCATGCACCGCGGTGGCGCATTCGCGGGTAAACCCGCTCCTACATCAGTCAAACGGGGCGACCTTGGTCGCCCCGTTCGGGTTTACGCTTGCTTACTCCTGCTGGGCCTCTTCGGCGCCTGCAGCTTCATCGTTGTCTGGCACTTCGCCCTCAACACCCTCCTCGTCCGCCTCGACCACATCATCGAGTTCGTCCTCGGACGGTTCCTGGATCCGCTCCAGGCCCACCAGTGTTTCATCTGCAGCCAGCTTGATCAGGGTAACGCCCTGGGTGTTACGGCTGAGGCTGGACACCTCGCCAACCCGGGTGCGCACCAGCGTGCCCTGGTCGGAGATCAGCATGATCTCTTCGCCTTCCTGCACCTGGATAGCACCGATCAGCAGGCCATTACGCCCTTTGGTACCCATGGCGATCACGCCTTGGCCACCACGGCCGCGACGCGGGAACTTGGACAGCGGGGTGCGCTTGCCAAAGCCACGCTCGGAGGCGGTGAGGATCTGCGAGCCGGACTCCGGGATCAGCATCGAAATGATCTGCTGGCCCTTGCCCAGCTTCATGCCACGCACGCCACGGGCGGTACGGCCCATTTCACGCACCACGCTCTCGGCGAAGCGAATGACCTTGCCGGCGTCGGAGAACATCATGACTTCCTTGGCGCCGTCGGTGATGGCCGCGGCAATCAGGGTGTCACCTTCCTTGAGCTTCAGGGCGATCAGGCCATTGGAGCGCGGACGGGCAAACTGCACCAGCGGGGTCTTCTTGACGGTACCCGAGGCGGTAGCCATGAAGATGTACGCGCCGGTAGGCTCCGCCACCCACTCAGGGGTGTCGCCGTCTTCTTCGTCGACTTCTTCGGCTTCTACCAGCTCACCTTCGAGCACGGTGTCATCCGCGTCTTCCAGCTCTTCATCGAGGTCGGCGTTCTGCTGCAGCGCTTCGAGGTCGATCTGCAGCATGGCGGTGATGCGCTCACCTTCTTCCAGCGGCAGCAGGTTGACCAGCGGGCGACCACGGGCAGCGCGGGAGGCTTCGGGGATTTCGTAGGTCTTCTTCCAGTACACCTTGCCCTTGCTGGAGAACAGCAGCAGCGTGGCATGGCTGTTGGCGACCAGCAGGTGCTCGATGTAGTCCTCGTCCTTCACGCCGGTCGCCGACTTGCCTTTGCCGCCACGGCGCTGGGCCTGGTAAGCGGACAATGGCTGGGTCTTGGCATAACCACCGTGGGAGATGGTTACCACGCGCTCTTCTTCCGGGATCATGTCGCCGTAGTTGAGGTCGTGGCTGGCATTGAGGATTTCGGTGCGGCGAGCATCGCCGTACTCGGCACGAATGGCTTCCAGCTCTTCGCGGATCACTTCCATCAGGCGCTCGGCGCTGCTGAGGATGCGGATCAGCTCGCCGATCTGCTCGAGGATTTCCTGGTACTCGGCCAGCAGCTTCTCGTGCTCCAGGCCGGTCAGGCGGTGCAGGCGCAGGTCGAGAATGGCCTGGGCCTGTTCCGGCGACAGGAAGTACTTGCCGTCGTGCAGGCCATACTGCTCCGGCAGGTCCTCTGGGCGGCAGGAGTCGGCGCCGGCGCGCTCGACCATGACCTGCACGGCACTGGATTCCCACGGCGTGGAAACCAGGGCTTCCTTGGCTTCGGACGGCGTCGGCGAGGCCTTGATCAGGGCGATGACCGGGTCGATGTTGGACAGCGCAACGGCCTGGCCTTCAAGGATGTGGCCGCGTTCGCGGGCCTTGCGCAGCTCGAAGACGGTACGGCGGGTCACCACTTCACGGCGGTGACGGACGAACGCTTCGAGCAGGTCCTTGAGGTTGAGCAGGCGCGGACGGCCGTCGACCAGGGCCACCACGTTGATACCGAACACGCTCTGCAGCTGGGTTTGCTGGTAGAGGTTGTTGAGCACCACCTCCGGCACCTCGCCGCGGCGCAGCTCGATGACGATGCGCATGCCGTCCTTGTCGGACTCGTCACGCAGCTCGGTGATGCCTTCGATCTTCTTCTCTTTGACCAGCTCGGCGATCTTTTCGATCAGGCGCGCCTTGTTCAGCTGGTACGGCAGCTCGGTGACCACGATCTGCTGCCGGCCGCCGACCTTGTCGATGTCTTCGATCTCGGAGCGGGCGCGCATGTAGATGCGGCCACGGCCGGTGCGATAGGCCTCGATGATGCCCTGGCGACCGTTGATGATGCCGGCAGTCGGGAAGTCAGGGCCAGGGATGAACTGCATCAGCTCATCGATGGTGACTTCCGGGTTGTCGATCAGCGCCAGGCAGCCGTCGATGACTTCACCGAGGTTGTGCGGCGGGATGTTGGTCGCCATGCCCACGGCGATACCGCTGGAACCGTTGACCAGCAGGTTGGGGATGCGCGTCGGCATGACCGCCGGGATCTGCTCGGTGCCGTCGTAGTTGGGCACCCAGTCGACGGTTTCCTTGTGCAGGTCGGCCAGCAGCTCGTGGGCCAGCTTGGACATGCGCACTTCGGTGTATCGCATGGCCGCGGCGTTGTCGCCGTCCACCGAACCGAAGTTGCCCTGGCCGTCGACCAGCAGGTAGCGCAGCGAGAACGGCTGGGCCATACGCACGATGGTGTCGTAGACCGCAGTGTCGCCGTGCGGGTGGTACTTACCGATCACGTCACCGACCACACGGGCGGATTTCTTGTACGGCTTGTTCCAGTCGTTGCCCAGTTCGCTCATCGCATAGAGAACGCGACGATGCACGGGCTTCAAGCCGTCACGCGCATCGGGCAGCGCTCGCCCGACAATCACGCTCATCGCGTAGTCGAGGTAAGACTGTCTCAGTTCGTCTTCGATATTGACCGGGAGGATTTCTTTGGCCAGTTCGCCCATGAGAAGCCTGATTCCTTTTTCTGGTGAAACTTCGCAGCTCCATCAAGGGCCGAACGAAGCTCGCCGCCGCAGCGCATAAGGGTGCGACGACTTACGACAAATCAATGAGTTGTGCCATGGATCTGCGCAATGAAGGCCGCCGTGATGGGCGGTCTTGGAAACTGCCGGATGTTACCACAAAGGCGGGGGCGGTGGGGAGATGTGGCGGGCGGCCAGAAGCAGGTTTGAATCTTGTATTTTTATTGCCTTTGCCGGCCTCTTCGCGGGTGAACCCGCTCCCACAGGTACATCTCTACCCTCGGGCCCTGTGATATCCCTGTGGGAGCGGGTTTACCCGCGAAGAGGCCGGCACAATTGTCAATGCAGGCGCTTGCGGCACATCAACTGCGACAGTTTTGCGGTATCCGGGCGTTCGACAATGCCACGCTCGGTCACGATCACGTCGATCAGGTCGGCCGGGGTCACGTCGAACACCGGGTTGAACACCTCGACATCCGGCGCCACCCGCGTGCCCGCGTAATCCAGCAGCTCATCGGCCTCGCGCACTTCCAGCGGGATATCCTCGCCAGTGGCCAGGTTCAGGTCGATGCTGGTACTCGGCGCCACCACCATGAAACGCACGCCATGGTGCATGGCGCTGACCGCCAGCTGGTAGGTGCCGATCTTGCTGGCCATGTCACCGTTCGCCGCAATGCAGTCTGCCCCCACCACCACCCAGGTAATGCCCTTGCTCTTCATCAGGTGGGCCAGTGCCGAATCGGCGCACAGGGTCACCGGGATGCCTTCGTTGGCCAGCTCCCAGGCCGTCAGCCGCGAGCCTTGCAACCAGGGGCGGGTCTCACCGGCATACACCCGCTCGACCATGCCCTCCAGGTAACCGGCGCGGATCACCCCCAGCGCCGTGCCGAAGCCACCACTGGCCAGTGCACCGGCATTGCCGTAAGTCAGCAGGGTCTGGGCATTGCCCTGGTGGCGGCGAATCAGCTCGATACCGAACTGGGCCATGGTCAGGTTGGCTTCACGGTCGCTTTCGTGGATGGCCACCGCTTCGGCCTCCAGCGCGGCCAGCACGTTTTCGTCCGGGCGCAGGCGCTGCAGGCGCTCGCGCATGCGGTTCAGCGCCCAGAACAGGTTGGCCGCGGTGGGGCGGGCTTCAGCCAGGCTGAGAAAGTCCTCTTCCAGGTCCATTTCCCAGTCGCCACCTTCGGCCAGCCGCTCTTCCAGGGCCAGCACCAGGCCGTAAGCGGCGGCAATGCCAATTGCCGAGGCACCGCGTACGGCCATGTCGCGGATCGCCGCCGCCACCTGCGCGACATTGTCGCAGGCCAGCCAGCGCTCTTCGGACGGCAGCAGGCGCTGGTCGAGCAGGTGCAGGATGCCGCCCTGCCAGCGGATCCCGGTCACCTTCTCCGCCGCCAAAAGTCGCTCGCGCATCGCCTCTCCCTGTCGTTCGGATATCAAAAGCCGGCGATTATAGCGACCCTGGGGGCCAAGCGCTCGGGTATACTCCGGCGCAATTTTGCGAAGTTTCAGAGGACTGTTCAATGAGCAACGTCGACCGCGCCGAAATCGCCAAGTTCGAAGCGCTGGCCCACCGCTGGTGGGACCGCGAAAGCGAGTTCAAGCCGCTGCACGAAATCAACCCGCTGCGCGTCAACTGGATCGACGAACGCGCAAGCCTGGCCGGCAAGAAAGTGCTGGACGTAGGCTGCGGTGGCGGCATCCTCAGCGAAGCCATGGCCCTGCGCGGCGCCACGGTCACCGGTATCGACATGGGCGAAGCGCCCCTCGCGGTGGCCCAACTGCACCAGCTGGAGTCCGGCGTGCAGGTGGAATACCGGCAGATCACCGCCGAAGCGCTGGCCGAGGAAATGCCTGAACAGTTCGACGTGGTCACCTGCCTGGAAATGCTCGAGCACGTGCCCGACCCGTCTTCGGTGATTCGCGCTTGCTACCGCATGGTAAAGCCGGGCGGCCAGGTGTTTTTCTCCACCATCAACCGCAACCCGAAGGCCTACATGCTGGCCATCGTCGGCGCCGAGTACATCCTGAAGATGCTGCCGCGCGGCACCCATGACTTCAAGAAGTTCATCCGCCCCTCCGAACTGGGCGCCTGGAGCCGCGATGCAGGCCTGCAGGTGAAGGACATCATCGGCCTCACCTACAACCCGCTGACCAAGCACTACAAGCTCAACAGCGACGTTGACGTCAACTACATGATCCAGACCCTGCGCGAGGAATAAGCATGCGTTTGCGAGCAGTACTCTTCGACATGGACGGCACCTTGCTCGACACGGCGCCGGACTTCATCGCCATCTGCCAGGCCATGCTCGCCGAGCGCGGCCTGCCGGCCGTCGATGACAAACTGATCCGCGATGTGATTTCCGGCGGTGCCCGGGCCATGGTTGCGGCCACCTTCGCCATGGCCCCGGAAGCCGAGGGCTTCGAGGCCCTGCGCCTGGAATTCCTCGAACGCTACCAGCGTGACTGCGCAGTACACAGCAAGCTGTTCGACGGCATGGCCGAGTTGCTGAGCGATATCGAGAAAGGCAACCTGCTGTGGGGCGTGGTCACCAACAAGCCGGTGCGCTTCGCCGAGCCGATCATGCAGCAGCTGGGCCTGGCCGAGCGCTCGGCGCTGCTGATCTGCCCGGACCACGTAAAGAACAGCAAGCCCGACCCCGAGCCGCTGATCCTGGCCTGCAAGACCCTGAACCTGGACCCGGCCACCGTGCTGTTCGTCGGCGACGACCTGCGTGACATCGAGTCGGGCCGCGACGCCGGCACCCGTACGGCGGCCGTGCGCTACGGCTATATTCATCCAGAGGACAACCCCAACAACTGGGGCGCCGACGTGGTGGTGGACCACCCGCTGGAACTGCGCAAGGTGATCGACAGCGCGCTGTGCGGCTGCTGAACCCCAGACTGATGCCCGGGCACCGCCCCTTGTAGGAGCGGGTTTACCCGCGAATGCGTACGATCAGGCGCCAGTGTTGTCTGGGCTGACGCATTCGCGGGTAAACCCGCTCCTACAAGGGGCAGGGTCGCCCTCACGAACTCGAAGGACAGAACCATGTTCGACTACACCGCCCGCCCCGACCTGCTGCAAGGCCGGGTCATCCTGGTTACCGGTGCCGGCCGCGGCATCGGCGCTGCTGCTGCCAAGGCCTATGCCGCGCTGGGCGCGACCGTGCTGCTGCTGGGCAAGACCGAGGCCAACCTGAACGAGGTCTACGACCAGATCGAAGCTGCCGGGCACCCGCAACCGGTGGTCATCCCGTTCAACCTGGAAACCGCCCTGCCGCACCAGTACGACGAGCTGGCCGTGATGATCGAAGACCAGTTCGGCCGCCTCGACGGGCTGCTGAACAACGCCTCGATCATCGGCCCACGCACACCGCTGGAGCAGTTGTCGGGCGACAACTTCATGCGCGTGATGCACATCAACGTCAATGCCACCTTCATGCTCACCAGCACCCTGCTGCCGCTGCTGAAGCTGTCGGAAGACGCATCGGTGGTGTTTACCAGCAGCAGCGTCGGGCGCAAGGGCCGGGCTTACTGGGGCGCCTATGGTGTGTCGAAGTTTGCCACCGAGGGGCTGATGCAGACCCTGGCCGATGAGCTGGAAGGCGTGGCGCCGGTGCGCTCCAACAGCATCAACCCGGGCGCAACGCGCACGGCGATGCGGGCGCAGGCGTACCCTAGCGAGAACCCGCAGAACAACCCGCTGCCGGAAGAGATCATGCCGGTGTACCTGTACCTGATGGGGCCGGACAGCAAAGCAGTGAACGGGCAGGCGCTTAACGCCCAGTAAGGTTTTTGCCTGTGCCGGCCTCTTCGCGGGTAAACCCGCTCCTACAGGGATCCCACAGTGCCCGGGCCTGTGGTGATCCTTGTAGGAGCGGGTTTACCCGCGAAAAGGCCAGTACAGGCAAACGATCAGCCAGCGGCCAACGCCGGGCGCATACGCCCCTGCTGGCGCCCTTCCAGCTGCATGCACCGCTCCAGGAACAGGAACATGCAGTCGTAGCTCTTGCAAATTGCCCTGCGCAGCTCGGTACGCAAGCCCAGGCTGGGGTTCTCACCAGCCAGGGTACAAATGATCTCCAGCGCCTCCCACGGGTGCGCATCGTCGTACTGGGCATGCATCTTCAGCCACTTCATTGCCCGTTTGCGCCCTTCCTCGGGGAAGCCCTGCGCATAGGTGTCGGTCGAGCACACCACCGCCGACCATTCGCCAGTCGCACCTTCGATGGCGTAGTTGGTCGCAGCCATGGAAATGGCCAGGTTTTCGGTGGCACACACCCGCCAGCACCAGTCGTTCAGGCCGTTCAGCTCGGGCGGCACTTCCTGCGCCTGCAATTCGTGCAGGTGCACCCCGTGCGCCTGGCACCAGTTCACCCAGTAGTCGGCATGGTTCAGTTCGACGCGAATGTTGCGCATCAGCCAGCGCCGCGCCATGTCTTCGCCCTGGTGGCGGCCATAGCGGGTTTTGGTCAGGTTATGCGCCATGTACAGCGAGAACTGCTCCACCACCGGCCAGCCGCCGATCAGGTACTGGCGAATGGTTGATTGCTTCAGCTGGCCATCGCGCAGGCGTGCATAGAACTCATGCTCCACCACCCGGCGCTTGCTTTCGCGGCAATCTTCAATCAGTTGCTGAGCCCATTGGGGGTAGCTGGCGGGGTCCATCAAAGGCCCGATACGAACGAATGCATCAATCACTTTCAGCTCCTTGATCCTTGTGATTTCTAGCTAACGAAACGTGCCAGGTGCCCGCTGCAACAGAGGCCGGGCGGCGATCCGTTGGCGCTGCAAACTGTCACAGGTGAACACCTGGGGGCGTTCGATCAGGTAACCCTGGGCGTAGTCCACGCCTATTTCCTGCAGGGCCTGCTCGATCAAGGGTGTTTCGACAAATTCGGCAATGGTGCGCTTACCCATCACATGGCCGATGTGGTTGATGACCTCGACCATGGCCCGGTTGACCGGGTCGTCGAGCATGTCCTTGACGAAACTGCCGTCGATCTTCAGGTAATCCACGGGCAAATGCTTGAGGTAGGCGAACGAGGACATGCCGGCGCAGAAATCATCGAGCGAGAAGCGGCAACCCAGGCCCTTGAGCTCATTGATGAAGCGGATGGCACTGCCCAGGTTGGCAATGGCACTGGTTTCGGTGATTTCAAAGCAGATCATCCGCGGCGGGATGGCGTATTCGACAAACAGCCGCTGCAGGTACTCGAGGAATTTGTCGTCACCAATGCTCGACCCCGACAGGTTGATGGCACAGATCGACAACGGCCCTTCACGCCCTTCGTCCAGACACTGACGGATGACCTGGAACACATTGCGCACCACCCAGCGGTCCAGCGCGGTCATCAGGCCGTAGCGCTCGGCCGCCGGAATGAAGCTGCTGGGCAGGATGGTACGGCCGCTTTCATCGTGCAGGCGCAGCAGGATTTCGATATGGCCCGGGCCTTCAAAGGTTTTCAGCGGGGCGATTTCCTGGGCGTACAGGCAGAAGCGGTTTTCTTCCAGGGCCACGTGCAAGCGCTGGATCCAGGCCATTTCGCCAAAGCGCATGGACAGCTCGCTGTCGTCGGCGTGGTACACCTGTACGCGGTTGCGGCCTTTTTCCTTGGCCATGTAGCAGGCCATGTCGGCGGCACGCAGCGAGGCTTCGAGGGTGCCGGGGGCCTGGGCCATGTGCACCAGGCCAACGCTGACGGTGGTCACGAACGGCCGGCCCTTCCACACGAAGTGCAGGCTCTGTACCATCTGGCGCAGCTGCTCGGCGATGCGCTCGGCCTGGTCGGGCGGGCAGCTTTCCAGCAACACGCCAAATTCATCGCCGCCCAGCCGCGCCAGGGTGTCGCCTTCGCGCAGGCCGGACTGCAGCACGGCGCAGATGTGCCGCAACAGTTCGTCGCCGGCAGCGTGGCCGCAGGTGTCGTTGACCAGCTTGAACTGGTCGAGGTCAAGGAACATCAGCGAGTGCCGCCCGGCCTGGCGCGCCAGCTCATTAAGCGCCTGCTCCAGGCGGTATTCGAACTCGCGGCGGTTGGCCAGCCCGGTCAGCGCATCGTGGGTGGCCTGCCAGGACAGGTTGGCGATGTACTGGCGCTCCTGGGTCATGTCGTGCAGCACCAGCACGATGCCGCTGACCTGGCCGTCATTGACGATCGGCGACCCCACCAGGTTGATCGACACGGTGCTGCCGTCCAGGCGCTGGATCAGCCGGGCATGCTCGGCGCCGCCCTTGAGGCTGCCGCTGAGCACCTGCTCGACCAGGCTGCGGCCGTCTTCCTCGGCCTGCTCGTCAACCAGGCTGAACAGTGCCGACAGCGGCAAGCCCTGGGCCTGGCCGGCCTGCCAGTGGGTCAGTTGCTCGGCGGCAGGGTTCATGTAGCCGATGTAGCCGTCGACGTCGGTGGTAATCACCGCATCGCCAATGGCCTGCAGGGTGATCTGTGCCCGCTCCTTTTCTGCCTGCAGGGCACTGGCAAAGGCCTGGCGCTGGGCCAGCAGCTTGCTGGAGCGGCGCCAGGCGATGGCAATCAGGAACATCGCCGTCAGCAGGTTGGTGATCAACAGCACCCGCAGCAACATGCGCGAACCTTCGCCCAGGGCATCACTGAAGGCCTTGGCCGCAGGCGTCACGCCTTCGTTGATGGTGACGATGCGGGCCTTCCAGGCATTGATCGTCTGCGCGTCGACCGGGCCGGCGGTGAAACGTTGGCGCATCTCAGTGGCCAGCACATCCAGTTTGGCCAGGTAGTCGTCACCGATGCTCCAGTAGTCGATGGCCGTCTGCATGTAGCTGATGCTGCGGAAGTTGCGGTAAAACCAGATGATCCCCTCGACGTCGTCGGGGTGGTTGCCGCCCTGCAGCACCGCCTGGCGGGCAGCATCCAGGTCGGGGCTGGGCGGGTCCAGCACTTCACGTACCCGCTGGTCGCCTTGCGGTACGCTTATGGCCTGGCGATAACGCTGGTAGGTGGTTTGGTCATTGGTTTCGGCGTAAAGCGTGAGGTAATAGATGGCGTCTTTCTGCGCCTTGGACCACAGGCTTTCGCCCGCCACATAGGCACGTACGGCCGAGAGCGTATAAAGGCTGAGGCTGCCCAACGCCACCTGGAAGACCACGACGGCGATGAAGGGCCAGGTGATACCGAGCAACTTCGGCGCTTCGAGTGTGCGATGTCCCTTCATGTAATCCCTGTCACAGAGCAGATAAGGCGCAAATCGACCCAGACAAGCACAGCGTAGGCCATTTGCCATCGCTGTGGAGGGGATTTTTATGACAAGGAATCGGGGGATTTGTACAGACTGTAACGGCCTCTTCGCGGGTGAACCCGCTCCCACAGGGATACCACAGCACTTGAGGCCTGTGTTGTACCTGTGGGAGCGGGTTTACCCGCGAAGAGGCCAGCACAGGCAGCCAGAAATTCAGCTCTGCTGCAGGTGCCCATAAAGCTTGGCATACAGCCCACCCTCGGCAATCAGCTGCTGGTGGTCGCCGTCTTCAGCCACGTGGCCGCC
Organism: Pseudomonas sp. S37; assembly: GCF_016658545.1. Classification (GTDB taxonomy): domain Bacteria; phylum Pseudomonadota; class Gammaproteobacteria; order Pseudomonadales; family Pseudomonadaceae; genus Aquipseudomonas. Next base: position 7,103 of record NZ_JACVZC010000099.1, on the reverse strand, counting down.
ATCGAACACCAGCACCCGGTCGGCCTGTTTCACGGCCGACAGGCGGTGGGCGATGATCAGTGTGGTGCGGCCGCTGAGAAAGCGTGCCAGGGCCTGGTGCAGGTTGTATTCGGTCGCGGCATCCAGGGCCGAGGTGGCTTCGTCGAGGATCACTACCTTGGGCTCGGCCAGCACCATGCGGGCAATGGCCAAACGCTGGCGCTGGCCGCCGGACAAGCGCACGCCGGAGCGCCCCACCACGCTGTCCAGGCCCTGCGGCAAGGCAGCAATGGTAGCGTCCAGCTGGGCGATCCGCAGTGCCTGCCAGCAGGCCTCGTCACTGCACTCACGGCCCATGGTCAGGTTGGCGCGCACCGTGTCGTTGAACAGCGACGGGTGCTGCAGCACCACCGCAACGTTCTCGCGCAGGGTTTCCAGGCCGATTTCCTGCAAGCTGGCACCGCCAAAGCGAATGGTCCCGGCCTGGGCGCTGTACAAGCCCAGCAGCAGTTGCACCAGGGTACTCTTGCCACCACCGCTGGCCCCGACGATCGCCACCTTCTCGCCCGGGGCGATGGACAGGTCGAGGTGATCCAGCACCGGCTCGTCGGCATAGGCAAAACGCAGGTCACGCACGTCGATGCCCACGGTCTCGCGGCCGGCGAACGGGTCGCTGGCAGCCGGGTACTGCGGTTCGTCAGCCCGCGCCAATAGCTCGTTAAGGCGGCTTAGCGCGCCGCCGGCGGCGTAGTAGGCGTATTGCAGGTTAAGCAGCTGCTCGACCGGGCCGATCATGAACCACAGGTAGCTGAATACCGCCAGCATCTGGCCGATCGACAGGTCGGAGAACAGCACGGTCAGCATTGCCGCGGCGCGGAAGATGTCGATGCCGAACTGGAACAGCAAACCACTGGCGCGGCCGCTGGCATCGCTCTTCCATTGCGAGTCCACGGCATAGTCGCGCACTTCGCGGGCACGCAGCCCCAGGCGGCCGAGGAAGTAACCCTGGCGGTTGCTGGCGCGGATTTCCTGAATGGCGTCGAGGGTTTCCGTCAGCGCCTGGGTAAAGCGTGACGTGCTGTCGTTCTCGAGCTTTTTCAGGTGTTTTACGCGCTTGCCCAGCTGCACCGTGAAGTAGATCACCAGCGGGTTGAACAGCAAGATCAGCAAGGCCAGCTGCCAGTGCATCCAGATCAGGATGGCCGCCGTGCCGGTCAGGGTCAGCATGGCCACCAGGAAGCGGCTGAGGGTTTCGCCAACGAACTTGTCGAGGGTGTCCAGGTCGGTGACCAGGTGGGTCGTTACCGTGCCACTACCGAGGCTTTCGTATTCCTTCAGCGAAATACGCTTGAGCCGCTCGATCAGGCGGATGCGCAGGCGGTAGACGATGTCTTTGGCCAGCCCGGCAAACAGCTTGGCTTGCACCACGTTGAAAGCCAGCGCCGCCAGGCGCAGGCACAAGGTCAGCGCCAGCATCAGGCCGATGTAGCCGGCGGCCACCTGCCAGCTGGACGGCAGCAAGTGGTTCATCCACTTCAGCGCGGCATCGCCATGGCCAAGCAGCACTTCGTCCACCAGCAGCGGCAGCAACAGCGGGATGGGCACACTGCAGCAAGCTGCCAGCACGGCGATGAGGTTGGCGGACCAAAGGTTTTTCTTGTGGTGCAGGGCCAGGCGGCGGATTTCCGCCCAGCTTAGTCGATCGGCCGCAGTGTAAGGCTTGCCCGGTACCGGGTCGGGTGACCCAGGTACATCAAGCACAGGCGGCCTGCTGCAGCCAGCGGCCGAGCAAGGGTTGCAGGCGCTCCAGCGGCTGGTAGCCGTTGGTCAGCAAAGCCAGTTGGCCATTACGCTCGGCCAGCAAGGTCGGGAAACCGGCAATGCCAAGGTCCTGGGCCCAGGCGAAATCGGCAGCGGTAACTGCACGGGTATCGGCACGGGCGAAGGTTTCGGCAAACAGCCCACGGTCGAAGCCCGCCTGTTCAGCCAGCTCGACCAGGTGCGGCGCAGTGGTCACATCCACGCCCTGCTCGTAGAAGCCGCGCTGAATCAGCGCCAGCAGCGGCCAGACGCGCTCGGCATCCAGTTCGCGGGCAGTGACCAGAGCGCGGCAGGCCGGCTCGGTGTCGTAGACGAAGCCGTCGGGCATGGCCCCCTCGAAGCGAAACGGCTGGCCGGTAGCCTCGGCCACCGCCTGCCAGTGTTCGAGGATGTACTTGCGGGTAGAGCTGTCCAGCGCGCTGCCGCCGGTACGCAACCCGCCGGTCACCAGGCGGGTGGGCACGCCTGCCTCACGCGCCTGGGCGATCAGGGCCGCGGCCACTGGCGCGAAACCCCAGCACCAGGAGCACATCGGGTCCATCACATAGATCAGGCGTGCAGACATGCATCAGGCCTCGGCTTTGTAGTTGTAACCGATCGGGTGCGGCAGGTTGCGGGCCTTGGCCAGCTCGATCTGCTTCTGCCGGTCGATGGCGCTGCGCCGGGTCTTCTCGCTCAGGGTGTCCCAGCAATGCGGGCAGCTGACACCTGGCGAATAGTGCTCGGACGCGCGCTCCTCTGCATTGATCGGGTGGCGGCAGGCGTGGCACTGGTCGTACTCGCCTTCGCTCAGGTCATGGCGCACCGTGACGCGGTTGTCGAAGACGAAGCAGTCGCCGTCCCACAGGCTTTCTTCCTGAGGCACTTCCTCGAAGTATTTCAGGATGCCGCCCTTAAGATGATAGACCGCCTCATAGCCTTCACCGAGCATGTAGCTGGAGGCTTTTTCGCAGCGGATGCCACCGGTGCAGAACATGGCCACTTTCTTGTGCTTGCTGGGGTCGAAGTTGGCCTTGATGTACTCCGGGAACTCGCGGAAGGTCTCGGTCTTGGGGTCGATGGCGCCCTTGAAGGTGCCGATGGCCACTTCGTAGTCGTTGCGGGTGTCGATCAGCAGCACTTCCGGGTCGCTGATCAGGGCGTTCCAGTCCTTGGGCTCGACGTAGGTGCCGACCGCCTGGTTGGGGTCTACGCCCGGCACGCCGAGGGTGACGATCTCTTTCTTGAGCTTGACCTTGGTGCGGTAGAACGGCTGTTCGTCGCAGTACGACTCTTTGTGGTCGACATCGACCAGGCGCGGGTCGTTGCGCAGCCAGGCCAGCAGGCCATCGATGCCTTCGCGGGTGGCCGACACGGTGCCGTTGATGCCCTCGTGGGCCAGCAGCAGGGTGCCTTTGACATCATTTTCGAGCATGGCCTTGAGCAGGGGCTCACGCAGCTCGACGTAGTCTTCCAGGGTGACGAACTTGTACAGCGCCGCGACGACGATGGCTTGGGACATGAAGCAGGTTCTCCAGGTGGTTGCCCTCGTAAGGGGCGGACCGGGTTTGACAATGTGGCAAAAAAACAGGGGGCGCTTTGCGCCCCCCGGATGTTGCAGGATTCTACCAGAACAACAGCAAGGTTTCAGTGCCCGCCGCCCGCACACACCGGCGAGGCCGGTGCAACGCCGACCTTGGCCCACTCTTCGGCGGTGTAGGTATGAATGGCCAGGGCGTGGATCTGGCCCATCAGCTCACCCATGGTGGCGTACACCTTCTGGTGGCGCTTGACGCTGTTCAACCCGGCAAACTGCTCGCAGACGATCACTGCCTTGTAGTGGGTCTCCTGACCACGACTGTGCATGTGGCTTTCGTTGAGCACTTCCAGGTGTTGCGGCGCCAGGGCGGCCAACTGCTGTTCGATACGCTGTTGCATGGTCATTGCGGCTTACTCACTTCTTCGCAGGGGCGGCGGCCTTGCCTGCGTTCGGGTCCAGCTCCTTGGTCATGTCTTCCAGCAGCTTGTTCACCACCGGTACGGCTGGCTCCAGGCTTTGCTGGGTCAGCTGAGCCGACTGCTGGGTGACCTTGGGCATTTCACGCAGCACTTTCTTGCCCAGCGGCGACTCGTAGAACTTGACCAGGTCCTTCAGTTCCTGTTCGGTGAAGGTCTGGGTGTACAGGTCGACCATCTTCGGCTTCAGCTTGTTCCAGCCGATGGCGTTGTCCAGCGCCGCGTTGGCCTTGGCCTGGTAGCCTTCCAGAACCGGCTGCTTGCTGGCCGGGGCCTTGGTCTGGGCAAAGCGCTGGGCGAACATCTGCTGCACTTGCATGTACACCGGGGTGCCCAGCTTGTCGGCGTTGGCCAGGGTCAGGAACTTCTCGGCAGCAGCGTTGTGGCTGGCGGTGGCAGCCAGTACCTGGCCGCTGGCGCAAACCAGGGCAACGGCGGCACAGAGGACACGGAGACGGGTCATTGCATTTCCTTCAACAAGAGGGAGGCGGGTACCTCAGAGTAGAGCATTCTGCGCCGTGGTGGCGATGTGCTCAAGTAGCACGACGAGCGACGGAACCGCTCGGTCGAATCAGGGCCTAAACTGCGAATTCGAACTACACAGGAGTGAGTACAGAATGAGCCGTATCGAGACAGACAGCCTGGGCCCGGTCGAAGTTCCGGAGGACGCCTACTGGGGTGCGCAGACCCAGCGTTCGCTGATCAACTTCGCCATTGGCAAGGAACGCATGCCCCTCGCGGTACTGCACGCCCTGGCACTGATCAAGAAGGCCGCAGCGCGCGTCAACGACCGCAACGGCGACCTGCCGGCCGACATCGCCCGGCTGATCGAACAGGCCGCCGACGAAGTGCTGGCTGGCCGCCACGATGACCAGTTCCCGCTGGTCGTCTGGCAGACCGGCAGCGGCACCCAGAGCAACATGAACGTCAACGAGGTGATTGCCGGGCGTGCCAACGAACTGGCCGGCAAGGGCCGTGGCGGCAAGGCGCCCGTGCACCCCAACGACCACGTCAACCGCTCGCAAAGCTCCAACGACTGCTTCCCGACCGCCATGCACATTGCTGCTGCGCAGGCGGTGCACGAGAAACTGCTGCCGGCCATCGCCGAGCTGTCGGCGGGGCTGGCCGAGCTGTCGGCGCGCCACAACAAACTGGTGAAAACCGGCCGCACGCACATGATGGATGCCACGCCGATCACCTTCGGCCAGGAGGTATCGGCCTTTGTCGCCCAGCTCGACTACGCCCAGCGCGCCATCCGCGCCACCCTGCCGGCTGTGTGTGAACTGGCTCAGGGCGGCACCGCCGTCGGTACCGGGCTGAACGCCCCGCATGGCTTTGCCGAAGCCATTGCTGCCGAGCTGGCGGCGGAGTCCGGCCTGCCGTTCGTCACCGCGCCGAACAAGTTCGCAGCCCTGGCCGGCCACGAACCGCTGACCAGCCTGGCGGGTGCCCTGAAGACCCTGGCCGTGGCCCTGATGAAAATTGCCAACGACTTGCGCCTGCTGGGTTCCGGCCCGCGCGCGGGGCTGGCCGAGGTGCGCCTGCCGGCCAACGAGCCGGGCAGCTCGATCATGCCAGGCAAGGTCAACCCGACCCAGTGCGAGGCGCTGTCGATGCTGGCCTGCCAGGTGCTGGGCAACGATGCGGCCATCGGCTTTGCCGCCAGCCAGGGGCATTTGCAGCTGAACGTGTTCAAGCCGGTGATCATCCACAACCTGTTGCAGTCGGTCGAGTTGCTGGCCGATGGCTGCCGCAACTTCCAGCAGCATTGCGTGGCGGGTATCGAGCCGGATGCCGAACAGATGGCCGCGCACCTGGAGCGCGGGTTGATGCTGGTGACGGCGCTGAACCCGCATATCGGGTATGACAAGGCTGCCGAGATTGCCAAGAAGGCCTACGGCGAGGGCAAGACCTTGCGGGAGGCGGCATTGGAGTTGAAGTACCTGACCAATGAGCAGTTCGACCAGTGGGTAAGGCCGGAGAACATGCTGGCGCCGGGGGGTAAAGGGTAAGCCATCTGTTGCCTGTACCGACCCTTTCGCGGGTGAACCCGCTCCCACAGGATCACCAAAGCCCTGACTATTGTGGGATCCCTGTGGGAGCGGGTTCACCCGCGAAAAGGCCGGTACAGGCAATCAAAAACCTAGACTAACCGCGCCCGGCGCGCCCGCCACCCGGCCACCAGCGACGGCCCCAGTGCCACCAGCGCCGAGCCAAACACCACGGTCACCGCCCCCACGTAACCCAGGGCATTGATGTCCTCGGCATGCACCTGTTCAGGCCACACCACGGCCGCCAGCGCCACCGCCACAAAGGTCACCAGCGGCGTCAGCGCCAGCGTGGCACTCACCCGCGACGCCTCCCAGTGCGCCAGCGCCTCGGCAAACGCGCCGTACGCCACCAGGGTATTCAGGCAGCAGGCCAGCAACAGCCAGCCCTGCACGGGGGTCAGCTGCAACGCCTCCAGTGGGTGTACCCAGGGTGTCAGCAACGCAGCGCAGCTGAGGTAGATCACCATCATCACCTGTTGCGAATGCCAAACCGTCAGCAACTGCTTCTGGCTCAGGGCGTAGAACACCCAGATGCTGGTGGCCAGCAAGATGGTCAGTACCCCCGTGGTGTAGGTACCCAGCGAGGTCAGCAGCTCTTCCAGGCGCTGGTTGAAGAACAGGCCAAACCCGGCCAGCAGCACCAGCAGGCCCATGCCCTGCCCAAAGCTGAAGCGTTCGCGGAACACGAACACGCTGGCCACCAGTAGCAGCACCGGGCCAATCTGCACCACCAGTTGCGCGGTGCCGGGGCTGAGCAGCTTGAGGCCGATCAGGTACAGCACGTAGTTGCCCATCAGGCCGAGCACGGCTACGGCCACCAGGCCTTTGCCCTTGGGTGGCAATTTACGAATGGAAGGCAATCGCCGCTGGGCCGCCAGCCAGGCGAACAGCAGGCCACCGGACACCAGCAGGCGGTACCAGGTCACGGTGATCGGGTCGACCACTTGCAACACCTGCTTGAGCTTGATCGGCAGGATGCCCCAGAGCAGCGCCGTCAGAAGTGCCAGGAACAGGCCATAGCCCCAGCGGCCGGAAGTGGTGTGCATAAAGTCCTCGATCAAGCCCGTGGTGGGGGTGGTTGAATTCTACGGGCTTGGAGGGTGGGGGCGGTGGAGAGTGCCGAGAAAAGAATTCATCAGGTCATTCTTCCTTGGCATGGCTTGGAGGGTGTTTCGCCTGTGCTGGCCTCTTCGCGGGGGTTAACCCCCCCCCCCCGGGCCCCCCCGGGGGGGGGGGGGGGGTGTGCGGGGGGGGGGG
>NZ_JACVZC010000098.1 GCF_016658545.1 Pseudomonas sp. S37 | reverse complement strand
TGTAGGAGCGGGTTCACCCGCGAAGCAGGCGACGCGGTGGATGGCACCGGCTTCGCCGGTGTTCGCGGCTGAAGCCGCTCCTACAGGGATCTTGGCAGCTTTCGGGTTCGTGTATGACAGTGCTCCTGCAGGTGCGGCGAATCACCTTTGGGTGGCCTTTTAGCCCCAGCGGGCAATACTTCTCTCTATACGCAGGCGTGTTCCTGGTGGCGCGCGCCGCTGGGAGGTGTCTGGTGAACAAATTGACAATCGTGGGTGCCGGCCTGGTCGGCGAGGCTGCGGCGCAGATCATTGCGCGCGATGAGTTGTGCCGTGAACTGGTGTTGATGGATGTGCAGGGTGAGCTGGCGCAGGGCAAGGCGCTGGATGTGTGGCAGGCCGCCGTCGAGTCGGGTTCCGATACCCGGGTTTACGGCGGGGCCAAGGCCGAAATGCTCGACGGTTCCGAGCTGGTGGTAATTACCGCAGGTGTGCCGCGCAAACCCGGCCAGTCGCGCCAGGATGTGCTGAGTATCAACCTGCCGATCCTCGACGGCATCATGGCCGATATCAAACAGCACGCACCTTCAGCAACGGTGCTGGTAGTGTCCAACCCGGTCGATGTGCTGACCTATCGCGCCTGGAGCATCAGCGGCCTGGGGCGCGACAAGGTGTTCGGCCAGGCGGGGGTGCTGGATACCGCGCGCATGAAGTGCTTCATTGCCGAACAGACCGGGTTTTCTGCCCGGGACATCACGGCGCTGGTGCTGGGCGGGCACGGCGACAGCATGGTGCCGCTGATGCGCTACTGCCAGATAGGCTCGGTGCCGTTGTCCCACTTCTTGTCCGCAGAGCAGATCGAGCAGATTGTCGAACGCACGCGCAAGGGCGGCGGCGAGATTCTGGGCTTGAAGAAGATGGGCAGCGCCTGCGATGCACCGGGCGTGGCCATTGCGCAGATGGTCGATGCCATCGCCAAGGGGCGAAACCGCATTTTGCCGGCGGTGGCGATCCTTGAGGGTGAATACGGGCGCAACGACATCGCCATGGGTGTGCCCTGTGTACTGGCAGAACAGGGGCTGGTGCGGGTGATCGAATTGCCGCTGGATGCGCAGGAGCAGGCGATGTTTGACCACTCTGCGGATCAGGTGGCGCGGGATATTGCCGAGATGAAAGCGATTTGAGCGAAGCGGGGCTTGGTCGCCGGTGTGCACACTGGTGGCTACGCCCTATCGCGGATCGACAGCACTGCTGCTGGGGCGAGTGCCCCCACCAATTGCCCGTGCCCATTCATCCAAGCTACCATTGCTAATAATTCCTATTAGCATAGTGGCACCCCCCATGAATGCCCCTCCCAACCCACCAGCCCCGGGTTTCGAACTGGAGCAACTCTACCGTTCCCACCACGGCTGGATCCGTCAGTGGCTGCAGCGCAAGCTCGGCAATGCCCACGATGCGGCGGAGTTGGCGCAGGATGTGTTCGTGCGGCTGCTGAGCAAACCTCGCGCATTCAATGACCACGAACATGCCCGTGCGTACCTGGGGCGCATGTCGCGCAATGCCTGTGTGGATTTCTGGCGGCGGCGGCGGGTGGAGCAGGCTTACCTGGAAGTGCTGGCCAGCCAGCCCGAGCAATTTGCGCCGTCGCTGGAGCATCAGGCGGTCATTCTCGAAACCCTGGGGCAACTGCAAGCCATGTTCGAACGCATGCCCAAGCGGGTGGCCGAGGCGTTTTCCATGGCGCAATTGCAGGGCATGAAGCAACGCGAGATTGCCGAGCAGTTGGGTGTGAGCGAGCGCACCGTGAACAGCTATCTGGCCCAGGCGATGTACCAGTGCCTGTTGCTGGAAGCCGAACTGGATGACTCGCTGGCATGAGCCGGGGGCAACTCGACCATGCCGTGCTGCAAGCGGCCGCTGGATGGTTCGCGCGGCTGCACGCGGCGGGCAATGACGCCGCAACCCAGGCGCAATGGCAGGCCTGGCTGACCGCGGATGCGCGGCATCGCCTGGCCTGGTCCTACGTGGAAAACATCAACCAGCGCTTCGGCAACCTCGATGGCCAGGCAGAGCAGGCGCGGCAGGTGTTCGACAGCGTTCGCAGTCAGCGGCAGTCGCGTCGTGCTGTACTCGGCAGCCTTTGTGTGGCGGGCGCGGCTGGCGTGTTGGGGTGGGGCGGCTGGCAGCGCGGTTGGGTGGACTCGCCACGCGCCTGGTTCGCCACTTATCGCACTGGCTTGGGTGAAGTGCGACCGCTGACGCTGGCCGATGGCAGCCAGCTGTGGCTGAACGGCGGCACGGCACTGGATGTGCAGTTCGATGACGGCGTGCGGCAACTGCGCCTGTACCGTGGCGAAATCCTGATCGAGACCGGCAACGACCCTCGGCCACTGTTGGTCGAGACGCGGGCAGGGCGCATGCAGCCGCTTGGCACGCGGTTCAGCGTGCGGGATCAGGGGTTGGCCACGACCTTGAGCGTGTTCGCAGGCGCGGTGCAGGCAACCTGCTCCGGCAGCGGCGTGCAAACCACGCTGGGCGCCGGGCAGATGCTGGTGTTCGATGCGCAGCAGGCGGGCACCTCGACCGCCGCACAGGCCCTGCGTCAGGACTGGAGCCGTGGTGTGCTGGTGGCCGAAGACATGCCGCTGGGCCAGGTCGTCGACGTGCTGCGCGACTACCGCCACGGCCACTTGGGCATGGACCCTGCACTGAACAGCTTGCGGGCGGTGGGCACGTTCCCGTTGCTGGATACCGATCGCACCTTGGCCATGCTCGAGCGTGCGCTACCCATTCGGGTGGTGCGCACCTTGCCTTGGTGGGTCTCGATCGAAGCGAGCTGAAAGTTTTTCAAATTTCTTTTTCTGGTTTTGCGACGCTCATGCGCTTGGTGGGATGACGCTACTTCATTCCACCTCCGGAAGGACCCTTTCATGCTGTCTCGCCACCCCGTTTCCTCGCGCCATCATCCGCTGGCCCTGGCCATCCTCCTTGCCCTTGGCTGCCACGCGGCCACCGCCCAGGCCGAAAGCAACGGCGCAGCAGCGCAAGGTGTGCTGTTCGACATTCCGGCCGGGCCGCTGGCACGGCAACTGAACCTGCTGGCTAGCCAGGCAGGTTTTTTGATTGGTGGTAATGCCACGCTCACCGCCAACAAGCAGAGCCAGGGGGGGCACGCCAGCAGTGTCGAGCAGGCGTTGGCGCAAATGTTGGCGGGCAGTGGCGTGGAGGCGGTGCGCACCGGCGAGCGGGAATTCCAGCTGGTGCCACAGGCGGAGGGCGCAGCCGGTGCCGTGACCCTGGGCAGCACCACCATCAGCGGCCAGGGCCTGGGCGATACGACAGAAGGCACCGGGGCCTACGCTACCGGGCGTTCGTCCACCGCTACCAAACTGTCGATGAGCCTGCGCGAAACGCCGCAGTCGGTCACGGTGGTCACCCGCCAGCGCATGGATGACCAGAACATGCAGAACCTTGATGACGTCATGCGTAACGCCACCGGCGTCACCATCATCAAGAGCGGCACCGAGCGCTCGGTTTACCAGGCCCGCGGGCAGTCGGTCGAAAACCTGCAGATCGATGGCGTGCCGACCAACATCGGCAACCCGTACTCGATGGACACCATCTCCAAGCCCAACACCGACATCTACGACCGTGTGGAGGTGGTGCGCGGCGCCACCGGCCTGATGGAGGGGGCGGGCAACCCCTCGGCCTCGATCAACCTGGTGCGCAAGCGGCCCACCGCCGAACCCCAGGCGTTGATCGAAACCTCGGTTGGCTCCTGGGACGCCTACAAGACCATGGTCGACCTGTCGGCGCCCTTGAACGAAGCCGGCACCGTGCGCGGCCGCTCGGTCATTACCTACAACAATGCCAACAGTTACCTGGACACGGCCCAGAAGGAAAACCAGCTGTTCTACGGCATCATCGAGGCCGACCTGGATGAGTCGACCCTGGCCACCTTCGGCTTCACCTACCAGAAGGAACGCAACCCCGGTTATGACTGGTCGGCCCTGCCCAGCAAGGAGAGCGGCGCGTTCTACCCGATGTCGCGCTCTACCTCGCTGACCGGTGACTGGAACCACCTGGACAAGCGCAACACCACCCTGTTCGCCGACATCCAGCACACCTTTGCCAACGGCTGGAAGGGCGTGGTGGCCGTGAACCAGATGTGGGCCAAGTCGGACTTCCTGGGCAACTACACCTACCCCGGCGGTGGCACTGACCTGTTCACCCTCAACCCACGCCACTTTCGCTTCGATGACACCCAGACCAGCATCGATGGCTATTTCACGGGCCCGTTCCAGCTGCTGGGCCGCCAGCATGAGCTGATTGTGGGAGGTAACTGGAACAAGGACGACTTCGACTACCACGGCGGGCGCGATGCCACCTACCGCTACATCGTCGACATGAACAACCTGGCAGCGTTCGACCCGCCCGCGCCAACCGCGCTCAACGTCAACCAGTGGCAGTACAACCGCACCCAGGAGCAAAAGGGCGTGTATGTGGCCAGCCGCTTCAGCCTCACCGACAGCACCACGTTCCTGCTCGGCAGCCGCCTGAGCTGGTACAGCCACGATTCACTGGATGACACCAATGGCGTACGTGAGTCCACTGACTACCGGCATTTTTCCAGGAGTGGTGAAGTGACGCCCTATGCGGGGCTGGTTCAGGACCTGAACGAAAACTGGTCGGCGTACGTCAGCTACACCGAGATCTTCAAGCCGCAGAGTGCCCAGGCTACCGATGGCAGCATGCTCGCGCCGATGACCGGCAGCAATTATGAAATCGGCTTGAAGGGTGAGTTCCTGGACAAGCGCCTGCAAACTGCCATTGCGCTGTTCCAGGCCGACCAGACTGGCCGGGCGGAAAAGGTGACCTGCGAGATGAGCTTTTCTTGCTACCGCGCATCGGACAAGGTGCGCAACAAAGGTATCGAGCTGGAGCTGACCGGTGAGATTTTGCCGAACTGGAACCTGTCGGCGGGGTACACCTATACCCAGTCGAAATACATCGGCGGTGAGCAGAAGGGCGAAGACTTCAACGGCGCCTCGCCACGCCACTTGTTCAAGGTGGCAACCGACTACCGGCTGCCAGGCGCACTCGACCAGCTACGTGTGGGTGGCAGCTTCTACGCCCAGAGCCGGATGACCCAGACCGAGGTTGGCAAGGACTACAAGATTCGGCAGGAGGCGTACCACCTGACCAACCTGCATGCGATCTACGAGATCAGCAAGCACCTTGAGCTGCAGTACAACCTGGATAACGTGTTCGACAAGAAGTACTACCAGACCCTGGGCAACCCCAACTACTGGAACTTCTATGGCGAGCCGCGCAACTTCAATGTGGCGTTGCGGGCCAGGTTCTAAGCCCGGAGCCATACATTGTGTTGGATGCTTCGCGGGTGAACCCGCTCCTACAAGGCACCGCAGTCCCTGTGGGAGCGGCTTCAGCCGCGAAGCAGGCGGCGCGGTGGATGGCACCGGCTGCGCCGGTGTTCGCGGCTGAAGCCGCTCCCACAGATGGGGAAGGTGCTGTCGCGATACGTTGTAAATGAAAACCCTTATCGTTAAAGTCAGCGCCTTCTTCCCCCGTCCGGGTTGCCCTTACGCATGAAGACCGAAGAGCTGGAACTGGCTTTCAAGACCCATGCCGGGGAGCTGCGCGCGTTCCTGTATCGGCAGCTGCGCAACACCGACACCGCCGCCGACCTGGTGCAGGAAACCTACCTGCGCATGCTACGCCAGCCGCCCCGGGGCCCGGTGCTGAACCTGCGTAGCCTGCTGTTCCGCATTGCCCGCAACCTGGTCATCGATCACACCCGCAGCCGTGGAACGCGGGGGCAGCATGACGAGGGCATGGCCTACCTGTACGAAGTCACTGGCGAAAGCCCCGAGCCGTTTGCCGAGGTTGCCGCCCGGCGCGAGCTGGCGCGTATGGCCGAGGCGTTGCAGCGCCTGCCGCCGCGCTGCCAGGAGATCTTCCTGCTGTGCCGCCTGGAAGGCCTGGCGCACAAGGCGGTGGCCGAGCAGTTGGGGGTTTCTGTGAGTACGGTCGAGAAGCAGCTGGCCATTGCGCTGGACTTTCTGGGCCAGAGTTTGCAACGTTGATGGCCATGCACAAGCCTTCCGCTCCCCTCGACTCTTCACCTGACGTACGCCGGGCTGCCCAGGCCTGGGTGCTGCGCCTGACTTCGGGAAATGTGCAGCCCGCTGATGTGGAGGCCGCACGGGCCTGGTGCGCATTGGCGCCGGAGCATCAGCAGGCATTTGTCGAAGCACGGCGGCTGTGGGCGTTAAGTGGGCAACTGCAGGCGCCAGTACAGCGGCGGGCGCCGGCCCGGCAGTGGGCGCTGGCCAGTGCGGCTGTGCTGGTGTTGGGTGTGGGCTTGGCGCTGGCCTGGCACGGGCAGTGGGGGGCGGATTATCGCACTGGGGTAGGGGAGCGCCGGGTTGTCGCGTTGAGCGATGGGTCGCGCATCAGCCTGGCTGCCGAATCGGCGGTGGATGTCGAGCTGACGGCGCGGGCGCGGCGCATCACCTTGCGCACAGGTGAGGCGGTGTTTGACGTGGCGCATGATCTGGCCCGGCCTTTTACGGTGCAGGCCGGCGACGTGCAGGCCACGGCGCTGGGTACTGTTTATGCAGTGAGCCGCGAAGGTGCGGCGGTGGATGTGCTGGTCCGGCGCGGGCGGGTGGCAGTCAGTGATCCAGCGGACCGGGTCGAGCTGGTTGCCGGTGAAGCGGTTGGCACGCTCACGGGCCGGTTGGGTGCCAAGCATGGGCTGGATGTGGAAAGCGCGTTGGCCTGGCAGCAGGGCCGGCTAGTGTTCGAGCAGGCGCCGCTGGCTCAGGTGCTCAAGGCGCTGGAACGGTACCGGCCGGGGTGGCTGCTGGTAGGGGATGAGCGGCTGCGCGGGCTGAAGGTAAGTGGCACCTTCCAGCTGGACCGGCTGGATGAAGGGCTGGCGACGTTGGAGCAGGCGTTTCCGTTGAGGGTCAAGCGGTATTCGGAGTATCTGCTGGTGTTCGAAGCACGGGACTGAATGCGCAAAACCGACGCTATCCCCTGTAGGAGATCGCCCAGCCCTTTGTGCTGCGCTGTCGCGCAGAGAACTGAGTTCGCAAGCGGTCCGCTCCCACAGGGTCCCTGCTAATTCAATGAGTTATGTGCAGTTCTATGAGAGCGGCCTTGCGTCGCGATGGGCTGCAAAGCAGCCCCAGGGTTTCAGTGCAGATGCACAGAGAGCCGGGGCTGCTCTGCAGCCCATCGCGACGCAAGGCCGCTCCTACACCGGGCTGCGTCAGGCAGGATAAGCATTATTTTTACGGGTCCGGCGTAGTCATCCGTCATCCCTGTTCAAAAGCGAATAATTCGTATTTGAACAGGGGGAGTGTTGATGAACCGAAGGCAATTCCGCAGGGCGTCGCTGGCGCCGTTTTCGTTGCTGTGTGCGCTGCTGCCGGGCCTGGCCCTGGCTGAGCCGCGTGAGTTCGACATCGCCCCGCAACCCTTGGCCAGCGCGCTCAACCGCCTGGCTGCGCAGGGTGGATTGCAGGTGATTTTCGATGGCAACCTGGTGCAGGGCAAGAGCAGCCGTGGCATCAATGGCCGGCACGAGCCGGAAGCGGCACTGTCCGAACTGCTGCAAGGCAGTGGCCTGACCTGGCGCTCCACCGGCAGCGCCAGCGTCACCCTGGAGCCTGCTGCGCAGTCTTCCGGCACGCTTGAGCTGGGTGCAACCTCCATCGTAGGCCAGGCCTACAGCTCGGTCAGCCCGGACGACGGCTATGTGGCCAGGCGCTCCTCGGTTGGCAGCAAGACCGACACCCCGCTGATCGAAACCCCGGCCTCGGTATCGGTGGTCACCCGCGAGCAGATCGAGGCCCAGCAACCCAAGACCGTGGCCCAGGCGTTGCGCTATACACCGGGGGTCAATACTGAACTGGCCGGCCCGCAGTTCGTCGTCGACCAGTTGTCCATTCGCGGCTTCCAGCAGGGCACCGGGCGCATGTTGCGCGATGGCACCCGCACTTTCCTGCCGGAGTTCCTCGGCTGGGACGCACCAGAACCCTACGGCCTGGAGCGCATTGAGGTGCTGCGCGGCGCCAGCTCGGTGCTGTACGGGGCTTCGGACCCGGGCGGGCAGATCAACCTGGTGAGCAAGCGCCCCACCCAACAGCCGCTGCGCCAGGTGCAGTTGCAGGCAGGCAACCTCAACTACCAGCAAGGCGCTTTCGACCTCGGCGATGCGCTGGATGATGAGGGCGTCTGGAGCTATCGCCTGACCGGCCTGTTCCGTGAAACCGACGCGCAAACCGACCACATCACCAACCGCCGGCAGTACATCGCCCCGGCGCTCAGCTATCGCCCCAGTGCCGATACCGAGTTCACCCTGCTCGGCGAATACCAGCGCCAGACCGGCAACTTTGCCAATGCGTTGCCGGCCAGCGGCACGGTGTTCCGTGATGCGCGTGGCCGGCTGGACCGTGACACGTACGTCGGTGACAGCGCTTATGACTTCATGACCAACGAGAAAACCTCGCTGGGCTATGTGTTCGAGCATCACTTTGACGAGGTGTGGACCCTGCGCCAGAACCTGCGCTACAGCAACTACCGCCAGGCCAGCAGCGAGATTGCCTTGTTCGGCCCGGCGGGCGGCGGGCAGTATTCGCGCTACAGTGACGCGCGCAAGGGCGACGGCCGCCTGTTCACCGTCGATACCCACGTGCAGGCCAACTTCGCCACCGGGCCGGTGGAGCACACCTTGCTGACCGGAGTGGACTACAACAACGGCAAGTTCGACCAGCAGCAGTCGCTGGACTTCATCCTGCAAAGCTTCGATCTGTTCCAGCCAGTGTACGGCCAGCCGCTGGATACGGTGCCGTTCAGCTTTGCCAGTTACCAGCAAAAGCTGTCGCAGACCGGCGTGTACCTGCAAGACCAGTTGCGCATCGACAACTGGGTATTGCTGCTGGGGGGGCGTTACGACTGGGCCGCCAACCAGAAAGACGACCGTGCCCCGCAAACCCAGAAGGACGAGAAGTTCAGCGGCCGCGCCGGGCTGGTCTACCTGTTCGACAACGGCCTGGCGCCGTACCTGAGCTACAGCGAGTCGTTCCTGCCGGTGATGGGCACCACGGCAGACGGCGCCCAGCTCGACCCGGAAACCGGCAAACAGTACGAACTGGGCCTGAAGTACGAGCCGCCAGGCAGCAACAGCCTGTATACCGTGGCCGTGTTCGAACTGACCCGGCAGAACGTCACCGAGAACATCAACGGCTTCAGCCGCCAGGAAGGCGAGGTGCGTTCACGCGGCGTCGAGCTGGAAGCCAGAACCGAGCTGGCGCCGGGCTTGAACCTGATCGGCAGCTATACCTGGAATGATGTTGAGGTCACCCAGTCCGATCGTGGCACCCAGGGCAACACACCGTTCCGTACCCCGGAGCACATGGCTTCGCTGTGGGCCGATTACCAGCTGCAGGGCGGGCCGCTTGACGGGCTGCGGTTGGGCGCTGGCACGCGCTATGTAGGCAGCACCTATGGCGATGCGCAGAACAGCTTCAAGGTCGACAGCTATGTGCTGGTGGATGCCATGGTCAGCTACGAGCTGGGCAAGCTGGATGCGTCGCTCAAGGGCGTGGAGCTGGCGCTCAATGCCAGCAACCTGTTCGACAAGGAATACGTGGCCGGCTGTTTCAGCGACCTGGGCTGCCAGTACGGGCAACAGCGCACGGTATACGGGAGTGTGACCTACAACTGGTAAGGGGGATTGTTGTTGCAATTGCAACTTCATTGCGCTATCACATGATGCACGCGCCTGTGCATCGAGGGATTTTTGCAATGGACAACCTGGGCCTTCAACGCACCACCCGCACCGAATCCGCAGCCGAAGCCTGCATTCGTCATGTCGACGAGTCGGCCCGGCTGCAGGGCTCGCGCAGTTCGCCGCTGTATTCCGTGCTGGACCTGATCAAGCGCATGCGCAAGGACCCGCAGGTCGGTGGCCAGTTCTGGCTGATCGATGACCGTGCCAGCGAGCAGCAGCCGGATACACCGGTCAGTACCTGGCCGCTGTGGTTCAGCAAAAGTGCCCGTGCCGACGAGCGCCCGATGCTTTACCTGACCCAGTCGTCCACGTCGGCGCGCTTGGCGATGCTGACCAACCAGACGGCGCAGCGTGGCATCTTCCTCAACGATATCGAGTCGAGCCCGTCGCGCTGGGCCAAGGGCGCGCACCCGTGGTTGCCGATGTGGCTGGCGTCGAACCCGCAGTGCATGCCTTATGACCCGGCCTGCGGCGACGAGGCCAGGGTGATTCTCGGTGGTGCTTTGCGCGAGCTGTACCTGAAGGGGCTAACCGGTTTTTGCTACATGACGTTGCATGACGAACCGGGTGACACGCTTGAATGTGATCGCAGCCAGGCTTACCTGGGCATGTATCCGCTGTTGCGCGAGGCTGGGGGTACTCCCCAGGTACGGCTGCTTGGGGCCGGGCAGATGTTGCGCGAAGTGCAGGCTGCAGCCGAGTTGCTTGAACATGACTGGGGGGTGGTCAGCGAGATCTGGAGTTGCCCGAGCTATACGCGCCTGGCCCGTGATGCTGCAGCGGTGCAGCGTCGGGAGCGTCGCCAACGCCGTTCGTATCTGCACCACTGCCTGGGCAGCAGCCAGCTGCCGATCATCGCGGTCACCGGTTATGCAGAGTTCGTCGCCGGGCAACTGGCCGGGCATGTCAGCGCGCCATTCACTGCGCTGGGTGCCGATACTTTGCAACCGGGCCAGCGCCCCGATCGGCACTGGATCACTTACCTCGCCTTGCAGTCGCTGGCCCGGCAGTCAGTCATTGACGCAGGTGTGCTGGACCAGGCCTTGCAGCGTTACAACCTGGGCTGAGCCTAGCGTGAATACTGACGGGCGTTGCCGATAGCGCCTTCCAGGGCGTCGGAAAAGGCTTTTTGCTGTTCCTCGTCGAACTGGGCCAGGAACAGTTCATCGACCGCCTGCTTGTAAACTTTCCACATGCGCTTGCGCAGCTTGCGGCCGCTGTCGGTGATCTGCGCCACCGCGCCGCGGGCGTCATCCAAGGCCTTGATCCGCTCGACCAGGCCTTCCTTCTCCAGCCGGTCGACCAGGCGGGTAAGGTTGTAGCGCTCGATCGCCATCACATCTGCCAGCTCGTGCATGCGCCGGCAGCCGTCGGTGCCGCTCTCGATGCCCCAGAGTGCGTCGTACCACGCATAAGGGGGCAAGTCCTGCTCGCTCAGGCGGCGTTCGATTTCGCGGATCAGGCTGCGGTGGGCGCGGACGAAGCTGAACCAGAGGTCCGGGGTCTTGCTCGGCATGTGATATCCCAAAATTGAAAATGTTGTTGCTTTTGCAACATTTTTTGCCTTGCGTGCTTTGTTGCAGTTGCAATCATATCGTCCCGGGGGCTAAATTCAATTGCACTTGCAACAACTGGCTGCCCGCGATCACGCCCGCACGCCAATCAATCAAGGAGATTGCGCCATGGTTCGAAATGCCCTGCTTCATGATGCCGACCCGCAAGAAACGCGGGAGTGGATCGATTCGATCGAGTCCGTCGTAAAAGTAGAAGGCCGCCCACGTGCGCACTTCCTGATCGACAAGCTGCTGGACTTCGACGTGTCGCTGCACGGCGACTTGCACGGCCGCATCACCACACCCTACGTCAACACCATCAGCCCGGAGCGTGAACTGCCTTACCCCGGCGACCTGGAAATCGAGAAGCGCCTGAATGGCTACATTCGCTGGAACGCGCTGGCCATGGTGCTGCGCGCTGGCAAACACTCCAATGTCGGCGGCCACATTGCTACCTATGCGTCGGCGGCAGTGCTGTATGACGTGGGCTTCGACCATTTCTTCCGTGGCCGCACTGAGCAGTTCGCGGGTGACCTGGTGTACATCCAGGGGCACTCGGCGCCCGGTATCTATGGTCGCGCCTTTACTCAAGGGCGCCTGACCGAAGAGCAACTGGACAACTTCCGCCGTGAAACCGACCGCGATGGTATTTCGTCTTACCCGCACCCGCGGCTGATGCCGGACTTCTGGCAGTACCCGACGGTGTCGATGGGCCTCGGGCCGATTACCTCGGCGTACCAGGCGCGTTTCATGCGTTACCTGGAGGACCGTGGCCTGAAGGAGCACCAGGGCCGCAAGGTATGGGCCTTCCTCGGCGACGGCGAGATGGACCAGCCGGAGTCGCTGGCGGCCATTTCCCTGGCCGGTCGCGAGCGGCTCGACAACCTGATCTTTGTGGTCAACTGCAACCTGCAGCGCCTGGACGGCCCGGTGCGCGGCAACAGCAAGGTGATCCAGGAATTCGAGGCCATCTACCGCGCCGCCGGCTGGAACGTGATCAAGGTAGTGTGGGGCAGCGGCTGGGACCGCCTGTTGGCCAAGGATGCTACCGGCTTGCTGCGCCAGCGCATGATGGAATGCGTCGATGGTGAATACCAGGCCTTCAAGTCGCAGGATGGCGCCTATGTGCGCGAGCACTTCTTCGGCAAGTACCCCGAGCTGCTGGAAATGGTCAGCGACATGACCGACGAGCAGATCTGGAAGCTCGCCCGGGGTGGCCACGACCCGGTCAAGGTGTACAACGCCTATGCCAGTGCGGTCAGCCACACAGGGCGCCCGACTGTTATCTTGGCCAAGACCGTCAAGGGCTTCGGCCTGGGGGAGGCGGGCGAGGCGCAGAACATCAACCATCAGTTGAAGAAGATCGGCGAGTCCGCGGTCAAGGCGTTCCGCGACCGTTTCAGCCTGGACCTGTCTGATGAGCAACTCGGCGACTTGCCGTACCTGCGCCCGGCCCCGGGCAGCGTTGATGCCAATTACCTGAAGGCCCGCCGCGAGGCATTGGGCGGTCAGGTGCCGGCACGGCACGCCGCGATCGAGCCGTTGCAGGTGCCGTCACTGGCGGCACTGGAAAGCCATACCAAAGGCACCAACGGCCGGGCGATTTCCACCACAATGGCCTTCGTCCGCCTGCTCAGCGCCTTGCTCAAGGACCCGAACATCGGCCGCCAAGTGGTGCCGATCGTGCCGGACGAGTCACGCACCTTCGGCATGGAGGGCATGTTCCGCCAGGTGGGTATCCACTCGCACGTCGGCCAGCTGTATACCCCGCAGGACGCCGGTACCTTGTCGTATTACAAGGAAAGCATCGACGGCCAGATCATGCAGGAGGGCCTGAACGAATCCGGGGCGACCTCGTCGTGGATCGCGGCCAGTACGGCCTACGCCAACCACGGCGTGATGGCTGTGCCGTTCTACATCTTCTACTCGATGTTCGGCTTCCAGCGGGTCGGTGACCTGCTATGGGCGGCAGGTGATGCCCGCGCCCGTGGTTTCTTGCTGGGCGCTACCTCCGGGCGCACTACGCTGATGGGCGAGGGCTTGCAGCATGACGATGGCCACAGCCACGTGATGTCGGCGACGGTGCCGTGCTGTGTGTCCTACGACCCGACCTACGCCTACGAATTGACGGTGATCATCCAGGACGGCATGCGCCGCATGTATGCCGAGCAGGAGGACATCTATTACTACATCACCGTGCTCAACGAGAACTACGCGCACCCGGACATGCCCGAAGGTTGCGAGCAGGGCATTCTCAAGGGGCTTTACCGTTTGCCGATCGAGACCAAGGTCGAGGATGCCCGGCGCCGTGTGCAGTTGATGGGCAGCGGTGCAATCTTGCCTGAGGTGATCGCGGCGGCAGAAATGCTTGAGCGGGACTATGGCGTAGGCAGCGAGATCTGGAGTGCCACCAGCCTGACCGAGCTGCGCCGTGAAGCGCAGGCAATCGAGCGCTGGAACCTGCTGCACCCACTGGAAGCGCCCAAGGTGCCGTATGTGAGGCACGTCATGCAGGGCCATGCCGGCCCCGTGGTGGTGGCGACGGACTACATCAAGATCCACGCCGACCAGATCCGCCCGTGGCTGGATGACCGGCGTTTCGTTGCGCTGGGCACCGACGGCTTTGGTCAGTCCGATACCCGTGAGGCGCTGCGCCGGCACTTCGAGGTCGACCGCCAGTTCATCGTGCTGGCCGCGCTCAAGGCGCTGGCCGACGAGGGGGTTGTCGAGCGGGCGCTGCTGGCCAAGGCGATCGAAGCCTTGGGTATCAATGCCGACAAACCGGACCCTGCCAAAGTGTGAGTAGAGCGCGGCGGGTCAGCGCACCAACCGGGGCACTGCCCGCACGTAGATCAGTTCGGCCACCAGTTCGAGCAGTGTCTGGGTGATGACGGCCGCTGCCGCCAGGCTGCGCATGTTTTCAGGCAGTGCCAGCGCCAGCGGCAGCACCACCAGCGAGTTGCGCGTGGCGGCGCTGAAGGTCACCGAGCGTGCCTCGGTGGCCGGCAGGCGCAGCAGCCGGGCCGAGACGAAGCCAATGGCTGGCGCCAGCAGCATGAAGCCGATGTACACCGGAATCACCGGCAGCAAGCGCTCGAAGTCGTGCAGCACCACGGAAATTTGCGAAGCGATCACCACCACCAGCACCAGGGCCATCGCCGGTACCGGCAGCCAGGCCCAGGCATCGTTCCAGGCCGAGACTGCAGGTAAACGACGAGCGCCGGCGCTGGTGAGTACGGCAAGCGCCATCGGCAGTACGATCAACAGCACGAAGGCTTCCACGAACGGGGTGATGGAGATGGCCACGTTACTGCTGTCACCCAGCATCAGCGCCAGATACAGCGGTAGCAGTAGCAGTTGCAGCAACAGCAGGACAGGGGTTGCGGCCAAGGTCAGGCGCGAGTCGCCCTTGCCGATGTGGGTAAACACCACCACGTAGTCGATGCATGGTGTGAGCAGTACCAGCAAGGCACCGACGAGGATCGCCGGGTGTGCGACCAGGCCGCGGGTAATGGCCCAGACCAGCAGTGGTACAAGGATGAAGTTGGCCAGCAACAGGGCGCCGATGAAGCGACGGTTGCCCAGACCTTGGCGCAGGTCGAGGAAAGGGATCTGCAGGAACATCGCGTACATGAGCACGGCAATGGCAGGGGTGACCAGCGCTTCTAGGTGGTGTGCGGTATCTGAGGCCAGCAGCCCCAAGGCGACTGCGCTCAATACGGCGGCGAAGTAGATGGGGATCTGCTGGGTTTCGAGCTGTTCTCTAGTCAAGCTTCGGCCTGTGTCCGGTCGGGTTGAAAGGGACGAAGGGTAATACGTGACGGCCCTTGCGTGCCAATAACGCGGTGTACGAATCTGGCCATAGGGCAAGTGAGGTTCAATTTGAGTCGAGCCAGTCAACGCCTGGCTCTTGTATTTGCAGGGTCACAGAACCTTGGTGCGCGCCGGGGTAGCAGGCCAGAAAGCCACCGACCGGGTACAGGTAGTGCACTTCCAATGGGTGCCCGGCCTCACTTTGCAACTGAATTTCATGGGCAGTGTCTTCGCACTGGGTCAGGTCGAAGCATTCACCCGTATCAGCATCGGTCACCTTCCATAGGCATGGGTCCTTGGCCAGGATGGGGTGAACATTCACCAACCCATAGGCCGTAGTGAATACCCCATCGCCAAAGTGCTTTCCGCTGCGGACGTAAAGCCGGTAACCGTTGTCGAAATGCCGAAAATAAAGCACAAGCGGTTCGGCGGGGTCGCCTTTCCCGAACGTGACGAGTCCTGAGCCTTGGCCAAGTTGCCAGTCTTCGTCGGAGCAATTGAGCATGCCGATGGTACGCGTGCCGTCGAAGCCGGCGCCGGTGCCGTCAACCGGGTTGGTCAGAATAATCGGGCCTGTGCAAAAACTGTCAAAGGTGTTGAGTGGGCATCCGTCTAAATGAAGGGTTGCGGTAAATGACAACGCTTTGTGGTCTGCCATGGTGAGCCTCTGTTTGCTATCAAGGAGGCTGCAGGCTAATGAAGCGTGAATGATGTGCGCACCCGGAACAGGTTCCGCGAACATCGCCAGCATGAAAAAGCCCGGCACAATGGCCGGGCTTTTTCATATCAGGCGATGGCTGATCAGTTGCCGTAAACCGGCAGCTTCTTGCAGATGGCCTTGACCTTCTCACGCACGGCGTCGATCACCGCTTCGTTGTTCAGGTCTGCCAGGATGTCGCAGATCCAGCCGGCCAGTTCCTTGCACTCGGCTTCCTTGAAGCCACGGGTGGTAACGGCTGGGGTGCCGAAACGCAGGCCCGAGGTGACGAAAGGCGAACGTGGGTCGTTCGGTACCGAGTTCTTGTTCACGGTGATGAAGGCTTTGCCCAGGGCGGCGTCAGCGTCCTTACCGGAGATTTCCTGCTTGATCAGCGACAGCAGGAACAGGTGGTTCTGGGTACCGCCGGAAACCACGTCGAAACCACGCTCGATGAACACGCCGGCCATGGCCTGGGCGTTCTTCACCACTTGCTGCTGGTAAGCCTTGAACTCAGGCTGCAGGGCTTCCTTGAAGCAGATGGCCTTGGCCGCGATAACGTGCTCCAGCGGGCCGCCCTGGGCGCCCGGGAAGACAGCGGAGTTCAGCTTCTTCTCGATGTCGGCGTTGGCACGGGCCAGGATCAGGCCGCCGCGCGGGCCGCGCAGGGTCTTGTGAGTGGTGGTGGTAACCACGTCGGCGAACGGCACAGGGTTCGGATACACGCCTGCGGCAACCAGGCCGGCAACGTGGGCCATGTCGACGAACAGGTAGGCACCGACCTTGTCGGCGATTTCGCGGAAGCGGGCGAAGTCCAGCACCTGCGAGTAGGCCGAGAAGCCGGCAACGATCATTTTCGGCTTGTGTTCTACCGCCAGGCGCTCGACTTCGTCGTAGTCGATCAGGCCGTTGCCGTCGATGCCGTACTGGATGGCGTTGTACAGCTTGCCCGAGGAGCTTACCGAGGCACCGTGGGTCAGGTGGCCACCGTGGGCCAGGCTCATGCCCAGGATGGTGTCACCGGCCGACAGCAGGGCCAGGTAGACGGCAGCGTTGGCCTGGGAGCCGGCGTGCGGCTGGACGTTGGCGTAGTCGGCGCCGAACAGCTCCTTGGCACGGTCGATGGCCAGTTGCTCGACGACGTCGACGTACTCGCAACCACCGTAGTAGCGCTTGCCTGGGTAGCCTTCGGCGTACTTGTTGGTCAGCACCGAACCCTGGGCTTCCATGACTGCCGGGCTGGTGTAGTTTTCCGAAGCGATCAGCTCGATATGCTCTTCCTGGCGCAGGGCTTCTTGCTGCATGGCTTCGAAGAGCTCGGCGTCGTACTTGGCAATGGTCAAATCACGGCTGAACATGGCGGTCCTCAAGGATCGGGGTAGTTTGGGGGGGCATTCTAACCGATTGATCCGCGGCTGGCATATGAAGTGGCATCAAGTCGCGGACCAATGGGCTTCATGTTGCATCCCGCGCGGTGTCTGGGCTGGGCGGGGGCAGGAGTTGACTCTAAGGTCCGTTTTTCCCGGCGCAGATTCCAAGCCTGACGCGGTCCCTGTAGGAGCGGCCTTGTGTCGCGAAAGGACCGCAAAGCGGTCCCGGCGATGTCGGCGGCGAAGCTGCAATCGTGGGGCCGCTACGCGCCCCTGTCGCGACACAAGGCCGCTCCTACAGGGACCGCGCGAGCTTGCAGGCAGCATCAATGGAACATGAACAACGTCTCGTTGGCGAACTGCGCCTCGAACTGATGCGCCGGCATCGGCCGCCCGAACAGGTAGCCCTGCACTTCGTCGCACCCGTGCTCGCGCAGGAACTCCAGTTGCTCGTGGGTTTCCACGCCCTCGGCAATCACTGCCAGGTTGAGGCTGTGGGCCATGGCGATGATCGCCCGGGCAATCTGTGCGTCTTGCTCGCCCTCGGGCAGGCCGTCGACGAAGGTGCGGTCGATCTTCAGCACGTCGATCGGGAACTGCTTGAGGTAGTTCAGCGACGAATAGCCTGTGCCGAAGTCATCCACGGCAATGCTCAGGCCGAGGTTTTTCAGGCTGGCGAGAATCTGCAGCGCCTCGTTCACCTCGCGCATCAGGATACTTTCGGTCAGCTCCAGCTCCAGGCACGCCGGTGGCAGCCCGCTTTCCTCCAGGATGGTGGCAATCCGCGTGCCCAGTTGGCCGTCGGAGAACTGCCGTGCGGAGATGTTCACCGACACCTTCGGCACGCGCACCTTGGCCTTGTGCCAGGCCTTGAGCTGGCGGCTGGCCTCGCGCAGTACCCAGTCGCCCACGTCCACCACCAGGCCCAGCTCCTCGATCACCGGGATGAAGTCGCCTGGCGGCACCAGGCCGCGCGTCGGGTGGCGCCAGCGCAGCAGCGCTTCGGCACCGGTCAGGCGCTTGCCGTCGCCGCTGAACTGCGGCTGGTAGTAGAGGATGAACTCGTTCTGCTCCATGGCATGGCGCAGGTCGCTTTCCAGTTCAAGGCGTTCCAGGGCGCTGGCGTTCATCTCCGCCTGGTAGAACTGGAAGTTGTTCTTGCCGCGTTCCTTGGCGTGGTACATGGCGGTGTCGGCGTTTTTCATCAGCTGGCTCAGCTCGCTGCCATCCTGCGGGCTGAGGGCGATACCGATACTGGCCGTGACGAAGAATTCACGGCTTTCCAGCACGAACGGCCGCACCAGGCTGCCAAGGATGTTCTCGGCCACGTGGATGGCGCGGTTCAGGGCCATTTCGCGGGTCGGGCGTGGTTGCAGCAGCAGGGTGAATTCATCGCCGCCCATGCGCGCCACGGTGTCGTCGTCGTCCACGCAGGCCAGCAGGCGCAGGGCCATGTCCTTGAGCATGCGGTCGCCGGCGGCATGGCCGAGGGAGTCGTTGATCGGCTTGAAGCGGTCGAGGTCGAGGAACATCAGCACCACCCAGGCCTTTTGCCGCTCGGCCTGCTGCAGGGCGTTGTACAGGCGGTCCTGGAACAGCGTGCGGTTGGGCAGGTGGGTGAGGGCGTCGTAGTAGGCCAGGCGGTGAATGCGTTGCTCGCTGGCCTTGCGTTCGCTGATGTCGGTGAAGAAGCACACGTAGCTGGCCAGGTCGCCTTCATCATCCAGTACTGCGGTAATGCCGACCCAGGCCGGGTAGTGGTCGCCATCACGGCGCTTGAGCCACACCTCGCCTTCCCAGCTGCCGCGCTGGTGCAGTTGCTTGACCACATAGCGCAGGTGGCCTTCCTGCTGTTCGTCGACGGTGAGCATGCCCGGCAACTGGTCGAGTACGTCGCTGACCGCGTAGCCGCTGACGCGGCTGAACGCTTCGTTGGCCTGCACGATATAGCCGGCCGGGTCGGTGATGAGAATCGCCGAGGTGGAGTGCTCGAATACCGTCGCGGCCATGCGCAGGTCTTTTTCCGCACGGCGTTGCTGGCTGATGTCGCGGCCCACCCCGAGCACGCCTTCGAAGCGCTGGTCGTCGTCCCACACCAGTACCAGGCGCAGCTCGATCGGGATCTTGCGGCCATCGCCGCGCAGGCAGTCGAACAGGAACAGCTGGGTGGGCAGTTGGCTGCGCAGTTGCGCCAGTTGGGCAGGGTCGCCCATGGCGTTGCTGACGCGCTCCATCAGGCTGTAGATGCCGGTGAGCTGGGCCGGGTTGGCGATGATCGACTGCCAACCGTTGGCGAAGATCCAGTCGGCCTGGTAGCCCAGTACGTTTTGTACCGAAGGGCTGACATAGTTGAGTTTGAGCAGGCTGTCGGTGGAGAAGATCACGTCGCTGATGCTCTCGGCGAGCATGCGGTAGCGTTGCTCGCTGTCGCGCAGCGACTGGCTGGCCTCGATCTGCACCGTGACGTCTTTGCCGACGCCGATGATGCGGGTTACCAGGCCTTCGGCGTCGCGGGTCAACACCTGTTCGCGAATGTCATAGCAGCGCCAGCCACCATCACGGTGGCGGAAGCGCAACTGGCAGTGCAGCGGTTGGTCATGGCCGCTGTCGCGCTGTTGCTGGCGCAGTGCCTGGTAGTGCGCGGCGTCCTCGGGGTGCAGCAGCAGTTCCCAGAAGCGATCGCCCATCTGTGCCAGCTCGGTACGGTCGTAGCCCAGGGTCTGGCCGAGGTGGCGATTGCTGAAGATCATCCGCTGGCTGAACACGTCCTGCACGTACAGCTGGTCGGGTACGGTGCGCACCACGTCCGACCAGAAGCTTTCGCGTTCCAGCAACGACAACTCCACCTGCTTGCGGCTGGTGATGTCGCTGATGCTGAGGATCACCGCCTGGTAATCACGGCGCTGCAGTGGCAGGCGCGCCATCAGCCACAGGTGCAGCTCACCGCCCAAGGGGGCCGGCAGGCGCACTTCCAGCTCCAGCAACTGGCGTTGCTCGATCAGTGCGTCGATCAGTTGCATGCCGACGCTGTCGCGGCCATCGCCGGTGCCGTCGATCAGCCGCTGCCAGGCACCTTCGTGGCAGTCGATGTTCAGCAGCTGGCGCGCTACCTGGTTGACCTCGGTGATCTTCAACTCCAGCAGCAGCGAGCGGCGCAGGTTCGGGTCCAGCGCCAGGCTGTGCTTGAGTGACGCGCGGTTGCGCAGGTGGTAGCGGTCGAGCTGGCCGGGCAGGCTGGACAGGTCAAGCACGCACAGGGCCACGCCGGTGCCTTCGAAAATTTCCTGGTAGCGCCGGCGGTCTTCCTGCAGCGCGCGCTGGCGGCGGCGCATGTTGATCAGCGCCAGCACCGGCAGCAGGGCGCAGACCAGCACCAGCAGGCATTTGCCGATCAGTGCCGGCAGCAACTTCTGCTGGGCCAACTTGGCGTCGAACAAGCCGCGCAGTTGCCAGGTGCTGTTGTCGATGAACGCCAGCATTACACTTTGCAGCGGCGCATTACTGGTGTCGGCTGGGGCATGGCGTTGCAGCACCTCGCCGCTGCGGCTGTTTTCCAGCAGCCACAACGGGTGGCCGCCACCATCAAGGTGCAGGGTGAGTTCGCGGTAGTAGTCCGGTGACAGGCGCAGCAACCAGTAGCCGCGGTCCTGTTCGGCGGCCTGGCGCAGCAGCAGGTACAGGGTGCGGTTGTCGGGCGAATTGGTGAAGAAGTATGGCCGGCCCTGGTTCAGCGTGAGCAGTTCGTCAAGCAACTGGCGGTCGGGGCTACCGGCCAGGCTGTCGGCGCGCAACTGCCCGCTGCTGTCCAGCCAGGCCACGCTTTGCAGTGCGGGCAAGCGCTCGCGCAGGGTCGTCAGCAGGCTGGGCAGGGCGGTGGGCGTCGGCGCATTGACGTACGGCTGCACAATGTTCACCGCCTGCTGGGCCTTGAACGCCATGTTCAGGCTCAGGTGGTCGGCCAGTTCCGCGGAGGCATCCAGGCTTTGTTTACGCAGGTCGGCCTGGGTGTGGTTGAACTGGGCGAACAGCTGCCACAGCAGCAGGCCCAGCAGGATCAGGGCCAGCAGCGCCAGCGCACCCTTGATCGACCCGCGCAGGGTAGCGGCGGGCGCCTGTGGCGCGGAACGCAGTGACGACGGATGAGTAAGATTGGTCAAGCGTTGATCCTGCGATTGGGCTGGCGATGGCAGGGACGGAGCATGCACGGTGTATGCCGGTGTCTGGCTGCCGCACCGCGGTGGCGCACTATAAGGCCGGACACCTGAAACGGGCTAGCATGCCTAGGATTATGGCAAAGTGCCAGCCATGTTGACCGATGGCGGCTGCCCGGTGGTTCGGCAAGCCCCTGCAACCTGTGCGAGAATAGCGCCCGCTATACATGACAACGCATCGGAGATGTTCGCTTTTGGTTACTCACTTTTCCTCCAATGGCCTCGATTCCGCCTGTGGGCGCAGCAGTCAGACCCTTGTCAGCACTGCCGTGACCGAGGACGTATCCTGCAAGTCTTGCCAGCGTTCGCTGGTCAAACCTGACGCGGCTGCCACCGCCAAGAGCAAGGCCCCCTCGCTGGCTGAACTGCGCAAGACCGCCAAGGCGGCAGCAGCGCCGGCAGTTGCCGTGGCTGAGGCAGTTGCGGCAAGCAAGCCTGCTGCAAAGGTTGTCAGTACTGCGCCTGCGGCAGCCAAGCCGGCTCAGGTGGTTGAGCAGCCGCCTGCCCGCAGCGGTGGCTTCAGTGTGAAATCCGCCTGGGCCGCGCGCCTGGCCGAGCAGGGCGACCGGTGCCGGTTGCCGCGGGGCAAGGCCCGGCAGCGTCACGTCTGAGCCATCCCGTTTGCTGTGCCGGCCCTTTCGCGGCTAAAGCCGCTCCCACAGGGACGGCACAGTGCTCGAAGTCTGTGATATCCCTGTGGGAGCGGCTTTAGCCGCGAAGAGGCCGGCACAGGCAATAAAAAACTCCCAGAGACCACTCTGATCCCACCCCACCATCGGCCCCTCCTATGCAACGCCGCGCGTTGGCGTAGAATGGTCGACTTTGTTCAATGACACCCCGTAAACACATCCCCCTGGCCACCGCGTGCCGGGGCGATCGTCGATGTCTTTACCTATCTGATTAGAGGGCTTGGTTTTGGCTCAATACGTCTACACCATGCATCGGCTGAGCAAGGTCGTGCCGCCGAAGCGGGAAATTCTCAAGAACATTTCCCTGTCGTTCTTCCCGGGCGCCAAGATTGGCGTGCTCGGCCTGAACGGCGCCGGTAAATCGACCCTGCTGCGGATCATGGCGGGCGTCGACAAGGAATTCGACGGCGAAGCCCGTCCGATGCCCGACATCAACGTTGGTTACCTGCCTCAGGAACCGCAACTGGACCCGAACAAGTCGGTTCGTGAAGTGGTCGAGGAAGCGGTCAGCGTCATCAAGGACGCCCAGGCCCGCCTGGACGAGGTCTACGCCGCCTACGCCGACCCGGATGCCGACTTCGACAAGCTGGCCGCCGAACAGGCCAAGCTGGAAGCCATCCTGCAGGCCGCTGACGGCCACAACCTGGAGCGCCAGCTGGACGTCGCTGCCGACGCCCTGCGCCTGCCGGCCTGGGACGCCCGTATCGAACACCTGTCCGGTGGCGAAAAGCGCCGTGTGGCCCTGTGCCGCCTGCTGCTGTCGGCCCCCGACATGCTGCTGCTCGACGAACCAACCAACCACCTGGACGCCGACTCGGTGGCCTGGCTGGAGCGCTTCCTGCACGACTTCCCGGGCACCGTGGTGGCGATCACCCACGACCGTTACTTCCTCGACAACGTCGCTGGCTGGATCCTGGAACTGGACCGCGGCGCCGGCATCCCGTACGAAGGCAACTATTCGGGCTGGCTGGAAGCCAAGTCGGACCGCTTGGCACAGGAATCCAAGCAGCAGAGCGCCCACGAAAAGGCCATGAAAGAGGAACTGGAGTGGGTGCGCAAAGGCGCCAAGGCCCGCCAGTCCAAATCCAAGGCCCGTCTGCAGCGTTTCGAAGAAATGCAGTCGCAGGAATTCCAGAAACGCAGCGAAACCAACGAGATCTACATCCCGGCTGGTCCGCGCCTGGGCGACAAGGTCATCGAGTTCAAGAATGTCACCAAGGGCTACGGCGACCGCGTGCTGATCGACAACCTGTCGTTCGCCATGCCTAAAGGCGCCATCGTCGGCGTGATCGGCGGTAACGGTGCCGGTAAGTCGACCCTGTTCCGCATGCTGATGGGCAAGGAACAGCCGGACTCGGGCAGCATCGAGATTGGCGAAACCGTGCAACTGGCCTGCGTCGACCAGAGCCGCGAGGACCTGGACGGTGGCAAGACCGTGTTCCAGCAGGTTTCCGACGGTTCCGACATGATCAAGATCGGCAACTACGAGATCCCGTCGCGTACCTACGTTGGCCGCTTCAACTTCAAGGGTGGCGACCAGCAGAAGTTCGTCAAGGACCTGTCCGGTGGTGAGCGTGGCCGCCTGCACCTGGCCCTGACCCTGAAGGAGGGCGGTAACGTCCTGCTGCTCGACGAACCGTCCAACGACCTCGACGTCGAAACCCTGCGTTCGCTGGAGGAAGCCCTGCTGGACTTCCCGGGCGCCGCGATCGTGATTTCCCACGACCGTTGGTTCCTGGACCGTGTGGCTACCCACATCCTGGCGTACGAAGATGACTCGAACGTGGTGTTCTTCGAGGGTAACTACACCGAGTACGAAGCTGACCGCAAGAAGCGCCTGGGCGATGCTGCTGCCCAGCCGCACCGTGTACGGCACAAGAAGCTGGCCCAGTAAGCCAGCTGCATGATGCACAAGAATGGGGCCCTGAGTGGCCCCATTTTTGTGCCTGGCTGAAAGCGTGCTGGCTTCTTCGCGGGTGAACCCGCTCCCACAGGGAAACCTGCTGCCTCAAGCCCTGAATAAGGCCCATGTGGGAGCGGGTTTACCCGCGAAGAAGCCACCGGTGAAGCTTGATTTTGTATACATTTATAGAAACGCACCAAATAATTTCAAAAAAACGACATTTCGCCCTATTCCGGTGCGATTGCTTCTTGGTACATTCGCAAAAAAACCAATAAGTCCAAACCCTTCGGTGAGATGTCTACCATGATCGAATCTGTCGACAATTTCCTTGCGCGCCTGCAACAGCGCGACCCTGGCCAACCCGAATTCCACCAGGCGGTGGAAGAGGTGCTGCGCACCCTGTGGCCATTCCTTGAAGCCAACCCCCATTACCTGCAGTCCGGCATCCTCGAGCGTATGGTCGAGCCGGAGCGTGCGGTGCTGTTCCGTGTGTCCTGGGTCGATGACCAAGGCAAGGTGCAGGTCAACCGCGGCTACCGCATCCAGATGAGCAGCGCCATTGGCCCGTACAAGGGTGGCCTGCGTTTCCACCCGTCGGTGAACCTCAGCGTACTGAAGTTCCTGGCCTTCGAGCAGGTGTTCAAGAACTCCCTGACCTCGCTGCCCATGGGCGGCGGCAAAGGCGGCTCGGACTTCGACCCGAAAGGCAAGAGCGACGCCGAAGTGATGCGCTTCTGCCAGGCGTTCATGAGCGAGCTGTACCGTCACATCGGCGCCGACTGCGACGTGCCGGCCGGTGACATCGGCGTGGGGGCCCGCGAAATCGGCTTCATGTTCGGTCAGTACAAACGCCTGGCCAACCAGTTCACTTCGGTGCTGACCGGCAAGGGCATGACCTACGGCGGCAGCCTGATCCGCCCGGAAGCCACCGGCTACGGCTGCGTGTACTTCGCCGAAGAAATGCTCAAACGCCAGGACAAGCGCATCGACGGCCGCCGCGTGGCGGTGTCGGGCTCGGGCAACGTTGCCCAGTACGCCGCGCGCAAGGTCATGGACCTGGGCGGCAAGGTGATCTCGCTGTCCGACTCCGAAGGCACCTTGTACGCTGAAGCCGGCCTGACCGACGCCCAGTGGGATGCGCTGATGGAGCTGAAGAACGTAAAGCGTGGCCGTATCAGCGAGCTGGCCGAGCAGTTCGGCCTGGAGTTCCGCAAGGGCCAGACCCCGTGGACCCTGCCGTGCGACATCGCCCTGCCGTGCGCCACGCAGAACGAACTGGGCGCCGAAGACGCCCGTACCCTGCTGCGTAACGGCTGCATCTGCGTGGCCGAAGGCGCCAACATGCCAACCACCCTGGAAGCAGTGGATATCTTCCTGGATGCCGGCATCCTGTATGCCCCGGGCAAAGCCTCCAACGCCGGCGGCGTGGCTGTGTCGGGCCTGGAAATGTCGCAGAACGCCATGCGCCTGCTGTGGACTGCCGGTGAAGTGGACAGCAAGCTGCACAACATCATGCAGTCGATTCACCATGCCTGCGTGCATTACGGTGAAGAGGCGGATGGCAAGGTCAACTACGTGAAGGGTGCGAACATCGCTGGCTTCGTGAAAGTGGCGGATGCGATGTTGGCGCAGGGCGTGGTCTGATTCGAGATTGTCGGGGCCGCTTTGCGGCCCTTTCGCGACGCAAGGCCGCTCCTACAGGGGACCGCGATTTCCTGGGTGATCGCGATCCCTTGTAGGAGCGGCCTTGCGT
>NZ_JACVZC010000097.1 GCF_016658545.1 Pseudomonas sp. S37 | reverse complement strand
CGGTAGCCGCGGCCTTGTGTCGCGATGGGCTGCGCAGCAGCCCCGGCAATTTGTGCTGGCTCCGAGATCCTGGGGCTGCTGCGCAGCCCATCGCGACACAAGGCCGCTCCTACACAGGCAACGCGTCGCCAAGGAATTCCGGGCAAAAAAAACCCCGGACTTCGTATGGGGAGGGGGAAGTTCGGGGTCCAAGTCCGGACCGCTAGGGCGGGGTCCAGATATCTGCCAACACTTAACACAACATAGGAGCATCGAAGGGCTTCACCAGCCATTCAGTTACTCTGAGTTCCACTTCACCGGTTTAGTTCCGAAGCCCTGAAAACTATTTGCGATAGTTTCATGAAGCCTCAGCACCCATGGCACTAACGGTGCCAGGATCCGCGTCACCACGTCGCAGATCCTACACAGCTTTCCCGGCTCAATCAGTGAGCTTCGTCCCAATTCGCACCAATTCCTGCTTCCACCAGCAGCGGCACATCCAGCTGCGCGGCCTGGCTCATGTGCTGGCGAATTTCATCTTTCACCTGTTGAACCAGGTCCTCACGCACCTCAAGCACCAATTCGTCGTGTACCTGCAGGATCACCCGGGCATCCAGCCCGCTCTCGCTCAGCCAGTTATCCACATTGACCATGGCACGCTTGATGATGTCGGCCGCAGTGCCCTGCATCGGTGCGTTGATTGCCGTGCGCTCGGCGCCTTTGCGCAGGGCCGGGTTCTTGGCGTTGATGTCTGGCAGGTACAGGCGGCGGCCGAACAGGGTTTCGACGAAACCTTGTTCCGCGGCTTGGGCACGTGTGCGCTCCATGTAGGCCAGCACGCCGGG
Organism: Pseudomonas sp. S37; assembly: GCF_016658545.1. Taxonomy (GTDB): domain Bacteria; phylum Pseudomonadota; class Gammaproteobacteria; order Pseudomonadales; family Pseudomonadaceae; genus Aquipseudomonas. Next base: position 25,193 of record NZ_JACVZC010000097.1, on the reverse strand, counting down.
GTAGCGGGCGAAGTAACGGTCGATGTAGTCCTGCGACTGCTTGCGGTCGACACCGATCTGCTTGGCCAGGCCAAATGCGCTCATGCCGTAGATCAGGCCGAAGTTGATCGCCTTGGCTTTGCGACGCTGGTCGGTAGTGACGTCTTCCAGCGCCACCCCGAACACTTCCGCAGCCGTGGCGCGGTGCACATCGAGGTCGTTGCGGAAGGCGTGCAGCAAGCCTTCGTCCTTGGCCAGGTGGGCCATGATGCGCAGCTCGATCTGCGAGTAGTCCGCGGCCAGCAGCTTGTAGCCGGGGCTGGCAACGAACGCTTGGCGAATCCGTCGGCCTTCGGCGGTACGGATCGGAATGTTCTGCAGGTTCGGGTCGCTCGACGACAGCCGGCCGGTAGCCGCCACCGCCTGCTGGTACGAGGTGTGAATACGCCCGGTGCGCGGGTTGATCTGCCCCGGCAGCTTGTCGGTGTAGGTGCTCTTGAGCTTGCTCAGGCTGCGGTACTGCATCAGTACTTCAGGCAGCGGGTAGCCTTGCTCGGCCAGCTCATCGAGCACGGCTTCGGCCGTAGAGGGTTGGCCTTTGGCGGTCTTGCTCAGCACCGGCATGCCCAGCTTGTCGTAAAGGATCGCGCCCAGCTGCTTGGGCGAGCCGAGGTTGAATTCTTCACCGGCCAGCTCGTAGGCACGCTGCTCCAGCTCGGCCATCTTCACGCCCAGCTCACCGCTTTGTACATGCAGCAACGCGGCATCGACCAGCGCGCCCTGGCGCTCGATCTTGGCCAGCACCGGCACCAGCGGCATCTCGATGTCCATCAGCACCGGCTGCAGGCTTGGCGTCTGTGCCAGGCGGGCCTGTAGCGCATGGTGCAGGCGCAGGGTGATATCGGCGTCTTCGGCGGCGTAGGGGCCGGCCTTGTCCAGGTTGATCTGGTTGAAAGTCAGCTGCTTGGCACCTTTGCCGGCGATGTCCTCGAAGGCGATGGTGCTGTGGTCGAGGTACTTCTGCGCCAGGCTGTCCATGTCGTGACGGGTGGCGGTGGAGTTGAGCACATACGACTCGAGCATGGTGTCGTAGGCCACGCCACGCATTTCAATGGCCGGCGAGGCATTGGCGAGGATGTTGATGTCGTACTTGGCGTTCTGCCCGACCTTGGCCTTGGTTGGGTCTTCCAGCAGCGGTTTCAGTGCCAGCAGCACGGCCGCGCGGTCCAGCTGTGCCGGAGCACCTTCGTAGTCGTGGTCCAGGGGCACGTAGGCGGCTTCATGCGGCTCGACGGCGAACGACAGGCCGACCAGCTGCGCCTGTTGGGCGTCCAGGCCGGTGGTCTCGGTGTCGAAGGCGAACAGCGGCGCCTGGCGCAGCTTTTCCAGCCAGGCGTCGAAGCGGGCCTGGTCGAGGATGGTTTCGTATTTCGGTTCGACCTTGGCTGCCGGCTCGTCAGCCACCGGGGCAACCACATCGCCCGCCTTGCTCGCCTCGCGCTGCACCTCGGCGACCCAGCTCTTGAACTCCATTTCGGTGTACAGCGCCAGCAACGCCTCACGGTCCGGCTCACCGCACACCAGTGCTTCGACTTCGACGTCCAGCGGCACGTCGCACTTGATGGTAGCCAGTTCGTAGGACAGGAACGCCGAATCGCGGTGCTCCTCCAGCTTGGCCGGCAGGGTCTTGGCGCCGCGGATAGCCAGGGTCGGCACCTTGTCGAGGTTGGCGTACAGGTCGCTGAGGCCGCCGCCGATACCGGTCAGCAGGCCGACTGCGGTCTTTTCACCAACGCCCGGCACACCGGGGATGTTGTCGACCTTGTCACCCATCAGGGCGAGGAAGTCGATGATGTGTTCCGGACCGACGCCAAACTTTTCGTGCACGCCGGCAACGTCCATCACGCTGCCGGTCATGGTGTTGACCAGGGTCACGTGGCCGTCCACCAGTTGCGCCATGTCCTTGTCACCGGTCGAGATGATCACCGGGCGGCCCTGGGTGGCACTGTTGCGCGCCAGGGTGCCGATCACGTCATCGGCCTCGACCCCTTCTACGCACAGCAGCGGGTAGCCCAGCGCCTTGACGCTGGCATGCAGCGGCTCGACCTGCACCCGCAGGTCGTCGGGCATGCTGGGGCGGTTGGCCTTGTATTCGGCGAACATGGCGTCACGGAAGGTGCCGCCCTTGGCGTCGAACACCACCGCGAACAGGCTGTCGGGGTATTGCTTGCGCAGGCTCTTGAGCATGTTCAGCACACCCTTCACCGCACCGGTCGGCATGCCTTTGGACGTGGTCAGCGGCGGCAGCGCGTGGAAGGCGCGGTACAGGTAGGAGGAACCGTCCACCAGGACGAGGGGCGCTTGGCTCATGAGCAGAATCAACCTTTTCGACGGGTCCGGCGCTAGAATAGCCAGAATCATTGACGACAAAGGGACTAGGTTATCATGCGTACACTCAATCGCCTGTTACTGCTCGGCCTGTTGGCAACCATGCCTGTCGTCACCCTGGCGGCGGACGATGCCCCCTCGGCCGATCCCGAGGTGACCATTCGCACGGAAGGCGACAAGACCATCCAGGAATACCGGCAGAACGGCTTCCTGTATGCGATCAAGATCACACCGAAAAACGGTAAGCCTTATTTCCTGGTACGCGCCGATGGCACCGATGCCAATTTCATTCGATCCGACCAGCCGGACATGCTGATTCCGTCCTGGAAGATCTTCGAGTGGTAATCTGACGCGCACCGTTCACATCAACCCGGCACTTCCCGGCGGAAGTGCCCGTATGGGCAATTTTTCATCATGTCAGTCTTCACCCCCGTGACCCGGCCTGAGCTGGAAACCTTTCTGGCGCCGTACGCGCTGGGCCGTCTGCTCGACTTCCAGGGCATTGCCGCCGGCACCGAGAACAGCAATTTCTTCGTCAGCCTCGAACAGGGGGAGTTCGTCCTGACGCTGATCGAGCGTGGGCCCGCCGAGGACATGCCGTTCTTCATCGAGCTGCTCGACACCCTGCACGCAGCCGACATGCCGGTGCCGTATGCCATTCGCGACCGCGACGGCCACGGCCTGCGCGAACTGTGCGGCAAGCCGGCGCTGCTGCAGCCACGGCTGTCGGGCAAGCACATCAAGGCCCCCAACGCCCAGCACTGCGCCCAGGTCGGCGAGCTGCTGGCGCACATTCACCTGGCCACCCGCGAGCACATCATCGAGCGCCGCACCGACCGTGGCCTGGACTGGATGCTGGCCTCGGGTGCCGAGCTACTGCCACGCCTGACTGCCGAACAAGCCGCGCTGCTGCAGCCGGCGCTGGACGAAATCGGCGCACACAAGGCGCAGATCCTGGCGTTGCCCCGGGCCAACCTGCATGCCGACCTGTTCCGCGACAACGTGATGTTCGAAGGCACCCACCTGACCGGTGTGATCGATTTCTACAACGCCTGCTCAGGGCCAATGCTGTATGACATCGCCATCACCGTGAACGACTGGTGCCTGGATGAGCATGGGGCAATCGACATGCCGCGCGCCCAGGCGCTGCTGGCAGCCTATGCGGCGCTGCGGCCGTTCACTGCAGCCGAGGCCGAGCTGTGGCCTGAGATGTTGCGGGTAGGCTGTGTGCGCTTCTGGCTGTCGCGCCTGATTGCGGCGGAATCGTTTGCCGGGATGGATGTGATGATCCATGACCCAAGCGAGTTCGAAGTGCGCCTGGCGCAGCGCCAGCAGGTGGCCTTGCACCTGCCGTTCGCTCTCTGATACCGCGTCCGCTTCTTCGCGGGTGAACCCGCTCCCACAGGTACGGCGATAGGCTTGAGACTAGCGCTGTCTCTGTGGGAGCGGGTTTACCCGCGAAGAGGCCGGAACAGGCTTAGAGCTGCTCCAGGCACCCAGCCAGGTCGCCACCCAGCTTCTCCAGCAAGCGCTCATAGCCCTTGCCATCCACCGGGTCAGTACCACCCAGTGCATCCAACTCGGCCAGGCGCACCGGCAACCCTGCAGTCAGGGTCTCGGCCAGGCGCGGGCGCAGTGGCGGCTCGCTGAACACACAGGTCTTGCCCACTTCCTGCAGGCGCTTGCGCATGGCCGCCACATGCTGCGCCCCCGGCTGCACCTCGGACGCCACGCTGAACACGCCGGTATGCTTCAGGCCATACTCCGCCTCGAAGTAGTCGAACGCCTCGTGGAACACGAAGTACGGCTTGTCGGCAATACCCGCCACCCGCGCTTTGATCCGCCCGTCCAGCGCATCCATACGGCCTAAAAAGGCCTTCAGGTTGCTCTGGTAGCGCGCCGCGTTGGCCGGGTCGGCCTGGGCCAGGTCAGCAGCCATTTTCCCCGCGATTACCCGTGCGTTGACCGACGATAGCCACAAGTGCGCATCCAGGCTACCTGGACGGTGGTCGTGGTCATGTTCATCGTGGTCCGCTTCCTCATGAGAATGGCTATCCTCGCCAAAATGCCGCAGCTTCATGCCCGGCAGCGACTGCACCGCCACCGTCGGCTTGCTGCGGCTGCCCAGTACGCGGGGCAGGAAGTTCTCCATGTCCGGGCCGATCCAGTACAGCAGGTCGGCATCGCCCACCCGCCGTACGTCGGACGGACGCAGGGCATAGTGGTGCGGCGAAGCACCTGGCGGCAGCAATACCTCAGGGCTGCCGACACCCTCCTGCACGGCAGCGGCAATCTGCTGCAGCGGTTTGATACTGGTCAGCACACGCACATCAGCCTGGGCCGAGCATGCGATGAAAGCGACAAAAAGGGCTAGAAATCGGGACACGGTGAATACTCGGGTCGTGAGAAACAGGTAACATAATAACGTCTCCATCCAGAACCGTCGCTGCCCATGTCCATCACGCCGCTGGCCAACCGTCCTCACGATCACTCCCATTGCGTCCACAGCGCACTGGCTGAAGCCGACGCCTTGTGCACCCGCCAGGGCCTGCGCCTGACCGCGCTGCGCCGCCGTGTGCTGGAGCTGGTGTGGCAAAGCCACAAGCCGCTGGGCGCCTACGACATCCTCGCCGTGCTCAGCGAGCAGGACGGCCGCCGCGCTGCACCACCCACGGTGTACCGCGCGCTGGACTTCCTGCTGGAAAACGGCCTGGTACACCGCATCGCCTCGCTCAACGCCTTCATCGGCTGCAGCCACCCCGAGCACGTGCACCAGGGCCAGTTCCTGATCTGCCGCGAATGCCACGTAGCCATCGAGCTGGAACAGAGCAGCATCAGCGAGGCCATCATCAACAGCGCCAAGGGCGTAGGCTTCACCGTCGAGACTCAGACCGTGGAAGTGGTCGGCCTGTGCGGCAACTGCCGGAGCGCGGCATGAGCGACACCCTGATCCGCCTTGAGCAGGTCGGCGTCACCTATGGCGGCGAGGCAGTGCTCGACAGCATCGACCTATCAGTTGCTCCCCGCCAGATCGTCACACTGATCGGCCCCAACGGCGCAGGTAAAACCACCTTGGTGCGCGCCGTACTCGGGCTGCTCAAACCGCACCGGGGCAAGGTCTGGCGCAAGCCGAAGCTACGCATCGGCTACATGCCGCAAAAAATCCAGGTTGATGCCACGCTGCCACTGTCGGTGCTGCGCTTCCTGCGCCTGGTGCCCGGGGTAGACCGCGCGGCAGCCTTGTCGGCGCTGCAGGAAGTGGGCGCCGAACAGGTTATCGACAGCCCGATCCAGACCATTTCCGGTGGTGAAATGCAGCGTGTGCTGCTGGCCCGCGCCCTGCTGCGCGAGCCCCAGCTGCTGGTGCTCGACGAGCCGGTTCAAGGCGTGGACGTGGTCGGCCAGACCGAGTTGTACAACCTCATCACCCGCCTGCGCGACCGCCACGGCTGCGGCGTGCTGATGGTGTCCCACGACCTGCACCTGGTGATGAGCGCCACTGACCAGGTGGTGTGCCTGAACCGCCATGTATGCTGCTCTGGCCACCCGGAGCACGTCAGCAACGACCCGGCCTTCGTCGAGCTGTTCGGCCAGAACGCCCCAAGCCTGGCCGTCTACCACCACCACCACGACCACAGCCACGACCTGCACGGCTCGGTGGTCGCCCCTGGCACCCATGTTCACGGAGAGCACTGCAAGCATGGCTGATTTTCTTCTCTACGCCTTGCTTGCGGGCCTTTCCCTGGCAGTGGTTGCGGGCCCGCTTGGCTCTTTCGTGGTGTGGCGGCGCATGGCGTATTTCGGCGACACCCTGTCCCACGCCGCACTGCTGGGCGTGGCTATGGGCTTCGTACTGGATGTAAGCCCGGCCCTGGCGGTAACCGTCGGCTGCCTGTTGCTGGCGATCCTGCTGGTGACCTTGCAACAACGCCAGCCGCTGGCCTCTGACACCCTGCTCGGCATCCTCGCCCCCAGTACCTTGTCGCTGGGCCTGGTGGTGCTGAGCTTCATGCACGACGTGCGCATCGACCTGATGGCCTACCTGTTCGGCGACCTGCTGGCCATCAGCACCACCGACCTGGCCTGGATCCTCGGTGGCAGTGCGCTGGTCCTGCTGCTGCTGGCCGTGCTCTGGCGGCCACTGCTGGCGGTTACCGTGCATGAAGAGCTGGCGATGGTAGAGGGCCTGCCCGTGGCTGGCCTGCGCATGGCGCTGATGCTGCTGATTGCCGTGGTGATTGCCGTCGCCATGAAGATCGTCGGCGTGTTGCTGATCACCTCGCTGTTGATCATCCCCGCCGCTGCGGCGCAGCGTCACGCCCGCTCGCCCGAGCAAATGGCTCTGGGCGCCAGCCTGCTGGGCGTGACTGCCGTTTGCGGTGGCCTGGCCATGTCCTGGTTCAAGGACACCCCCGCCGGGCCGTCGATCGTGGTCTGTGCAGCGGTGCTATTCTTGCTGAGCCTGGCCCTGCCAAAGCGCTGAAAACAGGGCGTGCGCAGGCACGCCTTGCAACCTTTTGCCCGGTAAAGGGTCTGTAAGACCTGTTTTCGAGCGTGCGCACCTGGGTGTAGACTTGCTCGCTTTTTGCGCAAATAGAGAGTCGCAGGAATGAAGCCGTTTGCCTCCCGTTATCTGCTTGTTGCCGCGTTTTCCCTGTTCCTGGCTGCCTGCTCCAGTGCGCCGGTCGAGCAGGCCTCCGCACCTGCCCAAGCCGATGCCTGGCAGCAGTTGCAGCAGAACATCGCCAGTAACGAACTGGCCACCGCCGAAGACCAGCTGGCTGCCCTGCAGGCCCAGTCGCCGGATGATGCGCGCCTGGAGCAATACCAGCGCCAGTTGGCCGAAGCTTACCTGCAACGTAGCCAGATCGTGTTGCAGAAGGGTGATGTAAACGCGGCCGCTACCGCCCTGGCCCGTGCCCGGGCACTGATGCCGCAGGCCCCGGCAGTGACGGGTGGCGATCCTCTTTCCCAGGCCCGCAAGGCGGAGCTGGAGAAGGCCGAGGCTGCGTTGAAGGCCGCCGAAGCCAAGCCCAGGGCACGCATCATCGACCCGACCGCGCCAAGCACCGTGGTGGCGTTGAAGACCACCGACAGCCGCGCCATGCGCCGCCAGCTGGATGAAATTGCTGCCGATGTGGTGAGCTACGACTGTGAAGTGGTGTTCCAGGTGCCGCGCACTGACGATGCGCCGTGGCTGAAGACCTTGCTGGAGAAGCGCGTGCGCAAGATTGACAGCAGGTTTGAGCTGAAGCAGAAGCATGAGATTCAGCGTTCGCTGCCGGCCCAGGTGGTTTTGGTACCGCATCAGCAGTAAAAAGCTTCGCGGGTAAACCCGCTCCCACAGGGATATTCACAGGTTTCGAGGCCGGTGCTGTATCTGTGGGAGCGGGTTCACCCGCGAAGGGGCTGTATCAGGCAGGAACAGATTCCGCAGCCGCCTCCCGCTCCCAAACCCGGTGCCCCTCTACCGCTTTGACAAAGGCATCCACCACCTTCTGTTCATCCCCAAGCAACAACCCCTTGTCCTCCTTGAGCCCCAGCGCTTTGATCAAGTCCTTGGTCAACACCAGCGCCTTCAGGTGCTTGTAGCCCTCCAGCAAGAAGTGCTTGGCCAACCCGCTAGCCGCCAGGGCATCGGTTGAAGCCTTGCCCGCAGGCACCACAATCCCGTCGAACATGATCGATGGCATCCCCTCCATCGACGCATCCACCGGCAGCTGTTTGCCATCGGCCGCCTTCACCGGCGCCGAGGTCGGACCCAACAGCATCGGCCGGGCGCTGTGCGCCTCCAGCGCCTTCACCAGCCGGTCCACGCTCGCGGCATCCACGCCATCGGCTACCAGCAGGGCGATCTTGCGCCCTTTGATACCCACGTCACCGGGGTGGTTCATCTGGCTCAACGCCTTGGATTGCGCGGGTTTGCTGCCCTTCACCTTGACCGTTCCCTGCTTGGGCGCAGGCAGCCCCAGGTTCGCTGCCACAGCGGCGGCCAGCTTCAGGTCGATGTTGGCGAGGATCTCGTTCACCTCCCGCTGGCGGATGCTTTCCCGCTCCACCTTGCCCAACTCGAAGCTATAGGCCTTGATGATGTGCTGCTGCTCGGTCGGGCTCATGCTCTGGAAGAACAGCCGAGCCTGCGAAAAGTGATCACCAAACGACTCGCTGCGCTGGCGGATCTTGTGCGCATCGATGCGCTCCTGATAGCTCTCGAAGCCGCCGTCCTGCGCCGCAGGTGGCGTTTCTTTCGGCCAGCCGCCATCGATGGAATTGGGCTCGTACGAAGCCCGGCCCTTGTCGATGGTCATGCGGTGCATGGCATCGCGCTGGCTGCTGTGGTTGGGCGCTACCGGCCGGTTGATCGGGATTTCATGGAAGTTCGGCCCACCCAGGCGGCTGATCTGCGTATCGGTATAAGAGAACAGCCGGCCCTGCAGCAGCGGGTCATTGGTGAAGTCGATGCCCGGCACAATGTGCCCCGGGCAGAACGCGACCTGTTCGGTTTCGGCAAAGAAGTTGTCGGGGTTGCGGTTGAGCACCATCTTGCCCAGCAAGGTGACCGGCACCAGCTCTTCGGGAATCAGCTTGGTCGGGTCGAGCAGGTCGAAGTCATACTTGTGCTCGTCGGCCTCGGGCACGATCTGCACGCCCAGCTCCCATTCCGGGTAGTCACCGGTCTCGATGGCATCCCACAGGTCGCGCCGGTGGTAGTCGGTGTCCTTGCCGGCCAGCTTCTGCGCTTCGTCCCACAGCACCGAGTGCACGCCCTGGCGCGGCTTCCAGTGGAACTTGACGAAGCTGGCCACGCCCTCGGCGTTGATCAGGCGGAAGGTGTGCACGCCAAAGCCTTCCATCATCCGCAGGCTGCGTGGGATGGCGCGGTCGGACATGGCCCAGATCACCATGTGCGCTGACTCCGGCACCAGCGAAACAAAGTCCCAGAACGTGTCATGCGCTGAGCCGCCCGTGGGCATCTCGTTGTGAGGTTCAGGCTTTACCGCATGCACAAAGTCGGGGAACTTGATGGCATCCTGGATGAAGAACACCGGCATGTTGTTGCCAACCAGATCGAAATTGCCTTCATCGGTGTAGAACTTGACGGCAAAGCCGCGTACATCGCGCACCGTATCGCCTGAGCCTCGCGGCCCCTGGACCGTGGAAAAGCGCACGAACACTGGGGTGATCTTCTCCGGGTCCTGCAGGAAACCGGCCTTGGTCAGCTCGGCATGGCAGCCGTAGCTCTGGAAGTAACCGTGCGCCCCAGTACCGCGGGCATGCACGATCCGCTCAGGGATGCGCTCATGGTCGAAGTGGGTGATCTTCTCGCGCATGATGAAGTCTTCAAGCAGCGACGGCCCACGCGCACCGGCCTTGAGGCTGTTCTGGTTGTCGGCCACCTTCACCCCTTGGTTGGTGCGCAGCGCCTGGCCGGTGGCATCGCTGCGGAACGCTTCAAGGCTCTGCAGCTTGGCGTTGGTGTTGGCCCGGTCCGGGGTCTGGGTGCCGGCGGCTTCACTGTGCTTCGGCGCGTCCGTGTTCTTGCTGGGCATGGTCGGCTCTCCTCGTCAGTCTTCAGGCGTGCCCGTTTCGGGCTTGTGCAAGTAGTGACTGGAAGGCTTTGCCGAGCGTTCAATCAGGATTACCGGTTGTCGCGATATGCCCGAAGGATTGGTGCATTACGAAATAAATGCTAAGAACAGCTATGGGAAAAGGCTAAAATGCGCGACCCCAGCTAACCGCTGACCCAAATTCCATGCGCCCCACAAGGTTCGCTACGTGATCGAGTTCCAACAGGTACATAAAACCTACCGCGTTGCCGGTAGGGAAATCCCCGCACTGAATCCGACCAGCCTGACCATCGAAGATGGCCAGGTGTTCGGCCTGATCGGCCATTCCGGCGCCGGCAAAAGCACCATGCTGCGCCTGATCAACCGGCTGGAAGAGCCTTCCGGCGGCAAGATCATCGTCGACGGCGAAGACGTCACCGCGTTCAACGCCAACCAGTTGCGCGGCTTCCGCCAACAGGTCGGCATGATCTTCCAGCACTTCAACCTGCTGGCCTCCAAAACCGTCGCCGACAACGTTGCCCTGCCACTGACCCTGGCCGGCGAGCTGTCGCGCAGCGAAATCGACAAGCGCGTGACCGAGCTGCTGGCCCGCGTCGGCCTGTCGGACCATGCCAAAAAGTACCCGGCGCAGTTGTCCGGCGGCCAAAAGCAGCGGGTCGGCATCGCTCGCGCCTTGTCCACCAACCCGAAGATCCTGCTGTGTGACGAGGCCACCAGCGCCCTCGACCCGCAAACCACGGCCTCGGTCCTGCAACTGCTGGCCGAGATCAACCGTGAACTGAAGCTGACCATCGTGCTGATCACCCACGAGATGGACGTGATCCGCCGGGTCTGCGACCGCGTGGCAGTGATGGACGCCGGCCAGATCGTCGAGCAAGGCTCGGTGGCCGACGTGTTCCTGCACCCACAGCACGCCACCACCAAGCGCTTTGTCCAGGAAGACGAGCAGGTTGACGAAGGTGAGCAGCGCGACGACTTCGCCCACGTACCGGGCCGTATCGTGCGCCTGACCTTCCAGGGCGACGCCACCTACGCACCGCTGCTGGGCACCGTGGCCCGTGAAACCGGTGTGGACTACAGCATCCTCGCCGGGCGTATCGACCGTATCAAGGATGTCCCCTATGGCCAGCTCACCCTCGCCCTGATTGGCGGTGACATGGAAGCGGCGTTCGCCCGCTTCAAGGCAGCTGATGTACATATGGAGGTACTGCGTTGATGGACGCCCTGAATTTCTTCGCCAACGTCGACTGGGCCGAAATCTGGCTGGCCACCATCGACACCATGATCATGCTGTTCGGCTCGCTGTTCTTCACTGTGCTGCTGGGCCTGCCGCTGGGCGTGCTGCTGTTCCTGTGCGGGCCGAAGCAGATGTTCGAGCAGAAGGGCGTGTATGCGCTGCTGTCGCTTATCGTCAACATCCTGCGCTCGCTGCCGTTCATCATCCTGCTGATCGTGATGATCCCGTTCACCGTACTCATCACCGGCACCTCGCTGGGCGTCGCCGGTGCCATTCCGCCACTGGTGGTGGGTGCTACGCCGTTCTTCGCGCGCCTGGTGGAAACCGCCCTGCGCGAGGTGGACCGCGGCATCATCGAGGCCACCCAGTCGATGGGCGCCACCACCCGCCAGATCATCACCAGCGCCCTGCTGCCGGAAGCCCGCCCGGGCATCTTCGCAGCCATTACCGTAACCGCCATCACCCTGGTGTCGTACACCGCCATGGCCGGTGTGGTTGGCGCCGGCGGCCTGGGCGACCTGGCTATCCGCTTCGGCTACCAGCGTTTCCAGACCGATGTAATGGTGGTGACCGTGGTCCTGCTGCTGGTACTGGTGCAAGTGCTGCAGAGTGTGGGCGACAAACTGGTCGTGCATTTTTCCCGTAAGTAACCCCAATGGGGTCGGCCCGGCCGACCCGTTCGGGGGCCGTCGCGGCCCTCACAAGGAGTGATCAATGAAGAAGCTGCTTGCTGTTGTCGCCGCTGTCGCGGCCTTCTCGGCCCACGCCGAATCCCTGACTGTCGCCGCTACCCCGGTGCCGCACGCCGAGATCCTCAACTTCGTCAAACCGCAGTTGGCAAAAGAGGGCGTGGAGCTGAAGGTCAAGGAATTCACCGACTACATCCAGCCGAACGTGCAGGTTGCAGAAAAGCGCCTGGACGCCAACTTCTTCCAGCACCAGCCATACCTGGATGAGTTCAACAAGGCCAAGGGCACCAACCTGGTGAGCGTGGCCGGCGTGCACATCGAGCCGCTGGGCGTGTACTCGACCAAGATCAAGAAGCTGGACGAGCTGTCTTCCGGCGCCACCGTGGTCATCCCGAATGATGCCACCAACGGCGGCCGCGCCCTGCTGCTGCTGGACAAGGCCGGCGTGATCAAGCTGAAGGACAACAAGAACATCCTGTCGACCGTGAAGGATGTTGCCGAGAACCCGAAAAACGTGAAGTTCCGCGAGCTGGAAGCCGCCACCATCCCGCGTGTGCTGACCCAGGTCGATGCCGCCCTGATCAACACCAACTACGCGCTGGAAGCCAAGCTGAACCCAGAGAAAGACGCCCTGGCCATCGAAGGCAGCGACTCGCCTTACGTGAATATCCTGGTTGCCCGCCCGGACAACAAGGACTCGGAAGACATGAAGAAGCTGGCAGCTGCACTGCACTCGCCTGAGGTGAAGCAGTTCATCAACGAGAAGTACAAGGGCGCTGTGGTTCCGGCGTTCTAAGCCGAACAATCGCGCTGGATTCTTCGCGGGTAAACCCGCTCCCACAGGGAAATCACAGGGCCTGACGCTGATGATATTCCTGTGGGAGCGGGTTTACCCGCGAAGCTTTTGGGGCCCACTCAATCCCGCTTCACCAGCCCTGGCAACTGCGCCACCAGCTTCTGGTTGTTGAACGGCGCCCGAATAAACCCACGCTGACGCCCATCCGGCCCCACAACCGCCAGGTTGCCGCTGTGGTCCACGGTATAACCCGGCTTGCTGGTATCCGCCGGAATGAACGGAATGCTCAAGGCATTCGCCAGCTTCTGGGTATCCTCGATCGACCCCGCCACCCCGACAAAATCCTTGTCGAAATAGCCCAGGTACTGCTTCAGCTGGTTCGGCGTGTCGCGGTTCGGGTCCACGCTCACCAAAACCACCTGCAGCCGGTCGACGGCTTCCTTGGGCAGCTCGCTCTTCACCTGGCGCAGCTGGGCCAAGGTGGTCGGGCAGATGTCCGGGCAGTAGGTGTAGCCAAAGAACAGCAGCGACCATTTGCCCTTCAGGTCATCCAGCTCAACTGGCTGGCCGTCCTGGTTGGTCATGGTCACATCGGCCACAGTGCGGCTTTGCGGCAGCAGGATGATGCCGGCGTCGATCAGCTCCGTGGGGTTGGGCTGGTCGCGGCCATTGAGCACCTTGTTGACGGTCAGGCCCAGGATCAACGCGACCAGGGCAACGAGAATGAAGACGGTTTTCTGGGTTCGGGTCATAGGTTCAGCAACAGGTAGTGGTCGAGGAGCAACGCGATGAACAGCGCGAACAGGTAGCCAATAGAGTACTTGAAGGTGCCGATCGCCGCGTGCGGCCGGCTGCCACGGTACAACACCCAGGCCCATTGCAGGAAGCGCAGGCCCAAGGCCAGGGCACAGGCCAGGTACAGCGGCCCGCTCATGTGGATGGCATACGGCAGCAGGCTCACCGCCAGCAAAATCAGGGTGTACAACAGGATATGCAGCTTGGTGTAACGCTCGCCGTGCGTCACCGGCAGCATCGGGATGTCGGCCTTGGCGTACTCCTCCTTGCGGTGAATGGCCAAGGCCCAGAAGTGCGGTGGGGTCCAGGCGAAGATGATCAGCACCAGCAACAGTGGCTCGGCACTGACATGGCCGCTGACCGCCACCCAGCCGAGCAGGGGCGGGGCCGCGCCGGCCAGGCCACCGATAACGATGTTCTGTGGCGTCGCGCGCTTTAGAAAGCCGGTGTAGAGCACCGCATAGCCGAGCAACGAGGCCAGGGTCAGCCAGGCGGTAAGGGCGTTGGTGAACACCAGCAGCAGGGCCATGCCCAGCAGCGCCAGGGCCAGGGCGAACAGCAACGCCGGCAGCGGTTCGACCCGGCCCTGGGCCAATGGCCGTTTATGGGTGCGCGCCATCAGTGCATCGATGCGCCGGTCCACCACATGGTTGACCACCGCCGCGCTGCCGGCGCACAGGCCGATACCCAGGTTGCCGAACAGCAGGACGCTCCAGCCCACACCCGCGCGGGTGGCGAGGAACATGCCCGCCAGCGAGGTGATCAGCATCAACACCACTACCTTGGGTTTGGTCAGCTCCAGATAATCGCGCCAACTGGCCCGCCGTGCACTCAGAAGCGTCGCCACGAATCGTTCCTCATGTGATGGGAAATGCCGACGCCGGTCACCGGCCGCAGGCGCCAGCCATGGCCGACACCCACGCGCACCTTGTCGACCACGCGAATGCGGTAGTTCACCAGGACCATGCTCAGCAGCAACAGCGCGCCACCCGCGTTGTGCGCCACCGCTACAGCCAACGGCAGGTGGAACACGACATTGCTGATGCCCAGGCCCACTTGCAGGGCCAGCGCCAGCAGTACCAGCCGCGCCAGGCCGGGCAGGCCACAGCGGTGCAGCTTCCAGCTGAGCATCAGCAGCACGCAGGTCACCAATAGCGCCCCCAGGCGATGGCTGATGTGGATGGCCGTGCGCGCATCACTGTCCAGTTGCCCGCCCAGGTAATTGGGGCCGACGTGCTGGGTCAGGTGGAAGCCGTTGCTGAAGTCCGCTGCAGGCCACCATTGGCCATGGCAGGTGGGCAGGTCGATACAGGCAACCGCCGCATAGTTGGCGCTGACCCAGCCGCCCAGGGCGATCTGGCCGATCACCACCAGCAAGGCCAGCGCAGCGATGCGGCGCAGGCTCAATGGCAGTTTGGGCAAGGGGGCAAAGGCCCGGGATAGACGCAGGGACAACAGGAACAGCAAGCTCAGGGTCGTGAACCCGCCGAGCAAGTGCGCGGTGACCACCTGCGGCCACAGCTTCAGGGTGACTGTCCACATGCCGAACGCCGCCTGGGCCAGTACCACGCCCAGCAGCAGCACCGGCAGGCGATACGGCTGGCCATCGCGCGCATGCCGGCGCACGGCCTGCCAGGCGAGCAGGGCGATCACCACGGCCAGGGTGCCGGCGAAATAGCGGTGGACCATCTCGGCCCAGCCTTTGGCTGCCTCCACCGGGTGCTCGGGGAAGTGCAGCTCGGCATGGGCCAGCTGCGCGTCGCTCTTGGGCACGCTGATGAAACCGTAGCAACCTGGCCAGTCGGGGCAGCCAAGGCCGGCATGGGTCAGGCGGGTGTAGGCACCGAGCAGGACAACCAGCAGTGCCAGCAGGGTGGCGAACACAGCAAGGCGGAATCCGGGTCTGGCCATGGCAGGCTCCTAGCCGATGTTGGACAGCTTGAGCAGGTGACGCAGGTCATCCAGTACATGCTTGCCGTTGACCTTGCCGTCGTAGCGCAGCACCAGGTTGCCGTGCGGGTCGACGATCCACAGTTGCGGGCCGGCCTCGCCGACTTGCTGCAGATAACGCTGCGCATCCAGCGGGTAGCGTTGCAACTGCGGGTATTCGCGGCCGAGCAGCGCCTGGAAGTCGTCGCTCAGCGGCTGGGCGGCAGCCAGCGCATGGCTGGCGCGGCTGGCATCGCGACCCAGGCCGACCTGGATCTGCCGGGCCAGGTACACCAGGCGCTGGCAGTCTTCGGTGCAAGCCGCAGGCGCGCTGACCAGCAACTGCCAGCGCTGGTCCTGACCGGCCACGCCGATATCGGCACGGCTTTCGCCGTTGCCGATCATGGCGCCGTGGTAACTGCGGCCATCCGGCACCCAGAAGTTGAGCTTGTACATGCTGGTGGCCAGGATCATCGGCCCAAGCACCACCAACAGGATCAGCAACAGCTGTAAACGCCCGCGGGCTCTGGGTTTGCTACGTTCAGGCACTTCCAGGGGAGTGGCGGTGGCCATGGCGTTTCTCCTTGTTTTGGTGCCAGCCGAAATAGAGGTAAAGCAGAACCAGGGCGGTCGCCAGGGCAAACCACTGCACGGCGTAGCCCAAGTGTTTTTCCGGGCCCATGGCCACGACCGGCCAATCCAGGCGGTAAGTCGCCGGGCCGGGCTCCAGGCGCAATTCGTGGGCATAACCTTCACGGCCGAGCTGCGGCCAAAGCTGCGCAGCATCGATTACGGTCAGCAGGTGCGGCCACTGGCCGCCGGTGGGGTCGGGGTGCAGCTGGAAGGTGCTGCCAGGTGCGACATACACCGAGGCGTCGAGGGCCAAGGCTTGGGCAGGGGTGTCGAAGTGCACCGGCACGCGACGGTCAGGCCAAGGTAACCAGCCGCGATTGACCAGCAACCACTGGCCGCTGGCCTGGTCATGGAACGGTTGCAGCAACTCGACACCGGCCTGACCGTCGCGCATGCGGTTGTCCAGCAACAGGCTGTGCTCGGCGTCGAAGCGGCCGTACAGGTGCACGCGGCGGAAGGCGTTGTCTTCGTTGCTGGTCAACTGGGCCGTGGCCAATGGCGCTTCGATGCGCCGCTCGGCGTAACTGGCCAGCAGCACGCGCTTTTCCTCAGCACGGCCGAGTTGCCAGCAGCCAAGCGCGATCAGCCCCGGCAGCAGCGCAAGCACCACCAGGGTCGGTATCCAGCCTGGGCGAAATGGCCTCACGGGCACCTCGCTATACTTATCCACATCACCGCATCCCCTCGGAGTAGCGCCATGCTCAAGGCCGCGATTGTCCTGATGCTGTTGGCCACCATTGCCAGCCTGTTCAGTGGCCTGGTGTTTCTGGTCAAGGACGACGAAAACTCGACCCGCCTGCTGAAAGCGCTGACAGTGCGGGTGACCCTGGCGGCCCTGACCATCGGCCTGGTCGCCTGGGGTTTCATCAGTGGTCAGCTGGTATCTCATGCCCCTTTCTGAAGTTTTCAGCTGACCCTGTAGGAGCGGGTTTACCCGCGAATGCGATGTTGAATGTGCCGGCGCATTCGCGGGTAAACCCGCTCCTACAGGGTTCTCTGTTCACAGCACGTATACGAAGATGAACAACCCCACCCACACCACATCGACGAAGTGCCAGTACCAGCTGGCCGCCTCGAAACCAAAGTGTTTCTCCGGGTTGAAGTGCCCGCGCAAGATGCGCACGAACATCACGATCAGGATGATCGTGCCCAGGGTCACGTGCGCACCGTGGAAGCCGGTAAGCATGAAGAACGTTGCCCCGTAGATTCCCGAGCCCAGCGTCAGCCCCAACTTGGTATAGGCCTCGTGGTACTCGAAGGCCTGAAGAGCGATAAAGCAGATGCCCAGCAAAATGGTCAGCGCCATCCAGAATTTCAGTGGCCCACGGTGGTCACGGCGCAGGGCATGGTGGGCAATGGTGATGGTCACGCTGGAACTGACCAGCAGGATGGTGTTGATCAGCGGCAGGTGCCACGGGTCGATCACCTCCTTGGGCGGCGGAAACAGTTTCGGGTCGGGCGTATGCAGCAGCGGCCAGGTGAACTCGAAAGTCGGCCACAGCATGTGCGCTACGCCTTTGGCCCCTTCGCCCCCCAGCCACGGCCCGGCCAGCACACGCACGTAGAACAGCGCGCCGAAGAAAGCCAGGAAGAACATCACTTCGGAGAAGATGAACCAGCTCATGCCCCAGCGGAACGAGCGGTCCAGCTGCGGGCTGTACAAGCCGGCGCGGCTTTCCTTGACCACCGCCCCGAACCAGCCGAACAGCATGTAGGCCAGGAACAACGCACCGACGAAGAAGATCAGCGGCCCGTGCGAATCCGGGTGGCCGGCCTTCATGTCGTTGAACCAGGTGCCCAGGCCGAACACGGTAATGAACATGCCGATGGTGGCGATGATCGGCCACTTGCTCTGCGCCGGGACATAGTAGTGCTCATGACTTGCCATTGCTGTTCTCCTTCCCTTAACGGGCGCCCTGGACGCCCTGGGCGGCAACATGCGCGACCGGCGGGTGGCGAGCGGTGATGTCGAACAAGGTGTAGGCCAGTGTCAGGTGCTTCACGCTGGCCGGCAGGTCGCGGTCGACGATGAAGCGCACCGGCATCTCGATGCGTTCGCCGGGCTGCAGCACCTGCTGGGTAAAGCAGAAGCACTCGGTCTTGTGGAAATACGCCGCGGCCTCGGCCGGGGTGATGCTGGGTATCGCCTGCGCACTCATCGGCCGGTCGGTCGGGTTGTGCGCGATGAAGATCATCTGGTTCACCGCCCCCGGGTTGACCTCGAGCTGGTCAGCCGTGGAGTAGAAGTCCCAGACCATGTCGCTGGCATTGGTCGACATGAACTGCACCCGTACCGAACGCGAGGGGTCGCTGACCTGGCTGCCTTCGTACTGCCCGCCGGTCTTGCCGTTGATGCCGAAGGCCTTGCACATCACGTCGTAGATCGGCACCAGCGCAAAGCCGAAGGCGAACATCACCACCGTCAGCATCAGCAGCCGCGTTACCAGGCGTTTCAGCGACAGGCCGTTCATGGCAGCGCTCCTACTTCACTTCCGGTGGTGTCTGGAAGGTGTGGTAAGGCGCAGGCGAGGGGATCGACCACTCCAGGCCTTCAGCGCCATCCCAGGGTTTGGCCGGAGCCGGATCGCCGCCGCGGATGCACTTGATGACGATGAACAGGAAGAAGATCTGCGTGGCACCGAACATGAACGCGCCGATCGACGAGACCATGTTGAAGTCGGCGAACTGCAGGTTGTAGTCGGGGATACGCCGTGGCATGCCGGCCAGCCCCACGAAGTGCATGGGGAAGAAGGCCATGTTCATGCCGATGAACGACAGCCAGAAGTGCAGCTTGCCGAGGGTTTCGTCGTACATGTGGCCGGTCCACTTCGGCAGCCAGTAGTAGGCCGAGGCGAAGATGCCGAAGATCGCCCCGGGCACCAGCACATAGTGGAAGTGCGCCACCACGAAGTAGGTGTCGTGGTACTGGAAGTCCGCCGGGGCAATCGCCAGCATCAACCCGCTGAAGCCGCCGATGGTGAACAGGATGACGAAGGCGATGGCGAACAGCATCGGTGTTTCGAAGGTGAGCGAGCCTTCCCACATGGTGCTCACCCAGTTGAACACCTTCACCCCGGTGGGCACGGCAATCAGCATGGTGGCGTACATGAAGAACAGCTCGCCGACCACCGGAATGCCGACCACGAACATGTGGTGGGCCCAAACAATGAACGACAGGAAGGCGATGGCGCCAGTGGCGTACACCATGGAGGTGTAGCCGAACAGTGGCTTGCGCGAGAACGCCGGGATGATCGAGCTGACCGCACCGAAGGCGGGCAGGATCATGATGTACACCTCGGGGTGGCCGAAGAACCAGAACACATGCTGGAACAGCACCGGGTCGCCGCCACCGGCGGCACTGAAGAAACTGGTACCGAAGTGGATGTCCATCAGCATCATGGTCACCACGCCGGCCAGCACCGGCATCACGGCAATCAGCAGGAACGCGGTAATCAGCCAGGTCCAGACGAACAACGGCATTTTCATCAGGGTCATGCCTGGGGCGCGCAGGTTGAGGATGGTGGCGATCACGTTGATCGCGCCCATGATCGAGCTGATGCCCATCAGGTGGATGGCGAAAATGAAGAAGGTGACGCTGGCTGGCGCATAGGTGGTCGACAGCGGGGCGTAGAAGGTCCAGCCGAAGTTCGGCCCGCCGCCGGGGCTGAACAGGGTCGAGACCAGCAGCAGGAAGGCCGCCGGCAGCAGCCAGAAGCTGAAGTTGTTCATGCGCGGCAGGGCCATGTCCGGCGCGCCGATCATCAGCGGGATCATCCAGTTGGCCAGGCCGACAAAGGCCGGCATCACGGCGCCGAACACCATGATCAGGCCATGCATGGTGGTCATCTGGTTGAAGAACGCCGGCTCGACGATCTGCAGCCCAGGCTGGAACAGCTCGGCGCGAATCACCATGGCGAACGAGCCACCGAGCAGGAACATCATGAAGGCGAACCACAGGTACATGGTGCCGATGTCTTTATGGTTGGTGGTCAGCACCCAGCGCATCAGGCCCTTGGCCGGGCCGTGCGCATGGTCATGGCCGTGGGCGTGGTCGTCGATCACTGCACTCATGTCCTGTCTCCTGCAATCCATTGATTGCCGCGAGTAACCCGGTTCACTTGGCTTCTGCCTGCTTCAGCGCCAGCACGTCCTTCGGCGTGACCATGTCGCCCTTGTTGTTGCCCCAGGCGTTGCGCTCGTAGGTGACCACGGCGGCGATGTCGACTTCCGACAGCTGCTTGCCGAAGGCGGCCATGGCGGTGCCCGGCTTGCCGTGGAAGACAATGCTCAGGTGGCCTTCCTTCGGCCCGGTGGCGATTTTCGAGCCCTTGAGCGCCGGGAACATCGGCGGCAGGCCCTGGCCTTCGGCCTGGTGACAGGCCACGCAGGTGGTGTGGTAAACCTTGTCGCCGCGCTCCACCAACTCTTCCAGGGTCCATTCCTTGCTGGTCAGCTCCTTGAGCTTGGCGGCCTCGGCCTTGCGCTCGCCAAGCCAGGTGTCGTAGTCGGCCTTGGACTTCACCTCGACCACCACCGGCATGAAACCGTGGTCCTTGCCACACAGTTCGGTGCACTGACCGCGGTAGATGCCGGGCTTTTCGATACGGGTCCAGGCTTCGTTGACGAAGCCGGGGATGGCGTCGCGCTTGACCGCGAACGCCGGCACCCACCAGGAGTGGATCACGTCGGCGGCAGTGACCAGGAAGCGCACCTTGGCGCCCACCGGCAGCACCAGCGGCTGGTCGACCTCCAGCAGGTAATGCTCGTCTTTGGGCGCCTTGTTGTGGATCTGCTCGGCGGGCGTGGCCAGGTTGCTGAAGAACTCCACGTCCTGGCCCAGGTATTTGTAGTGCCACTTCCACTGGTAGCCGGTGACCTGGATGTCGATGTCCGACTCGCTGGCGTCGTAGATGTCGATCAGGGTCTTGGTGGCCGGGATGGCCATGACCACCAGGATCAGGAAGGGGACCACCGTCCAGAGGATTTCCACCCAGGTATGCTCGTGGAAATGCGCGGCCTGCTGGCCGGTGGAGCGGCGGTGGACGACCATGGACCAGAACATCGCACCAAATACCACGATGCCGATGATCACGCAGATCCAGAAGATGGTCATGTGCAGGTCGAAGACGGCGTTGGAGACTTCCGTCGCCCCTGGGTGCATGTTCACGGTCCAGGCCGCATTGGCCTGACCAAAAACCGACCACAACAGGAGGCCCATCCAGACATGTGGATGTCGCATCATTGCGGGTTCCCCTTCTAATTCTTGTTGTCCCGGAGGCGTGGCCTGCGGCAAGAGGGAACGGCGGTCAAGACTGCCTGGCTTCGACGACCGAGCCCCTGCTAAAAGCAGTCGGGCCTCATCAACGAATCACGTTCAACGGGAGTATAGACAGCGACCAATGGCACGCAATGCAGCCTGTGAAATGAACTTCACTAAATGACCAAATGGCCTGAAAAGCGCGTGCTTGATAGGGTATGGCCAAATAATGGCCATTCGATATGCCTGAGAGCGCACACGTTTGCGAGATTTATAACAAATACGTCTTAGGTATTCTGTATACCGAGCTAATTTAGTGTCTTCCGTTTGAAACGTAATGTCCCTGGAGTTGTCATGAACATCGCTGCTGTACGCGAGCAGGTAAGCCAAGCCCATCAACACGAAGGCCAGACCGGCCAATTGAAAGCGCGTCTCGAGCTGCAACTGCCCCACCTGCACCCCTCGATCCAACTGCCTGAGCAGGACGCCCAGGGTACTTTGGCGCGCTTCGTCAGCGCCTACATCGACCAGGTTCCGGAACTGTTGGAGGCCGCCCACGCGGTTGCCCGCGAGGCCGGGATCGAATCGCAGATCAAACCGGTACTGAAAATTGCCGAGGCGTACTTTCTGCAGCCACCCGAGGTGATGCAAGGGCATGTGGGCCTGGACTGCCTGCTGGACGAAGCCTACCTGGCGCATCGCCTGGTGGAAGAAGTGAACGACCTGTACATCCGCCACTTCAAGCAGCCGTTGATTCCGGTCGACACCACGGTGGCCAACCTGATCGCTCACCAGTTGATTGGCGAACCCTTTGCAAACCAGCTGGATGAAGTGGTGCACCACTCGGTTGACGAAATGCTCGATGACGCGAGCTTTGCGGTGGAGTCGGTAGAGGCTTATCGCGAGAAATTGAGCAGCCCGGAAACCGGCGCGGCGTGGAAGCGCTGGCCTTGCCTGTCGCGTCAGCTGGGTGTTGAGCTGGGTCAACCGGCCTGATTACTCCTGTTCCGGCCTATTCGCGGGTAAACCCGCTCCTACACAAGTTTCATGTCGATACGAAATCTGTGTAGGAGCGGGTTCACCCGCGAATAGGCCAGTTCAGACGATACAAAACTTCCGGCTCTAGGCCCCAACCCCCGCCGTAGTCCGCAACCGCCCCTCGATCCGCCGCTTCAACCGCCGCTGTTCAATCAACAACCGCGACCCATTCGCCGAATTGCTCCGCCCCCAATCCTCCAGCAGCTCAAGGCACGAGTGGTCGATATAGCTCAGGTTACCCAGCGGCACATGCAGCGTGGTCCCCGCTGGCACCCCATCCAGCACCTGGGTCAGCGCCGGCACCTTGAGGAAAGTGGCCGCGCCACTGAGCCTCAACTCCATATGCCCAGCCTTCTCCAGGCTGACCAGGTTGATCCGCAGCCGCGCCGCCTTGAACGCCAGCTTCAGCAAGGTCAGGGCAAAGCCGAGCAGTACACCCGTCAACAGGTCGGTGAAGATGATCGCCAGCGCCGTCACCGCGTAGGTGAACATCGGCATGCGGCCATAGCGGCCCAGCCCGCGAAACGCCTTGAAGTCGACCAGCTTGACCCCTGTAAACACCAGCACCCCCGCCAGGCTCGCCACCGGGATCTGCTGCAGCACGCTGCTCAGCGCGACCACGAAGGCCAGCAACCACAAGCCATGGAAGATCGCCGAGGCCCGGGTTTGCGCCCCGGCCTGGACGTTGGCCGAGCTGCGCACGATCACCCCGGTCATTGGCAGGGCACCGAGAATCCCGCACAGCATGTTGCCGATGCCCTGCGCCGACAGCTCGCGGTCGAAGTCCGAACGCTGGCCGCTGTGCATGCGGTCGACCGCTGCGGCCGACAGCAAGGTTTCGGCGCTGGCGATGAACGCCAGGGCAAAGGCGGCGACCAGCAGGGCAGGGTCGGCCAGTTGCATCAGGTCACCCGGGCGAAGCCAATCAATGGCCTCGGACAGGTCTGCCGGCACCTGCACGCGGTTCACCGGCAACGTCAGCCACATGCTCACGGCGGTCATACTCGTTACCCCGAGCAGGGCACCCGGCACGAACCGTAACCGCTGCGGCCGCAAGCGCTCCCAGCCCCACATGATGGCAATGGTCCCCAGGCCCAGCGCACCGGCTATCCAGCCAGCGCCAGCGTTCTCCTGCGGCAGGGCCGCGCTCAAGGTTGCCGGGAATTCCAACAGGTTTTGCAGGCCCGAGGGCTGCGGCGCGGTATCGAACATCACATGCACCTGCGACAGCACGATCAGCACACCAATCCCCGCCAGCATGCCGTACACCACCGCCGGTGCGGTAACCCGGAACCAGCAGCCCAGGCGCAGCCGCCCGGCCACCAACTGCAGCAGACCGGCCAGCAACAGGATCGGCCCGAGCATGGCGATGCCGTGCTGGCGTACCAACTCGAACACCAACACCGCAAGGCCCGCGGCGGGGCCACTGACCTGCAGCGGCGAACCGGCGAGGAAACCGACGACAACACCGCCGATAATGCCGGTAACCAGGCCTTTTGCAGGTGGCATGCCCGAAGCAATCGCAATGCCCATGCACAACGGCAGGGCCACCAGGAAGACCACCACCGAAGCCAGCAACTCACGCGGCAGGGCCGCTTTCAACTGTGTAATGTTCACTGTGTTTCTCCTTTATCCAGTCGCACAGCCGTTCCTCTGGCCGTGGGCACATTTGTCCCTGACAAGCGCGCAGGCGCGGGCCGCCAGCGGGCGTGCCGGCAAGGCAGTCAGGGAATTCAAGGCAGCAGAAGGCCGCGCCACACCCCTACAGGGTGCAGCCGGCTATCAAGGTTTCAGCGGGCGGACGGGTCGCTTAGTAGCGGCCTCTCGGAGTGGCGCAGGGGACTGGCTCGCCAGCAGCCAAAGGCATGAAGCTGTCGCTGGCGGCGTCGTAGGCTTCGATCTTGCTGGTCTCGATGTCGTACACCCAGCCATGGATGAACAGCTCGCCAGCGGCCAGGCGCGAAGCCACCGAAGGGTGGGTACGCAAGTGATGCAGCTGGGCGATGACGTTTTCCTTGGTCAGCACTTGCATCGTTTCATGTTCGCTGCCGCACGAGCAGTTGTTCTCGACCACGGTGCGGGCCACCTCGGCGTGGCGCAGCCAGGCACCGACGGTTGGCATCTTGTCCAGCGAATGCGGGTTGAGCACCGCACGCATCGCGCCACAGTCGGAGTGGCCGCAGATGATGATGTGGTGCACTTTCAGCGCTAGCACCGCGTACTCGATGGCGCTGGAAACGCCGCCGTTCATCTGGCCATAAGGCGGTACCACGTTACCCACGTTACGGGTCACGAACAGGTCGCCAGGCGAGCTTTGGGTGATCAGCTCGGGCACGATGCGCGAGTCGGCACAGGTGATGAACATGGCGCGTGGGGTTTGCGCAGTGGCGAGCTTCTTGAACAGCTCTTGCTGATCGGGGAAGACATCATGGTGAAAGCGCAGGAAGCCGTCGACGATGTGCTTCAAAGCAGCATCGGCGCTTTCCGCGGGGACCTGCGGTACGACCTTGGATGGGTCCTTGACGGGCATGATTCATCCTCTTGACGGTGTGTAGGTAAATCCATTTTACCGGTGAAAGATTCTGGCTATGCAGGGATTTAGATGACACGCACGGGCCATAGATCACAGTCGGTGTGGACTGATTTCCTACGCTAGCGGGGAAAACTTAACTGAAACTTAATTCGAAGGCTCTAGAACGGGTGTTCCAGATGGAAAAGGCGGGATCTGGATAATAGCAAAAAAACATCAGCTGCCAATATGTATTAGCGTAATTATTGGCTGCCATTAGTGGGGTTGTGAGCAGAGCGCGGACTTTGTAGGAGCGGGGGTTTTTTGGGGGGGGGGGGGGGGGGGGGGGGGGGGGGGGGGGGGGGGGGGGGGGGG
>NZ_JACVZC010000096.1 GCF_016658545.1 Pseudomonas sp. S37 | reverse complement strand
TACCCGCTACCCGTTGTCGGCGGGGCCTTGCGGCGCGATGGGCGGCGCAGCAGCCCCGGCAATATTGAGCCAGGCTCGAAATCCAGGGGCTGCTGCGCAGCCCATCGCGACACAAGGCCGCTCCTACATCGCCCGCATCGTCTTCAAGTCATGCACATAATTGTGGCCACGTTCCAACTCGTCGGGCATCGCTGTGAATAAGTATCTTCCTGAGCGATGCCAAATAGCGGCCAACATCCAGCAACCCCGTGGAATCGTGTAGAACCAGCAGAAATAGCAGGTTCACCTGTTTTTGCCCACGGAATCTGTTCGCCAAGGTGTGGATAAAGTGTTGGCGCATGGCTGGAAGGCATGATTGGCGCCGCTTGCAGATATTTGATCAAATAATGACCAGTCATTGGCGAGCTCGCTTGCAGTGCTGGGGCATCTGCTTGGAAAACTTTGCCCACAATCCCTGTTAGCCGGTCTGTGGATAATCTGTTCGGTAGAGGTTGTGAGCCCTGATAATAAAGGCTTACAGGGTTTTGAGCAAAAAATGATCAAATTCACCTGAAACCCTACTGATCCATGAGAATCAGGGTCTTGAGCGGCTTATCCACAACTGAATTGCCGGGGCATTCGCCTGTTGCCCACAAACTCTGTTGGTGTCTCTGTGGACAAGGTGTACGAACTTCGCTGTAGCCCAGCGATGACGCTGCCTTGGCCGTTATGATCAAATAATGATCGATGTACGGCCTGTTATTTTTGCCAGTATGAAAACTTTCAGACTCTCGTTAGCGTATCCACGAAATTGCCAAATTGTGGATAAGTCATGGCCAGGTGTTTGTTGGGCACTGATCAGCAGCATTCGCTTATGAGCGGCATTCCTTTTCAAGTGAATGCTTATTCACCCTATGGCCTCATGGCAGTTGCCGCTTTGCCGGGGCTGGCGTTCTGTGGTCAGTATCGTGATCCGCTGACGGGAGGCTATCCGTTGGGAAATGGCCGTCGCTTCTACAGCCCAACCCTGATGCGATTCATGGCACCTGACTCCCTGAGTCCGTTCTCCAGGGGAGGTATCAACGGGTACGTTTACTGTGGCGCTGACCCGGTGAACCGCCATGATCCAAGTGGTGCTTCCTGGGTAAGTGTTTTGCTCAGAGCCGTTGGCCTGACGTCTAGTGGCGCCACCTTGTTTGGTGCGACTGTGCGAACCATGAGGAATGTCGTGGGGCGTAGGGCTGCCACCCGGACAAGCACCGGTACCGCCACTCCCGTTTCACATCAAGATCTGCCCCATCTGTCGAGGGTATCAAATCAGCAGTTCGCCATGACGGGCGCGTTCGGTGTAGCCGGGCAAATAACTGCTGCTGCATACGGCGTTAACCCAACCATGCAAACACTTACGGATGTGTTTGCTGTTGGCAATACGGTCACCAACCTGAGCGGTGGTTCGATAGGGAACTTTGTAGCTGCGCGAGAAGTGTTCGGATACTTGCGAGATCATCCGAGAGAAATTGTGCCAGTGGCCTGGGAAACAATTCTGGACCTTACGATGGTGGACGAAATGTTGTCCGCAATAGGCAGGGGGTTCGAGGGAGCAGCACGGCGGGTAAGGTCGACCCGCCCCGCTGCACCTCACGATGTGCAGGTATAGCTTGCAGTACTGCTTACTGCGCTTGCACTTCCTTCAGATACGGCGCCGGTTCTGCCCCCAGGTTCTCCAGCACCCGCTGGCTGTACCAGTCAATGAAGTTAACCACGCCAAACTCATAGGTCTTCGAGTACGGCCCTGGCTGGTAAGCGGTAGAGTTGATCCCACGCTGGTTTTCTTCCGCCAAACGACGGTCCTGGTCGTTGGTGGCATCCCACACCTTGCGCATGCGCTCAGGGTCGTAATCCACGCCTTCCACGGCATCCTTGTGCACCAGCCACTTGGTAGTGACCATGGTCTCTTGAGCGCTGATCGGCCACACGGTGAAGACGATGATGTGGTCGCCCATGCAGTGGTTCCACGAGTGCGGCAGGTGCAGGATGCGCATCGAGCCCAGGTCCGGGTTCTTGATGCGGCCCATCAGCTTCTGGCAGGCCTGCTTGCCGTCCATGGTCATCGACACGGTGCCCTTGAGCAGCGGCATGCGCACGATGCGGTTACGCAGGCCGTGGCTCTTGTGCAGGTACGGGATCTTCTCGGCTTCCCAGGCGGCAGCGGAACTGGCCACGTGGTCCTTGAATTCCTGGCTGGCGCGAGGGTCGTTGGTGTCGTCCCATTCCAGCAGGGTTTGCAGCAGTTCCGGGTGCGAACCGGAGCAGTGGTAGCATTCGCGGTTGTTTTCCAGCACCAGCTTCCAGTTGGCCTTCTCCATCAAGGTGGTGTGCACCGCCACCTTGGTATTTTCCATGTCGTACGGTTCCATGTAGTGCTCGAGGGTGGCCAGGAACTCGTCGATGGCGGGTGGGTTTTCCGCCAGGCTGATGAAAATGTAGCCACCGGCAACCTTTACGTGCACCGGCTTCAGGCCGTACTCCTTCATGTCGAAGTCGGCGCCCATTTCGGTGCCGGCGAACAGCAGGCGGCCGTCCAGCTCGTAGGTCCACTGGTGGTAGTGGCAGACCAGCTTGGCCACCTTGCCCTTGTCGCTTACGCACAAGCGCGAGCCGCGGTGGCGGCAGACGTTGTGGAAGGCGTGCACTTTACCTTCGGCGCCACGCACCACCAGGATCGGGTTCTTGCCGATCTGCAGGGTGATGTAGTTGCCTTTCGCCGGAATTTCGCAAGTCATGCCGGCGATCAACCATTCTTTCTGGAAGATCTCCTGCATGTCGATCTGGAACAGACGCTCGTCGGTGTAGAAAGGCTGGGGCAGCGAGTAGGTGCGCTCGCGGGTCTGCAGCATCTCGGCGGTGGCCTTGCGTGCAGGTTCCAGTGGATCGCCCAGGCTCAGGGTTGCGGTGACGTCCATCGTGTATTCCTCGGGGCCGTGCGCGGCCGGCAAAAGGTGGCTAATCGTTGTTGTGGTGCCGCAAGGCTGCCTATCAAAAAGCAGCTAGTTGTTTTGCCGTGGAGTGTGCGTCCGAAGACGCCGCGAACCGTATCCATGGGCGACATGGCCGAATTGAATTACGACTCCGCAGCCCTTGTAGTGCGGGGCTGGTCGCGATAAGCACGCCGATGTCGCTGGCAGGAATGTACGACGCCCTCGGCTTGCGCATTATCCAAGCCATAAAAAGGGCCATAGTCGGCCGCTGGAGATGAACATGTCCGATACCTTCCTCAATCCGGTCACTACCCAGACCTGGGCCAACGGCCGCCACATCGTGCGCTGCGTCAAGGTCATCCAGGAGACCTGGGACGTGCGCACCTTCTGCTTCATGGCCGACCAGCCGATCATGTTCTTCTTCAAGCCAGGGCAGTTCGTTACCCTGGAGCTGGAGATCGAAGGCAAGCCGGTGATGCGCTCCTACACCATCTCCAGTTCGCCGTCGGTGCCATACAGCTTCTCGATCACCGTCAAGCGCGTGCCGGGCGGCCTGGTGTCGAACTTCCTGCACGACACCATGCACGAAGGCGCCGAGTTGCCGGTGCACGGCCCGGTGGGGCTGTTCAACGCCATCGACTTCCCGGCCGGCAAAACGCTGTACCTGTCAGGTGGCGTCGGTATTACCCCGGTGATGTCGATGGCGCGCTGGTTCTACGACACCAACGCCAATGTCGACATGGTGTTCGTACACAGCGCCCGTTCGCCGAAGGACATCATCTACCACCGCGAGCTGGAGCAGATGGCTTCGCGCATTCCCAACTTCAGCCTGCACATCATTTGCGAAAAGCATGGCCTGGGTGAGCCGTGGGCGGGTTACCGCGGTTACCTGAACCAGCGGCTGATGGAGCTGATTGCGCCGGACTACATGGAACGCACGGTGTTCTGCTGCGGCCCGACGCCGTACATGACCGCAGTCAAGCGCATGCTCGAAGCAGTCGGCTTCGACATGAAGAACTACCACGAGGAATCGTTCGGCGCCACGCCGCCAGAGGCCAAGGCCGACGCGGTGGAGCACGCCGAGCAGGCCGCCGATGCGCCGGAAGTGGATGCCTCGGACCTCAATCTGGTGGAGTTCATCGGCAGCGAGAAGAGCATCCGCGTCGCCCCGGGCGAGACCGTGCACGCGGCGGCGGCCAAGGTGGGCCTGATGATCCCGAAAGCCTGCGGTATGGGCATTTGCGGGACGTGCAAGGTGCTCAAGCTGGGTGGCGAAGTGGAGATGGAGCACAACGGCGGCATTACTGAAGAGGACGAAGCCGAAGGCTATATCCTGTCGTGCTGCAGTGTGCCGAAAGGGGATGTGCGGATCGATTACTGATCCGAAACTGCAGAGGGCTGCTTTGCAGCCCATCGCGACACAAGGCCGCTCAGGAGATCGCGGTCCCCTGTAGGAGCGGCCTTGTGTCGCGATGGGCCGCAAAGCGGCCCCGGCTTTTTCAAGTGCGGAACCGGGCTACCAAGCCATTGAGGTCCACGGCAAGGCGCGACAACTCAGCACTCGCCGCACTGGTCTGATGCGCCCCTGTAGCACTCTGCACCGAAAGATCATTGATGTTCACCAGGTTGCGATCCACTTCCCGCGCCACCTGCGCCTGCTCTTCCGCCGCGCTGGCAATCACCAGGTTGCGCTCGTTGATCTGCGCCACCGCCCCGGCAATGGTATCCAGTGCCATGCCGGCACCCCGGGCGATATTCAGCGTCGACTCGGCACGCTCGGTGCTGGTGCGCATCGACTCCACGGCCTCTTCCGTTCCGCCCTGAATGCTACCGATCATGCGCTCGATCTCGCTGGTCGACTGCTGGGTGCGGTGAGCCAGCGCCCTTACTTCATCGGCCACCACGGCAAACCCACGGCCCGCTTCACCGGCACGTGCCGCTTCGATCGCCGCGTTCAGTGCCAGCAGGTTGGTCTGGTCTGCCAGGCCACGGATTACATCCAGCACCTTGCCGATATCACGCGACTGCTCGGCCAGGTGGGTAATCAGCTTGGCGGTAGCCTGCACATCACCGCTCATGCGCTCGATGGCGCCAACGGTTTCCATCACCAGGTCACGGCCGTCGCCGGTCGAGCGGCTGGCTTCACTGGATGCTTCGGACGTGCTCACGGCATTCCGCGCCACTTCTTCCACTGCACTGGTCATTTCCGTCACGGCGGTGGCGGCCTGTTCGATTTCGTTGTTCTGCTGTTGCAGGCCGCGGGCGCTTTCGTCGGTAACGGCATTCAACTCTTCCGCCGCCGAGGCCAGCTGGGTGGCGGAGCCGGCGATCTGTTGCAAGGTGTCGCGCAGCTTGTCCTGCATGCGGGCCATGGCGCGCAACAGGCGGGCAGCTTCATCGGTGCCTTCGGCGCGGATGACGTGAGTCAGGTCACCGTCGGCGACCTGCTCGGCGCTCTTCAGCGCGTCCTCAATCGGCTTGACGATGCTGCGGGTCAGCAGGAAGGCGCAGACGAAGGTCAGCACGGTAGCCGCGATCAGCAGGCCGATCACCAGGGCGAAGGCGGCGGCGTACTGGTTGGCGGCTTTTTCGTTGGTGGCGCGTGTCTGGTCGGTGTTGATGCGGACCAGGGTGTCCATGACCTTGTTGACTTGCTCGGAATTGGCCAGCAGGTCGCGGTTGAGCAGGTCGCGCAGTTCATCGACGCGGTCGGCCTGGCTCAGGCTGCGCATGCGCGACTCCAGTTGGCGGTACTGGCTGAGCAACTGGCCGTACTGGTCGAACGCGGCCTGCTCGTCGGCGGCGCCGATCATCGGCAGGTAGGCTTGGCGGGCGCGGTCGATCTGGGCGTTGCGCTGGTCCAGCAGGTTCAGGGTATCGCGCTGGGTTTCCGGTTCGCGGTTGAGCAGCAGGCGGTAGGAGAGGGTGCGCATGCGCAGGTTCAGCGCGGTGAGTTCGTCGAGGATCTTGATGCTCGGCACGCTGACCTGCTCGATGGCTACGCCAGCCTGGCGGATGTTGCCCATCTGTACCAGCGAGAAGATGCCGAGGCCGAGCATCAGCAAACCGATCAGCGCGAAGCCAAGTAGCGCGCGCGGGGCGATATTCATGTTGCGTAGAGACATGGAGGAAGGGATCCAGGCAAGGGGAAAAAGCGTGCGCCAAATGCGCCGAAATGGGACTTGCCGGGCTATCGGTCGTGACTGCGCAGTCTTGAGCGCGACCTGTAAAAATTGTGAGGTAGCTAACCTTTTCCTGACCGGCGGTTGACCCAGGTCGGAACAAGGGGGTGGTTCCTCTGTCAATCTGCGGGTTAGAAACCTTATGAATCCGATATTTAATGGCGATAGGGCGCAGTTTTCTTTATCGTGTGCGCCCCTCGCAACAACCTGAGATAGACCCCATGCTGGAAGCTTCCCTGAATCAAATCGAGCAACTGGTCAGCGACCTGATGCAGAAAAACGCTCAACTCACCGAGCAGAACACCGCCCTTGGCCAGGAGCTGGCCCAGGCCAAGGAAGAGAACGAAACCCTGCAGCTGTCGCTGATGGAGCAGGAAGAGAAGAACGGCGCTACCGCCGCACGCATCCAGGCCCTGGTTGAGCGTGCCAGCGCGGGCGTTGTCGGCGCATGAGACTGCCAGAGCAGCCGATCAATGTCGTGTCGATTCTCGGCATCGACTATTCGATCAAGGCGCCCGAAGGCCAGGAAGAAACCCTGGCCCAGGCGGTACGGATGCTCAACACTGCCCTGAACGAAACCAAGCGTCAGTACCCGACCCTGATCGGTGACAAGCTGCTGGTGCTGGCTGCCCTCAACCTTTGCTCCAGGCAGGTTGAGCTGCAGAAAGAACACCAGCAGACGCTGGCGCGCACCCAGGCGCAGATCGACGCTACCGTGGATGCCATCGTTCGGACCATTGCAGAGTCCTGATCGATTGCTGGGGCTGCAAAGCAGCCCCAAAGGTCCAACTCATTGTCCCAGGTCACTGGATAAACTGGATACGCAAGTGTATACACTTCTCGCAAAACAATAATGTTGCGGGGGGAGTAGGGCATGGGTATCTGGCGCAAGAGCATCCAGTGGCAATTGATCACCAGCATGGGTGCCGCCCTGCTGGCGAGCATTCTGGTGGTGGTCATCATCTTCACCCTGGCGCTCAACCGCCTCACCGAGCGCTACCTGGTCGACACTGCCCTGCCGGCCAGCATCGAAGCCATCCGTAACGAGATCGAGCGCATGCTCGGCCAGCCTCTGGTCGCCGCAGCGGACATTGCCGGCAACACCCTGCTGCGCGACTGGCTTGCCGCCGGTGAAGATCCCGCCCAAGCCCCGCCATTTCTCGAATACCTGACGGCTGCCAAACAGCGCAACCGGGCCTTCACTACCTTGTTTGTCTCGACCGAAACCGGCCATTACTACAACGAGAACGGCCTGGACCGTACCCTCAGCCGCAGCAACCCCAAGGACACCTGGTTCTACGGTTACATCGACAGCGGTGCCGAGCGGCTCGTCAATATCGATATTGATGGTGCCACCGGTGAGCTGGCGCTGTTCATCGACTACCGCGTGGAAAAAAATGGCCAACTGGTCGGCGTGGCCGGCATGGGCCTGCTGATGACCGAACTGTCGAAACTGATCCACGACTTCAGCTTCGGCGAGCATGGCAAGGTATTGCTGGTGCGTAACGATGGCCTGATCCAGGTACACCCGGACGCAGCGTTCAGTGGCAAGCGCCAGCTTGCCGAACAGCTTGGCGAGCAAGCTGCCAAGGCGGTGATGAGCGGTGGCGAAAGCCTGCGCAGCAGCCGCTTCGAGCGTGACGGCGAACGCTATCTGGCACTAGGCCTGCCTTTGCGCGATCTCAACTGGACCCTGGTAGCTGAGGTGCCAGAGGCGGAGATTTACGCACAAATGCATCAGGCGGTATGGCTGACCAGCCTGATCGGTGGTGCTGTGGCCCTGGTGTCGTTGCTGCTGGTGGTGGTGCTGGCGCGCGGTCTGGTACGGCCAATCCGTCGCGTGACCGCTGCACTGGTGCAGATTGGCAGCGGCGCAGGTGACCTCAGCCATCGCCTGGATGATTCGCGCCAAGATGAACTGGGCGACCTGGCGCGTGGTTTCAACCGCTTCCTCGACAGCCAGCGCCGGCTGATTGGCGAGGTACTGCAAACCTCCGAACGGCTGCACCTGGCCGTGGAGCAGGTGACCCAGGTGGTGGACAACACCGCCGAGCGCTCCGGGCGCCAGCAGGAGATGACCGAGATGGTCGCCACCGCCGTCCACGAGATGGGCCTGACCGTGCAGGACATTGCCCGCAATGCCGGCGATGCGGCGCAGGCTTCGCAGTCGGCGCGG
The DNA here is from genome assembly GCF_016658545.1 of Pseudomonas sp. S37. Taxonomy (GTDB): domain Bacteria; phylum Pseudomonadota; class Gammaproteobacteria; order Pseudomonadales; family Pseudomonadaceae; genus Aquipseudomonas. Next base: position 17,755 of record NZ_JACVZC010000096.1, on the reverse strand, counting down.
GATGAGGCGTTGCAGGCGCGTGAAGTCGTACAGCGCTCGATCCGCGGTATCGAGGGTATGTCGGGCGACATTGGCAAAGCAGCCGATGCGGTCAGCCAGTTGGCCGATGAAGTTGCCTCGATCGATGAAGTTCTGGCGGTAATCCGCAGTATTTCCGAGCAGACCAACCTGCTGGCGCTGAATGCTGCCATCGAAGCTGCGCGCGCAGGCGAGATGGGCCGTGGGTTTGCCGTGGTGGCCGATGAAGTGCGCACCTTGGCCCGGCGCACGCAGTTGTCCACGGATGAAGTGCAGCAGATGATCCAGCGCCTGAAGCAAGGTGCCGGTTCGGCGGTGAGTTCGATGCAGGCGGGGCAGCAGGCGACTGGCAGTGGTGTGGAGTCTAGTCAGCGCACCGGGGCATCGTTGGGGGCGATTACTGACCAGGTGGAACACATCAGCGACATGAACCATCAGGTGGCGACGGCGACTGAGGAGCAGTCGGCGGTGACCGACGAGATCAACCGTACGGTGCAGGGGATTTCCGATTTGGCGCGGGAGACGGCGGCCGAGGTGCAAGGGTGCCGGGAAGAGTGCCAGGCGTTGCGAGGCCTGGCGGATGACCTGGCGCGGCAGATGGGTGGGTTCAGGCTTTAGATGGCCGGGGCCGCTGTGCGGCCCTTTCGCGACACAAGGCCGCTCCTACAAGGGACCGCGTTGCCGGCCTGGTAATGCGGTCACTTGTAGGAGCGGCCTTGTGTCGCGAAAGGAGGGCAAAGCCCTCCCGGCAATCTGTCAGGCGTTGATGATGCTGCGGATATCCGCCGCCAGCTCCCGCACCCGCTCTTCCTCGGTATCCCACGAGCACATGAACCGCGCCCCACCGCTACCAATGAAGGTATAGAACCGCCAGCCCTTGCCCCGCAGCGCTTCAATGGCCTGCTCCGGCATCTGCAGGAACACCCCGTTGGCCTCCACCGGGAACATCAGCTGTACCCCCGGCAAATCACTCACCAACGACGCCAACAACTGCGCGCAATGGTTGGCGTGGTTGCCATGGCGCAACCAGGCGCCATCTTCCAGCAGGCCTACCCATGGCGCCGACAGGAAGCGCATTTTCGAAGCCAGTTGCCCGGCCTGCTTGCAGCGGTAGTCGAAGTCTTCGGCCAGCTGGCGATTGAAGAACAGGATCGCCTCACCCACCGCCATGCCGTTCTTGGTACCGCCAAAGCACAGCACATCGACGCCGGCCTTCCAGGTGAGCTCGGCCGGGCTGCAACCGAGGAACGCGCAGGCATTGGTAAAGCGCGCGCCGTCCATGTGCAGGTTCAGGCCCAGCTCCTTGCAGGTGGCGCTGATCGCCTTCAGCTCGTCGGGGCGGTAGACAGTGCCCACTTCAGTGGCCTGGGTAAGGGTGACGACGCGCGGCTTGGGGTAGTGAATGTCCTGGCGCTTGAGCGCCACTTCGCGGATGGATTCGGGGGTCAGCTTGCCATTGACGCTGGGCGCGGTCAGCAGCTTGGAACCGTTGGAAAAGAACTCCGGCGCGCCGCATTCGTCGGTTTCGACGTGGGCGGTTTCGGAGCAGATCACGCTGTGGTAGCTCTGGCACAGCGAGGCCAGGGCCAGGGAGTTGGCGGCGGTGCCGTTGAAGGCGAAGAACACCTCGCAGTCGGTTTCGAACAGGTTGCGGAAATACTCCGAGGCCCGTTCGGTCCACTGGTCGTCGCCGTAGGCGCGGTCGTGGCCGTGGTTGGCCTTCTCCATCGCCGCCCAGGCTTCGGGGCAGATGCCGGAATAGTTGTCGCTGGCGAATTGTTGGCTCTTATCTGTCATGACACTACTGTCCTGTGAACGACGCAGATCAGCACTCTAAACCATCGATTCGGCGGTTGCCTATACAACCGCTGCATAAGCTGGTTTCAGGGGTGTCTGGGCTGGCCTCTTCGCGGGTGAACCCGCTCCTACAGGGATATCACAAGCCTTCAGAGCACCGCCGTACCTGTGGGAGCGGGTTCACCCGCGAAAGGGCCGGCACAAGCAGCAAACAACGAATGTCGTAAACGCGCCATTGCAAGGCGTGCGCAGGCATCTGACCCGCCCCGCCCAGTCATAACATCGCCACAAAGGGCCACAGTGCCCCACGACAAAAAACGATCGCTGCCGGGAGATACACGATGTTCAGCAAGCAAGACCAAATCCAGGGTTACGACGATGCACTGCTGGCGGCGATGAATGCCGAAGAACAGCGCCAGGAAGACCACATCGAGCTGATCGCCTCGGAAAACTACACCTCCAAGCGCGTGATGCAGGCCCAAGGCAGCGGCCTGACCAACAAATACGCCGAAGGCTACCCAGGCAAGCGCTACTACGGCGGCTGCGAGCACGTCGACAAGGTAGAAGCCCTGGCCATCGAGCGCGCCAAGCAGCTGTTCGGTGCCGACTACGCCAACGTCCAGCCGCACTCCGGTTCGTCGGCCAACGGCGCTGTTTACCTGGCCCTGCTGCAAGCCGGTGACACCATCCTCGGCATGAGCCTGGCCCACGGCGGCCACCTGACCCACGGCGCCAAGGTGTCGTCCTCGGGCAAGCTGTACAACGCTGTGCAGTACGGCATCGACACCAACACCGGCCTGATCGACTACGACGAAGTCGAGCGCCTGGCGGTCGAGCACAAGCCGAAAATGATCGTTGCCGGTTTCTCGGCCTACTCCAAAACCCTCGACTTCCCACGCTTCCGCGCCATCGCCGACAAGGTCGGTGCGCTGCTGTTCGTCGACATGGCCCACGTTGCCGGCCTGGTTGCCGCTGGCCTGTACCCGAACCCGATCCCGTTCGCCGACGTGGTCACCACCACCACCCACAAGACCCTGCGCGGTCCACGTGGTGGCCTGATCCTGGCCAAGTCCAACGAAGAGATCGAGAAGAAGCTCAACGCTGCGGTATTCCCGGGCGCCCAGGGCGGCCCGCTGATGCACGTGATCGCCGCCAAGGCGGTGTGCTTCAAGGAAGCGCTGGAGCCTGGCTTCAAGGCTTACCAGCAACAAGTGATCGAAAACGCCCAGGCCATGGCCCAGGTGTTCATCGACCGTGGCTACGACGTGGTCTCCGGCGGTACCGACAACCACCTGTTCCTGGTCAGCCTGATTCGCCAGGGCCTGACCGGTAAAGATGCCGACGCCGCCCTGGGCCGCGCGCACATCACCGTCAACAAGAACGCCGTGCCGAACGACCCACAGTCGCCGTTCGTCACCTCGGGCCTGCGCATCGGCACCCCGGCCGTCACCACCCGCGGCTTCAAGGTCGCTCAGTGCGTGGCCCTGGCCGGCTGGATCTGCGACATCCTCGACAACCTCGGTGACGCTGACGTCGAAGCCGATGTGGCGAAGAACGTCGCGGCCCTGTGCGCTGATTTCCCTGTTTACCGCTGAGTGGAGTAAACGACCATGCAACGCTACTCGGGCTTCGGCCTTTTCAAGCACTCCCTCAGCCACCACGAAAATTGGCAGCGCATGTGGCGCACGCCAACCCCTAAAAAGGTTTACGACGTGGTTATCGTCGGCGGTGGCGGCCATGGCCTGGCCACGGCCTACTACCTGGCCAAAGAACACGGCATCACCAACGTTGCCGTGATCGAAAAAGGCTACCTGGGCGGCGGCAACACTGCCCGTAACACCACCATCGTGCGTTCCAACTACCTGTGGGACGAGTCGGCGCACCTGTACGAGCACGCCATGAAGCTGTGGGAGGGCCTGTCCCAGGACCTCAACTACAACGTGATGTTCTCCCAGCGCGGCGTCTACAACCTGTGCCACACCCTGCAGGACATGCGTGACTCCGAGCGCCGGGTCAGTGCCAACCGCCTGAACGGCGTGGATGGCGAGCTGCTGAACACCGCCCAGGTTGCGGCCGAAATCCCGTACCTGGACTGCTCGAAGAACACCCGCTACCCGATCCTCGGCGCTACCGTACAGCGCCGTGGCGGCGTGGCCCGCCACGATGCCGTGGCCTGGGGCTTTGCCCGTGCCGCCGACGCCTTGGGCGTGGACCTGATCCAGCAGACCGAAGTGATCGGTTTCCGCAAGGAAAACGGCGCGGTCATCGGTGTGGAAACCAACAAAGGCTTCATCGGCGCCAAGCGCGTCGGCGTGGTCACCGCCGGTAACTCCGGGCACATGGCCAAGCTGGCCGGCTTCCGCCTGCCGCTGGAATCGCACCCGCTGCAAGCGCTGGTATCCGAGCCGATCAAGCCGATCATCGACAGCGTGATCATGTCCAACGCCGTACACGGCTACATCAGCCAGTCCGACAAGGGCGACCTGGTGATCGGTGCCGGTATCGACGGCTGGGTCGGCTACGGCCAGCGCGGTTCGTACCCGGTGATCGAGCATACCCTGCAGGCCATCGTCGAAATGTTCCCGAACCTCTCGCGTGTGCGCATGAACCGCCAGTGGGGCGGCATTGTGGACACCTCGCCGGACGCCTGCCCGATCATCACCAAGACCCCGGTCAAGAACATGTTCTTCAACTGCGGTTGGGGTACGGGCGGATTCAAGGCGACCCCGGGTTCGGGCAACGTCTTCGCCGCGAGCCTGGCCAAGGGCGAAATGCACCCACTGGCCGCGCCGTTCTCCATGGACCGTTTCTACAACGGCGCACTGATCGACGAACACGGCGCCGCCGCCGTCGCCCACTAACCGGAGACACCGTCATGTTGCATATTTTCTGTCCCCACTGCGGCGAGCTGCGCTCCGAAGAAGAGTTCCACGCCTCTGGCCAGGCGCACATCGCCCGCCCGCTGGACCCTGCCGCCTGCTCCGACGAGGAGTGGGGTACCTACATGTTCTACCGTGACAACCCGCGCGGTATTCACCACGAACTGTGGGACCACGTTGCCGGCTGCCGCCAGTACTTCAACGTCACCCGCAACACCGTGACCTACGAGATTCTGGAAACCTACAAGATTGGCCAGAAGCCGCAAGTGACCGCTGATGGCAAAGCTGCGACCGCACCGTCCGCCGTCAAAGGCCAAGGGGAAAAAGTATGAGCCAGACCTATCGCCTCGCCAGCGGCGGCCGTATCGACCGCAGCAAGGTCCTGAACTTCACCTTCAACGGCAAGACCTACCAGGGTTATGCCGGTGACAGCCTGGCCGCCGCGTTGCTGGCCAACGGCGTCGACATCGTCGGCCGCAGCTTCAAGTACTCGCGCCCACGCGGCATCATCGCCGCCGGTACCGAAGAGCCGAACGCCATCCTGCAGATCGGCTCCAGCGAAGCCACCCAGATCCCCAACGTGCGTGCTACTCAACAAGCGCTGTACGCAGGGCTTGTAGCCACCAGCACCAACGGCTGGCCGAACGTCAACAACGACGTCATGGGCATCCTTGGCAAGGTGGGCGGCAGCATGATGCCGCCGGGCTTCTACTACAAAACCTTCATGTACCCGAAATCGTTCTGGATGACTTACGAGAAGTACATCCGCAAGGCAGCCGGCCTGGGCCGCGCGCCGCTGCAGAACGACCCGGACAGCTACGACTACATGAACCAGCACTGCGACGTGCTGATTGTCGGTGCCGGCCCTGCTGGCCTGGCTGCCGCACTGGCTGCTGCGCGCAGCGGTGCCCGCGTGATCCTGGCTGACGAGCAGGAAGAGTTTGGCGGCAGCCTGCTCGACACCCGCGAAACCCTTGACGGCAAGCCTGCCGCCGACTGGGTCAACGCCGTGGTCAAAGAGCTGGAAGGCCTGCCGGAAGTGACCCTGCTGCCACGCGCCACGGTCAACGGCTACCACGACCATAACTTCCTGACCATTCACGAGCGCCTCACCGACCACCTCGGCGACCGCGCACCGATCGGCCAGGTTCGTCACCGCGTGCACCGCGTGCGCGCCAAGCGCGTGGTGCTGGCTGCCGGTGCCCACGAGCGCCCGCTGGTGTACGGCAACAACGACGTGCCGGGCAACATGCTGGCCGGCGCGGTTTCCACCTACGTGCGCCGCTACGGCGTGGCCCCGGGCCGCAAGCTGGTGCTGTCGACCAACAACGACCACGCCTACCGCGCCGCGCTGGACTGGCACGACGCCGGCCTGCAAGTGGTCGCCATTGCCGACGCCCGCCACAACCCACGTGGCTCGCTGGTTGAAGAAGCGCGTGCCAAAGGCATCCGCATCCTCACCTCCAGCGCCGTGGTCGAGGCCAAAGGCAGCAAGCACGTCACCGGCGCCCGCGTGGCAGCTATCGATGTGCAGGCACACAAGGTCACCAGCCCTGGTGAAACCCTCGAGTGCGACCTGATCGCCACCTCGGGCGGCTACAGCCCGATCGTTCACCTGGCCTCGCACCTGGGCGGTCGCCCGGTATGGCGTGACGACATCCTCGGTTTCGTGCCTGGCGATGCCCCGCAAAAACGCGAGTGCGTGGGTGGTATCAACGGCGTCTACGCCCTGGGCGATGTGATTGCCGATGGTTTCGAAGGCGGCGTTCGCGCAGCCACCGAAGCCGGTTTCAAGGCCACCGTTGGCACCCTGCCGAAAACCGTTGCGCGCAAGGAAGAGGCCACCGTGGCACTGTTCCAGGTGCCGCATGACAAGGGCACCAAAGGGCCGAAGCAGTTCGTCGACCAGCAGAACGACGTGACCGCCGCCGGTATCGAGCTGGCCACCCGTGAAGGCTTCGAGTCGGTCGAGCACGTCAAGCGCTACACCGCGCTGGGCTTCGGTACCGACCAGGGCAAACTGGGCAACATCAACGGCCTGGCCATCGCCGCCCGTTCGATCGGCATCACCATCCCGGAAATGGGCACCACCATGTTCCGCCCCAACTACACGCCGGTTACCTTCGGCGCAGTAGCGGGCCGCCACTGTGGTCACCTGTTCGAACCTGTGCGCTTCACCGCCCTGCATGCCTGGCACGTGAAGAACGGCGCCGAGTTCGAAGATGTCGGCCAGTGGAAGCGCCCTTGGTACTTCCCGAAAGCCGGTGAAGACATCCATGCTGCCGTGGCCCGCGAATGCAAGGCCGTGCGTGACAGCGTGGGCCTGCTGGACGCCTCGACCCTGGGCAAGATCGACATCCAGGGCCCGGACGCGCGCGAGTTCCTCAACCGCATCTACACCAACGCCTGGACCAAGCTCGACGTGGGCAAGGCCCGCTACGGCCTGATGTGCAAGGAAGACGGCATGGTCTTCGACGACGGCGTAACCGCCTGCGTCGGCGACAACCACTTCATCATGACCACCACGACCGGCGGCGCCGCCCGTGTGCTGCAGTGGATGGAGCTGTACCACCAGACCGAATGGCCGGAACTGAAGGTTTATTTCACCTCGGTCACCGACCACTGGGCCACCATGACCCTGTCCGGCCCCAACAGCCGCAAGCTGCTCAGCGAGCTGACCGACATCGACATGGACAAGGAAGCCTTCCCGTTCATGACCTGGAAGGAAGGCAACGTTGGCGGCGTACCTGCCCGCGTGTTCCGCATCTCCTTCACCGGCGAACTGTCGTACGAAGTCAACGTGCAGGCCAACTACGCCATGGGCGTACTGGAACAGATCATCGAGGCGGGCAAGAAGTACAACCTGACCCCGTATGGCACCGAGACCATGCACGTACTGCGTGCCGAGAAGGGCTTCATCATCGTTGGCCAGGATACCGATGGCTCGATGAACCCGGACGACCTGAACATGAGCTGGTGCGTGGGCCGCAACAAGCCGTTCTCGTGGATCGGCCTGCGTGGCATGAACCGCGAAGACTGCGTGCGCGAGAACCGCAAGCAGCTGGTAGGCCTGAAGCCGGTCGACCCGACCAAATGGCTGCCGGAAGGCGCCCAGCTGGTGTTCGACCCGAAGCAGCCGATCCCGATGGACATGGTGGGCCACGTGACCTCCAGCTACGCGTCCAACTCGCTGGGCTACTCGTTCGCCATGGGCGTGGTCAAAGGCGGCCTCAAGCGCATGGGCGAGCGTGTGTACTCGCCGCAGGCGGATGGCAGCGTGATCGAGGCGGAAATCGTGTCTTCGGTGTTCTTCGATCCGAAGGGTGAGCGGCAGAACGTTTGAGGCTTCACCGGTAGCACTGGCTGAAATGCGGTCCTTGTAGGAGCGGGTTCACCCGCGAAGAGGGCGGTGGACCCACCATCGCATTCGCGGCGGTTCGACGCCTCGATAAACCCGCTCCTACAATGGATCTCTACAACCAGTGCTTACAGGTTCTACCTCAGGTCTTCGCGATCAACAGAATTCAAGGCAGGTAAGAAATGAGCGCTATCAACGTCTTCCAGCAAAACCCCGGCGCCGAGGCCAAGGCCCAGTCGCCACTGCACCACGCCGACCTGGCCAGCCTGGTTGGCAAAGGCCGCAAGAACGCAGGCGTAACCCTGCGTGAACGCAAGTTCCTCGGCCACCTGACCATCCGTGGCGATGGCCACAACCCGGACTTCGCCGCCGGCGTGCACAAGGCCCTGGGCCTGGAGCTGCCGGTTGCCCTGACCGTGGTCGCCAACAACGACATGTCGCTGCAATGGGTCGGCCCCGATGAGTGGCTGCTGATCGTGCCCGGCGGCCAGGAACTGGCGGTCGAGCAAAAGTTGCGTGCGGCCCTTGAAGGCCAGCACATTCAGGTGGTCAACGTCAGCGGCGGGCAGAGCCTGCTGGAACTGCGCGGCCCGAACGTGCGCGAAGTGCTGATGAAATCCACCAGCTATGATGTTCACCCAAACAACTTCCCGGTCGGCAAGGCAGTCGGCACCGTGTTCGCCAAGTCGCAACTGGTAATCCGCCGTACCGCCGAAGACACCTGGGAACTGGTGATCCGCCGCAGCTTCTCCGACTACTGGTGGCTGTGGCTGCAGGACGCTTCGGCCGAATACGGCCTGAGCATCGAGGCCTAAGGAGAGCAGAACATGAGTCGGGCACCGGATACCTGGATTCTCACCGCCGACTGCCCGAGCATGCTCGGCACCGTCGACGTGGTGACGCGTTACCTCTTCGAGCAGCGCTGCTACGTGACGGAGCACCACTCCTTCGATGACCGGCAGTCGGGGCGTTTCTTCATTCGTGTGGAGTTCCGCCAGCCGGACGATTTCGACGAAGCCGGCTTCCGTGCCGGCCTTGCCGAGCGCAGCGAAGCGTTCGGCATGGCCTTCGAGCTGACCGCCCCTAATCACCGCCCGAAAGTGGTGATCATGGTGTCCAAGGCCGACCATTGCCTGAACGACCTGCTGTATCGCCAGCGCATTGGCCAGCTGGGCATGGACGTGGTGGCGGTGGTGTCCAACCACCCAGACCTCGAGCCGCTGGCGCAGTGGCACAAGATCCCTTACTACCACTTTGCTCTCGACCCCAAGGACAAGCCGGGGCAAGAGCGCAAAGTGCTGCAAGTGATCGAGGAAACCGGCGCCGAGTTGGTGATTCTTGCGCGCTACATGCAGGTGCTGTCGCCGGAGCTTTGCCGCCGCCTGGATGGCTGGGCGATCAACATTCACCACTCGTTGTTGCCAGGGTTCAAAGGCGCCAAGCCTTATCACCAGGCGTACAACAAGGGCGTGAAGATGGTCGGTGCCACGGCGCACTACATCAACAACGACCTGGATGAAGGGCCGATCATTGCCCAGGGCGTCGAGGTGGTGGACCACAGCCATTACCCGGAAGATCTGATTGCCAAGGGGCGGGATATCGAGTGCCTGACCCTGGCGCGGGCGGTGGGGTATCACATCGAGCGGCGGGTGTTCCTCAACGCCAACCGGACTGTGGTGCTCTGATTGTTCAGGGGCTCTTATGCAGCCCCTTCGTCGCACTCTCATGAGTATGCGTCACTAAGTTCCGACTCCGTTTTCTACCGCCTGATTTCCTGACCGCGGTTTGGAGGCCACTGTGTAGGCCTGTTTTGAGGTTGCCGTGACTCCCGGAGCAGTGCATGCATATTGGCAGCTGACTGTTGCCGGCGCGGTCTATCGGAAGAGTTACGAGGAACGGAGTTCTGACGGAACCAGCCAAAGAATGGCTGCACGGGGCGTGCACCTTGGTTGGGCGATGCGTTTGATGGCTGGCCGAGAATTGGCGACTGGCCGGCTGGCCTCTCCACTGGAGCGTTGCTGGCGTTGTTTATGACAGGCGGAGGGTTGGAGCGAGGTAGAGGAGCAGGCGGTGGTGGTTGCACTGGCTGTCTATTGTCGAGAGCAACGGGTATTGCAACCGGATTGGGCTCATTACGTCGCGGTTGGGGCCTCTGTGGTACATCAAGCACCACAGGTAGGATAGTTTCCTTAAAGGCGTAAAGAGGCCCTCCCGCCTCTCCAGTGGGGTCCGTTAAGTTGATTGGGTCGTCGTTGCAGTAGGCATAGGGGTTGATCCCACCCTCCTCAAATGGACTGTATCTGTCGGGTGAGCTGAAGCGTTGAAGTCCCGAATGGTACGCGCGATAGCCTTGGCCTAACAGGTAAAAGCCTGTGAGCGGCTCTCTGGGTTGTTGGCAGAAGCCCAGCATCGACTCTTTTTCATTTCCAACCGCATCGTAGCCGAAGGCCGAATAGTTGAATGCCCTGGTGTGATCGCCCGTATCGAGAAACAACACGGACCCCTGTCGATCTGTACCAAGCAAGCTAGCATTGCCTGCGCTGAGCTCGGCGATAGGGCAATTTTGCGTACGCATCAGCGTCCGCGACAAAGCGCCGCTCAACTGAAGATGCAGTACCTGATGCTGATAGAAGCAAAGTCGTTGCTTGATCGGCTGCATGGCGCACATCCTGTTTCTCCGTAGTGGAATCATTGTTCCTGAAGGCGCATGAAACCGTTACTGGCAGAATTGACAGGTCAGTCCTGTAGTTTAAGCGCTGCATGGCATCCGCTCCCTTGGGGGCTTTGGCCCCTGACGCCCACTGGCAAGTCGCTGTCGCTTACAGTCAGTGCACCCGGCCCCATCCGGCCCACAATTCCCCTCATTCCAGAAACACATGCCGCCCACGGATGGCGGCGCGTTCAACCACCGCTGCATAAATAAAAATCAAGCGAGGTAAGAGCATGTCTGGCAATCGTGGAGTGGTATATCTCGGCGCCGGCAAGGTCGAGGTGCAGAAGATCGACTACCCGAAAATGCAGGACCCACGCGGCAAGAAGATCGAGCACGGCGTGATCCTGAAGGTGGTCTCCACCAACATCTGCGGCTCCGACCAGCACATGGTCCGCGGCCGCACCACCGCTCAGGTCGGCCTGGTCCTGGGCCACGAAATTACCGGTGAAATCGTCGAGAAGGGCAGCGACGTCGAGCGCATGCAGATCGGCGACCTGGTTTCGGTACCGTTCAACGTCGCCTGCGGCCGTTGCCGCTCGTGCAAAGAGATGCACACCGGTGTCTGCCTTACCGTCAACCCGGCCCGCGCCGGCGGTGCCTACGGCTACGTCGACATGGGCGACTGGACCGGCGGCCAGGCCGAATACGTGCTGGTGCCATACGCCGACTTCAACCTGCTGAAACTGCCCGAGCGCGACAAGGCCATGGAGAAAATCCGTGACCTGACCTGCCTGTCCGACATCCTGCCAACCGGCTACCACGGCGCCGTGACCGCTGGCGTAGGCCCAGGCAGCACCGTTTACGTCGCGGGTGCCGGCCCGGTCGGCCTGGCTGCCGCTGCCTCGGCACGCCTGCTGGGTGCCGCCTGCGTCATCGTGGGTGACCTGAACCCGGCCCGCCTGGCTCACGCCAAATCGCAGGGCTTCGAAGTGGTCGACCTGTCCAAGGACACCCCGCTGCACGAGCAGATCGTCGATATCCTCGGCGAGCCGGAAGTGGACTGTGCCGTCGACGCCGTAGGCTTCGAGGCCCGCGGCCATGGCCACGAAGGTGCCAAGCACGAGGCCCCGGCCACCGTGCTGAACTCGCTGATGCAGGTAACTCGCGTAGCCGGCAGCATCGGCATCCCAGGCCTGTATGTGACCGAAGACCCGGGCGCGGTGGACGCCGCCGCCAAGATCGGCGCGCTGAGCATTCGCTTCGGCCTGGGCTGGGCCAAGTCGCACAGCTTCCACACCGGCCAGACCCCGACCATGAAGTACAACCGCCAGCTGATGCAGGCGATCATGTGGGATCGCATCAACATTGCCGAAGTGGTGGGTGTGCAGGTGATCAACCTGGATCAGGCGCCGGAAGGGTATGGCGAGTTCGATGCAGGTGTGCCGAAGAAGTTTGTGATTGACCCGCACAAGATGTGGGGTGCGGCGTAATCAGCGTCGAATGAAAGAGCCCCTCGAACCGAGGGGCTTTTTATTTGGAATGTGTCATATGGGTGCGAATGGATCATGGTATCGATGACCAACGTCACTGGATCTGATGGTTGTGGCTACGAAGTAGGGTAGATCGTTAGTGGACGCTTCAGGTGTCACGTCTGGTCCGGATGAATCAGAGTCGTAGCTGGTTGTGCTGGCGCTCCTGGAGCGCTGGCTGAGCGCCGCCGAAACCGACGCAGAGCCTGAAACCTCATGCAAATCCGGTGTTCGCTGTATTGATGCGATGCGCAAAGTGGGTTTATCGACAGGTGCTTGGCGTGCCTGAGAGGAAGGTGTCATCTCTATTTTGCCCTTGGTTCCGGTGATGCGCCCTCGCATTGCCTTGAGGTTATTGCGGAATATGACTCGCTTGACCAACAAGGGGAAGCTGATACGGCCGCTCGGATCAGTTCGGTTGACGGGGTCGCCCAAACAGTAAACGTAGGCATTGAGTCCCCCCGCGCCAAAGGGGCTGAGCATATCTGAAGCGTTGAAGCGCATGGTGCAGGGATTGTAGTTTCGATAGCCCTTGCCCAGTGGATAATCCTTGCTCAGCGGAGCAATCCGCTCGCCATTGAACCCCAGTAAAGTTCTACGTGAGGGGAGGCCTTGGTCATTACCGTATGCTGCAAAAGCATGGGATTCCTTTTCGTCAGCATCCTGTACTGTGAGCACCGATCCTTTATTGTCAGTGGCCAGCAAGCCGACAGATTCGTTGATACTTGTTCGGCGTTCTGCGAGAGGCAGTGCACCGTTTCGTAAGATGGCGCGATGTTGGTCGCCCTGTTTCACGGTGACGAGATGGTCGCTCCGGTGGAAGAAAAGCAAGTTGTTTGGTGCTTTGCTCATGATTCAGGTCCCTGCGGCGCTGGGTAAGTGCAGATTGCTTGAAGCCCATTCTGAACAGCCGCAGGGATTTTGAAACTGGCAGACATGACAGGTGCTACGGTGCTGGACCTGATCTGCTCGAAGGCAAGTTTGCCACGACCTTGTGGCCTGCGCAGGCTCTCGTAGGAGCGCCCCGGCAAGGCCGCTCCTACAGCTGACCGCGTTAACCGGCCAAGCTATACAAGGCTCAGCGCATCATCCCCAACTCCGCATCATCCATCAGCGCCTTGGCCAACGCGCTCAAATAATGCGAGGCCCAAAGCAACTGCGGCTTGTTGTCCATCAACCCGTCAATGGTCATGTCCCGCACATATCCCATCAACTCCGAAGCCTGGTCACGGGCATCCTGGCACGGAATGCCGGGGGCAATGCAGAACAGCGGGTGAGTCTTGTTCTCCCCCTGGTAAAACATGGTCTTGCCAACGGTGGTGTTGGGTTCTCTTACGTCTGTTGTCATTGTTCTATCCCCTTGAAATTGGCTGTGCCTGCCCCGGCCTCTTCGCGGGCACGCCCGCTCCCACAGGATTGCGCTGCTTTCAGCTCCGGCGCAGTACCTGTGGGAGCGGGCGTGCCCGCGAAGAGGCCGAACAGACAACACATCAACTAAGCCTTATGCAGCACCCGCCGCTCAGCCGGCGTCTGTACCTGCTGGGCGTATTTCGTGGCCTGGAGTCTCGCTTTCAAGGAGATGGAGATTGTTGGATTGATCAAGAAAAATGTTCAGCATGGTGTAACCCTCAATTTGCGATGAGGCCACCGCTGTTTGCTGTCAAACAAAAGGGTGGCAGCTGTGCAGTGGGTTGACAGACCGGTCAAATTGAGGGAACCCGGCGCATCCGAAGATGCCCCACGCACAGCCGCCATGCATGGCAAAAGCCATAGCTTTCAATTTGAGTCGGCCTGTCAAAGCCGGTCGCTGATTTCGCAACGACCGCCCGAGACTAGGGCCCAACCCAGATCATCGCAATGGCTTAAGCAGCTTGGGACTGTAATTCAGAAACGTCCTACGGGTAAGCGGAAAAATCTGAAGTCTGCAGCTGTATGCAGGTAGGCACGCGACTGTTCGAGACTCAAGTACAACCCAGAACAACGCAATCGCTTGGAGGAGATAGGGAATATGTTTGGGGAATGGATTACAGATTGAGGGGGGCTGCCGCATAAATTTTTAGTTGCGTATAGGGCGTGAAAATGATACAGCCCCTCGACATAAGGGGCTGTCTATATATGCCACTAGCCACTAAAAATGTGCTGACCTATACTTTATGCGAGCGTATAGCTGCAATTGTTCTCTCCATTTCGGCTGAATTCAGTCTATTGATAAATTTTGTGATGACCGGTGCTGAGAAACGGACAATATTTTGACTTCGGCTAGTTATTTCGTAATCAGTCATATGCAAGCGATCAAGCTGGCGTTGTGTGAATCCTGATTGATCAGAAGGCGCATTTGGCAGAGATCCAGTGGCTGCGGGTGCCATAACTTTAGGCGAGCGAGAGCTGGCAGGCGGCTGTACAGGTCTACTTATGTTTACGAAGCCGTCGTTTGGCGCGCTAAAGGGGGGGCTAATTGGGGGATAGAGGCCGGATTTATAGCTTATTAAATCAAGTTTGTTAGCATCATTAATTATGCTTAAGGTATTTGCGAGGTATTCTGGCTCGAAAGGTCCATATTTTTTGAATCTTTCTAGAAGTCTATGTCGTTGGTCTTGAATGATTTTAAAGTTTAAATTGCGTTTTTTTTGTTTGTAGTTGTATTGTCTATTTCTATGGGCGACTTTGATTTTTGCAGAGAAGTGTCCGGTACGATCAATGTTGTTTATAGGGTCGCAAGTACAGTAACAATACGAGTTTAAGCCACCCAAATAAAAGGGGCTTAAATTATCTGGGGAGTTAAATCGCATCGTTAATAGGTTGAATAGCCTATAGCCGCTCCCTAGCAGGTAGCACTTACTTATCGTGTCGTACTGTTCACCATTGAACCCCGCAAGATTCTTTGCTGTCAAAGTTATCGGGTCGTACCCATAGGGTGAATAGCTGTGATTTTCGCGATGGCTTGGATGCTCAGCCATAATCGGGGATTCACTCAGGCTTGTGGCCAACAACGCTTGCCCTGAATCCGTATCGTTTTCGCCCAGCAGAACGCCGTTCGCTCGGAAGATGCCACGATTGTTATCCCCGGTTTTGATTGTGTTGATCCTTCCACTACTAAAGAAGAACTGAGTGCTACCCACTTTGGTTTTCATGCGTTTCTCCTGCCATGCGTGTGTTCTCTCGGTACTCAGCACTAACCAAGCGTCTGACAGCATGAGTGGGAGGCACGGAAGTCCGCTACTGGCAAAAATGATAGGCACGGTGGGACGCTCCGCAGCGTTTTGGTTCCAAATACCGATATCGAGTAGGAACAATCACCACATTATCCAGTCAAACCCCTCGTTTCCCAGGCCATCCCGGCCAACCGAGGTCCCTCCCGATGAAAGCATTCACCCTGGCAACCCTGATGACCCTGGCCGCAAGCCCGGTGTTCGCCTTCAACCTCAGCGATGCCGCCAACGCCGTATCCGCCATGCAGAACCAGAAGCAACAAGGCCAGGTGCAGGCACCCGAAGCCCAAGCCAACCTGCTCAACACCCTGGGCAGCGAATTGAAGATCACCCCCGAACAGGCCGTGGGCGGCGCAGGGGCGATGTTGGGGTTGGCGCGTAACAACCTCAGCAGCGACGACTATGGCCAGCTGACCAAGGCAGTGCCAGGGCTGGACCTGCTGGCTGGCGCCAATGCGCTGGGTGGCTTGAGCGGGTTGGGTGATTTGCTGGGCAAGAACAGCGAGAACCCGTCGGCGTTGAACAATGCGCTGGGTGGCAATGTGGAGAACCGCAGCGACCTGGACAATGCGTTCAAGGCGCTGGGCATGGATACCGGGATGATCGGTCAGTTTGCGCCGTTGTTGTTGCAGTACCTGGGGCAGCAGGGGATTGCTGGGTCGTTGTTGCAGAACCTGGGGAGCTTGTGGACTACGCCGGTGTCGGCGCCATTGGCTCAGCCTTCGGTCTGAAGGTTTTATAGGGGCAGTACCGGCGCTATCGCCGGCAAGCCAGCGTGTGTCAAGGTTGGCGCTGTACTTGTAGGAGCGGCCTTGTGTCGCGAAAGGGCCGCAAAGCGGCCCCAGGATTTCAGCGTTATTGCAGAGATTGCTGGGGCCGCTTTGCGGCCCTTTCGCGACACAAGGCCGCTCCTACAAGGGCCCGCGTAGGCCATGAGATTGGTGCATCCCACCAAGACAGAATCGCGTTGGGTCAGGCGGCTTCGGTGAAGTCCACCAGACGCACCGGGCGGCGGAAGCCGGCGGTGAGCACCGCCAGGTAGGCCAGGCCCAGGGCAAACCAGCACAGGCCAATCACCAAGGTCAGCGCTGACAGGCTGGTCCACAGCCACAGGGTCAGCGCCAACCCCACCAGCGGCACCAGGCCATAGCACAGCAGCCCCTTGAGGTTACGCTGGGCGCCATCATCCATCAGGTGGGTCTTCACCACCGCCAGGTTCACCGCCGAAAACGCCACCAGCGCACCAAAGCTGATCAGCGAGGCGAGGGTGGCCAGGTCGATCACCAACGCCAGCAGCGAAAACGCCGACACCAGTGCAATGGCGAACACCGGCGTGCCAAACCGCGGCGACAGGTAGCCGAAAGTGCGCCGCGGCAGCACCTTGTCACGGCCCATGGTGAACAGGATGCGCGACACCGCCGCCTGCGAGGCCAGCGCCGAACCCAGGCTGCCGGCCACATACGCAGCGGTGAAGAAGTTGGCCAGGAACTGCCCGCCCGCCTTGAACATCACCTCGTTGGCCGCTGCATCAGCATTGGCGAAGGTGCTGCCCGGCAAGACCAGCTGGCTGACGTAGGCCAGCACGGTGAACAGCACACCGGCGAACAGCGTGGTAAGGATGATCGCCCTTGGCACGTCGCGGCGGGCATCGCGGCATTCTTCGGCAAGGGTAGAGACAGCATCGAAGCCGAGGAACGACAGGCACAACACTGCCGCCCCGGCCATGATCGGGCCGAAGCCAGGCTGCGAGCCATCGCCCAGCAGCGGCGACAGCAGGTCGAGCGGCTGGCCGGCCAGCGACTGGCAGGACAGCGCGACGAATACCACGATAAACACGATCTGCGCGCCGACGATCAGGTTGCTGGTCTTGGCCACCGAGTGGATGCCGACCACATTGAGCACGGTCACCAGGGCGATCGAGGCCAGGGCGATGGACCAGGCCGGGATGGCCGGGAAGGCGATATTGAGGAACAAGCTGATCAGCAGGTAGTTGATCATCGGCAGGAACAGGTAATCCAGCAGCAGCGACCAACCAGCGAGGAAGCCGACGTTGGGGCCGAAGGCCATGTTGGTGTAGGAGTATGCCGAGCCTGCGACCGGGAAGCGCTTGACCATGAAGCTGTAGGACGCGGCGGTGAACAGCATGGCCACCAGCGTGACCATGTAGGCGCCAGCGGTGCGGCCGCCAGTGAGTTCGGTGACGATGCCGTAGGTGGTGAAGATGGTCAGCGGGACCATGTACACCAGGCCGAAAAACACCAGGGCGGGCAGGCCGAGGACACGGCGGAGCTGGGCGGGGGTGGAGCTGGGTG
>NZ_JACVZC010000095.1 GCF_016658545.1 Pseudomonas sp. S37 | reverse complement strand
CGGTGGTTGGCACCGGCTGCGCCGGTGTTCGCGGCTAAAGCCGCTCCTACAGGGACAGCGCGAACTCAAAGCCAGCGCAGTCCTGTGGGAGCGGCTTTAGCCGCGAAGAACCCAGCGCGGTATCAGAACAACTTGACCGTATAACTCAGGATCAAGCGGTTCTCGTCGATATCGGTCCGGTAATTGGAGCGCGCCATCACATTGCGCACCCGTACCCCAAGCCCGGCCAGGGGCCCACTCTGCACCACATAGGCCAGGTCCAGGTCGCGCTCGCGATCACGCCCTGCAAAGCCCAGCCCGGTGTCCACATCCCGCCCCTTCACATAACGCAACGTCGAAGTCAGGCCCGGTAGCCCCAGCGCAACGAAGTTGTAGTCATGCCGCACCTGCCAGGACCGCTCACCCGGCGCCGAGAACTCATACGTCGGCAACGTATTCCCCATCGGGTTGGTGTTGGCCCCGACCTGGATAAAACCGTCTTCACCGCCAATCTGCTGGTAGCCCACGTAAAAGGTATGCCCACCTGTCTTGGCAGAGAACAGGCTGAACAGCGCATGGTTGTCGTAGTCACCGGCAATCTTGCGCCCGTCCTCGCGGGCATCGAAATAGCCGGCATTCACCCCCAGCGTCCAGTCCCCCAGCGGCTCGGCATGCTTGAAGCTGTAGAAACGCTGCTGGTAGATATCCTCCAGTTGCGCCTGCCATACGTCTACGCTGGTGCGGTTGTCGTTGAAGGCATAGTCGGCGCCCACGTAGTTGAAGCGGTCACTGGTAAAGCGCGCCAGCCGCGCCGGGTTGATCGGGTCGTTGACCAGCGCGTACATCTTCTGGCTATTGGACGAGTCGCGCAGGCTGGTGGAACGGAACTGCCCGGCATTCAGGGTCAGCCCGGCAAACTCGCGCGACTCCAGCATCGCGCCCTGGTAGGTCGGCGGCAGCAGACGCAGGTCGCTGAACAGCAGCACAGGCAGGTTGGGCATCAACTCGCCCACCTTCAACTCGGTCTGCGACACCTTGAACTTGATCGCAGCCCCCAGGCGGCTGTATTCGTCTGCCGACTTGCCGCTGTCCAGGCTGGGCAGCAAGCCTGACTTGGCGTGCTCCGGGCTGCTGTCGAGCTTGAAGCCCAGCAGGCCGGTCACATCGACACCAACACCCACGGTACCCTGGGTGTAACCCGAGCTGGCATTGAGGATGAAACCCTGCGCCCACTCCTGGGTACGCGACTGGGTGCTTGTACCCTTGATATCGGCATAGTCGCGGCTGAAAAAATAGTTGCGCGCCTGCAGCGTGGCGCGGGCACCTTCGATGAAACCGGCCTCTTCTGCCGGCGCCTCGGCACACAGCGCGGCGGCAATACAGCCACCGGCCAGGCGCGCAGACGAAGAAAAACGCGGTGCAGTGGAACCTTGCATGGGGCTACTCCTGGATTTCGGGCAACGGCAACCCGGCGCGGCGGCCGTGTGTGGCCACCGACGTGCAGGGTTGCGTCGGGAAAGGGTCGGCAGGCGGGCACCTGGCCCGCCTGCCCTGCCATTGCGTGAAGCGCTGGGCCGCTAGCGGTTGACCAGCTTCGCCGGCAGGGCGATGACCAGGAAGCAGCTGAGGATCAGGCAGCCGGCAAACACCCACAACGCCGCGTGGGAGGTACCCGTCAGGTCAGTGACCAGGCCCATCAGCGAGTTGCTGACCAGGCCGGCAATGTTGGCCACCGAACACGCCAGGGCAAAGCCAGTGGCTGCCGCCGTGCCTTTGAGGAAGGTCGCCGGCAGGCTGAAGAATACCGGCACCGCGCCGATGATGGCTGCCGACGCGATGGCGAACAGCAGCACGGTCATCACCAGGTTCTGGCTGAACAAGGTGCTGCTGGCCATGGCAATTGCCCCGATGATGAACGGCACGATGATGTGCCAGCGGCGCTCGCGGTGGCGGTCGGAGCTGGCGCCGATCATCAGCATGCCGGCCAGCGCGGCCAGGCTCGGGATGGCCGTGAGCAGGCCGATGTGGAAGGTGTCGCTGACGCCCGCATCGCGGATGAAAGTCGGCATCCAGAAGCCCATGGCATAGGCACTGAGCAGGATCGAGAAGTCGATGCCACCGAGCATCCACACTTTCAGGTTGAAGAAACCGTCGCGGAAGCTGTGCTTGCTGTCCTTGCCCTCGGCATCGTCGGCGGCCAGGTCATCAGCCAGTTGCGCCTTGTCCTCGGCCGACAGCCACTTGGCCTGCTGGAAGTGGTTAGGCAAGGCCCAGAACGTGAGGATGCCGAGCAGCACGCTGGGGATCGCCTCCAGCAGGAACAGCCACTGCCAGCCGTGCAGGCCATGCACCTGGTCGAAATGCCCCATGATCCAGCCGGAGATCGGCCCGCCGATCACGCTCGACAATGGCAACCCGATCATGAACAGGGCAATGATGCGCCCGCGCCTGTAGGTGGGGTACCACATGGTCAGGTAGAACAGCACGCCCGGCAGGAAGCCCGCTTCGGCGGCGCCGAGCAGAAAGCGCAGGATGTAGAACTGCGTGGTGGTGCTGACGAACATGGTGCAGGCCGACAACAGGCCCCAGGTGATCATGATGCGGGCGATCCACAACTTGGCGCCGACGCGCTGCAGGATCAGGTTGCTCGGTACTTCGAAAATGATGTAGCCGACGAAGAACAGCCCGGCACCCAGGCCATAGGCGGCGGTGCTGAACTGCAGGTCTTCGAGCATCTGCAGCTTGGCGAAGCCGACGTTGATGCGGTCCAGATAAGCTGCGAGGTAGCAGAAGCACAGGAAGGGGATTAGCCTCCAGGTGATCTTGCTGTACAGCGCTTTTGTGCCATGGTCGATGTCACTGTGGACCGTGGTTGCATTCGCAATTGGCATTTCCTGTCTCCTGGCGGGCGACTTTGTGGTTGTTTTAAGGCCAGCAGTTTTCGACGCGCCGGGCACCCCGCGCACTATACGCGGCGTGCCTGGGCAACGCCTGAAAGACCCCGAGTGCTCCTGCGGGGCGACCGCCCGGACAGCAGGCGGTCATGGACGGGCTTCCGGCACCGTTCCTTGATTGTTATTGGGTCAGCGCTGCCCGGCGGTCAGCCGGCCAACTGCCTGAGTTGCTGCATGGCGTCCTGCCGGGTAACGACATCGCCGTACTTGCTGTCGATGTCGAACAGGTTGGCTTCGTGCGGGTCGTTGTGGCGGTCACCCACGCACTCGCGCACCACGATGGTTCGAAAACCATGCTGCATGGCATCCACCGCACTGGCGCGGATACAGCCGCTGGTGGAGCAGCCGGCCAGCACCACGGTATCCACGCCTTGGGCATGCAGCAGCGGGGCCAGGCTGGTGGCAAAGAAGGCGCTGGCGTACTGTTTGCTCAGCACCACCTCCCCCGGCTGCGGCGCCACGGCCTCGCAGAACGCGGCCAGCGGGTTGCCTTCGACCATGTCCTTCATCACCGGCGCCTTGCGCACCCACACACCGCCATCGGCGAAGTGCGGCGGCTGGTAGCGGATATTGGTGTGCACCACCAGGGTACCGCAGTCGCGGGCCAGCGCCAGCAGGCCGGCAGCCTGCTCCACCGCTGTGACCACGCCCGGGGCGTACAGCGGTGCACCGGGGGTGGTGTAGCCCTGCATGAAATCGATCATCAGCAGTGCCGGCTTGCGGCCAAAGCCGATGCGCTGGCCCCACACGCCTTGGTAGTTGTCACGGGCGCTTTGTACGTCGCTCATGTGCGTCTCCCGCTTTCAGTAGGCGCCCGACAGCAAGGCACCAGCGCCCGGCACAACCGGCTCCAGGTCAAGCGCCTTGAGCATGGCGTAAGTGGTGGCGATGGCCGCGGTGACTACCGGCTTGCCGGTTTGCGCCTCGACCTTGGCCACGGCCGGCAGCGACTGCATCTGCACGCAGGCCGACAACACCACCACATCGACGCCTTCAAGGTCCATGCCGGCGACGATGCCTGGCAGGTTGGCCGGGTCGTGCCGCGCCACGGCAAGGTTGTCGGGGATTTCCAGTGCACGCCAGTCCTGCACCTCGAAGCCTTCCTCGCGGATGTAGTTCACTACCAGCTCGGTCAGCGGCTTCATGTACGGGGCGACGATGGCGATGCGCTTGGCCTTCATCACATGCAAGGCCTCGACCAGCGCCCCGGCACTGGTAATCACCGGCGCCAGCGCGTCGTTGTCGGCGGTGGCCTGCTGCAGGCGCTTTTCCGATTGCCGGTGGTAGCCCAGACCCATGGCCATGATCGCCACCAGGCAGGCGTAGCCCAGCACGTCGACCTTGGCATCGGAAAGCTCCACGGCGCAGCGGTCGGACTCGGCGTCCATGGCCGCCAGCTCTTCCTTCTTCACCTGCTTCATGCGCATGCGGCTGGAGTGGAAGGTAAAACGCTCGGGGCGGATGGCCTGGCGGGCGTTGAGCATCGCCGGGATCTCGGTTTCCATGGTGGTGTTCGAACTCGGCACGATCTGGCCGATGCGGTATAGCTTGGTCATGTTTCGTGCTCCGTCAGGCAAGGGGTTGGTCGAGGAAGTCGCCGAAGGCGGCGAAGAAGCCGTCCAGGTCGTCCCACGGGATCATGTGGCCGGCGTTATCCACCTGTACGACCTGGATGTCCGGCTTCAGCTCGCGGATTTCGGCGATGTCGCGCGGCTCGATCACCCCGCCACGCCCGGCCACCATCAGCAACGCCGGCTGGCGCACGGCGGGCAAGTACTGGTGAATGTCCACCTGGTGAAAATCCTCGAAGGCACGCACGATCGCCGGTTCATGACAGGTGTGCAGCCATTCGGCACGCAGCACCAGTTGCTCGTCGCTCCAGGTGGCGCAATAGGCGCGCATGTCGTCGCCGCTCATGCCGAGCGTGGCCTGGCGGATCGAATCGACATACCACGGCAGCTTGCTCGGGTAGGCGCGGCGGCCCGGCCCGGACACCGGCGGGTCGACCAGCACCAGCCGCTGCAACCCCGGCGCGCCCTGGGCGGCGGCACGAATCGCAAAGCGCGCGCCCATCGAGTGCCCGACCAGGTGGTAGCTGTCCAGGCCCAGCGCGGCGGCAAAGGCCGGGATATCCGCAGCACAGGCATCGGTGCCGTAATCCAGTTCCGGGCCGCTTGAAGACAAACCGCGCCCGCGCACATCCAGCACGTAGGTATCGAAGTACTGGCCAAGGCGCTCGGCGACGAAGCCCCAGGTAATCGCCGGGCTGGTGATGCCCGGCACCAGGATCAGCGCCTGGCCCTTGCCGCCATAACGCAGGTAATGCTGGCGGATGCCATTGGCGCTGACGTTGCCGCCGGCGACGAAAGTCGTCATGCCGCCTCCCCGCTTTTGAGCTGCTGCCCGTACAGGTCGTAGCCGTAGACCCAGGCCGGGTCTTCCTGGGTGTAGAGCCAGGTGTTGGCGTTGGATACCGCTTGCACCTGCGATGCGCGCTCCTTGCGGTTGGCCTCGTACAGGGCAAAGGCGGTGCGGTGGTCGGAAAGCCCGGTCTCTTGCAGGCAGCGCGTCAGCATGGCCGCATCTTCAATGGCCATGCACGCGCCCTGGGCCATGTGCGGCTTCATCGGGTGGCAGGCGTCGCCGAGCATGACCAGCCGGCCACGGCTCCACAGCGGCAGCGGGTTGCGGTTGCGCAACGGCCACTTGGTAATCGATTCGGTGGCATCGATCAGCTTCTGCACCGTGGGGTGGTAGCCCTCGAAGGCGGCACGCATCTCTTCCTGGCTGCTGTCGACGTAAGCGCCCTGGAAGTCCCAGGCTTCGTGCGGCACGCCGGTGACGAAGTAGTACTCGTCGCGCTTGCCGGTGGTGTAGTAGACCATCATGTGGCGGTCTTCGGACCACCACTTCACGCACGGCTCGAACACATCGGCATGCTGCGCCAGGTTAACCCCGCGGATCAGCGCCCGGTGCGCCACCCAGCCGCTGTAGTTCGGCGCTTCGGCGCCCAGCAGCTCTTCACGGATCTTCGAGTGGATGCCGTCGGCACCGATGACGATATCGGCGACGGTGTGGCTGCCATCGGCGAAGTCCAGGCGTACCTGGTCACCTTCATCGACGATCTTTTCCAGGCGCTTGCCGTAGTGCACGGTGCCGGGCTTGATCGCGTCGATCTGCAGGGCGTGCAGGTCGCCCCGGTGAATGGTGATGTAGGCCGCGCCGTACTCGCGGCGGGCAAACTCACCCAGTGGAATACGCGACAGGTAATCGCCGCTGGCACCGTCGCGGCTGAACCAGAAATCCGGGTGCGACCCCATCAGCTCCAGCTTCTGCTCCAGCCCCATGCGGCGGAAGATTTTCATCACGTTAGGGCCGATATGGATACCCGCACCCAGGCGGGTGAACGCCGGCGCCTGCTCGTACACCTCGACATCGAAGCCGGCCTGCTGCAGCAACGTGGCGGCGGCTGCCCCACCCAGACCTGCACCGACGATTGCGATTTTCTGCCTACCCCGCATGGGTTTGTCTCCTCTTGTTCTGATGTGTGGCCAGCGGCTCGACCGCCTGACGATTTAGAGCGTATACGCTGTAATTGTTTTTTGGAAAGAGGGCTTGGCAAATATTTTTCAAACACCTGATCGAAAACCAGTCACGCGGCACTGTTACCGTAAATACTGGGTAAATGTGTGAATAGGTAACGTTCTACAGATAACTTGCGCTCGCCGGCAGGATGCGCTTTCATCTGCAAAAGTAGGGTGTACACACTATTAATTTGCACCGAGATGATGCGCCAGGCACTGCCATGGTGCAGCACCTCTCCCCGTCAACGCCGCCCAGGAGAACCCCGATGCCGGTGAGCAATGCACAACTGACCCAGATGTTCGAGCACGTACTGAAGCTGTCCCGCGTGGACGAGACGCAGAGCGTCGCCGTGCTCAAGAGCCACTACTCCGACCCGCGCACGGTCAACGCCGCGATGGAGGCCGCGCAGCGCCTGAAGGCCAAGGTGTATGCCGTGGAGCTGCCGGCGTTCAACCACCCCACCGCCATGGGCAATGACATGACTGCCTACTGTGGCGACACCGCGCTCACCGGCAACCTGGCGGCGCAGCGGGCGCTGGAAGCCGCCGACCTGGTGGTCGACACCATGATGCTGCTGCACTCGCCGGAGCAGGAGCAGATCCTCAAGACCGGCACGCGCATCCTGCTGGCCGTGGAGCCACCGGAAGTGCTGGCGCGCATGCTGCCGAGCGAAGACGACAAGCGCCGCGTGCTGGCCGCCGAAACCCTGCTGAAACAGGCGCGCAGCCTGCATGTACGGTCCAAGGCCGGCAGCGACTTCCACGCCCCGCTCGGCCAGTATCCGGCCGTGACCGAATACGGCTATGCCGACGAGCCAGGGCGCTGGGACCACTGGCCCAGCGGCTTCCTGTTCACCTGGCCGAACGAAGACAGCGCCGAGGGCACCCTGGTGCTCGACGTGGGCGACATCATCCTGCCGTTCAAGAACTACTGCCGCGAACGCATCACCCTGGAGATCGAAAAAGGCTTCATCACCGGTATTCATGGTGGCTTCGAGGCCGAGTACCTGCGCGACTACATGAAGTACTTCAACGACCCCGAGGTGTACGGCATTTCGCACATCGGCTGGGGCCTGCAGCCGCGCGCGCAGTGGACAGCCATGGGCCTGCACGACCGTAACGACGGCATGTGCATGGATGCCCGCGCGTTCTACGGCAATTTCCTGTTCTCCACCGGCCCCAACACCGAGGTCGGTGGCAAGCGCAAGACCCCATGCCACCTGGACATCCCGCTGCGCAACTGCGATATCTACCTGGATGACCAGGCCGTGGTCCTGGCCGGTGATGTGGTCGCGCCGCAGGAGTCGCGGGTGCGATAGTGGTTATACTGGCCGGGCGCTCCGCTATTGGCGGCCGGCCAGCACCTTTCCACCAGCCCAAGCCATCCTATGCCGAACAAAACCACCCCCAGCAGCGCCCCGCTCGACACCACCCCCTACGACGTCACCGAACAGGTCGGCCACCTGCTGCGCAAGGCCTACCAGCGGCACACGGCGATCTTCCAGCAGCAGGCTTGCGACCCGCAGTTGACCTCGATCCAGTTCGTTACCCTGTGTGCCCTGCGCGACCATGGCCCCAGCTCGCAAGCCGAGCTGATCAAGGCCACGGCGGTGGACCAGGCGACCATCCGCGGCATCGTCGAACGCCTGAAGGCGCGCGAACTGGTGCAGCTGTCGCCAGACCCGGGCGACCGGCGCAAGGTCATCGTCGAGCTCACCGACAGCGGCGCCGCGCTGCTTGATGCAATGATCCCCTGCGCCCGGCAGATCAGCGAACTGAGCATGGGCAGCCTGAATGCCGGCGAGCGTGTGGCCATCCTGTACCTGCTGCGCAAGATGATCGACAGCGACGACAGCGCGGGTTGAGCCTTGTAGTGGATGGCACCGGCTGCGCCGGTGTTCGCGGCTGAAGCCGCTCACACAGGTAACGCGTCATCTGGAAGCCAGCACAGTACCTGTGGGAGCGGGCATGCCCGCGAAACAGGCGGCGCGGTGGATGGCACCGGCTATGCCGGTGTTCGCGGGCACGCCCGCTCCCACAGGATTAGCGCCCACCCAGCAACCCTGTGAAACCTCCAGATTCATCCCTGGCCTGCTTCTTGCTCTCTCATTTCATGTAGTGAGTACTTACCGAAATACACGCAGCATTTGAGTGTTTTGGTAGCGCAAGCAACCTCCAGAGATGAGCCCATAATGCAAACAACCATCTCCCTGCGGATCAACGGCCAGGCGGTCGACGTCAGCGCCATGCCCGACACCCCGCTGCTGCTGATCCTGCGCAACGACCTGTGCCTGAACGGCCCCAAGTACGGCTGCGGCCTGGGCGAGTGCGGGGCGTGCACGGTAATCATCGACGGCGTGGCCGCCCGTTCCTGCGTCATCCCCCTGGCCGGCGCTGCCGGGCGCGACATCACCACCCTCGAAGGGCTGGGCTGCAAGGCCGCGCCACACCCGGTGCAACAGGCCTTCATCGACGAACAGGCAGCCCAGTGCGGCTATTGCATAAACGGCATGATCATGACCGCCAAGGCCCTGCTCGACCGCATCCCCGAGCCCAGCGACGAACAGATCCGCCACGAACTGTCCGGCAACCTGTGCCGCTGTGGCACCCACGTCGAAATTTTGCGCGCCGTGCGCCGCGCCGCCGAGACCCGGAGAAAAGCATGAACCACTCGCAACAGGTGCCCAGCCGTGACCAGCTGCTGGCCAAGACCGGCGTGCTGCTGATCGTCGACCAGATCACCCCGCCTTCCGGCCCGGTGGCCAAGGGGGTGACGCCCGTGGTCAAGGCGCGCGAGCTGGCGCTGTTCATCGCCGTCAGCGACGACAGCAGGGTCTATGCTTTCAACGGTCACGTCGACCTGGGCACCGGCATCCGCACCTCGCTGGCGCAGATCGTCGCCGAAGAGCTGGACCTGCGCATGGACCAGGTGCACATGGTGCTGGGCGACACCGAGCGGGCACCCAACCAGGGCGCGACCATCGCCAGTGCCACCTTGCAGATTTCCGCCGTACCGCTGCGCAGGGCCGCGGCCACCGCGCGCCGCCATCTGCTGCAACAGGCGGCGCAACGCCTTGGCTGCGAGCCCGCTGCGCTGCGCATTGAAGAAGGCACGGTCATCGCCAGTAATGGCAGCACGCTGAGCTTTGCCGAACTGGTGCGCGGCGAAAACCGCCAGTTGTATATTGCCGACGACGCGCCGCTGAAAGCCATTGAGGACTATCGCCTGGTCGGGCGCAGCACCGCCCGCGTGGACATCCCCGGCAAGGCCACCGGCGAACTGACCTACGTGCATGACATGCGCCTGCCCGACATGCTGCATGGCCGGGTAATCCGCCCGCCCTATGCCGGCCACGACAGTGGCGACTTCGTCGGCAACAGCCTGCTGGCGGTTGATGAAAGCTCCATCGCCCATGTGCCCGGCGTGGTGGCCGTGGTGGTGATCCGCGACTTCGTGGGCGTAGTGGCCGAGCGCGAGGAGCAAGCGATCCGCGCGGCCCATGAGCTGAAAATCAGCTGGAAGCCCTTTGCCGGCAAGCTGCCCGACCTGAGCGATGTTGCCCAGGCCATCCGCGACAACCCACGGGTGCAACGTACCGTGCTGGACCAGGGCGATGTCGACGCTGGCATCGCCAACGCCAGTCAGCGCCTTAGCCGCAGCTACCTGTGGCCGTACCAGTTGCATGCCTCGATCGGCCCCTCGTGCGCGCTGGCCGACTTCACCCCAGGGCAGATCCGCGTGTGGTCCGGCACGCAAAACCCGCACCTGCTGCGCGCTGACCTGGCCTGGCTGCTGGCGTGTGGCGAAGAGCGCATCGAGATCATCCGCATGGAGGCCGCCGGCTGCTATGGCCGCAACTGCGCCGATGATGTGTGCGCCGATGCGGTGCTGCTGTCGCGCGCCGTGCAGCGCCCGGTGCGGGTGCAACTGACCCGTGAGCAGGAACACGTGTGGGAGCCCAAGGGCACTGCACAGCTGATGGAGATAGATGGCGGCCTGAATGCCGATGGCAGCGTGGCCGCCTACGACTTCCAGACCAGCTACCCGTCCAACGGCGCGCCTACCCTGGCCCTGCTGTTGACCGGGGCCGTGGAACCGGTGCCGGCACTGTTCGAAATGGGTGACCGCACCTCGATCCCGCCGTATGACTACGAGCACATGCGCGTCACCATCAATGACATGACACCGCTGGTGCGCGCGTCGTGGATGCGCGGCGTGTCGGCCATGCCCAACAGCTTCGCCCACGAATCGTACATCGATGAGTTGGCATTTGCGGCCGGTGTCGACCCGGTCGAATATCGCCTCAAGCACCTGTCCGATCCGCGCGCCATCGACCTGGTCAAGGCCACCGCCGAACGCGCCGACTGGCAGCCGCATACCCAACCCATGCAGGCACAAGCCGAAGGTGACGTGCTGCGCGGCCGCGGCTTTGCCTATGCGCGTTACATCCACAGCAAGTTCCCCGGTTTCGGCGCGGCCTGGGCCGCGTGGGTAGCCGATGTGGCGGTGGACCGGCGTACCGGTGAAGTCGCCGTCACCCGGGTGGTCATCGGCCATGATGCCGGGATGATGGTGAACCCCGAGGGTGTGCGCCACCAGATCCACGGCAACGTCATTCAGTCCACCAGCCGCGTGCTCAAGGAACAGGTCAGCTTTGAAGAATCGACCGTGGCCAGCAAGGAATGGGGCGGCTACCCGATCCTGACCTTCCCCGAGCTACCCGCCATCGACGTGATGATGCTGCCGCGCCAGCACGAACCCCCGATGGGCAGTGGCGAGTCCGCCTCGGTACCCAGCGCAGCAGCCATCGCCAACGCCATTTTCGACGCCACCGGCATTCGTTTTCGCGAACTGCCGATCACCGCCGAACGGGTGCGCGCCGCACTCGCTGGCGATGGCCAGGGGCCTGATGCTGCGGCTCCGATGCAACCGGCAAGCAAGCGCAGCAAGTGGTGGTTCGGCGGGCTGGCCGGGGTGTTTGGCGCAGCCTTGGGCATGCTTGCCACCGCCCTGCCCTGGCGCGCCGAAATCGCCCCGGTGACCCCACCGGGTGCCGGCAGCTGGAGCGCCGCGATGCTTGAACGCGGGCGCCAGGTGGCGGCGGCCGGTGACTGCGCGGTGTGCCATACGGTCAGCGGTGGCAAGGTCAATGTCGGCGGGCTGGCGATGGAAACGCCGTTCGGTACGCTGTACAGCACCAATATCACCCCCGACCCGGAAACCGGCATTGGCCGGTGGTCGTTTGCCGCCTTCGAGCGAGCCATGCGCGAAGGCATCAGCCGCGATGGCCGGCACCTGTACCCGGCCTTTCCCTACACCTCGTTTCGCAACATCAACGACGCCGACATGCAGGCCCTGTATGCCTACCTGATGTCGCAAACCCCGGTACGCCAGGAGGCGCCCGCCAACCAGATGCGCTTCCCGTTCAACCAGCGGCCGCTGATGGCCGGCTGGAACGCGCTGTTTCTGCAACGCGGCGAATATCAACCAAACCCGCAGCGCAGCGAACAGTGGAACCGCGGCGCTTACCTGGTCGATGGCCTGGGCCATTGCACCGCCTGCCATTCGCCGCGCAACCTGATGGGCGCGGAAAAGGCCGGCAGCAGCTACCTGGCTGGCGGCATGGTCGATGGCTGGGAAGCCCCGGCCCTGAATGCCTTGGGCAAGTCGTCTACGCCGTGGAGCGAAGACGAACTGTTCAGCTACCTGAGCACCGGCTTTTCCGAGAAGCACGGTGTGGCGGCCGGCCCCATGGGCCCGGTGGTCAGCGAACTGGCCACGCTGCCCAAAAGCGACGTGCGCGCCATCGCCCACTACCTCAGCTCACTCGATGGCGAGCCGCAGGCGCAAGCCGCCAAAGCCGCGCCTCAGGCAGACACGCAAGTGTCGCTGAGCAACGGCGAGCGGGTGTTCAAAGGCGCCTGCATGGCCTGCCACAGCGACGGCCTGGGGCCGAAGCTGTTTGGCGTCAGCCCGTCGATGGCGGTCAACAGCAACGTTCACAGCGACCTGCCGGACAACCTGCTACGGGTGGTACTGCACGGCATTCCGACCCCGGCAACCCGCGACCTGGGTTACATGCCCGGCTTCAAGGGCAGCCTGTCAGACCGCCAGGTAGCTGACCTGGCGGCCTACCTGCGCCAGCGCTTTGCCGCTGACAAGCCGGCCTGGCAAGGGCTGGCCGCCAAGGCCGCGCAGGTGCGCGCCAACCCCGGCAGCCACTGAGGTCAACGGCGCAGGCCGCGCAGGGCGAGGTCGCTGATGAACACCAGCCAGTCGGCCTTGGCCTGTTTGTCGGCCAGGTCCACGGCAAGGAACGAGCTGAGCGTATGGCGGTTGGAGTTATAGAAGTAGCAGAGCGAGGCGATCATCAGGTAGGCGTGGGTGATGTCGATGTCGTCGCGGAACAGGCCCTTGGCCTGGCCCGCCTCGATGATCGGCCGCAGCACGCCGACCGCCTCGCCAGACAGCGCCTTGAGGTTCTGCGACTTGCGCGCGTGCTGGCCCTGGTGAAGGTTTTCGGTGGCCAGGATGGTGACGAATTCGGGGTGGCGCACGTAGTAGTCCCAGATAAACGCCACCAGCTCGCGCAGGGCCTGCTCGGGGTCGGTGAGGTCGAGCCGCAGCCTGGCTTCGGCCTGGTTGAAGCTGGCGTAGATGTGCTCCAGCACACTGATGAACAGCTTTTCCTTGTTGCCGAAGTAGTAATAGATCATCCGGTCGTTGGACTTGGCCAGGGTGGAGATTTGCTCGACGCGCCCACCGGTGAAGCCTTCCTTGCTGAAGACCTTTACCGCGGCCTTGAGAATGTTGTCCCGGGTGCGGTCGGCCTGCTGGGCACGAACACCGGTTTTACGAGTTTGCATGTCGGTCCCTGTGGGGCTGGCCAGATAACCCACACTGCCACAGACGATGGGCCATTGCGCGGCTTTTTCGGCTGGGCACAGACGGTATGAGCGAGGGAGCGGAGCATGCAGCATCTCGACCTGCAGGTGATCGACCAGGCCCTGCAATGGGCCAGGGCCGGCGATACGGTGTGGCTGTGTACGGTGCTGTCCACCTACGGCTCGGCGCCCCGCTCGCCTGGGGCAATGCTGGCCTGCCGCAGCGCGCAGGAATGGGTCGGTTCACTGTCCGGCGGCTGCGTCGAAGAGGAATTCCTTTCCAGCCTGGCACACGGCGCGTTCAGCCAGCCTGCGCAGGTGGTGCGGTATGGCGATGGCCAGGAACAGAGCCGGCGTTTGCGCCTGCCGTGCGGCGGCGTGCTGGTGGTGCTGGTGGAGCGGCGGCCGGCGGAAGGCGCCTGGCTGGAGCATCTGCAAGCCTTGCGCGGGGCGCTATTGGGGCAGCAGCGTGTCACGCGCAAAGTCGCCTTGCCGGCGGGAGATTTTACGGTGCACGGCGACAACAGTGTGGCCGTGCGCACGAACGAGGATGCTGTGCATATCGGCATCGGCCCTGCCCTGCGCCTGGTGCTGGCCGGGCTGTCGCCGGTTGCCGAAGCCTGTGCCGATATTGCGCGTACCCTGGGCTGCGAGGTAATTGCCTGCGACCCGCGTGAAGAGATGGCGCATGTACAGATACAGGGCGCGCAGATGCACCGTGTGTTGCCCTCTTTGTTTATCGCGGCAGGCGGTTGCCATGCGGCCACCGCCGTGGTGGCGCTGACCCACGACCCGAAAATCGATGACCTGGCGCTGATGGAGGCGGTGCATACGCCAGCGTTCTACATTGGCGCCATGGGCTCGGCCGCGACATCGGCACGGCGTGCCGAGCGCTTGCAGCGGATTGGCGGGTTGAGCGACCAGCAGATCGGGCGGCTGCACATGCCTATCGGGCTGGATTTGGGCAGCAAGTCGCCAGCAGAGATTGCGCTGGCGGTGATGGCGGATGTGTTGCGGGTGTACCGGGGCAAGGCGCGGGATGCGTTGTAATGGTCCTGTCCGTTTCGCGGGTAAACCCGCTCCCACAAGTACTGTGCTGGCTATGTAGGGGCGGCTTTAGCCGCGAACACCGGCGCAGCCGGTGCCATACACCGCGCTGGTTTCTTCGCGGGCTCGCCCGCTCCCACAGGGATCGCATCAGGGCTGACAGATGTTGGCCACAAGGTATGCAGCTGGCCAAGATGGACCTGGGGCCACGCAGCGCCCCCTTTATCGCCTGACTAGCCCTTGCCTGCTTGCAAAAGAAGCCCAGGCGCTTGGCTGCCGGTAAGCCTGCGCCCAGGCTTGCACTTCACTGGCAGGCATCGGCCGGGCAATGCAGTAGCCCTGCGCCAACTCGCAGCCCAGCCCCATCAGCACCCGGCCGTGCTCGACGCTCTCCAGCCCTTCGGCAATCACCTCGCGGCCAAATGCCCGGGCCAGGCCGATCATCGCCGCCGTCAGCGCCAGGTCGTCCTGATCGTGCAGGATGTCACGCACGAACGACTGGTCGATCTTGATCGTCTGGGTTGGCAAGCGCTTCAGGTAACTCAGCGACGAGTAACCTGTGCCGAAGTCATCCAGCGAAAATCGCACGCCCAACGCACGGCAGTCATCGAGGCAGCGGCTGACGTGCTGCAGGTTGTCGATCGCCACTGACTCGACGATTTCCAGGTCCAGCCGCGACGGCTCCACTTCCGGGTACGCTGCCAGCAACTGCTGCAGGCGCTCGGCAAAGTCGCCGCGCTGCAAATGCCGCGCGGCGATGTTCACACTCAACGACCAGGGCTGGCCTTGGCGCTGCCAGGCCTGCAGCTGGCTGAGCGCCTGGTCGAGCACCCACTCGCCGATTTCGACGATCAGGTCGGTCTGCTCTACCCATGGCAGGAAGTCACCAGGCGGCACCAGGCCGCGGCCTGGTCGTTGCCAGCGCAGCAACGCTTCGAAACCCAGCACCTGGCCACTGCGCAGGTTGACCTTGGCCTGGTAGTACAGGCGCAGCTCATGGTTGTTCAAGGCCCGCCGTACCCGCGCCACCGTCTGGTGGGTGGCCTTGAGCTCCTGCTCCTGCGATACGTCGAACAGGTGGTAGCGGTTACGCCCGCGCTGCTTGGCCACATACATGGCCTGGTCGGCATGGCGCACCAGGGTGTCGGCGTCTTCATCATCCTGCGGGTACAGGGTTACACCGATACTGGCGCTGAGCGACAGCGTGTGTTCGCGCACCACACAAGGCGCCGCCAACGCCCGCAACACTCGCCGCAAGGCGGCATGCAGCTGGCGGTCATCATCGACATCACGCAGGATCAGCACGAACTCGTCGCCGGACAAGCGGGCCACGGCATCGCCACCGCGCAGGATGCGCTTCAAGCGCTGCGCCACTTCCACCAGCAGCAGGTCGCCTACGGCATGCCCGTAGCCATCATTGACCGCCTTGAAACCATCCAGGTCGAGCATGCACACCGCCAACGGCACGTCTTCGCGGCGCGAATAGGCCAGGGCCTGGTTCAGCAAGTCGGACAAATAAGCGCGGTTGGGCAGCCCGGTGAGCACATCGTGGCCCACTCGCCATTGCAAGGTGTGCAGCAACTGGCGTTTCTCGGTGACGTCAAAGCGGATCGACACATACTTGCGTACCAGGCCGGTCTGCGGGTCGACCAAGGGCACCATGGTGCTGTCGACCCAATACAACGAGCCGTCCTTGGCCCGGTTGCAGATCTCGCCCTTCCACACCCGCCCAGCAACCAACGCCTGCCACATGCCGACAAAGTACGCCGGCTCGTGCAGCCCGGAGTTGAGGATGCGGTGGTTGGCCCCCAGCGGCTCTTCGCGGCTGTAACCCGAGATGCTGCAGAACTGCTGGTTGACGTAGGTGATGTTCCCACGCAGGTCGGTTTCGGAAAAGATCGCGGCCGCGTCCACGGCCGCGCGATAGATGTCATCCATAAAGCATCCTGCCTTAGCGGTTGAAGCGCTCCACCAGGGCGCGCAATCCGGCGCATACCTGTTCCAGCTCGGCGCCGCGCGAGGCGGCAGCATTGGCGCTGTGGGCGCTGTGCTGGGCAATACCAGCCACACCGTTGATCTGCCGCGAAACAGCTTCGGCCACCGTCGACTGCTGCTGCGAGGCGGTGGCCATCTGCTGGCTCATGTCGCTGATGCGCTGCACCGCGTCACGAATGCCATGCAGCGCCTGGCGAGCTTCCTGCACCTGGGCAACGCCCTGCTCGGCACCGTCGATGCCCTGGCTGGCAATCGCCACGGCGTCTTCGGCGCCACTGCGCAGGGTGTCGATGATGGCCTGGATGTGCAGGGTCGACTGGCGGGTCTTGTCGGCCAGGGCCCGCACCTCGTCGGCAACCACGGCAAAGCCGCGGCCCTGCTCACCGGCACGGGCCGCTTCGATGGCGGCGTTGAGCGCCAGCAGGTTGGTCTGCTCGGCAATGCCGCGGATCATCCCGGCGGCCTCGGCGATGGCGCCGGTCTGGCCGGCCAGGTGGCTGACCGCCTGGTTGATCTGCGTGACAGTGCCGGCCAGGGAGCGGATGGCCGCACCACTGGCATCCGCCACCTGGCTGCCCTGCTCGGCCAACAGCTGCGCGGTGTGTGCTTCGGCGGCGGTCAACTGCACGTGGTTGGCCACCTCCCCGATGGAGGCAGCCATCTGGTTCATCGCCGTGGCGCTCAGGTCGGTTTCGGCACGCTGCTCCAGCAGTGCCGACTCGGTGCTGCGTGACAACTGCCCGGCATCGTGGGCAGCCACCGCCATTTGCCCAGCCAGGTCGCTCAGGCGCGTCAACGCGGTTTTCAGGCGCGCCTCTTCGCTGACCAGCATCACTTGCAGTTGCCCGGCGGCACCCGGCAGGTCGCTGTAGGTCAAGGCGGCGATCGGGTCGGCGAAGGTGCCTTCGGCGCCCTGCACAACGTGCTGCAACTGCCGTTCAATGGCGTTGCGCACCCACAGGCCGTAGGCCACGAACAACCCCAGCGTCAGCCCCTGCCCTACCAGGCCAGGCCATAGCTGGTTGGCGCCCAGCGCCAACAGGCCACCCGCCACTGGCAAGGCCAGGCCCTGGGCCAGCAAGCCCAGCCGACGTGGCGCGCAAAGGGCCGCCTGGCCGTTGCGCAGCCGCGCATACAGGGCCTCGGCACGCGCCACCTGCTCACGCGTCGGGCAAACCCGCACCGACTCGTAGCCGACCACACGCCCACCTTCGAGGATGGGGGTAACGTAGGCGTTGACCCAGTAGAAGTCGCCATTGCGGCAGCGGTTCTTGACGATGCCCATCCAGCTCTTGCCGGCTTTCAGGTAGCGCCACATCAGTTCGTACACTGCCGGCGGCATGTCCGGGTGGCGTACCAGGTTGTGCGGGCTGCCGATCAGTTCGGCCTCGCTGTAGCCGCTGATGGCGGCAAATTCGGGGTTGCAATAGGTGATCAGGCTGGCGGTGTCGGTGGCTGAAATCAGCCGCTGATCTGCGGGAAAACGTTGCTCGACCGGGGTTACCGGCAGGTTGAGGCGCACGATGAGACTCCATTCATTTTTACGCCGGGAGCCTGCGGGTGTGCGATTGACGGGATGTACAGCCCGTGATCGGCCTCTTGGTGACTGCCCGGTCGGGCGCGGATTCTACGGGCTCAGCCAAGGATTGCAAATAAACCTTATGAATCATGTCGTTATCGGAAATACCAGGATCGCGGCCAGGTTGGCAGGTTGCTTGCAACACGCTTCGCGGTACCGGACTGCACGCGCCCCTACACGCGTACGCGCACCCTGTAGGCGTGGGTTTACCCGCGAAACGGCCGCCTGGCGGCCGATCCAGCGGCACGCACCGAACTAGAGCCCGGCGCTCCGGCTTGCCCCACAACTGGTCAGACCGGTAAGGCCAAAAACCCTTGCAATATCGGATTTTTCGCGCTTTTATGGCTTCGCGCTGAACAAACCGGTAAGACCACAATAATTAAGTCCTGCGCTCTTTCGCCCCGTGCGGCTACCGAAGCAAGGACACCGATCTGAGACTTCTCCCATGCTCAAATGGTGCTCGCGTTCGATATTCCTGCAAGTCGTGCTCGGCCTTGCCCTCGGCATCGCCTGCGGCCTCAGCTTCCCCGACCTTTCCCTGCAACTCAAACCCCTCGGCGACGGCTTCATCAAGCTGATCAAGATGCTCATCGGCCTGATCGTGTTCTGCGTGGTGGTCAGTGGTATCTCGGGCGCGGGCGACCTGAAAAAGGTCGGGCGCATCGGCCTGAAATCGGTGATCTACTTTGAAGTGCTGACCACCATCGCCCTGGTGATCGGCCTGGTGTTCGCCTTTGGTAGCGGCATCGGCAGCGGCGCCAATATTCACCTGGACCAGCTGTCCAGCGCCGATGCTAACGGCCTGGCCGAGCGTGGCCAGCATATTCATGGTGCCACGCAGTTCTTCATGGACCTGATCCCCACCTCGGTGGTCGGAGCGTTCGCCGACAACAACATCCTTCAGGTTTTGCTGTTCTCGGTGCTGTTCGGCAGTGCGCTGAACCTGGTGGGCGATTCGGCCGCCGGCATATCGCGGCTGATCAACGAACTGAGCCACGTGATTTTCCGCATCATGGGCATGATCGTGCGCCTGGCGCCAATCGGCGTGTTCGGCGCCATCGCCTTCACCACCAGCAAGTACGGCCTGGAATCGCTGCAGCACCTGGGCGGGCTGGTGGCACTGTTCTACCTGACCTGCGCTGGCTTCGTGCTGATCGTGCTGGGCACGGTCATGCGCCTGTCGGGCCTGAAGCTGCTGCCGCTGATCAAGTACCTGCGTGAAGAACTGACCATCGTCCTTGGCACCGCTTCTTCCGACGCCGTGCTGCCACAGATCATGCGCAAGCTGGAGCACCTGGGCATCGGCAGCTCCACGGTCGGCCTGGTCATCCCCACCGGCTATTCGTTCAACCTCGATGGTTTCTCCATCTACCTGACCCTGGCCATCGTGTTCATCGCCAATGCCACCGGCACACCACTGGAGATGACCGACCTGCTGACCATCCTGCTGGTGTCGCTGGTGACTTCCAAGGGGGCTCACGGCATCCCAGGCTCGGCGCTGGTGATCCTTGCCGCCACCCTGACCGCCGTACCGGCGATTCCGGTGGTCGGCCTGGTGCTGGTACTGGCGGTGGACTGGTTCATGGGCATCGGCCGGGCATTGACCAACCTGATTGGCAACTGTGTGGCGACCGTGGCCATCGCCCGTTGGGAGAAGGACATCGACCTGGAGCGTGCGCACAACGTGCTCGCTGGCAAACCCGGCTTTGCTCCCACGCCACGCAAGCAGCCCAACGCCCATCAACAGGAATTTTGAGCGAACGTGGCCGGCTCTGATGCCGGCCCTTCCAGGAGCGAAACGTGATCAGCTCATCGACCGTCGTCAACTCAGTGGTGGAGAAACTCCGCCAGGCCTTGGCCCGCGGCCAGTGGCGCAGCGGTGACATGCTGCCAGGCCAGCGCGAGCTGGCCGAACAACTGGGCATCAGCCGCCCCAGCCTGCGTGAAGCGGTGACCGTGCTGGAAACCCTGGGCCTGGTGCGTGCGCTGCCGGGCAAGGGCGTGCTGGTACTGGAGGCCGATGCCACCGCCCAGGAGCCAGGGCAGGACACCAGTGCCGCGGCCAGCCTGGCCGACGTACTGGAACTGCGCTACACCCTGGAACCG
The DNA here is from genome assembly GCF_016658545.1 of Pseudomonas sp. S37. Classification (GTDB taxonomy): domain Bacteria; phylum Pseudomonadota; class Gammaproteobacteria; order Pseudomonadales; family Pseudomonadaceae; genus Aquipseudomonas. Next base: position 6,099 of record NZ_JACVZC010000095.1, on the reverse strand, counting down.
TTCATTGTCGGCCTGGTGGCGCAATCGGCCAACAGCCAGGATGTTGGCCAGTTGCGGCTGACCCTGATGGACATGCGCGAAGCGCTGGAGGCCGATGACAGCGAAGCCGGGGCCAAGGCTTACATCGCCTTCCATGAGGCGCTGTTCGCCCTGACCACCAACCCGATCTTCCAGAGCGTGGTGCAGCAGACTGGCAATGCCCTCAAGCAAAGTGCCGACATGCTGCGCAACTCGCCCGAACACCTGGCCGCGCGATTGAAAGAAAACGAAGCGGTGGTGCGCGCCATACGTGAGCGCAACAGCGCCCAGGCCAGTGCCCAGATGCGCCAGCACATCCTCGCCGAAGGCTCGCGCATGGGCATCTCGCTGAACATCCCGGACGACCACCCGCACCCATGACCCGAGGAGAGCGACCATGAACGCCGCCCCCCACCTGCCTGCCCTGCTCGCGGCCGGCGAAACCCGCCTGTCGGCCGAGCAGATCTACCCGCGGCTGTTTGACGCCATTCTTGAACAGCGCCTGCCACCCGGCAGCCTGTTGCCCGAGCAGGCGCTGGGCCATGCCTTTGGCGTCAGCCGCACGGTGATCCGCCGCGTGCTCGGGCGCTTGTCCGATCAGCAGGTGGTGGTGCAACGCCCCAGCCACACCGCACACCTGGCGGCGCCCGACCCGGACCAGGCACGCCAGGTGCTCAGCGCCAGGCGCCTGGCCGAAACCACGCTGATCACCCTGGCCGCGCAACGCGCCCGCCCGGCACAGGTACGGCAGTTGCGGCAACTGGTGGAGCGCGAGCGCCAGCACCATGAAAGTGGCGAACGCTGCGCGGCGATCCGCCTGGGCGGCGAGTTTCACCTGAAACTGGCGCAGGTGGCGGCCAATGCGCCACTGGCGCGCTTTCTCAATGGGCTGGTGCCGATGACCTCGCTGATCATTGCCCGCTACGAGTCGCCGTGCTGCGACCACTGTGCGTGGGAGGAACATGCCGCGATCATCGATGCCGTGGAGCAAGGCGATGCCGAGGCGGCACTGGGGCTGATGCACAAGCACCTTGACCGCCTGGAAGAAAAGCTCGACCTCAAGTAATTACGCGGCCCCCTGTAGGAGATCGCGCAGAGAACTGAGTTCGCAAGCGGTCCGCATACCCTGTGGGAGCGGCTTTAGCCGCGAAGAATCCAACGCGGTGCATGGCACCGGCTGCGCCGGTGTTCGCGGCTAAAGCCGCTCCCACAGTGTCCCTGCCAATTCAATACATTATGTGCAGTTCCATGAGAACGGCCTTGCCGGATCGATAGGCTGCACGGCAGCACCTCGCGCCCCGCCCTATACTCGGAACACCACCCCAGCCTCTACCCGGGAGGCGGTCGCGTGAGTTCTCGAGCCCTTCTCTTGCTGTGCCTTCTGCTGGCGCTTGGCGGTTGCGCCGGCAAGCGCCCGCCTGCTCCGCCGCCGCCCGCTGTGCTCACCCCGGCCGCCTGGCAACGCATCGACCAGGAACTGATCGACGCCTCGGCCGGCGCCGCCGGTTCGGCCAACGATTATGCCCGGCGCTCGATGCGGGTATGGAAAGAGCAGGTACAGCAACGCACCGAAAGCGACTTCATCCCCTGGTTCACCGGTTACTGGACCCAGCAATGGCTGACCCTCAAGGTGGCCTGGTACAAGCTCGACAGCGGCGAAGGCCGCGAGCCTGCAGAAAAACGCCTGGCCCTTTACCTGCAGGAGCAGTACCACGAAAGGGTGATCGAGCCGGTGGCCGAGCAGATAAACCCCGAAGGCATCCGCGACCGCGCCTGCGAACTGTACCTGCAACTGCTCGGCCAGCAGCTGCCGGCCATCATCAGCCGCTACAACGCGCCGCCCGAGCAGTTCAGCCAGCGGCTCAACCGCATCCCCGCCATCCACCTGGGGCCGCCGGATACACGCAATGCCAGCCTGTATACGTTGCTGCGGGCCAAGTCGCTGGATCAGCAGCCTGCCTGGCAAGCCATGCGCCAGCACTTGCACCAGCAAGCCAGCAAAGCCCCCGGCAGGACCGATGTCGGGCTGAACTCGGTGGCTACCCAGGCCAGCGAAAAGCTGGGGGCCACCCTGGCCCCGCGCGGCGTCGCCAGTGCCGTGGCGTCGGCAGTGGGCAAGGTGGCAGGGGCGATGATTTCGATTGCCGCTGCCGGTTACGGGATGATGACCCATGACCGCGAACAGCCGCAGATGGTGGAGCAACTGCGGGTGATCCTCAACGTGGCGCTGAACCAGGAATGGCAGGAGCTGATGGAGAACCGCCAGAGCGGGGCCATGGCGGGGGTGTATTACCTGTCGGGGCAGGTGGAGGACAGTTTGCTGGCCAGTGCGCCGCGGCCTGCCGAACAGCCGGTGGAGCCGCAGGTGAGGCAATCGCAGGAGCCGTTGATCATTCGCCTGCCGCCTTAGAGGTTGCCTGTGCTGGCCTATTCGCGGGTAAACCCGCTCCTACAACAGTACGCGTTGCCCCATGGATACTCGTACCCTTGTAGGAGCGGGTTCACCCGCGAAGAGGCCGGCCCAGGCTGCATCAGGCTGTAGCCATCGCCGAACTGGGCAACCCGAACACCCGGTCAAACGCCCAGTTGTAGGCAAAGGTGTAGCAAGGGATCAGCACAATGAACGCCATGTCCACCAGCAACGCCTCCACCAGGGTCATGTCCAGCCACCACGCAATCAGCGGAATCAGGTACACCACCAGGGTCAGCTGAAAGCCGACAGCATGCACCACCCGCCGCGCCACGCTACGCCCGCGCTTGGCCTGGCGGCTCTCCCAGTGTTCGAACAGGCTGTTGTAGATCAGGTTCCAGAGCATGGCGATGGTGGTGATCATTACCGCCAGCGGCCCGGTATGTGACGCCTGGGTGTCCGAAAGGTAGGCCAGCCCGAGGGTCGACATGCACAGCCCGATCAGTTCATAGAAGGTCACGTAGACCAGTTTGCGTTTCAATCCCTGCACCCGGGGTTACCTCTAAAGACAATAGCGAAGGGGCGCAATCATGCTTCACCACGCTTGACAGCAAAAGTCAGCAGCTGTCAGATCTACTGACAGGAGGCTGCCATGAATTTTTCCAGCGACAACATCCAGCTGTTTCTTGCCGTGCTCGACTGCGGTTCGTTCTCTGCCGCCGCACGCGCACTCAAGCGCGTACCTTCAGCCGTGAGCATGGCCATCGGCAACCTTGAAGCAGAACTGGGCTACAACCTGTTCGAACGCGGCCCACGCGAGGTTCGCCCAACCGCGCAGGCCCTGGCCCTGGAGCCGCACGCCAGGCTGATTGGCGAGCAACTGGGGCTGCTGCAGGTGCATGCCCTGGAGCTCTCCCAGGGGCTGGAGAGCAGCCTGACCCTGGCCGTAGTGCCCGACATTGATCACCGCCCGCTGCTGGCTGCCATCGCCAGCCTTGGTGAACGCCACCCGTTGCTCGACATCGCCTTGCTCAGTGCGCCTCAGGAAGAAGCCTTGCACTTGCTGGACAGCGGCCGTGCCGACCTCTGCGTGGCCTTCGCCGGCCTGCAGGTGGATGCCCGCCGCGGCTTTCAGCACATCGGCATGGAGTCGCTGGTGGCCACCCTGTCGCCACGCCACCCGGCGTTGCGCGAGGGGCGCATCCACTACCTGGAAGACCTGACCCAGGTGCGTCAGATTCTGGTACGCAGCCGCGATCTGCCGCTAGCCGACCCGCGCCCGCTGATTGGCGCCACGCACTGGTCCACCGACAGTTTCGACCTGGCCCTGCAAATGGTCGAAACAGGCCTGGGCTGGGGTGACCTGCCGTTGTCACGGGTGGCGCCGCTGCTGGCCGCCGGGCGCTTGGTACGCCTGGACTTTCGCAATACGCGCAACGAACTGCAGTTGCCGGTGCACATCCTGTGGCGCAAACAACAGCCGCTGCAGCAGGCTGCAAGGCTGTTGATCGAGCAACTGGCCAATGCCTGACAGCCGTCCGTCGAAACTTCTGTAAGAAATTTCTGTAAGCGCTTCAATCTTTTACCCCTTGAGCCGATATCTCGGTCGACAGGCCCCGCAGAACGTCACAAGCGCGCTGCGCCCTCCCCTCATTGGCTCAAGGTCTCGAAACATGAACCTGAAATTTCGCCACAAGATCCTGCTCAGCGCCTGCGGCGTCGTGGTCCTGGCATTTGCCCTGTTCACGCTCTACAACGACTACCTGCAACGCAACACCATCCGCCAGAACATCGAAGCCTCGGTGCAGCAGTCCGGTGCACTGACCGCCAGCAGCGTGCAGAACTGGATGAGCGGGCGCATCCTGGTGCTGGAGAACCTGGCCCAGGACATTGGCCTGCAAGGCGCCGGCGATACCTTGGCCGGGCTGATCGAGCAGCCGTCCTATACGCGCAATTTCCTGTTCACCTACCTGGGCCAGGCCAACGGCGTGTTCACCCAGCGCCCGGATACGCAGATGCCTGCCGGTTACGACCCGCGCCAGCGCCCTTGGTATGGCGCCGCCGCCAGTGCCGGGCAAACGGTGCTGACCGCCCCGTACCAAGGCGCTGTCGGCGGCCTGATGGTGACCATCGCCACGCCGGCTAAAAGCAAGGCCAATGGTGAGCTGATCGGTGTGGTTGGCGGAGACGTGACCCTCGACACCCTGGTCGAGATCATCAACTCGGTCGACTTCGGCGGCATCGGCCACGCCTTCCTCGCCGACGCCAATGGCCAGGTGATCGTCAGCCCGAACAAAGACCAGGTGATGAAGAACCTGAAGGATATCTACCCGGGCAGCAACCTGCGGGTCGCCGCTGGCATGCAGGATGTCACCCTCAACGGCCAGGACCGGATCATCTCGTTCGCCCCGGTCGCCGGCCTGCCCTCGGCACAGTGGTACATCGGCCTGTCGATCGACAAGGACAAGGCCTACGCCGCGCTCAGCCAGTTCCGCACCTCGGCAATCATCGCCATGCTGATCGCCGTGGCTGCCATCGCCGGCCTGCTTGGCCTGCTGATCCCGGTGCTGATGAGCCCACTGACCACCATGGGCCGCGCCATGCGCGACATCGCCGAGGGCGAAGGTGACCTTACCCGCCGCCTGACCGTGCAGAACCAGGACGAATTCGGCGAACTGGCCACCTCGTTCAACCGCTTTGTCGAGCGCATCCATGCCTCGATCAGCGAAGTGTCGTCGGCCACCCGCCTGGTGCATGACCTGTCGGAGAAAGTGGTCAGCGCCTCCAATGCGTCGATCAGCGGTTCCGAAGAACAGAGCATGCGCACCAACAGCGTGGCGGCCGCCATCAACGAACTGGGTGCCGCCACCCAGGAAATCGCCCGCAACGCCGCCGATGCCTCGCAGCATGCCAGCGGCGCCAGCGAACAGGCGCACGGTGGCCGTGAAGTGGTGGAAGAAGCGATCAGCGCCATGACCGCCCTGTCGCAGCGCATCAGCGAATCGTGTGCGCAGATTGAAACGCTCAACGCCAGCACCGATGAAATCGGCAAGATCCTCGACGTGATCAAGGGCATCTCGCAGCAGACCAACCTGCTGGCACTGAACGCCGCCATCGAGGCAGCGCGTGCCGGTGAGGCTGGCCGTGGTTTTGCCGTGGTGGCCGACGAGGTGCGCAACCTGGCACACCGTACCCAGGAATCGGCGGAAGAAATCCACCGCATGATCACCAGCCTGCAGGTAGGCTCGCGCGAAGCGGTGCACACCATGAACACCAGCCAGGTGTCCAGCGAGCAGACCGTGCAGGTGGCCAACCAGGCCGGCGAGCGCTTGGCCAGCGTGACCCAGCGCATCGGCGAGATCGATGGCATGAACCAGTCGGTGGCCACGGCTACCGAAGAGCAGACCGCCGTGGTCGAAAGCCTCAACCTGGACATCACCCAGATCAACGCGCTGAACCAGCAAGGGGTGGAGAACCTCAATGAAACCCTGCGCCACTGCGACCAGCTGGCGCAGCAGGCCGGGCGTTTGAAGCAGTTGGTGGGCAGTTTCAGGATCTGATGGCCTCGGGGGGCGCTTTGCGCCCCAATCGCGACGCAAGGCCGCTCTCATGGAACTGCGCATAACTCATTGAATTAGCAGGGACACTGTGGGAGCGGCTTTAGCCGCGAA
>NZ_JACVZC010000094.1 GCF_016658545.1 Pseudomonas sp. S37 | reverse complement strand
CTTCGCAGCCCTTTCCGACCGGTCCGGCGCCCCGGCAAGGCCGCTCCTACACTGACCGCGTTAACCGGTGAGGGGGCAAGACCGCAAAGCGGCCCCAATCATTTATGATGCAAATACTTGCCTTGCAGCCTTACGGGAGGGCCCAGAAATGGCCCAGGAAACCTACACCCGCACCAACCAGAAACTGTTCTTCGCCGGCCTCGCCCTGGAGTCCATGGCCAAGGCCGAGCAAAGCCAGGCCATGAACGCCCAGGGCCTGGTGCAGGCCGAGCGCGAGTCGGCGCTGTTTCACCTGTACGGCGCGCTGCTGGGTATGTGCCATGAAATCGGTGCCTTCTACCGCCTGCCTGTTGTGGCAACGGTCGAACAGGCCCTGGCTGACGATACCCTCAATGGCATCGCCATTCCGGAAGTGGCCGAACTACTGGAGCTGGCCCGTCAACGCGAAACCTGGCTGGCGCAATTGCTGAGTGCTTATGCCGATTTGTTCCGACCACCTGTCGCCAGGAAAGCGGCAAAAACCGACGTGACCCAGCCACTGATCCAGGCGGTCAATCTCGATGAGCCGGAGCATCCAGCGCTGTCGCGTGCCGAGCTGGAAAGCTGGCGCAACAACCTCAAAGGCCTGGTGAGACGTTTCCGCGACGCGTTGAGTGAGTGCTGATAACCGCAGCGGCTGGTACAATGCTGGCCTTTCGCGGAGAACTGCCATTTATGTCTACGTCGTTTCTGGAAATTGTCGAGTTGCCCGATGGCCGCATCGAACTGCGTCGCGCCGAGGATGAGGGCTCTCTGGTAACCCTGGATTTCTCGGAAGACGCCAAGGTATTCCTGCAGGGCCAGCATGTTGAAGTGGCCAAGGCCATGCTCAGCGTGGGCGTGCAGATGGCCGGTCGCCTGATGGATGGCGAGCTGGAGAAAGATGAAGGGCCACGCGTGCTGCACTGATGATGCAGCAGGGCGTCAGGCTTTTTGAAGTGACAGGCAAAGCCTGAACATCAGCCGAGGCGGATGTTCAGGCTTTGTGCATTTCCGGCACTGGCTGCGCGCAGCAACTGCTGGCGTGAAGTGGCGTTGACACTGCCCAGCCAGCTGACCACGGTATGGCTGAGGCCCAGGCGCAAGACTTCGCAGGCCAGTTGCAGCGGGCTTTGGTTGCTGCGAGGGTGCAGCAGCAGGATACGTTCACGGTTAAGGCCGGCATCGCGCAGCCAGGCCTGGGTCAGGCTCGATGGTGGGGCGATCAGGGTCAGCCAGCGGGTCTCGTCTTCTTCGCTCAGCTCGCGCAGTACCGGTGCCAGCAGGCTTTGGCAGTGCCCGGGGGCGCCGCGCAGCGACAGTTCGCTGAACAGTTCGGGCTGGGTGCTCTTGCGTGCCAGTTCGCTGGCTTTCAGGCCAGGTAGTATGGGTTGGGCGAGGAATGCTTCGAACAACGGCAACTGGGCTTGCTCGGGTGCGTGAATGAACTGCTGCATGACGCCTCCTGGATCAGCGGCGAATGACGCCGACGCTCAAGCCCTCGATCACCAGTTCCTGTTCTTTCAGGTCGACTTCGATGGGGGCGAATTCGGGGTTTTCGGCCAGCAGCCAGACCTTGCTGCCTTCGCGCTTGAAACGCTTGACGGTGACTTCGTCGCCGATGCGGGCTACCACGATCTGGCCGTTGCGGGCTTCGCGGCAGGTATGTACCGCCAGCAGGTCGCCGTCGAAGATGCCGACGTCCTTCATGCTCATGCCGTGTACGCGCAGCAAATAGTCGGCCTGGGGGTGGAAGAATGCCGGGTTGATGTTGCAGGATTGCTCGATGTGCTGTTCGGCAAGGATCGGTGCACCGGCAGCCACCCGACCGATGATCGGCAGGCCGCTTTCTTCGGCCTTGGCTTCAAAGCCCGGAATGCGAATGCCGCGGGAGGCGCCCGGGGTCATTTCGATCGCACCCTTGCGGGCAAGGGCCTTGAGGTGCTCTTCGGCTGCGTTGGGCGACTTGAAGCCCAGCTCTTGAGCGATCTCGGCGCGGGTTGGCGGAAAGCCGTTGTCTTCCAGGCAACGCTTGATGAACGCGAGAATTTCGGCTTGGCGTGGCGTGAGTTTCAACATATTGTGCGCTCTGTCTTTTTGTACAGTGACTGGGATTATATACAGTACTGGATGCGCTGCAAGCCATAACGCGCAATAAACGGCAGAGGTGGCGCTTGCCGCTGGCCGGCTGGCGCTTTTAAATGGCGACCGCCCGGTCACCGAGCCTTGACAGATGCAGGGCTGAAACGTATGTTTCAAACACCTGTTTGTCTGGCGGAGTACCCGGAGTAGTCATGGCCCAATCGGAAACCGTTGAACGCATTCTCGATGCTGCCGAGCAGCTGTTCGCGGAAAGGGGGTTCGCCGAGACCTCGTTGCGGCTGATTACCAGCAAGGCCGGGGTCAACCTGGCGGCCGTCAACTATCACTTCGGCTCCAAGAAGGCGCTGATCCAGGCAGTGTTCTCACGCTTCCTGGGGCCGTTCTGCGCCAGCCTGGAGCGTGAGCTGGAACGTCGCCAGGCCAAGCCGGAGCAAAAGCCCAGCCTCGAAGAGCTGCTGGAAATGCTGGTCGAGCAGGCACTGGCTGTACAGCCGCGCAGCAACAACGACCTGTCGATCTTCATGCGCCTGCTGGGCCTGGCCTTCAGCCAGAGCCAGGGCCACCTGCGGCGTTACCTGGAAGACATGTACGGCAAAGTGTTCCGCCGCTACATGCTGCTGGTCAACGAAGCCGCGCCACGTATTCCGCCGCTGGAACTGTTCTGGCGGGTGCACTTCATGCTCGGCGCCGCTGCCTTCAGCATGTCGGGTATCAAGGCCCTGCGTGCGATCGCCGAGACCGATTTCGGCATCAATACCTCGATCGAGCAGGTGATGCGCCTGATGGTACCGTTCCTGGCGGCGGGCATGCGCGCCGACAGTGGTGTTACCGACGACGCCATGGCCACCGCGCAACTGCGCCCGCGCAGCAAGACCAGCGCCACCACCGCCAAGGCTTGAAGGCTGGGCGGGGCGCGGCGCTTGGGCTAAGCTAGCGCGGCTTCTGTTCAGTCTTCAATGAAGGATTACCCATGACCGTCAGCCTGCAAGGCTCCCTGATGGTGGATATCGCCGGTAAATGGCTGACCGCCGAAGACCGTCACCTGCTGCGCCAGCCCGAAGTGGCTGGCCTGATCATCTTTGCCCGCAACATCGACAGCCCGCGCCAGGTGCGTGAGCTGTGTGCTTCCATCCGCGCCATTCGCCCCGAGCTGATCCTGGCGGTGGACCAGGAAGGTGGCCGCGTGCAGCGCCTGCGCCAGGGTTTTGTACGGCTGCCAGCCATGCGCGCGCTGGCCGATAACGACAATGCCGAATACCTGGCCGAGCAGTGCGGTTGGCTGATGGCGACCGAGGTGCTGGCGGTTGGCCTGGACCTGAGCTTTGCACCGGTACTTGACCTGGATCACCAACGCAGCGCTGTGGTCGGCAGCCGTGCCTTCGAAGGTGACCCGCTACGCGCCACGCAACTGGCCGGGGCGTTTATCCGTGGCATGAACGCGGCGGGCATGGCTGCCTGTGGCAAGCATTTCCCGGGGCATGGCTGGGCCGAGGCTGACTCGCATGTGGCCATCCCGACCGATGAGCGCAGCCTTGAGCAACTGCGCCAGGCCGACCTGGTGCCGTTCAGCCGCCTGAGCGGGCAGCTGGCGGCGGTGATGCCGGCGCATGTCATCTACCCGCAAGTCGACAACCAGCCGGCCGGCTTCTCGCGGCGCTGGCTGCAGGACATCCTGCGTGGCGAGCTGGGTTTTGACGGGGTGATCTTCAGTGATGACCTGTCGATGGCCGGTGCCCATGTGGTGGGCGATGCGGCCAGCCGTATCGAGGCGGCGCTGAGCGCTGGCTGTGACATGGGGCTGGTGTGCAACGACCGGGCGGCGGCAGAGCTGGCGTTGAGTGCGGCGCAGCGGATGAAGGTCAAGCCCTCGCCGCGGATTGCGCGGATGCGTGGGCAGGGCTTTGCACGGACCGATTATCGCCAGCAGCCACGGTGGCTGGAGGCGTTGGGGGCGTTGAAAGAGGCACAGTTGGTCGATTGAGTGGCGTTTGCCTGTGCGGGCCTCTTCGCGGGTGAACCCGCTCCCACAGGGATATCACTGCTCTCAAGGGCAGCGCTGTACCTGTGGGAGCGGGTTTACCCGCGAAGAGGCCCGCATTGACAATACAAATTCCTGATTTACCTCCCCCGCTTGCCAGGCAATGGCGCGAACAACGCCTCAATTTCTTCATCCCCAAGTCGCCACTGCCCAGCCTGCCCACCATCCAGCAGGCTCGCCGCCAGCGCCGCCTTCTCCTGCTGCAACACCTGGATCTTCTCTTCCACCGTCCCCCGGGTAATCAACTTGAACACGAACACCGGCTTGTCCTGGCCAATGCGGTAGGCGCGGTCGGTGGCCTGGTTTTCACTGGCCGGGTTCCACCAGGGGTCGAAGTGGATCACCGTGTCCGCAGCCGTCAGGTTCAAGCCCACGCCACCGGCCTTGAGGCTAATCAGGAACACTTCGCTGTCACCCTGCTGGAACTGCTGCACCGGCGTGCGCCGGTCGCGGGTGTCGCCGGTCAGCAGGCTGTAGCGGATCTTGCGCTTTTCCAGTTCCTGCTCGATCAGGGCCAGCATCGAGGTGAACTGCGAGAACAACAGTACCCGGCGGCCTTCGCTAAGCAGCTCTTCGAGCATTTCCAGTAGTGCGCCCAGCTTGCCCTTGTCGGCCTGGTTGCCTTTGCTTTCCACGCCTTTGACCAGGCGCAGGTCGCAGCACACCTGGCGCAGCTTGAGCAGCGCGTCAAGGATCACGATCTGGCTGCGCGCGGCGCCATTGCGGGCGATTTCGTCGCGGACCTTCTGGTCCATGGCCACCCGCACGGCTTCGTAGGTGTCGCGCTGGGCGTCGCTGAGTTCGACCCAATGCACCATCTCGGTCTTGGCCGGCAGCTCGGTCGCCACCTGTTCCTTGGTGCGGCGCAACAGGAACGGGCGGATGCGGCTGGCCAGGTGGGCCATGCGCTCACCGTCGCCGTGGCGCTCGATCGGCGTGCGGTAGTCCTGGTTGAAGCGCTTGAGGTCACCCAGCCAGCCGGGCATCAGGAAGTGGAAGATCGACCACAGCTCGCCCAGGTTGTTTTCCATCGGCGTGCCGGTCAGGCATACGCGCTGGGTGGCTTGCAGCTCGCAGACGGCGAGGGCGGCCTTGCTGGTGCTGCTCTTGATGTTCTGCGCTTCGTCCAGCACCAGTACATGCCAGGCTTGGGTACGCAGGTGTTCGAGGTCGCGCGGCACCAGTGCGTAGGTGGTCAGGACCAGGTCGTACTCATGCAGCTTGGCAAAGTGCTTGCTACGCCCCGGCCCGTGCAGGGCGAGTACGCGCAGGCTCGGGGCAAAGCGCTGGGCTTCGTCCAGCCAGTTGGGGATCAGGCTGGTCGGCATCACCGCCAGCGCGGGGCTGGCGAGGCGCCCGGACTGCTTTTCCAGTAGCAGGTGGGCCAGGGCCTGCAGGGTCTTGCCCAGGCCCATGTCGTCACCGAGGATGCCGCCAGTGCCCATTTCGCGCAGTGCCTGCAACCAGTTCAGGCCTTGCTGCTGATAGGGGCGCAGGCTGGCTTGCAGCCCGCTGGGTGGTTCTACCTGCAGGTCGCGGGCATCGCGCAGGCGGCGGCCCAGGTCGCGCACATGTTCGCCACCTTCCCAGTGCAGCGGCAGGCCTTCGATTTCGTTCAGGCGAGCGGCGTCGGCGCGCTCCATGCGCAGGGCCGGGCCTGCGGTGTCTTCGTGCAGGTACAGTTCGCCCAGAGTGCCCATCACGGCCTTGATACGGCCGTAGGGCAGGGCGACGCGCAGGGCCGGGGCATCCAGGCGGCCGCGGTTGAGGTCGATCAGCAGGTGTTCGTCGTCGCTGCGCCGGGCCAGCTCGCTGGGGCGCAGCAGCTCTGGGCTGCTGCGCAGCAGTTGCAGCACGATCGGCAGCAGGCTGTGGCGCTGGCCGTCGACCACGATGCCCAGTTCCAGGTCGAACCATTCGTGGCCGGGGGCTTCGTCGATGGTGGCGTACCAGTCGTCCACCTGTTGCAGGTTGAAGGCGAAGTCGCGGTGGATGTCGATGTCCCAGCCGGCTTCACGCAGGTGCGGCAGGCTTTCGCGGGCAAAGCGTAGCCAGGCTTCGTCGTCGGGCAGCTGGTACATTTCGCCGGCGCTGTCGGGCAGGGCTTTGCTCTGCCGGGTGGCGGCCTTGAAGCCCAGGTCGCGCAGGGTTTTGCGTAGCGCCTGTTCGGCCTGGGGCTGGCGGCGAATGCGTTGGCTGGTGGTGCCCGCCAGGCGGGTCAGCGGCTTGTCGTCGCTGCCATTGGCGCGCAGGCCGTCGTAGTCAAACGCCAGTGCGGCGCGGTGCTGCATCTGCCGTTGCATGCGGCCCGTTTTGGGCATATAGGCGCTGAATTCGAGGCTGCCCAGGGTCAGCCGCCCTTTTGGCATGATGCCATCGACCTGCTCAGTGCTCACGGTTGTGGGGGTGGGGACGTGGCGGTTCAAGGCGTTCAATCGATGACTCAAGGGAATAACCAGGTGCTCGGGTACCACGGGCGCGCGCGCAAGCTGGCTGGCAATGAAGGGGTCGAGGTCGTGGCGCAGCGTGCCGGTCACATGTTGCTGCCTGTCGACATAGTGCATCGGCTCGATGGGCACCGCCTGCAACGGCTCGTGGCCATCGTGGTACCAGGCGCCGCGGTAGCTACCATTATCCAGCCTGACCCAGCGGAACTCGGCATGCAGCTCCGGCCCGGGGGACAGGGGGATCAAGTCGTCCTCGAATAGCAGGCGGCCGGTGGCGAGGGCGTAGCTGTAGAGCTCCCCACCCTGTTTGCCTTCCAGTTGTGCCGCGGGTGTAGTCGTTTCGCTACGGGAATCGATCAGGCGCAAAAGCCGCGCATCATCTTCTGTGACGTAGCGAGGTGTGTAGTACAGCATTTCGGGCATCGATGTGATGCGACCGATCTTCAGTGTGTCGTCTGCCTGGCGGGTGCCTTTGATCGGTTCGAGTCGCCAGAGCGCTTGATCCACATGAATGCGGTAGTAGATTGCCGGGCCTTTGCGCGCGGGCCCTTGAGGTGTTGCAGGCTGGGACGGGGATTCAAGGGCCTGAACCCACAGGTTCAGGTCTGGTGGCAGCGACAGGCTGGATTGATCTTGCGCGGCTTCGGCGTCGAGGCTGCCCTGTAACTGCAGCAGCGCCGCAACGCAGTGCTTGCAGTTGTGCGTAACCGGACAGGTGCAGCGCCCGAACACGCGCAGGTCGCCATGGTTGACGATCAGTCGTATGGTTTGCTGGTAGGTCTGGCCTGCGGAGCCCTTGCAGATGGCTTCGATTACCGGGCCATGCTGCGACAGGATGCGAGCCTGCTCTTGCGCGGCATAATTGCGGCCTCGCACCATCGCACCGGCCTCGATGAAGTCGACCCAGTCCGGGTAGGCCCTCAACAGCTGCTGCGCATCGCCATCGCTCACATCACTGCTCCATCATCTCCGGGTTCATCGCCGGCATTTTCGGCGTACCCGGTGGCGTCACCTTCAGCAGCACCGCCAGGTGCCCGCCGTCGAGGAAGGTCAGCTGGCCGCCCTTGACGTTGCTGTTGCTCTGCTTGAACTGCTCGCTTTGCAGCACGCTGCCGTTGCCGTCCAGCTGGTTGACCCAGAAGTTGGCCTCGACCGCGATAAAGCGGCCTTCGGCGATGCTCAGGTTGCCTTCGATAGGGAAGTGGCCGAACTGCTCGGCGCCTTCGCCCAGGGCGATGCGGCTGGGTTCGCTGCCCACTTGCTGCTGCCAGGCCTTGTGCATCAGCACGGTGTAGTCGGCGGTAGCCTCCAGACGGGTGGCTTCATCTTCCAGTGCCAGGCGGCGCTCGGCGTCCTTCTCCAGGCGCGGGGCACCGGCGCTCCAGTCTTCCGGGGCGAACGGGCTGGTGAAGGCGGGCACGCTGTTTTGTCGCACCAGGAGCATTTCTACCTGATACAGGCCTTCAGCGAAGGCCGCCGGGGCGAACAGCGCCAGCAGCAGGGTCAGGCAACGGATGGCACGCATGGATCTTCCTTAGGCAGGCTGTGGGGTCAGGCGCTCGAACAGCGCCTCCAGAGTATTGAAGCGTTCGTCGGGGCGTTCCATCGGCACCAGGAAACGGAACTGGGTCGCGCCTTCGAACTTGTAGCGTTTGGGCTGGCCCTGGATCAGCTTGATCAGGGTCAGCGGATCGACCGGGGTTTCGGCCTCGAACTCGAGCTTGCCGCCGTTGGGGCCGGCATCGACTTTCTTGATGCCGAGCTTTTCCGCGTGCAGCTTGAGCGAGGTCAGGCGCATCAGGTTCTTGGTCGGCTCCGGCAGCAGGCCGAAGCGGTCGATCATCTCGACCTGCAGGTCCTTGAGGCCTTCTTCGTCGGCGGCCGAGGCAATGCGCTTGTACAGGATCAGCCGCGCATGCACGTCGGGCAGGTAGTCCTCGGGGATCAGCGCCGGCAGGCGCAGGTTGATCTCCGGGCCACCGCCCAGCGGCTGCTCAAGGTTGGGTTGGGTGCCCTTGCGGATCGCCTTGACGGCGCGTTCGAGCATTTCCATGTACAGGGTAAAGCCAACCGCCTGGATCTGCCCGCTCTGGCCTTCGCCCAGCAACTCGCCGGCACCGCGGATTTCCAGGTCGTTGGTGGCCAGCACGAAGCCGGCGCCCAGGTCCTGGGTGTTGGCGATGGCCTCCAGGCGTTTCTCGGCGTCGGCGCTGACCTTCTGCCGGGTCGGCGTGAGCAGGTAGGCGTAGGCCTGGTGGTGGCTACGGCCAACCCGGCCGCGCAGCTGGTGCAACTGGGCCAGGCCGAACTTGTCGGCACGCTCGATGACGATGGTATTGGCGCTGGGCACGTCGATACCGGTTTCGATGATGGTCGAGGCCACCAGCACGTTGAAGCGCTTGTGGTAAAAGTCGCTCATCACCTGTTCCAGCTCGCGCTCGCGCATCTGCCCATGGCCGATGCCGATACGTGCCTCGGGCACCAGTTCGGCGAGCTCGGCGGCGCATTTTTCGATGGTTTTCACATCGTTGTGCAGGTAGTACACCTGGCCACCGCGCAGCAGCTCACGCAGCAGCGCTTCCTTGACCGTGCTCTTGTTCTGCTCCATGACGAAGGTGCGCACCGACAGGCGGCGCGCTGGCGGCGTGGCGATGATCGACAGGTCGCGCATGCCTGCCACCGCCATGTTCAGCGTACGCGGGATTGGCGTGGCGGTGAGGGTGAGGATGTCGACCTCGCTGCGCAGGGCCTTCAGTTGTTCCTTCTGGCGCACGCCAAAGCGGTGCTCTTCGTCGATGATCGCCAGGCCCAGGTCCTTGAAGCGCACGTCGTCCTGCAGCAGCTTGTGGGTGCCGATCAGGATGTCGATCTTGCCTTCGGCCAGGTCGGCAGCGGCGGCGGCGACTTCCTTGGCCGACTTGAAGCGGCTCATCACTTCGACGGTCACCGGCCAGTCGGCAAAGCGGTCACGGAAGCTGTTGTAGTGCTGCTGGGCGAGCAGGGTGGTGGGCACCAGCACGGCCACCTGGCGGCCGCTGTGCACGGCAATGAACGCCGCGCGCATGGCCACTTCGGTCTTGCCGAAGCCCACGTCGCCGCAGACCAGGCGGTCCATTGGTTTGGGCGCCAGCATGTCGGCACGCACGGCCTCGATGGCAGCTTGCTGGTCGGGGGTTTCCTCGAACGGGAAGCCGGCGCTGAAGGTGGCGTAGTCGGCGGACGGGTCGGCAAACGCATAGCCCTTGCGCGCGGCGCGGCGGGCGTAGATGTCGAGCAACTCGGCGGCCACGTCGCGCACCTGCTCGGCGGCCTTGCGCTTGGCTTTTTGCCACGCCTCAGAGCCCAGCCGGTGCAGCGGTGCCAGGGCATCATCGCTACCGGTGTAGCGGGCGATCAGGTGCAGGTTGGCCACCGGCACGTACAGCTTGGCGTTCTCGGCGTATTCCAGGGTGAGGAATTCGGCAGCCTGGCCGTCGATTTCCAGGGTGGCCAGGCCCAGGTAGCGCCCTACGCCATGGTCGATGTGCACCACCGGCGCGCCTTCGCGCAGTTCGGTAAGGTTCTTGATCACCGCGTCGTTGGCGGTTTCGCCGCGCTTGTCACGGCGCCGGCGCTGCATTACCCGCTGGCCGAACAGCGGGCTTTCGGCAATCAGGGCCAGGCCTGGGTCGTCCAGCACCAGGCCGTCGTCCAGCGGGGCGATGGTGATTGCCAGGCGCTCGGCACCGGTAATGAAGTCATCCCAGCCGTCGACGGTGTGCGGCCGCAGCTTCAGCCGTTCGAGCAGTTCCAGCAATACTTCGCGGCGGCCCGCTGACTCGGCAGTGAACAGCACGCGGCCCGGGAACTGGTCGAGGAAGCTGGCCAGTTCGGCCAGTGGCTGGTTGGCCTTGGCTTCGATGGCCAGGTTGGGCAGGGCGCGTGCCGGGAAGCGCTCGCGGCCTGCGCCCGGGTCGAGGTCCTCGCTGCTGACCACCACCCGCGGCCATTGCTTGAGCCGGGCGAAGCAGTCTTCTACCGGCAGGAACAGCTCGGCCGGCGGCAGCAGTGGCCGGCTGAGGTCGCCGCGGCGGTCTTCATAACGCCCGCGCACGTCGTTCCAGAAGTGTTCGGCCGCCTGTTCCACGCCCGGCAGCGAGAACACCTGGGTGTCGGCCGGCAGGTAGTCGAACAGCGTCGAGGTTTCTTCGAAGAACAGCGGCAGGTAGTACTCGATACCGGCAGGGATGATGCCGCTGGCCAGGTCCTGGAAAATGGCGCTGCGGCGGAAGTCGACGTCGAAGCGCTCGCGGAAGCGCGCCTTGAAGCGGGTGACTTCCTCCTTCTGCATCGGGAATTCGCGCGCCGGCAGCAGGCGGATCGAGTCGACCTTGTCGATCGAGCGCTGTGTCTCGGGGTCGAACGTGCGCAGGGTTTCGATTTCGTCATCGAACAGGTCGATGCGGTAGGGCAGCTTGCTGCCCATCGGGAACAGGTCGATCAATGCGCCACGCACGGCGAACTCGCCATGCTCGTAAACGGTGTCGACGCAGCGGTAGCCGCTGGCCTCCAGGCGCGTACGCATCTGCTCCACGTCGATGGTCTGGCCCACATCCAGCACCAGGCTGCTGCCCAGCAGGAAGCGCGTGGGGGCCAGGCGGTGCAGGGCGGTGGTGACCGGCACCACGAGGATGCCGTGGCTCAGCTCCGGCAGGCGGTACAGGCTGGCGATGCGCTGCGAGATGATGTCCTGGTGCGGCGAGAACAGGTCGTAGGGCAGGGTTTCCCAATCGGGAAACGGCAGCACCGGCAGGTCCGGGGCAAAGAAGCGCAGCTCCTGTTCCAGACGGTCGGCGGCCTGGCTGTCGGCCGTCAGCAGCAGGGTGAAGCGGCCAGCGCTGCTGGCGGCCTCGGCGATGGCAAGGCTGAGGGCGGCACCGGGCAGGTTGCCCCAGGTTTGTTTGCCGGCCGTGGCCGACATTTGCGGTAGGCGCAGAACTGACACGGGAGATTGCACTCCAAGCGTTGCGGCAAAGAGACCGATTGTACCGGTGACGGTGCCGGCTGTCAGGCTCGAAAGGCCATGAACGCTGGCTTGCGTCACTGCGACAGGCGCTCATTGCCGGTTCCGCGTTGGGGCGTCATAATGTAGCCCCTTTTTTCTGTCCCTACATGTGGAAGGTTCCCGTGACTCAGAAGCCCGACCAGTGTCTTGGTGAGTGGATTGATCGTGAAGCCCTGGCTGAAGCGATGATCCCGCTTATCGGTCAGCTCTACCGCAACAACAACGTGGTGAGCTCGATTTATGGCCGCAGCCTGATCAACCGTTCGGTTATCTCGATCCTCAAGGCGCATCGCTTTGCGCGTCATCGTCAAACCGACGAAACCGAACTGTCCGTCCACGAGACATTCCCCCTGCTCAAGGCCATGAGCGAGCTGAAACTGGGCGCCGCTTCGGTTGACCTGGGCAAGCTGGCCAACAAGTTCAAGCAGGAAGGCAATGGCCGCACTGCCGAGCAGTTCGTCCGTGAAGAGCTGGCCGAAGTGGTTGGCCAGCAGAACGCTTCGGCGCGCAAAGGCACCGACGTTGTCCTGTACGGCTTCGGCCGCATCGGCCGCCTGCTGGCGCGCATCCTGATCGAGAAGACCGGTGGCGGCGACGGCCTGCGCCTGCGCGCCATCGTCGTGCGCAAAGGCGCCGAGAACGACCTGGTCAAGCGTGCCAGCCTGCTGCGCCGTGACTCGGTGCACGGCCCGTTCGATGGCACCATCACCATTGACGAAGCCAACAACACCATCACCGCCAACGGCAACCTGATCCAGGTTATCTACGCCAAGAGCCCGAGCGAAGTCGACTACACCCAGTACGGCATCGAAAACGCGCTGATCGTCGACAACACCGGCGTATGGCGTGATGCCGACGGCCTGGGCCAGCACCTGGCCTGCCCGGGCGCTGCCCGCGTGATCCTCACCGCACCTGGCAAGGGCGCGCTGAAGAACATCGTGCACGGCATCAACCACGGTGACATCGCTGCCGATGACAAGATCATCTCGGCCGCTTCCTGCACCACCAACGCCATTGTGCCGGTGCTCAAGGCTATCAACGACCAGTACGGCATCGTCAATGGCCACGTCGAAACCGTTCACTCGTTCACCAACGACCAGAACCTGATCGACAACTTCCACAAGGGCAGCCGCCGTGGCCGTGCCGCGCCGCTGAACATGGTCATCACCGAAACCGGCGCCGCCACTGCTGCCGCCAAGGCACTGCCAGTGCTGAAGGGCAAGCTGACCGGCAACGCCATTCGCGTACCGACGCCGAACGTTTCGATGGCCATCCTCAACCTGAACCTGGAAAAGGCCACTACTCGCGACGAAATCAACGAGTACCTGCGCCAGACCGCCATGCACTCCGAACTGCACAAGCAGATCGACTACGTGGCCTCGCAGGAAGTGGTTTCGACCGACTTCGTCGGCTCGCGCCACGCCGGTGTGGTTGACGCTGAAGCGACCATCGCCAACGACAACCGCGTTGTCCTGTACGTCTGGTACGACAACGAATTCGGTTACAGCTGCCAGGTGGTTCGCGTGATGGAAGACATGGCCGGTGTGAACCCGCCAGCGTTTCCACGCTGATTCGCTTGTAAGGCAATGAAAAAACGGGAACCTTCGGGTTCCCGTTTTTTTATCCAGAATTTGTGTTGCCAGTGCTGGCCTCTTCGCGGCGGTTCGACGCCTCGATGAACCCGCTCCCACAGGATTATCGCTTCTCTCAAGGACTGTGCGATCCCTGTGGGAGCGGGTTCATCGAGGCGTCGAACCGCCGCGAAGAGGCCAGCACTGGCAACTGAGAGTCGGAATCTTGCGCACAGCCTTGCTTTTCATCCTTCTGCTACTCACCGCCTGCAACCAGGGCCCCACCCTGGAGCGCCTGGGCGGCCCCACCATGGGCAGCAGCTACAGCATCCAGTACGTGCGCGAGCCCGGTGGCCCGGCGCCGGCGCAGGTGCAGGCAGCAGTCGAAACCATCCTGCACGACATCGACCAGCATTATTCCACCTACCGCGGCGATTCCACGGTCAGCCAGTTCAACCAGTTGCCCGCCAACCAGTGCCTGGCCCTGCCGGCCGACATGCTCGAACTGGTCAGCCTCGGCCAGCACCTGGCCGAGCAAAGTGGCGGCGCCTTCGACCTCACGGTAGAACCATTACTCGACCTGTGGGGCTTTGGCCCCCAGGCCCGCCACGAGCAAGTACCCCACCCGCAGGCCCTGGCCCAGGTGCGCCAGCGCGTCGGCTACCGCCACCTGCACATCGACGGCCAGGCCCTGTGCAAGGACGCCCCGGTACAGCTCGACTTCAACAGCATCGCCGCTGGCCATGCGGTCGACCTGATCGCTGCCAGGCTGCAGGCCATGGGCATCGCCAGTTTTGTTGCCGAGGCCACCGGCGAACTCAAGGCAGTGGGCCGCAAACCCGATGGCAGCCCCTGGCGCATCGCCCTGGAACTGCCACGCGCGGACCGCCAGATCGCCCGCCAGATCATTCCGGTCAATGGCCTTTCAGTCTCAACCTCGGGTGACTATCGGCACTATTTCGAGCAGAATGGCCGGCGCTATTCGCACACCTTCGATGCCCGCCTCGGGCGCCCGGTCGAACACGACCTGGCCGCGGTTACCGTGCTTGACGCCTCGGCGCTGCAGGCTGATGGCTATTCGACGCTGCTGCTGATCCTGGGCCCTGAACAGGGCTGGGATTTTGCTGTGGCGCATGGCCTGGCCGCGGTTTTGGTGACTCGGGCAGAGGGTGGCTTCGTCTCCCGAGCTACGCCCGCGTTTGAACGGGCGGTGAAAGGCGAGTGAAAGCACAAGCAGGGATGATTGCCGCCAGGGAAAGGGTGAAGCATATGTAGTGCGGGCAAAATTGGCCTACGACGCGACCAAGGGTTAATGTGCGCGGCGTTCACGCTTGATTAGACTGCACCCGAATTTTCTCATGACGCCCCGGCGGCATGATCGCGCCCCGCGAGCGACCGTGGCTTGCGGGCCAGTTCTGAAGGAGTACGCATGGCTGTCTACAACTACGACGTAGTGGTGCTGGGTTCCGGCCCGGCCGGTGAAGGCGCGGCAATGAACGCCGCCAAAGCAGGGCGCAAGGTAGCGATGGTCGATGACCGTCGCCAGGTTGGTGGCAACTGCACGCACCTGGGCACCATCCCGTCCAAGGCACTGCGTCACTCGGTGCGGCAGATCATGCAGTTCAACACCAATACCATGTTCCGCGCCATCGGCGAGCCGCGCTGGTTCTCGTTCCCGGACGTGCTGAAAAGCGCCGAGAAGGTAATTGCCAAGCAGGTGGCTTCGCGCACTGGCTACTACGCCCGCAACCGTGTTGACGTGTTCTTCGGCACCGGCAGCTTCGCCGACGAGCAAACCGTCGAAGTGGTGTGCCCGAACGGCGTGGTCGAAAAACTCAACGCCAAGCACATCATCATCGCCACCGGCTCGCGCCCGTACCGCCCGGCCGACATCGACTTCCACCACCCGCGCGTCTATGACAGCGACACCATCCTCAGCCTCAGCCACACTCCGCGCAAGCTGATCGTGTACGGCGCCGGCGTGATCGGTTGCGAATACGCGTCGATCTTCAGCGGCCTGGGCGTACTGGTGGAACTGGTCGACAACCGTGGCCAGCTGTTGAGCTTCCTCGATTCGGAAATCTCCCAGGCGCTGAGCTACCACTTCAGCAACAACAATATCACCGTGCGCCACAACGAAGAGTATGAGCGCGTCGAAGGCCTGGACAACGGGGTGATCCTGCACCTGAAGTCGGGCAAGAAGATCAAGGCCGACGCCTTGCTGTGGTGCAATGGCCGTACCGGCAACACCGACAAGCTGGGCCTGGAAAACATCGGCATCAAGGTCAACAGCCGTGGCCAGATCGAGGTCGACGAGGCCTACCGCTCCAGCGTGCCGAACATCTATGGCGCGGGTGACGTGATCGGCTGGCCAAGCCTGGCCAGTGCCGCCCATGACCAGGGCCGCTCGGCCGCTGGCAGCATCGTCGACAATGGCAGCTGGCGCTTCGTCAACGACGTGCCAACCGGCATCTACACCATTCCGGAAATCAGCTCGATCGGCAAGAACGAGCAGGAGCTGACCCAGGCCAAGGTGCCGTACGAGGTGGGCAAGGCCTTCTTCAAAGGCATGGCGCGTGCGCAGATTGCCGGCGAGCCGCAGGGCATGCTGAAGATCCTGTTCCACCGCGAAACCCTGGAAATTCTCGGCGTGCACTGCTTCGGCTACCAGGCTTCGGAGATTGTCCACATTGGCCAGGCGATCATGAACCAGCCGGGTGAGCAGAACAACCTGAAGTACTTCGTCAACACCACGTTCAATTACCCAACCATGGCCGAAGCCTATCGGGTAGCTGCCTACGACGGCCTGAACCGGCTTTTTTGAGCGGCTCCGACCGGTGGCCTGAGCCGGTCGGAGAGACCGATTTCAACCCTGCCCGAGGGTGGTCTTGGCCAAACCGGGAAAGTCTGTAATCAGGCTGTCCACGCCAAAATCAGCGAGCCGGCGCATCAGTGCCGGTTCGTTGACCGTCCATACCGACACGTGCAAACCCTGACCCTGCGCTTTCAGCAGGCGCTCGGGGGTGCACAGCGTCCAGTTCAACGCCAGCAGCTCGCAGCCATAGTTCTGTGCCACCTTCAGCGGGTCGAGCCAGGCGTATTCGGCCACCAGCCCGCGCTTAACGTCCGGTACCAGCTCTAGCGCAGCGCCCAGCACTTCGCGCGAACTGGAGGTGATGGTCACTTTGTCCAGCAGGCCGTATTGCTGGGCCAGCTCACGAATTGCCAGCACCGTGGTGGCGGCGCGGGTGCGCGAGGCGCTTTTCACTTCCAGTTGCCAGTGCTCGAACGGGCATTTTTCGAACAGCGTTTGCAGGGTTGGGATAGGGCAGGGTTGTACATGGCCCGGGCCGCCTTTGCGAGCGTCGATCTTGACCAGTTCCGCGGCTGGGTGCTCGACCACCTTGCCGCGCCGGCCGGTGGTGCGCTTGAGGGTAGCGTCGTGGATCACCATCAGCTCGTTGTCGGCTGACAGGTGCAGGTCCAGTTCGCAGCGGTTGACGCCGTGGGCCAGGCACTGCTGGAAACTGGTCAGGGTGTTCTCGGGTGCTTCGCCCTTGGCGCCGCGATGGCCGTAGATCAGGGTCACGTTCGTTCCTTCAAATCAGAGAAAACAGGTTCAGGAGGCTGGGTTGTTCTGTTCCAGTTGCTGGCGCCGTTGCTGCTGTTGGCGCTGCAGGATGTAGCGGGCCAGCAGTTGCCGCTGGGCGTCGGTCATGTCGATGAATTCGGTGCCGACGTCGAAACTGCCGTTGGCGCGTGGGTCGCAATGGGTGACCTTGCCGCGCAGCAACAGGCCGTGGGCGCGTGGCATCAGTACCATTTTTACTTTTACCTGGGTGCCAGGGGCAACCGGCGCGGTTTGCACGAACTCGATGCCACCCTCGGAAATCTTCACCGGCTGGGGCTGGCCTACTTCGCCGAGCAGGGTATGGGCAACCACTGCGCTGAGCAGGTCGAGGCGCTTGTTCTGCGCGCGCAGGAAGGCGGCGAGGGTGCGGTCCTTGTCGCTCAGTTGGCGCAGCAGGTGCTGCGACTCGAAGTCGGACAGGTGCAGCTCGCTGAGCAGGTTGAACAGCGGGGAATCATCTTGCAACACATCTGGGTCAAGGGCTTCGGCCGCGCTGAGAGGGCTGATTTGAAGTGCGATCCGGTCTTCGATGCGGTAATATTCGCGGCGATCTTCTTCGTCTAATGTCGTCATGGCGAACCCAAGGTAGCGGCGGTGGTCCGAGTGTAAAGCCGCCGTAGGCGCCTCGCCACAAGGACGTTCCCTTTCATCCGAACAAGCCCCGACATGTTCAGACCTCTTTTCGCATTTATCGGCACGCGTTATACCCGTGCCAAACGACGCAATCACTTCGTCTCGTTCATTTCCCTGACCTCGATGATCGGCCTCGCCCTGGGCGTGGTGGTGATGATCGTGGTGTTGTCGGTAATGAACGGTTTCGACCACGAGATGCGCACCCGCGTGCTGGGCATGATCCCCCATGCCACGCTGGAGAGCGGCCAGCCCATTGCCGACTGGCAGGCCCTTGCCCAACAAGTAAAGCAGAATCCGCAGGTGGTGGCGGTTGCGCCGTTCACCCAGATGCAGGGCCTGCTGACCCATGACGGCAAGGTGCAGAAGGTGCTGCTCAACGGCATCGACCCGGCCCGCGAGCGCGAGGTGTCGATCATCGACAACTTCGTCCTGCAGGGCCGCCTGGACCAGTTGGCACCGGGCGAGTGGGGCATCATGATCGGCGACAAGGCGGCCGCCAAGCTGGGCGTGGCCATTGGCGACAAGCTCACCTTTGTCGCCCCCGAGGTCAGCGTGACCCCGGCCGGCATGTTCCCGCGCATGAAGCGCTTCACCGTGGTTGGCACCTTCCACGTTGGCGCGGGCGAAATCGACGGCTACCTGGGCCTGACCAACATCAGCGACCTGTCCCGCCTGCACCGCTGGAAGCCCGATCAGGTACAAGGCCTGCGCCTGAAGTTCGACGACCTGTTCCAGGCGCCGCGCGTTGCCTGGAGCATCGCCCAGCAACTGGGTGACCAGGAGTACTACAGCCGCGACTGGACCCGTACCCACGGCAACCTGTACCAGGCGATCCGCATGGAAAAGGCCATGATCGGCTTGCTGTTGCTGCTGATCGTGGCGGTGGCTGCGTTCAACATCATTTCCACCCTGGTGATGGTGGTCAACGACAAGCGTGGCGACATCGCCATCTTGCGCACCCTGGGCGCCACGCCCGGGCAGATCATGCTCATCTTCATGGTCCAGGGCACGGTGATCGGGGTGATCGGTACCCTGATCGGCGCGGTGGTCGGCATTCTTGCGGCGCTGAATGTCAGTGCCGCGATCGCCGGCATCGAGACGCTGATCGGGCACAAGTTCCTCAACGCCGACGTGTATTTCATCGATTACCTGCCATCGCAGATCCAGGCCCAGGACGTGTACATGGTCTGTGGTGCGGCGCTGGTCCTGAGTTTCTTCGCCACCCTGTACCCGGCCTGGCGTGCGGCGCGCACCCAGCCTGCAGAGGCGCTACGTTATGAGTGAGTCGCGCATGAGTGATAAAGCCGTTCTGAGTTGCCGCAACCTGGGCAAGTCCTACGACGAGGGCCCGGAGTCGGTACAAGTGCTGTCCGGCCTCAACCTGGAGCTGCACGCCGGTGAGCGCATTGCCATCGTCGGCAGCTCGGGCTCTGGCAAGAGCACGCTGCTCAATCTGTTGGGTGGCCTCGACCGGCCCACCCAAGGCAGCGTCTGGCTGGCGGGCGAAGAGCTGTCGGCGCTGGGCGAACGTGCCCGCGGCCTGCTGCGCAACCGTGAGCTGGGCTTTGTCTACCAGTTCCACCACCTGTTGCCGGAGTTCACTGCCATCGAGAACGTGTGCATGCCGCTGCTGATCGGCCGCACGCCCATTCCCGAAGCGCGTGAGCGTGCCGAGGCGCTGCTCAAGCGCGTGGGCCTGGGCCACCGCCTCAACCACAAGCCGGCCGAGCTGTCCGGTGGCGAGCGCCAGCGTGTGGCGATTGCCCGGGCACTGGTCAACCGTCCTGGCCTGGTGATGCTTGACGAGCCTACCGGCAACCTCGACCACCATACCGCCCAAGGCATCCAGGAACTGATGCAGGAGCTGTCCAGCGCCTCGCGCACGGCGTTCCTGGTGGTGACCCACGACCTTAACCTGGCGCGCCAGATGGACCGTGTATTGAAGCTTGACGACGGCCACCTGGTGGCGATCTGATCGACTGCACGGGGTGGCAGGTGCTGCCCCGTTTTCCTGTTTTCATTGGGTGATTTCGTACATGTTCAGACCCTTGCCCATCTTCATCGGCGCGCGCTACACCCGAGCCAAGCGCCGCAACCACTTCATCTCGTTCATTTCGATGACCTCGATGATCGGCCTGTCGCTGGGCGTGCTGGCGATGATCGTGGTGCTGTCGGTGATGAACGGCTTCCAGCGCGAAATGAGCTCGCGCATCCTTGGCCTGGTGCCGCATGCCGCCATCCTTGGCGTGCAGCCGCTGGACGACTGGCACAAGGTGGCCGACGCGGCCCTGCAGAACCCGGCGGTAATGGCTGTAGCGCCGATTACCGAGATGGAAGGCATGCTCTCGTACAAGGGCGCAATGCAGCCGATCCAGGTGGGCGGTATCGACCCGGCCGAGGAGAGCAAGGTCTCGATCGTTGGCCAGCATATCGTCCAGGGCCGCTTGCAGGACCTGCAGCCGGGCGAGTTCGGTGTGGTCATCGGCGAGCTGACGGCTCGGCGTTTTCGCCTGAATACCGGCGACAAGCTGACCCTGATCGTGCCGGAAATCAGCAAGGAGCCGGGCGGCATCACCCCGCGCATGCAGCGCCTGACCGTGGTCGGCATCTTCAAGGTTGGCGCTGAACTGGATGGCTCGCAGGCCTACATCCATGTGGCCGATGCCGCCGAGATGCAGCGCTGGGCGCCGGGCCAGGTACAGGGCGTGCGCCTGAAGCTGCACGACCTGTATGCCGCGCCGCAGGTGTCCAAGGCCATTGCTGCCGGGTTGGGCGACGCCTACCGCGCCGATGACTGGTCGCACACCCAGGGCAGCCTGTTCAGTGCGATGAAAATGGAGAAGACCATGATCGGCCTGTTGCTGATGATGATCATCGCGGTGGCGGCGTTCAACATCATCGCCACCCTGGTGATGGTGGTGAACGACAAAGGGCCGGACATTGCCATCCTGCGTACCCTGGGCGCCACGCCGGCGCAGATCATGGGCACGTTCATGGTCCAGGGCAGCCTGATCGGTGTTGTCGGCACGTTGATCGGTGGTGTGCTGGGGGTGATTGCGGCGTTCAACGTCAGCCAGATCGTCGGCTGGCTTGAGCGGGTGAGCGGGCAGCACATCTTTACTTCGGATGTGTACTTCGTCAGCAGCTTGCCGTCGCAGTTGCAGTGGGGCGATGTGGTGATGATCTGCTCGGCGGGGCTGGTGATGAGCTTCCTGGCGACCATTTACCCGGCTTACCGGGCGTCGCAGGTGCAGCCGGCGATTGGTCTGGCGGTTTGATACCTGCTTCAGGCTATTGAAGGACCCTGTGGGAGCGGGTTTACCCGCGAAGAATCCGACGCGGTGCATGGCACCGGCTTCGCCGGTGTTCGCGGCGGTTCGACGCATCGATGAACCCGCTCCCACAGGGATAGCGCTTCCCTCGATTTCAACGCGCTTCGGCAAACTCGATCACGAACCGCGTCCAACCACCCTCACACTCCGCCCGAATGCGCCCACCATGGGCCTGCACGATCGACCGGGTAATCGCCAAGCCCAGCCCCGCATGCTCGCTACTGCCTTCCCGTCGCGCGGGGTCCACCCGGTAGAAACGGTCGAACAGCCGCGGTAGCGCCGCTGCCTCGATCGCCACCCCTGTATTGGCCACGCTGATGCTTGGCCCCGGCGCCAGCGTCACCCGTATCTGCCCGCCCGCCGGGGTAAAGCGCAGGGCGTTATCCAGCAGGTTGGACAGCGCCCGGCGCAGCATATGCCGGTCACCGTGCAGAACGGCTTCACCCTCACGCAGCATCTGTACATCGCCGTCTTCCGCCAACGGCGCGTAGTACTCCAGCAGCGCATCCACCTCATCATGCAGCGCCAAAGGCGCCTGCCCCGGCACCAGAAGGCCATGGTCGGCCTTGGCCAGGAACAGCATGTCGTTGATCATCTGCGCCATCCATTGCAGTTCCTCCAGGTTGCCATGCAGGGCTTCGCGGTATTCCTCAAGGCTGCGCGGGCGGGTGAGGGTGACCTGGGTGTGGGTCAGCAGGTTGGACAGCGGTGTGCGCAGTTCGTGGGCGATATCGGCCGAAAACGCCGACAGGCGCTGGAAGGCATCGTCCAGACGCTGAAGCATGGCGTTCATGCTGCTGGCCAGTTCGGCCAGTTCTTCGGGCATCTGCGCCACCGGCAGGCGGGTGGTGAGCGACCGTGCTGAAACGCTGGCGGCCACCTGGCCCATCTGCCGCAGCGGGCGCAGGCCGCTACGTACAGCCCAGGCACCGAGCAGCGCGGTGGCCAGTGCCGACAGGCCGACCGTCAGCCAGATCAGGCGCTGCATGCCTTGCAGGAAGTGCTGGTGGTGGGTGATGTCCAGGTACAGGGTCAGCTGTGGCGACTGCGTGGCACCCTGCATCAGGTGCACGGCTAGGCTGCGGTAGTCGGTGCCCTGTGCATGCAAGGTGGCCAGCCCGACGGGGAGCGGCGCCTGGGGCAGCCCGCTGCGGCTTTCGAACCAGGTGGTGCCGTCAGCGCCGCTGACGCGCAGCGCCAGGTCGGCCTGATGGCTCAGATCGTCGCGCAGGGCGGGCAGGCGTGCCTTGAGGTCATCCATGTTGCTGATGCCCGCCAGTTGCGTGCGAAACAGCGACAGCCGCGAGCCCAGCAGTTGCTGGTCGAGTTCGACGAAATGCTGCTCGCTGGCCCGGCTGAACAGCAAGCCGGCGCCGAGCGAGACGGCGGCGGTGCAGGCGGCGAACAGCAAGGCCAGGCGGGTGCCGAGGGATAGCCGGCGCATCACTCGGTGCGCTCTTCAAGGACGTAGCCCATGCCGCGCACGGTATGAATCAGCTTGTTGGGGTGCGGGTCGTCGATTTTCAGGCGTAGGCGGCGAATTGCCACTTCGATCACGTTGGTGTCGCTGTCGAAGTTCATGTCCCACACCTGCGAGGCGATCAGCGACTTTGGCAGCACCTCGCCCTGGCGGCGCAGCAGCAGTTCGAGCAGGGAGAATTCCTTGGCGGTCAGGTCGATACGGTTGCCGGCGCGCTCGGCGCGGCGGCGGATCAGGTCCAGGCGCAGGTCGGCCAGGCTCAGCGTGGTGTCCTGGCTGGGGCTGGCGCCACGGCGCAGCAGGCTGCGCACCCGGGCCAGCAGTTCGGAAAAGGCAAACGGCTTGACCAGGTAGTCGTCGGCGCCCAGTTCCAGGCCGTGTACGCGGTCCTCGACGGCGTCGCGGGCGGTCAGGAACAGCACCGGCGTGTCCAGGCCGGCCTGGCGTACAGCTTGCAGGATCTGCCAGCCGTCACGGCCGGGCAGCATCACGTCGAGGATCAGCAGGGCGTGGTCGCCGGTCAGGGCAAGGAACTGGCCGGTCTCGCCGTCGGTGGCCAGTTCGGTGGTAAAGCCGGCCTCACTCAAGCCCTGGCTCAGGTATTGGCCGGTGCGGGCCTGGTCTTCGACGATCAGCAGTTTCATCAGGTGGCTTGACTCCAGCAGGCGATGCAAAGCCACTGTAGGAGCGGGTTTACCCGCGAAGAATCCAACACGGTGGATGGCACCGGCTTTGCCGGTGTTCGTGGCGGTTCGACGCTTCGATGAACCCGCTCCTACAGGGACCGAGTGATGCTGAAATGATACGTGACGATGTGCCGGCACGCCCAAACTGACAAAGTTGTAATCTGCCTGTCAGGTAGCTGCCAGTCGCCCCTGACTAATGTGGCTGCATCCCGTTGTGTATTCCCGGAGTCATCATGAAACGCCTGTTCATTGCCACCGCCCTTGCCCTGGCCAGCCTGCCGACCTTTGCCGGCGAGGCGCAAACCTTCGCCTTTGGCGAGCCGGCCCCGGCTTCCAAGGCCACCCGCACGGTCAACGTGGTGCTCAAGGACATCGCCTTCGAGCCCGGAAACCTCGAGGTGAAAGCGGGCGAAACAGTGCGCTTCGTGCTGGTAAACGAAGGCAAGCTGCCCCACGAATTCAACCTGGGCGACAAGGCCATGCATGCCGAGCACCAGAAGGAAATGATCGCCATGCAGGGCAAGATGTTCACCGCAGGCATGAACCATGAGGGCATGGACCACGGCCAGCAGATGGACCACGGCGCCGGCCATGGTCATGGTGGCGGCAACACCGTACTGGTCATGCCCGGCCAGCGCGCCGAGCTGACCTGGACCTTCCGCAAGTCGGCGCCTATCGAGTTTGCCTGCAATGTACCGGGGCACTACCAGGCCGGCATGGTCGGGGCATTGACCATCGAGTGACTGGCCCTGCAAGGCGGGGTGCAAAACCGGTAGACTAGGGGCAATTTCGAACCTCCAGGTCAGTTTACATGCATCCCGCTGCCGAACACTCCCCGCTGGGCAAGTCCAGCGAATACGTCGCCACCTACTCCCCGGAGCAGCTGTTCCCGATCCCCCGTACCGCCAAGTGGGCCGAGCTGGGCGTCACTGCCCAGACCCTGCCGTGGCAGGGTGTGGATTACTGGAACTGCTTTGAACTGAGCTGGCTGCTGCCTTCGGGCAAGCCGGTGGTGGCAATTGGTGAGTTTGCCATTCCGGCCGATTCGCCAAACATCATCGAGTCCAAGTCGTTCAAGCTGTACCTCAACTCGCTGAACCAGACGGTGTTCGCGTCGCTGGGTGAGTTGCAGGCCTGCCTGGAGAAAGACCTGTCTGCAGCGGCCGGCAAGCCGGTGGGGGTGAGGGTGCGCACCTTGGCCGAAGTCGAGGCCCAGGGTGTGGTGGCCTTGCCGGGGCTGTGCATCGATGCACTGGACGTGGCCATCAGCAACTACGAGCAGCCGCAGCCAGAGCTGCTGCGCTGCAGCACGGAACGGGTGGTGGAAGAAACCGTGCACAGCCACCTGCTGAAGTCCAATTGCCCGGTTACCGGCCAGCCGGACTGGGGCAGCGTGGTGGTCGAGTACAAGGGCAGGGCGCTGGACCACGCCAGCTTGCTGACCTATCTGATCAGCTTCCGCCAGCATGCCGACTTCCATGAGCAGTGCGTGGAGCGCATCTACCTAGACTTGAAGAACCTGCTGCAGCCGGAGCACCTGACGGTGTATGCGCGTTATGTGCGCCGGGGTGGGCTGGATATCAATCCGTACCGTAGCACTGGGGCGATCAGCCCGGATAACAGGCGCCTCGTCCGTCAGTAAGGTTGAAACGGGACCCTGTGGGAGCGGGCTTGCCCGCGAATTCGTCGGTGGCATTACCACAGCATTCGCGGGTGAACCCGCTCCCACAGAGGGCCCTGAACAGCCTAAATGCCCATGCTGTGCAGCGAGTTGGCAATGCTGCGCAGGGTGGCGGTGAGGTCGGGGTGGTCGGCCTCGAAGCGTTCGATCGCCAGGTTCACACCATCCACCAGGTTATTGTCCGGTGTGGCTTCTTCAAGTTTCAGTTGCGCCTCGATCTGGCGTGCTTCTTCGTGCAGTGCGGCCAGTTCTTCTTCCGAAAGCGGTACGTTGCGGTCCAGTTGCTCGCGCAAGCTGTTCAGGCGCTCTTGCAATTCGCGGGCAGGCATTGGCTGTTCTCCATCAATGGCTTGGCAAAGCCATGGACCTCAGCGAAGCGGCAAAGGTTCTGGCTTGTGTTCAGCGTAATCCACCTGCCGCTGCTTTGCATGATCCGCGTCAACGCGGCTGTATCAGGGTTTTTCGCCTTTGCGCCGGCGCAGGGCGATGTCCTGCAGGCAGGTGTCCAGCGCTTCGAGGTGGTCGATCACCGAGTGCACGCCCAGGCTGAACAACGCCAGCGTCGCCTTGCCGCGGGCCAGGTCCTGTTCCTGCGGGCTCAGGGCTTGCCATTGCTGTGAGCTGTGGTCGCAGAGCGGGCTGCAGGCAGCCAGGCCGACCGTCCATAGCCCGGCGTTGAGCCCCGACTGCAGCAGGCGCGGGTCGCCGCTGACCAGCACGCAGCCGTCCAGGCGTTCGCTGTCCAGGGTCATCAGCGCCTGCCAGCAGGCGTTGGGTGCCGGCCAGCGCACACCGTTCACCGAATGCCCCGGCAGCCAGTCAGGCAGCACATGGGCCAGGCGCTTGCTTTGCGTGCTGGCAAGGTCATCCAGCCAGATGCACGGCACCTGGCGCTGGCGCAGGCCGGCGAGGGTCGCCAGGGCGCCGGGGGCGGGCGAGGGGGCGCCATTGGCGGCCTGCACCAGGCAGCCGCGCAAGCCGAACAGCACAGCGGTAAAGGCGGGTGCAGCGTCCATGGCAACTTCCCCCAAATAGTCCGCAGGCTATGCGGTGAATGTTACCGCCCTGTGACACTGGCCCTTGCACAACAGTTGTTCACAAAATTTTGCGCAAAAATGTGTAAAGCTGTTTATCAGCCCGCAAGCCTCTATACTGCCGCCTTAAAAGCAGCGCGACCCGTTGCGCTTGCGGCCGAGAAATTCGATGGAGAGACATCTATGCGTAGGATCGGTGCCAGTGTGATCGAACGAGTCACCCAGGCCTGTGTCTGCGCCAGCATGCTGCTGGCGCCCGTGGCAGCCACCCAGGCTGCCACCGAGGAAGATCCCTGGGAAGCGGTCAACCGCCCGATCTTCCGTTTCAACGATACGGTCGACACTTATGCCCTCAAGCCACTGGCCAAGGGCTACGAGGCGGTAACCCCGCAGTTCCTCGAAGATGGCATTCACAACATCTTCCGCAACCTGGGGGACGTGACCAACCTGGCCAACAATATCCTGCAGCTCAAGCCGCATGCGGCGGGCGTGGATACTGCGCGGCTGATCGTCAACACCACCTTCGGCCTGGGCGGTTTCTTTGATGTGGGCACCAAAATGGGCCTGCAGCGCAGTGACGAAGACTTCGGCCAGACCCTGGGCTACTGGGGTGTACCGAGCGGCCCGTACGTGGTCATCCCGTTGCTGGGCCCAAGCACCGTGCGTGATGGCGTGGCCAAGTACCCGGACACCTATACCAAGCCCTACCGCTACATCGACCACGTGCCGACCCGCAACTCGATCTTTGCCCTGGACGTGATCGACACCCGTGCCAGCCTGCTGTCGGCCGAGAAGCTGATCCAGGGTGACAAGTACATCTTCATTCGCAATGCCTACCTGCAGAACCGCGAGTTCAAGGTCAAGGATGGCGAGGTCGAAGACGACTTCTGACAGGCCGCAGCGCCGAGGCTCGGCGCGCAGCCTTGTAGGAGCGGGGGGGGGGGGGGGGGGGGGGGGGGGGGGGGGGGGGG
>NZ_JACVZC010000093.1 GCF_016658545.1 Pseudomonas sp. S37 | reverse complement strand
GGGACCCAATGATTAACAGTCATTTGCTCTACCGACTGAGCTATCGCGGAACTGAACTTCGGTACTACTTCCGATTTGCTACTCCGAAGGCTGTGTTCGCTTCGGACTCTTTAGCTTCGCTGCTTTCGCTTTGTCGCTGCTGAGGCCGGCTATTCTACATTCTTCGTTTTGCTTGTCAACCACTTTTTTTCATTCAACTTACTGATTTGTAAGTTGTTTTGCGGTCACCGTTGTTGCTGGTGATTCGCTTAGTGCCTGACAACGCGGCGTATATTAGGGGGACTCGTTTTTTGATGCAAGCAAAAATTTCAAAAATTTCAGCGGGTTACCCAGAAAGCCCGGAAAGGCCCGGAATTGCTGGGGCTGTGGCGGCCTCTTCGCGGGTGAGCCCGCTCCCACAGGTGTTGCACAAGCCTTGAAATCACCAAAAATCCTGTGGGAGCGGGTTCACCCGCGAAGAGGCCAGCGCAGGCGAACACGCAAAAAAAGCCCCGCAGCTGCGGGGCTCATGGTGAAGCAAATTAGCCAAAGACGATTTCGTCGCCCTCGACCTTGGCGGTGATCGCCGACCCCGGCAGGAACTTGCCTGCCAGAATCAGCTGCGCCAGCGGGTTTTCGATCCAGCGCTGGATCGCCCGCTTCAGCGGCCGTGCGCCGTACACCGGGTCGTAACCCACGGCAATCAGCTTGTCCAACGCCTCCGGGCTCAGGCTCAGCGACAGTTCGCGCTCCAGCAAGCGGCTGCGCAGGCGGCCCAGCTGGATTTCGGTAATGCCGGCAATCTGCTCGCGGCCCAGTGGCTCGAACACCACCACTTCGTCGATACGGTTGATGAACTCCGGACGGAAGTGCGCCCCCACGGCGTCCATCACCGCCGCACGCTGCGCCTCGCGGTCACCGACCAGTTCCTGGATCTGCGCCGAACCCAGGTTGGAGGTCATCACGATCACGGTGTTGCGGAAGTCCACGGTGCGCCCGTGGCTATCAGTCAGGCGGCCGTCTTCCAGCACCTGCAGCAGCACGTTGAACACATCCGGGTGGGCTTTCTCCACCTCGTCCAGCAGCACCACCGAGTAAGGCTTGCGCCGTACGGCCTCGGTCAGGTAACCGCCTTCTTCATAACCTACGTAGCCTGGTGGTGCACCGATCAGCCGCGCCACGGAGTGTTTCTCCATGAACTCGGACATGTCGATACGCACCATCGCCTCTTCGGTGTCGAACAGGAACTCGGCCAGCGCCTTGCACAGTTCGGTCTTACCCACGCCGGTCGGGCCAAGGAACAGGAACGAACCACTTGGCCGGTTCGGGTCGGACAGCCCCGCACGCGAACGGCGCACGGCGTTGGCTACGGCAGTAACTGCCTCGCCCTGGCCGATCACGCGCTGGTGCAGCAGCTCTTCCATCTTCAGCAGTTTTTCGCGCTCGCCTTCAAGCATCTTGGCCACCGGAATACC
The DNA here is from genome assembly GCF_016658545.1 of Pseudomonas sp. S37. Lineage (GTDB taxonomy): Bacteria > Pseudomonadota > Gammaproteobacteria > Pseudomonadales > Pseudomonadaceae > Aquipseudomonas. Next base: position 25,251 of record NZ_JACVZC010000093.1, on the reverse strand, counting down.
GGTCCACTTCGACACCACTTCGGCAATTTCTTCCTCGGTCACCTTGTTGCGCAGCAACTGGTTCTCGGTCTTGCCGTGCTGGTCGACCATCTGCAGGCTGCGCTCCAGGTCCGGGATTACCCCGTACTGCAGTTCGGCCATGCGGCTGAGGTCGCCTTTGCGACGGGCGGTTTCCAGCTCCTGGCGGGCCTGCTCGATCTTTTGCTGGATCTGCGCAGAGCCCTGCACTTCGGCCTTTTCCGACGCCCAGATTTCTTCCAGGTCGGAATACTCACGCTCCAGCCGCTCGATTTCCTCGGTCAGCTTCTCCAGGCGTTTCTTCGCCGCTTCGTCCTCTTCCTTCTTCAGCGCCTGAGATTCCACTTTCAGCTGGATCAGGCGGCGATCAAGGCGGTCGAGCACTTCCGGCTTGGAGTCGATCTCCATGCGGATGCGGCTGGCCGCTTCGTCGATCAGGTCGATGGCCTTGTCCGGCAGCTGGCGGTCGGTGATGTAGCGGTGGCTGAGCTTGGCCGCAGCAATGATGGCACCGTCGGTGATGGCCACTTTGTGGTGCACTTCATAGCGCTCTTTCAGGCCACGCAGAATGGCGATGGTGTCTTCCTCGCTCGGCTCCTCCACCAGCACCTTCTGGAAGCGGCGCTCCAGCGCGGCGTCCTTCTCGATGAACTGGCGGTATTCGTTCAGCGTGGTGGCACCCACGCAGTGCAGTTCGCCACGGGCCAGGGCCGGCTTGAGCATGTTGCCGGCGTCCATGGCACCTTCGCCTTTACCGGCGCCGACCATGGTGTGCAGTTCGTCAATGAACAGGATGATCTGGCCTTCCTGCTTGGACAACTCGTTCAGCAGGCTTTTCAGCCGCTCTTCGAACTCGCCACGGTACTTGGCACCGGCAATCAGCGCGCCCATGTCCAGCGCCAGCAGGCGCTTGCCTTTAAGGCCGTCGGGCACTTCGCCGTTGATGATGCGTTGGGCCAGGCCTTCGGCGATGGCGGTTTTACCCACGCCAGGCTCACCAATCAGCACCGGGTTGTTCTTGGTACGGCGTTGCAGCACCTGCACGGTACGGCGGATTTCGTCGTCACGGCCGATCACCGGGTCCAGCTTGCCTTCTTCGGCACGCTTGGTCAGGTCGACGGTGTACTTGTCCAGGGCCTGGCGCGATTCTTCGGCGTTGGCGTCATTCACCGCCTCACCGCCGCGCAGGTTGTTGATGGCGTTTTCCAGGGCTTTCTTGGTCACGCCCTGGCTCAACAGCAACTTGCCGAGCTTGCTGCTCTCGTCCATGGCGGCCAGCACCACCAGTTCGCTGGAAATGAACTGGTCACCCTTCTGCTGGGCCAGGCGGTCGGCCTGGTTGAGCAGGCGTGCCAGGTCCTGCGACATGTTCACGTCGCCAGTGGGGTTCTGGATTTTCGGCAGCTGGTCGAGTTCTTTCACCAGCGCCTGGCGCAGGCTGTTGATGTCGAAGCCTACCTGCATCATCAGCGGCTTGATCGAACCGCCCTGCTGTTCAAGCAGTGCCTGCATCAGGTGCACGGGCTCGATGGCTGGGTGGTCCATGCCAACGGCCAGGGACTGGGCATCGGATATTGCTAATTGCAGCTTGCTGGTCAAACGGTCTATTCGCATGGTGTACCTTCCTTTAAAGGGCAGGTCGGAGCGATGGACAGCGCCTGTTTATTAAGAAACCTGCCTGAGATGACCTTATAGATAAGGCTGATTCTGGAAGATTCAAGCGTAGCGGGATTGACCGGGGTCAACCTGTTGGATTAGGGGGGGCCATTCGCGGGCATGCCCGCTCCCACAGGGTATCGCGTTCCCTTGTAGGAGCGGGTTTACCCGCGAAGAGGCCAGTGCAGGCTAACGCGACTCCAGCCACACCAGCGAAGCAAACCGCCCGCCCTGCGGCGTACGCCGATACGAAAAGAACCGCTCGTCGCTGACCGTGCACAGGCCACCGCCATAAACGGCAGTCACCCCACGCGCCGCCAGGCGAATACGCGCCAGCTCATAGATGTCAGCCATCAGCTTGCCCGGCCGCTCGCCGTCGACAAAGGCCCGCGCCGCTTCAGGGTGCACAGCAGTAAAGGCATCCCGCACTTCCAGCCCGACTTCAAAGGCCTTGGGGCCAATCGCCGGCCCCAGCCACACCAGCACCTCTTCCGGCGCCAGCGCCAGCTGGTCCAGCGTAGCTTCCAGCACGCCGCCAGCCAGCCCGCGCCAGCCAGCATGCGCCGCAGCCACACGCGTACCCGCACGGTCACAGAACAGCGCAGGCAGGCAATCGGCAGTCATCACGGTACAGGCAATACCCGGCTGGGCAGTCCAGCTGGCGTCGGCCTCGGCCACCAGGGCCGGGTCGGCATCCGCCACCACCAGCCCATGCACCTGCTTTAGCCAGGCCGGCTGAATGGCAAACTCGTCGCTCAGGCGGCGACGGTTCTCGGCGACCGCGGCAAGGTCATCCCCTACGTGATCACCCAGATTGAAGGTTTCGTAGGGCGGCAAGCTGACGCCGCCCTGACGGGTGGTGACACAGGCGCGTACCGAGGCCGGGGCCGGCCAGTCGGGGAACAGCAGCGACTGTGTCAGGCCACTCATCCGATAAAGCTCTCGCGGTCTTCGTTCAGCAGCGACAGCAACCAGAGGAAGTCGTCCGGCAGTGGCGATTCCCACTTCATGATTTCACCGGTAATCGGGTGAGCCAAGGCCAGGAAACGCGCATGCAGGGCCTGACGCGGGAAAGTTTTCACCGCCTCGACCATGGTTGGGCTGGCAGCCGGCGGAATGCGGAAGCGCCCGCCGTACGTTTGGTCGCCGACCAGCGGGAAACCAACGTGGGCCATGTGCACGCGAATCTGGTGGGTACGGCCGGTTTCCAGCTTGACCCGCACGTGGGTGTGCGAGCGGAAGCGCTTGAGCACACGGTAGTGGCTGACCGCCGGCTTGCCGCCGTCGGTTACCGCCATGCGCTGGCGCATGCCGCCGTGGCGGCCGATCGGGGCGTCGATCTTGCCGCCCGCGGTAACCACGCCGATCACGATGCATTCATAGATGCGGCTGACCTTGCGCGCCTGCATCTGCTCGACCAGCTTGGTCTGCGCCTGCAGGGTCTTGGCCACCACCATCAGACCGGTGGTGTCCTTGTCCAGGCGGTGCACGATACCGGCACGCGGTACGTTGACGATGTCTGGCACGTGGTGCAGCAGCGCATTCAGCAAGGTACCGCTGGCATGCCCGGCGGCCGGGTGCACAACCAGCCCGGCAGGCTTGTTGATCACCAGGATGTCGTCGTCTTCGTAGACGATATCCAGTTCGATATCTTCGGCGATCCACTCACCCTGGGCCTCTTGTTCGGCCTCCAGGACAAGCTGCGAGCCACCATGAACAGGGTCACGAGGGCGCACGACGGCACCATCGACCGTCAGGCGGCCCTCTTTGATCCACGAAGTAAGCCGCGAACGCGAATACTCGGCGAACAATTGGGCGGCGACCTGGTCGAGGCGTTGGCCGCCCAGTTCGGACGGTACCTCTGCGCTAAGTTGAATGATCTCGGACATGCTCGATTCGGCGGGCGCACAGCCTTTGGTTTCGGCTGCGAGCTTGTGGTTAAATACGGCTTCTTTTGTCCCGGGCTTGGCCGGGGCGCTCATCATAACAGGACGGCACCGCCCAAAACAGCGGCCGTCAAAGGGACGCAAGCCGCCATGCAAGTGAAACACCTGCTGCTGATCGCCATCCTTGGGCTCACCGCGGCCTGTTCCTCCAATAAAGAAGTCATTGACGAGAACCTCAGCGAGGCCGAACTGTATCAGCAGGCTCAGGCTGACCTGGACAATTCCAGCTATACCAGCGCCGTGAACAAGCTCAAGGCCCTGGAGTCGCGTTACCCGTTCGGCCGCTATGCCGACCAGGCGCAGCTCGAGCTGATCTACGCCAACTACAAGAACTCCGAGCCCGAGGCTGCCAAGTCGGCTGCCGAGCGCTTCATCCGCCTGCACCCGCAGCACCCGAACGTCGACTACGCCTACTACCTCAAGGGCCTGACCTCGTTCGACCAGGACCGTGGCCTGCTGGCGCGCTTCCTGCCGCTGGACATGACCAAGCGTGACCCGGGCGCCGCCCGCGACTCGTACAACGAGTTCGCCCAGCTGACCAGCCGCTTCCCCACCAGCCGCTACGCGCCAGACGCCAAGCAGCGCATGATCTACCTGCGCAACCTGCTGGCCTCGTATGAAATCCACGTGGCCGACTACTACCTGAGCCGCCAGGCTTATGTGGCTGCCGCCAACCGTGGCCGCTACGTGGTGGAAAACTTCCAGGAAACCCCATCGGTCGGCGACGGCCTGGCGGTGATGGTCGAGTCGTACCAGAAGATGCACCTGGACGAACTGGCTGCCAGCAGCCTGGAAACCCTCAAGCTCAACTACCCGGACCACCCGAGCCTGGCCGATGGCGAGTTCCAGCCCAAGCAGACCGAGTCTGATGGCCGCGGCTGGCTGTCCAAGGCCACCCTGGGCCTGATCGAGACCGACACCCCGCTGCCGCCGGGCGAAACCCGCGCCAACCAGGACGTGGTCAAGCAGTTCCAGGATGCGCGCGACGAGATGCCGCAAGAGCTGCTGCCAAAAGACGAGAATGGCGACCCGATCGTGCCGGAAGGCCCGAAAGAAGCCGAGAAAGACCGCTCCTGGTTCAGCTACATGACCTTTGGCATGTTCGACTGATCCGCAGCGTTCCATGAAAGGGAGGCCTTGGGCCTCCCTTTTTTATTGGCCGCGTCCTAGACTATCGGCTTCTTCAACCGACAAGCTGGACACCATGGTTCGCCTACTTTTCTGGATCGCCCTGATCGCCGCCGCGTTCTGGCTGTGGCGCAAGTTCAAAGCCAGCCAACAGTCACACCCCGAGGCGAAGCTCGACGCACCGCTGCAGATGGTGCGCTGTGCCCATTGCGGCGTGCACCTGCCCAACGACCGGGCGCTGCAGCAGGGTAACCAGTGGTACTGCAGCCAGGCCCACCTGCAGCAAGGCCCCGGCCGTCAGGGCTGAACAAAATACCCTGTGAAATAACGCTGTGGGAGCGGGTTTACCCGCGAATGCTGCTTTAGAGCTGCCGACGCATTCGCGGGTGAACCCGCTCCCACAGGGTCTGCAGTCAATTCACCTCTTCACATATCCCTCCCCGACCCTTTCACACCAAATACGACCCCTCCCCCGCCATTAGCATTGACCCACCCCACCAAAATTCGCTAAATCCTATTTATCCGCATAAATATGAAAAATAGCGAAATGCTCAAACCCAAACGCAAGCGCCAGAAGCTGTCCGATGTGATCGTCGAATCGGTCAAGCGCTCGATCGTGACCGAGGCGCTGCACCCTGGCGACCGGCTGCCCACCGAGCGTGAGCTGATGGAGCATTTCGAATGTTCCAAAGGCACCGCCCGCGAAGCGCTCAAGGCCCTTGAGGTCGAAGGCCTGGTCAGCACCCGCACCGGCCCGACCGGCGGCGCCTACCTCGTTGAGGCGGGCACCGAGCCCGCCAGCCGTGCGCTGCGCAACTATCTGCACTTCCAACACCTGGACGGCGAGCAGGTGTACCAGTTACGCAAGGTCATCGAGGTCGAGCTGGCGGTATCGGTCATGGGCAAGTTGAGCGAAGCCGACTATGCCGCGCTGCAAGCCAACATCGACTTTTGCAGCGCGCCGGAAGACAGCGAAGAAGGCCAGCGCGAGCAGCGCCTGGCGGAGCTGGAGTTCCACACCCTGCTGGCCGACCGTTGCCCCAACCCGTTGCTGCGCTTCATGGCGGTGTTCCTCAACGACCTGCTGCGCGACCTGGTGGTGCTGAAAAAGGCCTACCTGCCCAAGCGCCAGCAGTTCGCCGCAGCCAACATCGACTACCACAAGCAGCTGCTGACGGCCTTGCGCGCCAGCGACGAACCCGCCGTACGCCGGCTGATGCACGAGCACATGTGCGACGCCGAACACCACATGACCGCGCTGGAAGGCGAGGTTGCCCGTAACTTCCTGCTGGAGTTCAACCACCACCACTGATGCGCCTGGAAAGAGGCCTGCACACAGGCCCGGCCGTACCCGCTTTGTCATTGCCACTCCTGCCTAATAACCACAACCAAGGAGTTACTCATGCAAAGACGTACCCTGCTCAAGGCAGGCCTTGCCCTGGGTGCCTTAGGTAGCCTCCCGCTGGGAGCGCACCGGGCATTCGCCGACCAACCGCTGACCTTCTATGGGCTCAAGTCCATGTCGGGCGCCTTCGCCAGCTATGGCAAGTACGCCGACATGGGCTCGCGCCTGGCCATCGCCGAGTACCCGCAACTGCTCGGCCAGCCGCTCAAGTACAAAGTCATCGACACCGAAGGCAACGCCGGCAAGGCTGTGCGCAAGGTGCAGGAAGCCATCGGCCAGGATGGCGCGCGCTTCTTCCAGGGCTGCACCCTGTCGTCTTCGGCGCTGGCGGTGTCGAAGGAAATCCACAAGGCCGGCGGCGTGTTCATGACACCTGTGGGTGCCGACGAAATCACCGGCAAAGACTGCAACGCCTCGACCTTCCGCTGGTCGGTGCCCACCTACGGTGCCATCCGCGAAACGCTGGTACCGATGATTCGCCAGCTGCCCCAGGCCAAGCGCTGGTACACCATCACGCCGCAATACGTGTTCGGCGATGCCCTGCTGGACAACGCCCGCAAGGTGTTCGCCGAGCTGGGCGTGGAACACATCGGCAACAGTTACCACTCGCTGCAGGAGCAGGAGTTCTCCGGCTACCTGACCAACGCCATCGCCGCCAAGCCCGACGTGCTGGTGCTGCTCAACTTCGGCAGCCAGGCGTCCAACGCCCTGCGCCAGGCGGTGAATTTCGGCATCAAGGACCGCATGAAAGTGCTGATGGTGTGGTCGGCCGGCCTCGACCAGTTCCAGGAGCTGGGCAGTGACGTGCTCGAAGGCGTGTACCTGGGCGCGCAGTACTGGCACCAGGTCGATACCCCGCTGAACAAGCAACTGGTCGCCGCCACCCGCAAGGCCTACGGCATCAACCCCAACTACCCGCTGGCCGCCGACTACATCGGTACCAAGGTCATGCTTGAGGCCATCGTCAAGGCCGGCAGCCTGGACGGCGCCGCCGTGTCTGCGGCGTTGCAGGGCATGCGCTTCCAGGGCCCGACCGGCGAAGAGCTGATCCGCCCGGGCGACCACCAGGTACTCAAGGATTACTACCTGCTGCGCGGCAAGCCCCAAGGGCAGATGCGCGACGAGGACGACCTGGCCGAAATCATCAGCTCGGGCCGCTCGTTCGTCGAGGTCGACCACACCGGTTGCGCCCTGGCCTGAAGCCGCGGCGTTAGTCAAAAACACTCGTACAGGCAGCCGCCCCGCGCGCTGTCGAGGGCACGCTCATGCTCGATTTGTACCTGTTCCAACTGCTCAACGGCCTGGGCCTGGGGATGATCTACTTCCTCATCGCCGTGGGCCTGACGATCATTTTCGGCCTGCTCAACTTCGTCAACTTCGCCCACGGCGCATTCTTCTTGCTGGGCGCCTACCTGTGCTACACCGCCGTGGCCATCACCGGCAACTTCTGGCTGGCGCTGCTGATTGCACCGTTGGTGGTCGCCGCACTGGCCTGGGCGGTCGAGCGCCTGCTGATCAAGCGCATCTACCACCTGCCGCACACCTTCCAGATCCTCGTCACCCTTGGTATCGCACTGATCATCCAGGAAGCCTCGGTGCTTATCTGGGGCCCGGTGGGCAAGAACATTGCCGTACCGCCGGAGCTGCGCGGGGTACTGATCGTCGGTGACTTCATCTACCCCTACTACCGCCTGTTCCTGATCGGCTTCGCTGCGCTGATCGGCGTCGGCCTGTGGCTGCTGCTGGAGCGCACCCGCTTCGGCGCGCTGGTGCGGGCCGGCAGCGAAAGCACCGAAACCGTGTCGCTGCTGGGCACCAACATCTTCCGCCTGTTCTCCCTGACCTTCGCCCTGGGCGTAGGCCTGGCCGGCGTGGCCGGTGTGCTGTTCGCGCCACTACGGGGCGCCCAGCCGTTCGTCGGCCCGGAAATCCTCGGCATCGCCTTCGTGGTGGTGGTGATCGGTGGCATGGGCTCGTTCGGTGGCGCACTGGTCGGCGGCCTGCTGGTGGGTGTGGTGCAAAGCATGATGACCAGCCTCTGGCCGCAAGGCGCCAGCCTGATGATCTACGGCGCCATGGCGGCGGTGATCCTGGTCCGTCCCTATGGCCTGTTCGGGAGAGCCTGAGATGAGCGAGAAAAACCCATTGCCAGTCGCCAAGGGGCGCGCCCCGGCGCTGCTGTTGCTGGTGGTTGCCAGCCTGGTGGCGCTGCCGTTGCTGCTGCCTTCGGCCACCCTGGCCACCGAGATCCTGATTTTTGCCCTGGCCGCGCTGGCCTGCAACCTGCTGCTCGGCTACACCGGCCTGCTGTCGTTCGGCCAGGGCATCTTCTTTGGCGTGGGCGCTTATGGCGCGGCGCTGCTGATGATCCACCTGCAGTGGGGCATGTTCGCCGCACTGCTGGGTGCCGCGGTGTTCGGCGCCTTCCTGGCGCTGCTGGTGGGCGCGCTGGCGATCCGCCGCACAGGCATTTACTTCGTCATGCTGACCCTGGCCTTCAGCCAGATGGCCTACTTCCTGGCCTACACCCTCAGCGGCTGGACCGGCGGTGACAACGGCCTGCTCGACGTACCCCGGCCAAATATCGAAATCGCCGGCCATGTGCTGGTCGACCTGGCCGACCCGCGGCACTTCTACGTGTTTGTCGCGGTGCTGTTCCTGCTGATCTTCGCCGGCGCCCTGCGGGTGATCCGCTCGCCGTTTGGCAGCACCCTGCTGGCCATCCGCGAAAACGAGACCCGCGCCGCCGCCATCGGCTATGACACCCGCCACTTCAAGATCCTGGTGTTCATGCTGTCGGGCGCCATCACCGGTATCGCCGGGGCGCTGTACGCCATGCTGCTGCACTTTGCGCCGCTGTCGAACATCGACCTGATGATGAGCGAGAACATCCTGATCATGACCATCGTCGGCGGCACCGGCTCGCTGTTCGGCTCGCTGCTGGGGGCCGGCGCCATCGTGCTGCTGGGTGACGTGCTGTCGGAGCTGTGGCCACGCTGGCTGATGCTGCTGGGGGTAATCCTGATCCTGGTGGTGGTGTTCATGCGCGGCGGCCTGTGGGGTGGCCTGGCCGACCTGGGCAAACGCCTGCTGGCCAGCCGCAATGCCAATGACAAAGCCCAGGCCAAGACCAAGGAGACCCTGTGATGAGCGACTACCTCCTGGAAACCCGCCAGCTGGAACTGGCCTACGGGCCGTTCAAGGCGGTCGCCGGCGTGGACCTGAAAGTGCGCGCCGGCACCATCCACACCGTCATCGGCCCCAACGGCGCCGGCAAGACCAGCCTGTTCCACTGCCTGACCGGTGAGCGCCAGGCCACGGCGGGCAAGATCCTGTTCAACGGCCAGGACATTATCCGCAAGCCGTCCCATGGGCGTGTGGCGCTGGGCATGGCGCGTTCGTTCCAGCTCACCAGCCTGTTCCAGAACCTGTCGGTGCGCGAGAACCTGCGCCTGGCGGCCCAGGGCCGCGATGGCCTGGGCGCGCTGAACTTCTGGCGCAGCGTCGAGCACAAGCGCAGCCACTGGAACACTGCCGACCAGGTGCTGGAGCGCCTGAAGCTGACCAGCCGTGCCGAGACCCTGGCCGGCGAGTTGTCGCACGGCCAGCAACGGGTACTGGAGGTGGGCATGTCGATCTGCGCCAAACCCACCTTGCTGATGCTCGACGAGCCCACCTCGGGCATGGGCATCGATGACATCCCGGTCATGACCGCGCTGATAAGCGACCTCGGCCGCGACCACACCGTGCTGCTGATCGAGCACAACATGAGCATCGTCATGTCGATCAGCCAGCGCATCACGGTGATGAGCCACGGCCAGATCCTGGTCGAGGGTACCCCTGAACAGGTGCGCAACGACGAGCGCGTGCGCACCGCCTACCTTGGAGAGGCCGCCTGATGCTCAACGTCGATTCGATCCACTCCTACTACGACAAGAGCCACGTGCTCGAAGGCGTCTCGCTCAAGGTCGAGGCTGGCGAGCTGGTAACCCTGCTGGGGCGCAACGGTGCCGGCAAGACCACCACCTTGCGCAGCATCCTCGGCATCGTCCGCCCCCGGCAGGGGCAGGTCAGCTTTAACGGCCAGCAGTTGGTCGGCCGCGAGATCTTCGACATTGCCCGGCTGGGCATTGCCCTGGTGCCGGAACACCGCGGGATTTTCCGCCAGCTAAGCGTCGAGGAGAACCTGAAGATTGCCGTGCGCAAGACCAGCCGCTGGCAACTGGAGGACGTGTACAGCATGTTTCCGCGGCTGAAGGAGCGGCGCCGTAACGGTGGCTTCGCGCTGTCCGGTGGCGAGCAGCAGATGCTGGCCATCGCCCGCGCGCTGCTCAACGGGCCCAAGCTGCTGATCCTTGATGAACCGACTGAAGGTTTGGCGCCGGTGATTGTCGACGAGCTGGTGAAGATTCTGCGGCGGATCAAGGACGAGGGGCTGTCGATTTTGCTGGTGGAGCAGAACCTGATGGTCTGCGATGCCCTTGCGGACCGCCATTACGTGCTGGAGCAGGGTCGGGTTGCCTATCAGGGCAGTGCGGCGCAGTTCCGTGAGGACCCGAGTATCAAGAACCGGTATCTGGCGCTTAGCGCCTGATCCGACCGCGTTTACCTGTACCGGCCTCTTCGCGGGTGAACCCGCTCCCACAGGGATATTAACACCCCGCCCTGTGAGGAACTTGTGGGAGCGGGTTTACCCGCGAAAGGGCCGGCACAAGCAACACAAAACCTTCAGGAGAGATGAACCATGAACACCCGCATCGATCCCCCGCAGCACCTGCTTGCCCAAGGCCCGCTGGTCAGCCGCGAACGCCTCTGGCAATCGCTGATGGACCTGGCCCAACTCGGCGCCACCGCCAAGGGCGGTGTGTGCCGCCTGGCCCTGACCGACCTCGACCGCCAGGCCCGCGACCTGTTCGTGCGCTGGTGCGAAGAAGCTGGCTGCACCGTCAGCATCGACGCCATCGGCAACATCTTCGCCCGTCGCCCCGGCCGCAACCCTGCCCTGCCACCCGTCATGACCGGCAGCCACATCGACACCCAACCCACCGGTGGCAAGTTCGATGGCTGCTACGGCGTCATGGCCGGCCTTGAAGTCATGCGCACCCTTAACGACCTCGACCTGACCACCGAAGCCCCACTGGAAGTGGTGGTGTGGACCAATGAAGAAGGCTCGCGCTTCCCGCCGTGCATGATGGGTTCGGGCGTGTTCGCCGGTAAGTTCGGCCTGCAGGAAACCCTGGACAAGGTCGATGACCAGGGCCTTTCGGTCGGCGCCGAGCTGCAGCGCATCGGCTACGCCGGCCCTCGCGTGCCCACCGGGCATGCCGTGGGTGCCTACTTTGAAGCGCACATCGAGCAAGGCCCGGTGCTGGAAGACCAGCGCACCACCATCGGCGTGGTCCAGGGCTGCCTGGGGCAGAAATGGTTCGACCTGGTACTGACCGGCGTGGAGGCGCATGCCGGCCCCACTCCCATGCACCTGCGCAAGGACGCCCTGGTCGGCGCTGCCGAAGTGGTGGCGGCGGTCAACCGCGTGGCCCACGCCCACCAGCCGCATGCCTGCGGCACGGTCGGCTGCCTGACCCTGCACCCGGGCTCGCGCAACGTTATCCCTGGCCAAGTGCTGATGACCCTCGACCTGCGCCACCTCGACCCCGAACACCTCGCGGCAATGGTCAGCGAAGTACGCGCGGCCATCGAGTCCGCCAGCGCGAAGCACGGGCTGAGCTATCAACTGACGCCCACTGCCGACTTCCCGCCGCTGTACTTCGCCGAACAGTGCGTTGACGCCGTGCGCCAGGGCGCTCGCGCACTGGGCCTGAGCCACATGGATATCGTCAGCGGTGCCGGCCACGATGCGATCTTCCTCGCCGAGCTGGGCCCGGCCGGGATGATCTTCGTACCGTGCGAAGGTGGTATCAGCCACAACGAAATCGAGAATGCCGCGCCGCAAGACCTGGCCGATGGCTGCGACGTGCTGCTGCGCGCCATGTTCCAGGCCGCCAACCCGGGAGCCCGTTGAGATGACCCAGAAAACTGCGATTGGCGAGTTCACTGCCGTCGAACTGCTCGAGCTGTACCAGCGCCGCCAGTTGTCACCTGTCGAGGTAGTCGACGACGTGCTGGCGCGCATCGACTTGCACAACCCGGCGGTCAACGCCTACTGCCATGTCGACGGCGAAGGCGCCCGCGCCGCCGCCCGTGCCAGCGAGCAGCGCTGGCAACGTGGCGAGCCCTGCGGCCGACTGGACGGCGTGCCCGCCTCGATCAAGGACCTGACCCTGACCCGTGGCATGCCCACCCGCAAAGGCTCGCGTACGACCTCGGGCGCTGGCCCCTGGGAGGTCGATGCGCCCTTCACCGCCTTCATGCGTGATGCCGGTGCGGTGCTGGTGGGCAAGACCACTACGCCGGAATTTGGTTGGAAAGGGGTGACCGACAACCCGCTGTACGGCATAACCCGTAACCCCTGGAATACCAAGCTGACTGCCGGTGGCTCGTCTGGTGGTGCGGCGGCAGCCGCAGCGCTGAACCTGGGCGTATTGCACCAGGGCAGCGATGCCGGTGGTTCGATTCGCATCCCCTGCGCCTTTACCGGCACCTTCGGTATCAAACCAACGTTCGGCCATGTACCGCAGTGGCCGGCCAGCGCCATGACCGTGCTGTCACACCTGGGGCCGATGACGCGCACCGTGGATGATTCGGTGCTGATGCTCGACTGTGTCGCCCGCCCCGATCCACGTGACGGGCTGGCCGGTGCGCCACGACAGGCACCGTGGTTGGGCCAGCAGCAAGACCTGAACGGTCTGCGCATCGCCTACAGTGCCAATTTTGGTTACGTGCAGGTCGACCCGCAGATCGAGGCGCTGGTGGCGCAAGCGGTACAGCGCCTGGCCCGGCTGGGCGCGCAGGTGGAAGAAGTCGACCCGGGCTTCAGCGACCCGCTGGAAACCTTCAATACCCTGTGGTTTGCCGGCGCAGCGCGGCTGGCCAGTGCCTTGAGCGATGAGCAGCGGGCGCTGCTTGACCCTGGGCTGCGCTGGATTGCCGAACAGGGGGCATGCATCAGCCTGAGCGAGTACACCCAGGCGCTGGAGGCACGGGCGGAGTTGATTGCGAAGATGAATGCCTTCCACCAGCGCTATGACGTGCTGGTGTCGCCGATGCTGCCATTGGTGGCATTCGAGGCCGGGCACAACGTGCCGCCTGGGTCGGGGATAGCGCAATGGATGGAATGGACGCCGTTCAGCTACCCGTTCAACCTGACCCAGCAACCAGCGGCGTCAGTGCCTTGCGGGTTTACCCGCGAAGGGTTGCCGGTGGGGCTACAGGTGGTGGCCGGGCGCTTTGCCGATCAGCAGGTGCTGCGGGTGTGCAAGGTGTATGAGCAGCATTACCCAAGCCGGCACCTGCAGGCACCGATTGCCGGCTGAAGTCCTTATTGGCCTCACTGGCCAATTCGCGGGTAAACCCGCTCCCACAGGGACCGCACAGTTCTCAACGCCTGTGCCGTACCTGTGGGAGCGGGTTTACCCGCGAAGGGGCCTTCAGCCCAAACGCCCCGCTGGGGCATAGGGCGCCGGGTCGATAATTGGCTCTGCCCCGGTCAGCAGGTCGGTAAACAACTGGCACGAAGCTGGCGCCAGCACCAGACCGTTGCGGTAATGCCCGCAGTTCAGCCACAGCCCCTCATGCCCCGGCACCGGCCCGATATACGGAATGCCCTCCGGCGACCCCGGCCGCAGCCCGGCCCAGTGTGCCACCACCGTGGCCCCTTCCAGCTCAGGCAACAACTCCACTGCCGAAGCCTTCAAACTCTCCAGCGCCTCCCCGGTGGGTGTCTTGTCATACCCGGCGTGCTCCAGCGTACTGCCCACCAGAATGTGCCCATCACGCCGCGGGATCGCATAGCGCCCTTTGGCCAGCACCATGCTCGGCAAAAAGTCTTCGTCACACTTGAACAGAATCATCTGGCCCTTCACCGGCTCCACCGGCAGCTCCAGGCCAAGCGTGCGCAACAGGTCACCACTCCAGGCGCCAGCGCTGAGCACCACCTCATCCGCCACCAGCACACCGTCGGCCGTATGCACCCCGGTCACACGCCCGCCCTGCTGGACGAAGCCGGTGATCTGGCAGTGCTCGCGCAACGTCACGTTCGGCATTGCCAGCAGCGCCGCCTTCAGCGATTTCACCAGGCGCGGGTTGCGCACATTGGCCACGCCCGCCATGTAGATGGCGCGCTTGAAACCCGGGCCCAGTACCGGCACTGCGTCATAGGCTGCCGAAATGTCCACCGCACTCAACGGCCGCTGCTCGCGCTCGGCCCAGGCCAGCGCTTCGGCTTCGTCATCCAGGTCCAGCCAGTACAGGCCAGTGGTGTGCACTTCGGGGTCGACGCCGGTGCTGGCGAACAAGCGCTCGCCCAGCTGTGGATAAAAGTCCTGCGACCAATGCGCCAGGGCGGTCACTGCCGGGCTGTAGCGCCACGGGTACAACGGCGAGACGATGCCACCGCCGGCCCAGGACGACTCACGGCCGACCTCACCCTGATCACACACCACCACCTGGCCGACCTTGGCCGCCAGGTTGAACGCGGTCAGCAGGCCGATCACCCCGCCGCCGACCACCACTACTTGCTTGCTCATCTGTCGATCCAACACCTGAAGTAAAACCGCGATGCACCGGGCACCATTCAACCTTCAGCTTCCCCAGCAATGCGCGCCATGCTCAGTGGCACCCGGATTGCGCTGCACGCCGGCCTGGTCGAGCTGGAAGTCGCCACAGCCATCCTGCGCCATCAGCCCATGCGGCAGCCGCCGCGCGCGCAGCGTGAAGGTGTCGCTGTCGCGTAGGGCCTGCAGGCTGTAATGGCGGGTACCGTCGGGCAAGGCCGGGTCGCCCTCGGCGTATTGGCCGGTGCGCACACGGTGGCGCTCCAGGCGCAGGGCGGCATCATGCAGCAGGCCAACCACTTCGCTGCGCGCGGCTCGCCGAAGCTGGTCGCTGTAACTGGGGTAGGCAATGGCTGCCAGAATGCCGGTCACGGCCAGCACAATCAACAACTCGATCAGGCTCAAGCCTTGCTGCATGTCAGTCTCCTCGTAATCTTTGCCGCCAGCTGATGCGTCGGGTTGTGCCGTCGGCCACGGCGTAGACCGCTTCCAGCACATGTCGCGCCTGGGCTTGCTTGCTGACGGCGGTAATCCGGAACAGGGTGGCAGGCTGCCCTTCAGGCATGTGTGCGGCACGTTCGCTGATACCCAGGTTCTGGAGATGGAAATAACCGGTCGTGGTGCGCTGCCATGGCCCTACCAGATCGTGTGGTCGGGTTGGTGGCAGGCACGCCTTGCAAGATTCAGGAGGCGCCTGTTCAAGTTCGCGCGCGCCTGCCGTCAAGGCAGCCTCGGCCTCTTCCAACGCCAGCAGGCCATCGCTCAGGGAGCCGGTCATACGCGTTTCCAGCAGCGCGTCACGCAGGGCGGATGCGGCGAGCAGGCCTAGGAGCATGCTGAGGACCAATGCCAGTAGAAGCACCACACCACGCTGGCGACTCATGACGCGGGTACCGGATTGCGGATTGCCACGCTCAGCTCATGGCGCTGTTCGAGTTTCAGCGCGGGCTCGTGAAGCATCAGGGTGATATCCACCCGCTCCCCTTCCGCCATTAGCACGCGCTGGAGACGCATCGCCTGCACATTCTCAACCAACGGTTGAAAGTTGCTTTTTCCGCGCTTGAACTTCAGCGTATTGCCTTCGAGCTGGTAGACATACCTGCTGACCGGGTATACCAGTGGATACCCACTCTTGCGCTCTTTATCCACAGAGGTTTTCTTGAGGCAATCGGTGTGCAAATGCCAGTCAGGTGCGCCAGCGTGCCCAGGCAACTCCGCCACGACAAGGCTCAGGGTGGACGCCTCGATCACCAAGGGGCGGGCGAATACCTGGTGTAGTGTCGGGTCATGGAAATCTGAGGGTTGCAGGCGCAAGCAACCGAACATCCCGGCCATGCGGATATCCTGTGCCATACGCAGCAATGCTTGCCGTGCCTCATCCTGCATGCGCACCGAAGTACTTTGCAGGCGCCAGGTCTGGTGGGCCGATGTAAAGAGCTGACTGGCTGCCGCCAACAGCATCACCCCAATGGCCAGCGCCAGCATCAGCTCAAGCAAGCCAAAACCACTTTGGGCGCGTTTCATCGACGCCCCCGTTCTTGCTCACTGTGCGCCGCCATGGCCGCCTGCCCATCGCGACGCGCGCTGTCCACAGCCTGCAGAGCCTTCAACTGCAACCCCGCCGCAGCGAACATGCCCACGGCTACGACCACCACGGCCAATAACACTTCCAGGAGCGTCATGCCCCCTTGCCTTGCCTGCATCCCTGCACCTCCTGCGACTTTTCCCGCAATTGCCTTGAACTCAGGCGACTGGACCTCTTGTCCAGCGACCACGAAGCTATAGCCAAGCACTTCCAGGGAGGAATGCACGGTGAAGCAACGCGGCGTAACACTGATACAAATGTTGTCGGCCTTGGCCGTGGCGATGTTGCTGACACAGCTCGGCATGCCGGCCTACGCCAGGATGAGCGATGACCTCCACCGGGCGGCGGCTGCCCGTGACTTGGCCCAGGCACTGCGCAGTGCGCGCAGCCATGCGTTGCTGCAGGGCCAGCCGGTGCTGGTGCAGGCGTTGGACGGCAACTGGGGGAATGGTTGGCGGGTGGTGCTGGAGCATAACCAGCAGGTGTTGCGTGAGCGGCGGCTGGCACGGCCTTTGAAAATCACCAGCAGTAAAGGTGAGCAGTTCAAGTTCAGTGCACAGGGGGTGCCGATGAAGCTGGATAACGGTTGGTTCTCGTTTACTCTGGAAGTGTGCGAGCGCTCATCTGCCACCAGCCGCCATCAAGTGGTGATGGCATCGACGGGACGAGTCAACGTGCTTGCAGAGGATCGCGACAATACTCGGTGTGCGTCCTGATAGCCTTGAGTCGGCGTTGCTGGCCCTATCGTCGGCAAGCCAGCTCCCACAGGTACAACACAAGCCTTGAGGGCAGTGTTATTCCTGTGGGAGCTGGCTTGCCGGCGATGAGGCCAGTACTGGCTCACATCAGATCAACGACCGAACCCGCAGCTCTTTAGGCATCGAGAAGGTGATGTTCTCCTCCCGCCCATCCAGCTCTTCTGCGCCCGTAGCGCCCCAGGCCTTGAGCTGCTCGATCACGCCACGCACCAGCACTTCGGGGGCCGAGGCACCGGCGGTGATGCCGATCCGCGCAGCTTGGTCGAACCAGCCGCGTTGCAGGTCCTCGGCACCGTCGATCAGGTAGGCCGGGGTGCCCATGCGCTCGGCCAGCTCGCGCAGGCGGTTGGAGTTGGAGCTGTTCGGGCTACCGACCACCAGTACCACATCGCTCTCACCGGCCAACTGCTTGACGGCGTCCTGGCGGTTTTGCGTGGCGTAGCAGATATCGTCCTTGCGCGGGCCACCGATATTCGGGAAGCGTGCACGCAGGGCGTCGATGACACGGCTGGTGTCATCCATCGACAACGTGGTCTGGGTAACGAAGGCCAGGTGGTCCGGGTCGCGCACCTGCAGGTTGGCCACATCGTCCTCGTCTTCTACAAGGTAGATGGCGCCACCATTGCTGGCGTCGTACTGGCCCATGGTGCCCTCGACTTCCGGGTGCCCTTCGTGGCCGATGAGAATGCACTCACGGCCATCTCGGCTGTACTTGGCAACCTCGATATGCACCTTGGTCACCAAGGGGCAGGTGGCATCGAACACTTTCAGGCCACGGCCAGCGGCTTCCTGGCGCACGGCCTGGGAAACACCGTGGGCACTGAAGATGACGATGACATCGTCCGGCACCTGGTCCAGCTCTTCGACGAAGATGGCGCCACGGTTGCGCAGGTCTTCCACCACGAACTTGTTGTGCACCACTTCGTGGCGCACATAGATCGGCGGGCCGAAGACTTCCAGCGCGCGGTTGACGATCTCGATCGCCCGGTCGACCCCCGCGCAGAAACCGCGAGGGTTGGCGAGTTTGATTTGCATGCTCGGCTCCAGGCTTACAGGGCCTTCACCTCGAGGATCTCCACCTCGAAGCTCAGGGTCTTGCCAGCCAGTGGGTGGTTGAAGTCGATGGTCACCTGCGCGTCATCGAAGGCCTTGACCACGCCCGGCAACTCGGCGTTGGCAGCATCGTTGAAAATCACCAGCAAACCTTCGGACAGCTCCATGTCGGTGAACTGCGAGCGCGGCATCACCTGTACGTTCTGCGGGTTAGGCTGGCCGAAGGCATTCTCCGGGGCCACGGTGACGGTGCGCTTGTCACCGGCCTTGAAGCCGAAAAGTGCCGCTTCAAAGCCTGGCAGCAGGTTGCCGTCGCCGACCTTGAACACGGCCGGGGACTTGTCAAAGGTGCTGTCGACGGTGTCGCCGTTTTCCAGGTGCAGCGCGAAGTGCAGGGTGACTTCGGTGTTCTGGCCGATACGGGTGTCAGTCATGGACCGGATCCTCGGACTTTTTACTCTTGAACATATCCAGCGCCAGCATCACTGCACCAACACTGATAGCACTGTCGGCCACGTTGAAAGCAGGGAAGTAATGGCGGTTCTGCCAGTGCACCAGGATGAAATCCACCACATGACCGAGCACGATACGATCGTACAGGTTGCCGATGGCCCCACCCAGCACCAGCGCCAGCGCCACGGCCAGCCAGGTCTCGTTGCGCCCCAGGCGCTTGAGCCATATCACCAGCACAGCACTGACCACCACGGCGATCAGGGCGAACAGCCAGCGCTGCCAGCCGGCGCCATCGGCCAGGAAGCTGAACGCGGCGCCGGTGTTGTAGGCCAGGGTCCAGCTGAAGTAGTCAGGAATGACCACAATCTGCTGGTACATGGTCAGCGCGTTGTTGAAGTACAGCTTGGTGGCCTGGTCGACGACCAGGACCAGCAAGCTCAGCCACAGCCATGCAAGGCGCCCGAAGCGCCCCGCTGCAGGGTTAGGCATAGTGGCGCACCTCACCCGAACCGGTCAGGTTATCGACGCAACGGCCACAGATTTCCGGGTGCTCCGGGTGGCTGCCAACGTCTGCGCGGAAGTGCCAGCAACGGCCGCACTTGGTGTGGCCGGACTTGACCACTTGCAGCTTGAGGCCTTCGACTTCGGTGGCTACCGCTTCGGCCGGAGCCTGGGCGAATGGCACCACGCTGGCAGCCGAAGTGATCAGCACGAAGCGCAGTTCGTCGCCCAGCTTGGCCAGGTCGGCGCTCAGGCCTTCGTCGGCGAACAGGGTGACTTCGGCCTGCAGGTTGCCGCCGATGACCTTGGCGGTACGCTGGTTTTCCAGCTCTTTGTTGACCGATGCCTTCACCGCCATCACGCGGTCCCAGTAGGCGCGGTCCAGCTCGATGCCTTCCGGCAGCTCGCTCAGGCCCTGATACCAGCCGTTGAGCATTACCGACTCGTTGCGCTCGCCCGGCAGGTACTGCCAGATTTCGTCGGCAGTGAACGCCAGGATCGGCGCGATCCAGCGCACCAGCGCTTCGCTGATGTGGTACAGCGCGGTCTGGCAGGAACGGCGGGCGACGCTGTTGGCGCCGGTGGTGTACTGGCGGTCCTTGATGATGTCGAGGTAGAAGCCGCCCAGCTCCTGAACGCAGAAGTTGTGCACTTTGGAGTAGACGTTCCAGAAACGGTACTCGCTGTAGTGCTCTTCCAGCTCGCGTTGCAGCAGCAGGGTGCGGTCCACGGCCCAGCGGTCCAGGGCCAGCATGTCTTGCGGGGCCAGCAGGTCGCGGGCCGGGTCGAAGCCGGACAGGTTGGACAGCAGGAAGCGCGCGGTATTGCGGATACGCCGGTAGGCGTCGGCGCTGCGCTGCAGGATCTGCTCGGAAACCGCCATTTCACCGGAGTAGTCGGTGGCCGAAACCCACAGGCGCAGGATGTCGGCACCCAGGGTGTTGTTGACCTTTTCCGGCTCGATGGTGTTGCCCAGCGACTTGGACATCTTGCGGCCGTTCTCGTCCACGGTGAAGCCGTGGGTCAGCAGCTCGCGGTAAGGCGCATGGTTGTCGATGGCGCAACCGGTCAGCAAGGATGAGTGGAACCAGCCGCGGTGCTGGTCGGAGCCTTCCAGGTACAGGTCGGCGCGCGGGCCGGTGGCGTGGCCGATGTCGTGCGAGCCACGCAGCACGTGCCAGTGGGTGGTACCCGAGTCGAACCACACATCGAGGGTGTCGGCGATCTTGTCGTACTGGTCGGCTTCAGCGCCCAGCAGTTCGGCGGCGTCCAGCTTGAACCAGGCCTCGATGCCTTGCTGCTCGACGCGCTTGGCCACCTCTTCCATCAGTTCGACGGTGCGCGGGTGCAGCTCGCCGGTCTGCTTGTGCAGGAAGAACGGGATCGGCACACCCCAGTTGCGCTGACGCGAGATGCACCAGTCAGGGCGGTTGGCGATCATCGAATGCAGGCGCGCCTGGCCCCAGGCCGGGACGAACTTGGTGTCTTCGATGGCTTTCAGCGCGCGCTCACGCAGCGGCTCGCCGGTGGTCGGCTGCTTGTCCATGCCCACGAACCACTGCGCGGTAGCGCGGTAGATCAGCGGGGTCTTGTGGCGCCAGCAGTGCATGTAGCTGTGGCTGATGGTTTCGGTGTGCATCAGCGCACCGACTTCGCTCAGCTTGTCGACGATGGCCGGGTTGGCCTTCCAGATGAACTGGCCGCCGAAGAAGGGCAGCGACTCGACATACACACCGTTGCTCTGCACCGGGGTAAGGATGTCGTCGTTGACCATGCCGTAGCGCTTGCAGGTGACGAAATCGTCTTCACCATAGGCTGGCGCGGAGTGCACCACGCCGGTACCGGCGCCCAGTTCGACGTAGTCAGCCAGGTAGATCGGCGACAGGCGGTCGTAGAACGGGTGACGGAAGTTGACCAGTTCCAGCGCCGAACCCTGGGCGGTGGCGATCACCGAGCCTTCCAGGTTGTAGCGTTTCAGGCACGACTCGACCAGCTCTTCGGCCAGCACCAGCAGGCGCTCGCCGGTATCGACCAGGGCGTACTTGAACTCCGGGTGGATGTTCAGCGCCTGGTTGGCCGGGATGGTCCATGGGGTGGTGGTCCAGATCACGATGGCGGCTGGCTTGGCCAGCGAGGCCAGGCCGAAAGCGGCAGCCAGCTTGGCCTCGTCGGCGACCGGGAAGGCCACGTCGATGGTCTGCGATTTCTTGTCGGCGTACTCGACTTCGGCCTCGGCCAGGGCCGAACCGCAATCGAAGCACCAGTTCACCGGCTTCAGGCCCTTGAACACGAAGCCTTGCTTGACCATCTCGGCCAGGGCGCGGATTTCACCGGCCTCGTTGGCGAAGTTCATGGTCTTGTACGGGTTGTCCCAGTCACCCAGCACACCCAGGCGGATGAACTCGGTCTTCTGCCCTTCGATCTGCTCGGCGGCGTACTCGCGGCACAGCTCGCGGGTGCGGTCGGCGGACAGGTGCTTGCCGTGGGTAACCTCGACCTTGTGCTCGATCGGCAGGCCGTGGCAGTCCCAGCCCGGCACGTACGGCGCATCGAAGCCGGCCAGGGTCTTGGAACGGACGATCATGTCCTTGAGAATCTTGTTCAGCGCATGACCGATGTGAATCTTGCCGTTGGCATAGGGCGGGCCGTCGTGCAGGACGAACTTGGGACGATCCTTGCCAATTTCGCGCAGCTTCTGGTACAGGCCAATGCTGTCCCAGCGCTGCAGGATCTGCGGTTCGCGCTGAGGCAGGCCGGCCTTCATGGGGAAGGCGGTGTCCGGAAGGTTAAGCGTGGCTTTGTAGTCGGTCATTTCAGGCTCTTGGTTAGCGGTTGAGCGTGCCAATGTGCACGTGCGGCGGCGATATCCGCATCGATCGCCGACTTCAGCGCCTCCAGGGAGGCGAATCGCTGCTCTTCGCGCAGCTTGTGGTGGAATTCCACCGTCAGGCGCCGGCCGTAAAGGTCGCCGGCATAGTCCAGCAGATGAATCTCCAGGTGCGGGCGCCCATCACCGGCAACGGTGGGGCGCACGCCGATATTGCCGACACCCGGCCAGGCCTTGCCGTCGATCTCGATGCTGGCCAGGTAGACCCCGGACAGCGGCACGCGGCGGCGCTTGAGCTGGATGTTGGCGGTTGGTGTGCCCAGCTGGCGAGCCAGCTTCTGGCCGTGCAGTACACGGCCGGTAATGCGGTACGGCCGACCCAGCAGGTGCTCGGCCAGCTCGAAGTCGCCATCGGCCAGGGCCTTGCGTACTTCGGTGCTGCTGACCCGCAGGCCGTCCTGGATCACCGTGTTGGCGGCCTCGACGGTGAAACCGTATTGCTTGCCGGCCTCGACCAGGAAGGCGAAGTCGCCGGCGCGGTCGCAGCCAAAGCGGAAGTCATCGCCCACTTCGAGGTGGCGCACGCCCAGGCCGTCAACCAGGATGGCCTTGACGAAGGCATCGGCGCTGAGCTTGCTCAGGCGCTGGTTGAAGGCCAGGCACAGCACCCGGTCGATGCCTTCGGCGGCCAGCAACTCGACCTTGTCGCGCAGGCGGGCCAGGCGCGCCGGAGCGGTGTCGGGGGCGAAGTACTCGCGCGGTTGCGGTTCGAAGACCACCACGCAGGTCGGCAGGCCCAACGCCTGGCCACGCTCGCGCAGGCGCGCCAGGATTGCCTGGTGGCCGCGGTGAACCCCGTCGAAGTTGCCAATGGTGGCGACACAGCCCCGGTGCTCGGGGCGCAGGTTGTGAAGACCTCGAACCAGCTGCATAACGCGCTTCTTGCTCATAAAGTGGCCGATTATAACCACACCCGGGCGCCGGTGACAGGCAGCAGCGCCCAAGGGCGGCGTGGAATGCGAAAAACCGACGCCTGACCCGCCCGAAGCCTTAGTGCAAGGCCTTGCGGGCAAAATGCCGCGGCCGGAAGCCGCACAGGTACAGGCAGCCGAAATAGGTCACGACGCCCGCCAGGATCAGCGCGCCCAGGCGCATGAAACGCTCGAGCATGATGCCCTGCTCCCAGGCCGGCATATAGTGCATGCCCGCCAGCAGTACGGCCGACATCAACGCCACGGCCAATACCAGCTTGAGCAGGAACATGGCCCAGCCTGGCTGCGGCTCGAACAGCTGCTGGCTGCGCAGTTTCCAGAACAGCAAGCCGGCATTCAGGCAGGCACCGAGGCTGATCGCCAGGGCCAGCCCGGCATGTGCCAGCGGGCCGACCAGCGCCAGGTTGAACAACTGGGTGCAGACCAAGGTAAACACCGCGATCTTCACCGGCGTGCGGATATTCTGCTGCGCATAGAAGCCGGGTGCCAGTACCTTGACCAGAATGATCGCCAGCAAGCCTACGGAATAGGCCATCAACGCCCGCTGGGTCATGGCTGCATCAAATGCACTGAACTTGCCGTACTGGAACAGCGCCACGGTGAGCGGCTCGGCAAGAATGGCCAGGGCCAGGGTACACGGCAATACCAGCAGGAAGCACAGGCGCAGGCCCCAGTCGAGGATCCGCGAGTACTCTTCGCGGTCCTTGTTGGCGTAGGTCTTGGCTAGGGTCGGCAGCAGGATGGTACCCAGCGCCACGCCCAGCACGCCCGAAGGCAGCTCCATCAGGCGGTCGGCGTAGTACATCCACGACACCGAGCCGGCCACCAGGAACGAGGCGAAGATGGTGTTGATGATCAGCGAAATCTGGCTCACCGACACCCCCAGAATCGCCGGCAGCATCTGCTTGAGTACTCGCCACACACCGGTATCGCGCAGGTTCAGGCGTGGCAGCACGAGCATGCCGATCTTCTTCAGTGCCGGCAGTTGGTACAACAACTGCGCCAGGCCACCGGCCAGCACACCCCAGGCCAGTGCCATGATGGGCGGGTTGAAGTACGGCGTGAGCAGTACCGCAAAGGCGATCATCGCCACGTTCAGCAAGGTCGGGGTAAAGGCCGGTACCGAGAAACGGTTCCAGGTATTGAGGATCGCCCCGGCCAGGGAAGACAGCGAGATCAGCAATATATAAGGAAATGTCACCCGCAGCAGGTCAGTGGTCAGCTGGTATTTTTCAGCGCTGTCGACAAAACCCGGCGCCGTCGCCCACACCACCCACGGGGCCGCCAGGATGCCGATGGCAGTGACCAGAGCCAGGACCAGGGTCAGCAGGCCACTGACATAGGCAATGAAGGTGCGTGTCGCCTCCTCGCCTTGCTGGGTCTTGTATTCGGCCAGGATCGGCACGAAGGCCTGGGAAAAAGCACCCTCGGCAAAAATACGCCGCAGCAGGTTGGGCAGCTTGAATGCGATGAAAAAGGCGTCGGTTGCGACACCTGCCCCAAAAATACGCGCCAGGATGGTGTCGCGAATGAAGCCCAGCACCCGCGAAATCATGGTGATCGAGCTTACTGCAGCCAGGGATTTGAGCAGATTCATCGAAAAGATTCACGCCAATGACAGAGGACGCTGCCAGACAGCGCCCGAATGTGCGATACTCCCGCGCCTTCGCAGGGGAGCCAAAAATTCCCGAGTGTACAGGTCGCGCAGCAGAAAGGAATCTTTCCCGTTTGTTGGCGCACCGCTCGGCGGAACCTTGCAGGTGGCCTTGACATCCGGTCGACTGATCGGCATGATTCGCGGCCTATTTTGTTTGCTATTTACCTAAAGTCTTTCGAGGAGCTCGACGGTGGCCAACACACCTTCCGCCAAGAAACGTGCAAAACAGGCTGAGAAGCGTCGCAGCCACAACGCCAGCCTGCGTTCCATGGTCCGCACCTACATCAAGAATGTAGTTAAAGCCATTGATGCAAAAGACGCCGAAAAAGCGCAAGCCGCTTACGTTCTGGCTGTACCTGTAATCGACCGTATGGCCGACAAGGGTATCATCCACAAGAACAAGGCTGCTCGTCACAAAGGCCGTCTGAATGGCCACATCAAGGCGCTGAAAGAAGCTGCAGTTGCCTAAGCGACGTGCAAGTCGAAAAGCCGACCCTAGGGTCGGCTTTTTGTTGTCTGCGATTTGTGCATGCTCCAGGGTCGCATCGCTTTTTGTAGGAGCGGGGGGGGGGGGGGGGGGGGGGGGGGGGGGGGGGGGGG
>NZ_JACVZC010000092.1 GCF_016658545.1 Pseudomonas sp. S37 | reverse complement strand
CCTCCCTCCGCATGCCCTTCGCTCGGCCTCCTGAAGTCGCAATCGGCGTTGTCTGGACTATCGCGCGCTTAGAAGCAAGATCAAAAGCCGAAGCAAGAGCAAGAGCAAGCAGCAGCGATGCAGTTACTGTGCAAACGCCCGCCCCAAACCACCCGGTACACCGCTACTGTCAGTTTCCTGCCAAGGCCCATTCGGGCTCAACGACCAGCTCCAGCCGTTATCAAACCGGTAATAAGTCCGCTGCCGGTAAAAGGTGTTGGGCTGCTTCTCAAGTACATATACACCCAGTTTCGGGTCCCAGTGGCTCGCCCCGCCAGGCGGTGGCGCAAAGCTCGCCGAGGTCCGCGGCATGGGCTTGGGAATCGCCGCCGGCTTGCTCGGCTGGGTAGAAGGCTGCCCACCCGGCAAGGGCTTGACCACCGGCCCCTGCGGCGGCAGCCGCTCTATTGGAGGCTCGGGTTGCTCATACGGCTGCTGCACCGTACACGCAGACAAACCCAGCGCCAGGGTGATCAAGGTCAGGCGGACGGTGCTGTGCATGGCATTGCTCTCTTACGGGTCAGGGCTGTCGATGGTCAGGTGCTGAGTGGCCTGGGTAGCGCTCGGCAACGGCGCCCCTTGGCCAATCCACTCACCGTGGGTCGGCTGGCCAGCACGCGAAACACGTGCAACCAGTTGGACTTCGGCAAAGTCGGACAGTTTCATCTGCGGCATCATCGCATCAGCATCGGACAACTCAACCTCGATCGGCAACTGCGCCACCGTCACCCGCTTGGCCGCCAACGGCATCGGCGGGCCATTGCTGGCGCGGGCGAAGATGAACACGGTGTCGTCGGGCTTGACCTTGCCCTGCAAGGCAGCCGCCAGCTCGACACGTACCTTCAGGCGCGCCGCCACCGGCGCCGGCTCGCCAGCCTGGGCTGGCTTACCACCCAAACGCTCGGCTGCGCGGTCGATACCGCCCTGCAGGGCCGTGCGAGAGGCGTCGCCTTCCGGCAATTGCGCCAGCAGGCGTTTCCAGTAATCGATGGCCTCCTGGTAACGTTCGCCCTCGAAGGCAGCGATACCCCGCAGGCCCAGGCTGGTGACTTCGTTGGGGTCGGCCTTCAGCGCTTCGTCAGTCAGGCCTTGCACCTGCGGGCTCCACTGTTTGTCAGCAGCAAAATACAGGGCCTGCGCCCATTGCCCCAACAGCTCTGGCTGGCGCCCGGCCAAGGCCACGGCACGCTCGAAGGTTCGCGCGGCATCAGCCGGGCGCTGCTCGGCCATGTAGGTACGGCCGAGGAAGTACATGGCCTCGGCCGAATCCGGCTGGGCCTGCACCACGCGCTCCAGGCGCGCGGTCATTTCTTCCATCGACTTCGGCGCCTCGGCAAACTCCTGGGTCAACTCTACCTTGTCGGCCGCACCAAAATGCAGGTACAGGCCCAGCGCCATCAGTGGTACCAACACCGCCGCCAGCAACGGCAGGGTTTTACCCAGATGACCCTGGCGCGGGGCGTCTGTGCCTTCGGTATCGGCCAGCAACTCGCGGGCCGCCTCATCACGGCCCTTGGTCAGTTGCGCCTCGTTGAGTACGCCGGCGGCCTGCTGGGCGGCCAGTTCGGCGACGCGCTCCTGGTACAGGGCCACGTTCAGGGCCGTGCGGTCTTCTTCCGGCTGGCGACGACGGCCACGCAGGATCGGGATCAGCAAGAAGCTGAGGGCAGCGAGCAGCAGCAGGCCCGCGCTAAGCCAGAATTCAATCATGGGTCTGTTCTTTTTCCAGCAGTTTGGCGAGACGCTCGCGTTCTTCGGCAGACAACTCGTTGGTGCCCTGCACGGTGCTACCGCGGCGCCGGCGCACGATCACCGCCAACACCACGAAACCACCGGCCAGCAGTATCCCCGGGCCGAACCACAGCAGCCAGGTACGCCCGCTGAGCGCCGGTTTGTAGCGCACGAAGTCGCCATAACGGTCGACCATGAAATCGACGATCTGCTCGTTGTTCTTGCCCTCGCCCAGCATCCGGAAGATTTCCCGGCGCAGGTCGGCGGCAATTGGCGCGTTGGAATCGGCAATGTCCTGGTTCTGGCACTTGGGGCAACGCAGTTCCTTGGTCAACTGCTGGTAGCGCTCGCGCTCGGCCTCATCGCGAAACTGGTAGGTGTCGATGGCCGCCCTGGCCACACCGGCCAGGCTCATGCCCAGCACCGCAGCTGCCAGCCAGCGCTTCATGGCTTGGCCTCATCGACCAGGCCCTGGTACAGCGGTGCCAGCTGCTCACGCCACACGGTGGCATCGACGATGCCCACGTGCTTGTAGCGGATGACGCCCTTGGCATCGATCAGGAAGGTTTCCGGTGCGCCGTACACACCAAGGTCCAGGCCCAGGCTGCCCTGCTCGTCACGGATGTCCAGCTGGTAGGGGTTGTGGAACTCGGCCAGCCACTTCTGCGCAGCGGCGTTGTCGTCCTTGTAGTTGACCCCGTGAATCACTACGCCCTGCTGGGCCAGCTGGTTCAGGTACGGGTGCTCGACCTTGCACGACGGGCACCAGGTGGCCCACACGTTGACCAAGGCCGGGCGGCCGTGCAAATCGGCCTGGGTCAGGGTGCGATCACCCTGGGTCGAGGCCAGGGAAAACGCCGGGAAGGCTTTGCCGATCATTGCCGAAGGCAGCTCGTCGGGCTTGAGGAA
Source organism: Pseudomonas sp. S37 (assembly GCF_016658545.1). Classification (GTDB taxonomy): domain Bacteria; phylum Pseudomonadota; class Gammaproteobacteria; order Pseudomonadales; family Pseudomonadaceae; genus Aquipseudomonas. Next base: position 24,260 of record NZ_JACVZC010000092.1, on the reverse strand, counting down.
CAGCCCCTTGTAGAGGAACACCGCCACCAGCAGGAACACTGCCAGGGGGACTACCATGATCCAACGCTTCATGCAGCTGCTCCAGACACGCCCAGGGCCTCACGCACCCGGGTCTTGACCTTGACGCGGTAGCGCCGGTCGAGGGCCGCCAGCAACCCGCCCAGGCCGGTCAGCAGACCGCCCAGCCAGATCCAGCGGACATAAGGCTTGATGTGCACGCGCACCGCCCAGGCACCGTTCTCCAGCGGCTCGCCCAGGGCAACGTAAAGGTCGCGGGTAAAGCCAGCGTCGATGCCGGCTTCGGTCATCATCGACTGCTGCACGGTATACAGGCGCTTCTCGGGGTGCAGGGTGGTCACTTCGCGGCCATTGCGGCTGACCACGATGGTGCCCTTGTCGGAGATGAAATTCGGCCCTTCGAAATGCTTGGCGCCCTGGAACAGGAAGTGGTAACCGCCCAGTTCCACGCTTTCGCCCGGGGCCATGCGCAGGTCGCGTTCGGCGCTGTTGTTGCTCGACAGCACCACGCCCAGCGCGCACACCGCCAGGCCCAGGTGCGCCAGCTGCATGCCCCAGTAGCTGCGGCCCAGGCCCGGCAGGCCCTTGACCAGGCCCTTGTGGCGGGTTTTGTCGAGAATGTCGCGCAGCCCGCCGAGCACCACCCAGGCAGCCAGGGCGAGGGCGGTCAAGGTCGGCCAGTCGAAGTCGTCAACGATAAAACCGGTAAGCGGCGCGAGGATGGCGCTGCCGATCAGTACCGGGGTCATCATGCTGACCAGCCATTTGCCCGGGGTGTCCTTCCAGCGCACCACCACGCCAATGCTCAGCACCACCATCAGCAGCGCCATCAGCGGCAGGAACAACGCGTCGAAGTACGGTGGGCCGACCGACAGCTTGGCCCCGGTCAGCGCGTCGAGCACCAGTGGGTACAGGGTGCCGAGCAGGATCATCGAGGCCGCCACCACCAGCACCAGGTTGTTGGCCAGCAGCAGCGTTTCACGCGACCACAGGGCAAAGCCGACCTGGCTCTTGACCACCGGCGCGCGCAGGGCGAACAGGGTGAGCGAGCCACCGACCACGAACAGCAGGAAGATCAGGATGAACACACCGCGCGACGGGTCGGCGGCAAACGCGTGTACCGAGGTCAGCACACCGGAACGTACCAGGAAGGTGCCCAGCAGGCTCAGCGAGAACGCGGCAATCGCCAGCAGCACGGTCCAGCTCTTGAACACCCCGCGCTTTTCGGTCACTGCCAGCGAGTGGATCAGCGCCGTGCCCACCAGCCAGGGCATGAACGAGGCGTTTTCCACCGGGTCCCAGAACCACCAGCCACCCCAGCCCAGCTCATAGTAGGCCCACCACGAGCCGAGGGTAATGCCTACGCCAAGGAAGGCCCAGGCGACAATGGTCCACGGCCGCGACCAGCGCGCCCAGGCGGCGTCCAGGCGGCCGCCGAGCAAGGCGGCGATGGCAAAGGCAAAGGCCACCGAGAACCCCACGTAGCCCATGTACAGCATCGGCGGGTGCACGATCAGGCCAAAGTCCTGCAGCAGCGGGTTGAGGTCACGGCCATCGGTCGGCACCTGCGGCAACAGGCGCTGGAACGGGTTGGAGGTAATGATCAGGAAGCTCAGGAAGCCCACGCTGATCATGCCCATGACTGCCAGCACGCGGGCGAGCATCACCTGCGGCAACTGCCGCGAGAACACCGACACGGCAAAGGTCCAGCCACCCAGAATCAGCGCCCACAGCAACAGCGAGCCTTCGTGGGCGCCCCAGACGGCGCTGAACTTGTAGTACCAGGGCAAGGCGCTGTTGGAGTTGCTGGCGACATAGGCGACCGAGAAGTTGTCGGTCATGAAGGCATGGGTCAGGCAGGCGAAGGCAAACGCCAGGAAGGCGAACTGCCCCCACGCCGCCGGCCGCGCCAGGCTCATCCACAGGCTGTCGCCGCGCCAGGCGCCGAGCAGCGGCACGCTGGCCTGCACGGCGGCAAAGCAGATGGCCAGAATCATCGCCAGTTGGCCCAGTTCGGGTATTACCAGTGCGGCGTTCATGGCTTGGCCTCCGCACCTGCAGCGGCCTGGCCGCTTTCCTTCAGGGCCTTGGTCACTTCGGGCGGCATGTATTTCTCGTCGTGCTTGGCCAGCACTTCATCGGCCACCACCACGCCTTCGCCATTGAGCTTGCCCAGAGCAACGATGCCCTGCCCTTCGCGGAACAGGTCGGGCAGGATGCCCCGGTAGGTGATCGGCACCGACTTGTTGAAATCGGTGACCACAAAGCGCACGTCGAGCGAGTCGGACGAGCGTTGCACCGAGCCTTTCTCGACCATGCCGCCGGCACGGATGCGGGTATCCAGCGGCGCTTCGCCGTTGGCAATCTGGGTCGGGGTGTAGAACAGGTTGATGTTCTGCTGCAATGCGCTCAAGGCAAAGCCGACGGCAACCCCGACGCCGACCAGCAGGCCGACGATGAGCAACAGGCGTTTCTTGCGCTGCGGATTCACTGGTTGTTCTCCCGGCGCAAACGGCGCGCCTCTTCTTGCAGGTAGCGACGGCGGGCCAGCAGCGGTGCGGCGACATTCAGCGCCAGCACCGCCAGGCAGATGCCATAGGCCGACCACACGTACAGGCCATGGTGGCCCATGGCGAGAAAGTCAGCGAAGGTGGCAAAGCTCATTGTGCGGCCCTCCGCCCCAGGCTGTTCAACACTTCGTCCTTGACCCAACTGGCGCGTGCCTCGCGCTTTAGCACTTCAAGGCGCATGCGTAGCAGCAGCACGGCGCCGAAGAAGCAATAGAAGCCCAGCGCCGTGCACAGCAGCGGCAGCCACATTTCGGCGGGCATCGCAGGTTTTTCGGTGAGGGTGAAGGTGGCGCCCTGGTGCAGGGTGTTCCACCACTCCACCGAGTACTTGATGATCGGGATGTTCACCACGCCGACAATTGCCAGCACTGCACAGGCCTTGGCTGCACTGTCACGATTACTGATCGCCTGGCCCAGCGCAATAATGCCGAAGTACAGGAACAGCAGGATGAGCATGGACGTAAGGCGGGCATCCCACACCCACCAGCTGCCCCAGGTCGGCTTGCCCCAGATGGCACCGGTGACCAGCGCCACGGCGGTCATCCAGGCGCCGATCGGCGCGGCACATTGCAGGGCGACGTCGGCCAGCTTCATCTTCCACACCAGCCCCACCACACCGGCCACGGCCAGCATCACATAGCAGGACTGCGCCAGCATGGCCGCCGGCACGTGGATATAGATGATGCGGAAGCTGTTGCCTTGCTGGTAGTCCTGCGGGGCGAAGGCCAGGCCCCAGGTAATGCCCACCAGCAGCAAAAGCACGGCGGCGCCGGCCAGCCACGGCAGCATGCGGCCGCTGATGGCATAGAACCATTTCGGGGAGCCCAGCTTGTGGAACCACGTCCAGCTTATTTTCATCAGGGTACATCCAGGGTATTTGCCGGGCTTGAGAGCCCGGGACTCGTTATTCGCCGACGCTGATTTTCAGGCCGGCCGCTATCGCAAAGGGTGCCAGGGTCACGGCCAGGGCCGTGAGGCTGGCGAGCCAGAGCAGGTGGCCGGTTGCCGGCATATTTTGCAACGCCGCTTGCAACGCACCACTGCCCAGGATCAATACAGGGATATACAACGGCAGAATCAGCAACGCCAGTAACAAACCACCGCGCTTCAGGCCGACAGTCAGCGCCGCGCCCACTGCACCCAGCAGGCTCAACACCGGCGTGCCCAGCAACAGGGAGCCGAGCAGCACTGGCAGGCAGTGGCTCGGCAGCCCAAGCATCAGCGCCAGCAGCGGCGCCAACAATACCAGCGCCAGCCCGGAAAAGATCCAGTGCGCCAGCACCTTGGCCAGCACCAGCAATGCCAGCGGGTGCGGCGACAGCACCCACTGCTCCAGCGAGCCGTCCTCGAAATCGCTGCGGAACAGGCCGTCCAGCGACAGCAGCACCGCGAGCAACGCGGCGACCCAGACCAGGCCTGGCGACAAGGTTTGCAACAATTGGCTTTCCGGGCCGACGGCGAGCGGGAACATGGCCACGACGATGGCGAAGAACACCAGCGGGTTGGCCAGCTCGGCCGGGCGGCGGAACAACAGGCGCGCTTCGCGGCGCAACAACAGGATGAATACGCTCATGCCGCCCATTGCCCCAGGTTCAGTTCACGGTAACCGGAGGGCTTGCGTTCCAGCGTATGGTGGGTGGTCAATACCACCGTGCCACCCTGCTCGCAATGGGCCGCCAGGTGCGCTTCGAGCTGCGCCACGCCTTGCTTGTCGAGGGCGGTGAACGGTTCATCGAGAATCCACAGCGGCGGGCAGGCCAGGTGCAGGCGCGCTAGCGCTACGCGGCGCTGCTGGCCGGCCGACAGGGTGTGACAGGGTACGTCTTCGAAACCGCGCAGGCCTACCGCCGCCAGTGCCGCCCAGATTGCCTCGCGGCTGGCCGGCTGGTGCAGGGCGCACAGCCAGGTGAGGTTTTCCTCGGCAGTGAGCAGGTCCTTGATACCGGCGGCATGGCCGATCCACAGCAGGATGCTGGCCAGGGCATGGCGCTGCTCGGCCAGCGGCTTGCCACCCAGCAGGATCTGCCCGGCAGTCGGCTGCATCAAGCCGGCCAGCAGGCGCAGCAGGCTGGTCTTGCCACTGCCGTTGGGGCCGCTGATCTGCAACATGTCACCGGCACCCAGCTCGAAATCGAGCTGCTCGAACAGCAGGCGCCAGTCGCGCTCGCAGGCCAGGCCTGCAGCTTGAAGGTGAAGGGTCACGGTTTCGCCTTATCTTTGTAGGGCTTCAGAGTGGTGCTGCCTGCTTCGCGGGTGAACCCGCTCCCACAGGTACGGCGCAGGGCTTGAAAGCTGCGCAGAACCTGTGGGAGCGGGTTCACCCGCGAAGCAGGCAACACCACTCTGAAGCCCTTGTGTCTCAAGTCGCCCCGCACGCTGCCGTTATACTGGCAACGACGGGCGGCCAGCATTATTACACGCGCCGCCGCGCTGCCAAGAGGCCGGGTTCGACAGGTTGTATACAATCATGACTGAAATCAATAGTCTCGGCGCACAAACCGCGATCAACAGCCAAGCCACTAAGGCGGGCATGACCGGCGAACTGCTGCGCCTGATCCAGGCCCAGCCCGGTTTGCTGGCGCCCGGCGAGACCGCGCAGGCCGAAGTCGTGTCGCTGCGCCAGGCCGGCCAGAGCTTCCAACTGGTGCTGCGGCTGATTCAGGCCAACGGCGTACAGACCCAACTGCAGGCCAGCGCCAGCCAGCCGCTGCCCCCGGGCAGCCAGGTCACCGTCAGCCAGACCGAAAGCAATCGCCTGGCAATCATGGTGCAGCAGGCCAATGCCAGCCAGGTCGCCACCCTCACCCGCCTGGACACCAGCAAAGTCCCGGTCGGCACCTTGCTGCAAGGCAAGGTCGTGACCAACCTGGCCTTGGCCCAGGCGCCGGGCCAAGCTCCGGTCTACCGGGCGCTGGTCAGCCTGCTCAACAGCGCCCAGGCCGGCGCCACCCTGAGCATCGACAGCCCTCGCCCGCTGGCCATCGGCAGCCTGCTCAGCGCACTGGTGCAGGGCGACCAGTCGCTGCGCTTTGTGCCGCTCAGCGGCAGGCAGGACCAGCTGAGCATCGCCCAGCAGTTGCTGACCCAGCAAAACCGCCAGGCCTCGCTGCCCGGCATGCTCGATGCCCTGCAACAGCTCACCCGCGACCCGGGCGCCGCTGGCGACCTGCGCGCCAGCGCCGAACGCCTGCTGGCTAGCCTGCCCGACGCGCGCCAGCTGGGCGACGCCAAGGGGGTGGCCCAGGCCCTGAACAACAGCGGTACCTTCCTTGAAGCGAAACTGCTGGGCGGTTTCCCTGCCAGCGTTGCCACCGACCTCAAGGCGCACCTGCTGCGGCTGGTGGCCCAGGCCCAAAGCCTGCCGGCAGGCACCCCGAACCTGGCACCTGCCAGCCTGGCCGTAACCATGCCGGCACTGGCACGCAGCGCCTTGGGCATGCTTGAACGGGTCAGCCCCAAGCCTCAACCCGGAGCGTTCCCGCTGCCCTCCCGCCTGCTCAAGGCCCTGGAAGACGAAGGTGACCTGCAACAGCTGCTGCGCCTGGCTGCAGCGGCCGTTTCGCGCCTGCAGAGCCACGCCATGAGCAGCCTGCAACAGAGTGGCACGCTGGAAAACGGCAACCTGCAGACCACCTGGCAGACCGAAGTGCCGATTCGCCATGGCCAGGAGTTCATCCCGCTACAGGTCAAACTGCAGCGCGAAGAAACCCCGCAACAACAGGCCGACCGCCAGCATGAGGCACAAGACCCGCTGCAAGCCCTGTGGCGCATCGAACTGGCTTTCGACCTGGCACCACTTGGCCCCATGCAGGTGCAGGCGCAACTGAGCCAAGGCCGTCTCAACGGGCAGCTGTGGGCAGAGCGCGAGCCAACTGCGCGGCTGATCGATACCCAGCTCGGCGCCCTGCGCGAGCGCCTGTTGGCCCGAGGCCTGGATGTCGGCGACCTGGAGTGCCACCCCGGCACCCCGCCACAAGGCCCGCGCACGCGGGTAGAACAACGCTGGGTGGATGAAAACGCATGACACAGCAACACACCCGCCAGGCCATTGCCCTGAGCTACGACGGCCAGCAAGCCCCCACCCTCAGCGCCAAGGGTGACGATGCGCTGGCCGAGGCAATCCTGGCGCTGGCCCGCGAGCACGAGGTGCCGATCTATGAAAACGCCGAGTTGGTGCGCCTGCTGGCGCGCCTGGAACTGGGCGAGCAGATCCCCGAGGCGCTGTACCTGACCATTGCCGAAATCATTGCCTTTGCCTGGCAATTGCGTGGCAAGGTGCCTGTCGGCTTCAGCGACGAACCCGCCGCGCCGCGGGACATCTCCCCAGTGAACGCCCTGCTGCCGCCAGGTAACGATCGGTAGCCATCTACCACCCAGCCCAACGGCAGCCGTTCAACCTTGCCATCCCACCCAATGAGCAAGGCAATCACCATGCCCACAAGCCGCATCAACGCCGCCGGCGTACAATATGTTCGCGACCACCTCAGCCACATCCCCCGCCCTGACCGCGAAGCCAGCCGCGCTGTTCGCCAATGGCTGGCTGAGCACGGCCTGGATATCGACCCGGATCAGATTGACATCGTCACCTTGCACTGGTGCCCGGATGAGGGCGCCGGCTACCTGGTCGCTGTCCGCCAAAGCACCAGCCTGACCCAGGCCCTGCTGGGCAACTGGCAAGGCGAGTCCGCCAACGACCTGTTCGGGGACCTGCTCCGGGCGCCATGGGCCGGCAGCTTGCCCAAGGGGCCGCAGCGGCTGGTGGAAACCTTGCCGAGTCCCGCCTTCAACCACTACGGCGCCGGCTTCGAAGTGTTCAACGGCCTGTTCAGGCGCAGCACCCCACAGCGCTATGACCCCTCGACCCACCTGCCGATAAGCGCCGAAGCGTTTCAGCGCTTCATCGAAGACCTGGACTTTCATACCCCCTTCGCCGCTGAACTGGACAGGTACTGGCGCGACCACCTGCACAGCCACCGGCTGGCCAGCAAGCTCAACCTGATTGCCGCCTGCAACAAGCAGGTCGCGCAGGGCAGCCTCAGCGAGCCCGCCCGCAAGCTCATCTGGCAGGCCGCCGGGCTGCTGCCTCGGCCAGCCTCGCTGCTGCTACGCACATTGAACATTTACGGTTACGCGGCCACCGATCTGGTGTACTTCAATGACCCGGCCAGTGACCTGACCGTGCTGTACATGCCAGGCAATAGTTCACCGCTGCTGCAGTTCAGCAGCGAAACGGCCTTGCAGGACTGGATAGGCCAACAATGCAAGGACCCACTCCGGCGCCAGGCCCTGAGACAGCACTTTCGCCTGGCAGACCGCCCACAGGGGCTTGACTTCAGCGGCCTGGACACCGCCCTGGAAGGCCTGGCCGAATACCCCGGGCGACACCGGTTGCCACCGAAACACGGCTACTTCAATGATGACGGCACCTGGTCACCGCGTACCTATGTCAACTACCGACCCGGCAAGTACAACCCGCCGATTACCGGCGACCTGTTCCAGGCGCTGGCCGAGCGGCAACGCCAGCGCAGTTACGATGATGCCGACTTTCTCATCACCCGTGACAACGAGGTGATCGAAACCCGCTGGCTTGGCTACCTGTCTACCACGCTAAACCTGCTCGCGCCGCTGTGCCTGGTAGTGCCGGGGCTGGCACCGTTACTGGCCATCGGCGGTGTGGTTCAACTGGGCTTGGGGCTGGACCAGGCCCTCAACGGCAAAACCCTGCAAACCAGGCAAGCGGGCGTCGGCAACATCACCTGGGGCCTGTTCAATGCCCTCCCGTTGCCCTTGGCGGCAGTGGACAGGGCAACCGCACTGTTCGAGTTCAAACGTGACAGCTTCGTGCCCCCCGTGCGCCTGGGCGAGCGGATCGGCTACCCGCTGAGCCCGGTCACAGCCCCGCGCCTGCCTGAACCCGAGGGTGCCCCGTACTTCCATATCCACGAGCCCATAGCAGCGTTGCCCGAAGGCGATCAGGCAATTGCCGACGCGGTCATTCGCATTCCCCTGTATGACGGCACCCCGGACAAGCTCTTCGCAAGCGTCGGTTCCTACCAGCAGGAGGTGGTCTACGACATTCAACGGGATGTATTCATTCTCGAGCAGGCCTTGCGCGAAAGCGAGCCTGCCGGTTTTGTCGCCAACACTGGCAAACTGAACCTGGCGCCCGTGGGCGCCGAGCGGGAGATCACTGACGCCATGCGCACGCGCAGCCTGCGTGCATTGGGCGTGGAGTTGCAATTGCCGGTGCAGATCCCACTACGGCCGGCCAACAGCTATCCGATCGCCAAACGTATTTCCTGCCTGTGGGTAGGCGACAAACGCATCAGCCCCGCCCTGTTGGCCAACCTGGGCAACAACGCAGCCCGGCTGCAGGACAGCCAGTACACCTTGCGGCTGTTTCTTTCCAGTGACAACGCCCGAGCCTATGCCGACAACCTGCGCCTGTTGGCCGGGCACGCCCCTGGCCTGCAGGTACTGCCACTGGAAGAGCAGGCATTCTTCAGGGCCTTCCGCCAAAGCAAGTACTACCGCCAGTACGACGCGGCCCTGGACGGGAACGGCGGCAGGGCAAGCAACTTCGCGTCTGCCTCCGATGTACTGCGTTACCCCATGCTGCATCACGAGGGCGGTTTGTACATGGATGTCGACGATACCCTTATGGCACCAGGCGAGTACCCGCTGGTGGTTGACGGCCAGGGTTTAGGCAACCCGGCAGAGGCCATCGACCAGGTCGAGTTGCACATCCCCGCCGATGGCCTGCTACTGGCACCGCCCATGTCCAACGAGAAAATGAGCATGAACAGCCTGTACAACACCAGCCTGATCGGCAGCCACCCCGGCAACCCTGTGCTGGAGGCGATATCCGAGGAAATGCATGCGCGGTACCAGACCAACCCGGACTTCTACGACAGCAAGCCCAGCCTGGCCGACGACCCTTCCAACTTCTACCGCTACGCCAACCGCCTTAGCTGCCTTACCGGACCGGCGATGCTCACGGATGTAGTCGATCGCCACCTGCCAGCACTGGGCACCCTGCGGCAGATCGTCAATTTTTATGGCATGCCGCGGATCAACGCCTACCGTTTCGTGGATTTAGCCAGCGGCCAGCAGGCAATACGCACGCTGCTGCCCCTGAATCGCTTCGCCAAGGTAGGTGGCAATCATTCCTGGAGCCAGTGACCCGGCCCAGGCAACTGCGCACCGAGAAGCAGGCGGCCCGATTTGTAACGGCCGCCTGCCCGGTATGGCTGTCAGGAGGATGCGTTTTCGCTGCGGTGCAGCTTGCTCATCAGCTCGGCTTCAGCCTGGGTCAGGCCGCAGCTTTCGGTCAGCTCGGCCACACTGGCGCCCATGCCCACCAGCTTGGCCGCCTGGCTGAAGGTGACGTTGTTGGGGTCGCGCTGCTCCAGCTGCTGGATCTTGTCGGTCAGCGGTGCCACCGTCACGCTCAGCTCGTGCAGCGCCTCGCCCATGCGCACGGTACCGTTCTGGTAGTCGTCCAGGCGCTTGGCCAGGTCCTTGATGCGCTGGTCGCGCAACGCATCGCCTTCGGCCTGTTGTGCGGCCAGTTCACGCTGGCGCTTGCTGTAGTTGAGGAAGAACCACAGGCTCAGCGCCCAGACCAGCGCCAGGAAGATGACAGCAACCTGTAGGATCAACTCAGATGTTCTCCAGCTCGGACCACTCTTCCTCGGTCATCATCTTGTCCAGCTCGACCAGGATCAGCAGTTCGCCGTTCTTGTTGCACACGCCCTGGATGAACTTGGCCGACTCTTCGTTGCCTACGTTCGGCGCGGTCTCGATTTCCGACTGACGCAGGTACACCACCTCGGCCACGCTGTCGACCAGGATGCCGACCACTTGCTTGTCAGCCTCGATGATGACGATACGGGTGTTGTCGGTGACTTCGGTCGGCATCAGGCCAAAGCGCTGGCGGGTGTCGATCACCGTCACCACGTTGCCGCGCAGGTTGATGATGCCCAGCACGTAGCTTGGCGCACCCGGTACCGGGGCAATCTCGGTGTAGCGCAGCACTTCCTGCACCTGCATCACATTGATGCCGTAGGACTCGTTGTCCAGCCGGAAGGTGACCCACTGCAGGATCGGATCTTCGGAACCTTGTGCAGACGACTTTTTCATTCCCCTAGCCCTCTAAATCCGCTGTCTGGCGGTTGTGTTCGGTGTCATTTGTGTTTGGCGTGCAGCTGCTTGACCGCGCCGCTGGCGATCAGCTCGGCCAGTGCGGCGACGTCGAGCAATGCACACATGTGTTCTATTACCGTGCCGGCCAGCCACGGGCGCTGGCCCCGCTGGCTGCGCCACTTGATCTCGGACGGGTCCAGGCGCAGCGAGCGGCTGACCTGGTGCACCGCCAGCCCCCATTCGTAGCCCTGCACGGAAATCACGTATTGCAGGCCCTGGCGAAAATCATCGCGGTAGCGGTCGGGCATCACCCAACGCGCGGTGTCCAGCACCTTCAGGTTGCCGGCCTGGCAGGTCAGGATGCCGAGAAACCAGTCGGGCTGGCCGAACAGCGGCGTCAGTTCCTGGCCGGCCAGGTTGTAGATCGAGCCCAGGCACACCAGCGGTACGGCCAAGGTCAGCCCGGCCACATCGAACAGCAGGCATTCGAACGGTTCGGCCGCCCACACCGGGCGACCGTCGGTGCTGGCAGGCGGCACTGGCGAATCGGGCGCCGGCAGGTGCACATCGACCAGCGGCACGGCAGGTTCCACAGCCGGTTCTTCGACCAGCACCGGTATGGCCGCCTCGGCTACCACCGTTTGCTCGACCACTGTCACTACCGGCGCTTCCACCGGTATCAGGCTGGGCAACACCACCTGCCGGGGCTCGGCGAAGGGCCGCGGGGCAAGGCTGGCAACGGCTTCGGCCGGTTCAGGGCGGGCCGGTTGGCGGGCATCGCGGGCCTGCTCTTCGCGCACGGCCTCGGCGAACTCGTCCGTCGCGGCCGGCAGTTCGTCCAGCGCTTCGGCTTCGGTGGCCTCTTGCAGCAGGCCATCCAGGTACGACTGCAGGGCCATCTGTGGCCGAGTGCCGGTGTGTTGGATCCGGGTCATCAGGCCACCTGCGCTGCAGTTTTGTAGGTCAGCAGGTGCTTGAGCAGCGCCCGGTAGGCGACCAGCCCGCGGCTCTTGCTGTCGAACTGCGAAGGCGTGACACCTTTACGGCTGGCATCGCGCAGGCGCGTGTCCACCGGGATGTAACCTTGCCATACCTGTTGGCCGTAGCTGTCACGCAGCTGCTTGAGGGTGCCCAGCGAGGCCTGGGTACGGCGGTCGAACAGGGTCGGCACAATCTGGTACGGCAGCGCCTGTTTGCGCGAGCGGTTGACCATGGCCAAGGTGCCCACCATGCGCTCCAGGCCCTTGACCGCGAGGAACTCGGTTTGTACCGGAATCACCAACTGCTGGCTGGCGGCCAGGGCATTGACCATCAGCACCCCCAGCAAGGGCGGGCTGTCGATCAGGGCAAAGTCGAAATCCTGCCACAGCTGCGCCAGACTCTTGGCGATCACCAGACCCAGGCCATTCTGCCCCGGCGACTGGCGTTCCAGCACGGCCAGCGCGGTGCTCGACGGCAACAGCGAAATACGCTCGTCACTGGTTGGCAGCAGCAGTTGCCCGGGCAAGCCCTCCGGCACCGCGCCCTTGTGCAGGAACAGGTCGTAGCAGCTGTGCTCCAGGGCATCCGGGTTGTGCCCGAAATAGCTGGTCATCGAACCGTGCGGGTCGAGGTCGACAACGACCACGCGCTTGCCGGCCTCGGCCAGCAGGCCAGCCAGGGCGATGGTTGTGGTGGTCTTGCCGACGCCACCTTTTTGATTGGCTACTGCCCAGACTCTCATCAAGCAAACTCTATCTATTGATTTGGCAGGGACACTGCTGGGGCAACTGTCTTGCGCGAAACTCGAAAACTTGCACGGTCCCTGTGGGAGCGGGTTTACCCGCGAACACCGGCAAAGCCGGTGCCATATACCGAGTCGCTACCTTCGCGGGTAAACCCGCTCCCACAGGGGGCGGCGGTAATCTCGCGAACCCTGTTTCCGGTGACAGAGAATTGACGAGTTACTGCCCCGCCACCGTTGCTGGCGTTGCCGGTGCACTTTGTGTGCCAGCCCGGCGCAATGCCGCATCGGGCGTTGCATTGGCGCTGCCCGAACCGGTCAGGCTGCGGCGCACTTCGAGGTTACGGGAAATCACCAGCACCACCCGGCGGTTACGCGCACGGCCATCGGCGGTGTCGTTGCTGGCCACCGGCTGATACTCGCCATAGCCGACGGAGGCCATACGGGCGGGGTTCACCCCTTCCATGGCCAGCAGGCGCACGATGCTCGCCGCCCGCGCCGACGACAGCTCCCAGTTGGTCGGGTACTGCGCAGTGCGAATCGGCAGGTTGTCGGTAAAGCCTTCGACATGCACCGGGTTGGCGAACGGTTTGAGAATGTTGGCCACCTTTTCGATGATGGCAAATGCCTTGTCGCTGGGCATGGCATCACCGCTGCCGAACAGCAGCGACGAATTGAGCTCAATCTCGATCCACAACTCATTGCCGCGCACGGTCATCTGGTTGCTGTTGATCAGGTCGCCAAAGGCATCGCGCACGTCATCGCTGATGGTTTTCAGCGGGTCGACATTGGTCGCTGCCAGGGCCGCCTCAGTCTGTTCGCTGTCATTGACCAGCGGCTCGGCCGGGCGCACGGTCAGTGGCTTTTCATCACCAATGGGGATCGGCTTCATGCTGCGCTCAGGGTCGTTGAACACCCCGAGCAACGCCTGGGAAATGACCTTGTACTTGCCCTCGTTGATTGAGGAAATCGAGTACATCACCACGAAAAAGGCGAACAGCAAGGTAATGAAGTCGGCGTACGACACCAGCCAGCGTTCGTGGTTTTCGTGTTCCTCGGTATGACGACGGCGACGCATGGGTTACTCCATGAAGCCTTGCAGCTTCAGCTCGATCGAGCGCGGGTTCTCGCCTTCGGCAATCGACAACAAGCCTTCGAGCAGCATTTCGCGGTAGCGCGACTGGCGCATGACAATGGCCTTGAGCTTGCTGGCAACCGGCAGCAGGATCAGGTTGGCACTGGCCACGCCATAAATGGTGGCAACAAAGGCGACGGCAATGCCATTGCCCAGCTGCGACGGGTCGGCCAGGTTGCCCATCACGTGGATCAGGCCCATCACCGCGCCAATGATACCGATGGTCGGCGCGTAGCCGCCCATGCTCTCGAATACCTTGGCCGCCTGGATATCACGGCCTTCCTGGGTCAGGAAGTCGACTTCGAGGATGCTGCGGATGGCTTCCGGCTCGGCGCCGTCCACCAGCAACTGCAGGCCCTTGCGCGCATAGGGGTCGGGCTCGCTGTCGGCCACCCCTTCCAGGCCCAGCAGGCCTTCCTTGCGGGCGGTCAGGCTCCAGTTCACCACGCGGTCGATGCCGCCCGCCAGGTCGACCCGTGGCGGGAACAGGATCCAGCGCAAAATCTGCAAGGCGCGCTTGAACGACGACAGTGGCGACTGCAACAAGGCCGCCGCCAGGGTACCGCCCAACACGATCAGGGCCGCCGGGCCGTTGATCAGGGCACCGACATGGCCGCCCTCAAGGAAGTTGCCACCGACGATGGCAACAAAGGCGAGGATCAGGCCGATCAGGCTGAGGACGTCCATCAGACGCACGCCTCCACCAGGTGCTTGCCGATCTCGTCCAGGCTGTACACCGCGTCGGCCAGGTTGGCCTTGACGATGGCCATGGGCATGCCATAGATCACGCAACTGGCTTCATCCTGGGCCCACACCGTGCTGCCACCCTGCTTGAGCAGGCGTGCGCCTTCGCGGCCATCGGCGCCCATGCCGGTGAGCACCACCGACAGCACCTTGTCGCCATACGACTTGGCCGCCGAACCGAAGGTGATGTCCACGCAGGGCTTGTAGTTCAGGCGCTCGTCACCGGGCAGGATCTTCACCGTGCCACGGCCATCGATCATCATCTGCTTGCCACCGGGGGCCAGCAGGGCCATGCCCGGGCGCAGCATGTCGCCGTCTTCGGCTTCCTTGACGTTGATACGGCACAACTTGTCGAGGCGCTCGGCAAAGGCTTTGGTGAACGCCGCCGGCATGTGCTGGATCAGCACGATCGGCGCCGGGAAGTTGGCTGGCAACTGGGTCAGCACCCGCTGCAGGGCTACCGGGCCACCGGTGGAGGTACCGATTGCCACCAGTTTGTACGGCTTGCGCTTGGGTGCTGGTGAGTGCGCAGGCGCAGTGGCCGGCGCCGGCGCACGGGCAGGCACAGGGGCGCGCGCCGCCGCCGGGCTGCTGAAACTGCTGGCAGGCGCGTGGCTGCTGGCGGGCGCGGCAGCAGCCACCGGCGCATGGCTGGCATAGCTGCCAAAACGGCGGTTGCTGCGCGAAATGGTATGCACCTTCTCGCACAGCATCTGCTTGACCTTGTCGGGGTTGCGCGAGATGTCCTCGAAGTTTTTCGGCAGGTAATCCACCGCACCGGCATCCAGCGCATCGAGGGTGACCCGGGCGCCTTCATGGGTCAGCGAGGAGAACATCAACACCGGCGTCGGGCAACGCTGCATGATGTGCCGCACCGCGGTAATGCCATCCATCATGGGCATTTCGTAGTCCATGGTGATGACATCGGGCTTGAGCGCCAGCGCCTGGTCGATTGCTTCCTTGCCGTTGGTCGCGGTACCCACTACCTGGATCGTCGGATCCGCCGAGAGGATTTCCGAGACGCGGCGGCGGAAGAAACCGGAATCATCCACCACCAGGACCTTGACTGCCATAAACACTCCATTAGGCGGCGCAACCCGCCAGGGTGCGCCACCGAAATCAAATACGCCGCGCGGCGTAACGCTTGAGCATGCTCGGGACGTCGAGAATCAACGCGATGCGACCGTCGCCGGTAATGGTGGCCCCGGACATGCCCGGGGTCCCCTGCAGCATCTTGCCCAGCGGCTTGATTACCACTTCTTCCTGGCCTACCAGTTGATCGACGACAAAGCCGATGCGCTGGGTGCCGACCGACAGGATCACCACGTGGCCCTCGTGCTGCTCTTCGTGCACCTGGCCCTGCACCAGCCAGCGCTTGAGGTAGAACAGCGGCAGCGCCTTGTCGCGCACGATCACCACTTCCTGGCCGTCAACCACGTTGGTGCGCGACAGGTCGAGGTGGAAGATTTCGTTGACGTTGACCAGCGGGAAGGCAAACGCCTGGTTGCCCAGCATCACCATCAGGGTGGGCATGATCGCCAGGGTCAGCGGCACCTTGATGACGATCTTCGAGCCCTGGCCCTTGGCCGAGAAGATGTTGATCGAGCCGTTGAGCTGGGAGATCTTGGTCTTCACCACGTCCATGCCCACGCCACGCCCGGACACATCGGAAATTTCGGTCTTGGTCGAGAAACCCGGGGCGAAGATCAGGTTGTAACAGTCCGATTCGCTCAGGCGCTCGGCGGCGTCCTTGTCCATCAGGCCCTTTTCCACGGCCTTGGCGCGCAGGATGTTCGGGTCCATGCCCTTGCCGTCGTCCGAAATCGACAGCAGGATGTGGTCGCCTTCCTGCTCCGCCGACAGCACCACGCGGCCGGTGCGTGCCTTGCCCGAAGCTTCGCGCTCATCGGGCATCTCGATACCGTGGTCGACAGCGTTGCGCACCAAGTGCACCAACGGGTCGGCCAGGGCCTCGACCAGGTTCTTGTCGAGGTCGGTCTCTTCGCCGACCAGCTCAAGGTTGATCTCTTTTTTCAGCTGGCGGGCCAGGTCACGGACCAGGCGCGGGAAGCGGCCGAAGACTTTCTTGATCGGCTGCATGCGGGTTTTCATCACCGCGGTCTGCAGGTCGGCAGTGACCACGTCGAGGTTGGACACGGCCTTGGACATGGCCTCGTCGCCGCTGTTCAGGCCCAGGCGCACCAGGCGGTTACGCACCAGCACCAGTTCGCCGACCATGTTCATGATCTCGTCCAGGCGCGCGGTATCGACGCGCACCGTGGTTTCCGCTTCGCTGACGGCATGCTTGTCGGCAGCCGGCGCCGGCGCACGCGGTGCCGCTGCCGGTTTGCTGGCAGGCACAGGTGCCGGGGCGGCGGTTGGCTTGGCCACCGGCTGGCTTTCTACCTTGGCTGCGGGCGGGGCTTCGACAGCCGCTACATCGCCACCGAACTTGCCCTTGCCATGCAACTGGTCGAGCAGTGCTTCGAACTCGTGTTCGCTGATTTCGTCGCTGGCCGATGGGGCAGGCTCTGCCACGGCAGGCGTTGACGCCTTGGCGGCGGGCAAGGCATCGGCCTGGAAGGTGCCCTTGCCATGCAACTGGTCGAGCAGCGATTCGAATTCGGCGTCGGTGATTTCGTCACTGAGCGGTTCGGCGCTTGCGTCAGCCACCGGAGCGGCAACCTCGGCACTGAACTGGCCTTTGCCATGCAACTGGTCGAGCAGCGATTCGAACTCGGCATCGGTGATTTCATCACCTGCACCACTCACAACCTCACCCTGCATCTGCTCGTCGGCCGCAGCCTGAGCCTTGACCGCATCGAGCGAATCGAGCAACTGCTCGAACTCGCTGTCGGTGATGTCCTGGTGCTGCTCCTCGGCCGCGACCGGCGCCTCGGCGACCGGCTCCGGGGCAGCCACTGGCGCGGCTGCAGCCTCGGCACCGCCCGGCTCGGCCAGGCGCGACAGCGCCGCCAGCAGCTCGGGGGTGGCCGGGGTTACTTCGGCGCGCTCGCGCACCTGGCCAAACATGCTGTTGACCGTGTCCAGTGCTTCGAGCACCACGTCCATCAGTTCCGCGTCGACCCGGCGCTCACCTTTGCGCAGGACGTCGAACACGTTCTCGGCGATATGGCAGCACTCCACCAGCTCGTTCAGCTGAAGGAAGCCGGCGCCCCCTTTTACAGTGTGGAAACCGCGAAAGATCGCATTGAGCAGGTCGGCATCATCGGGTCGGCTTTCCAGCTCGACCAGTTGCTCGGACAGTTGCTCAAGAATTTCGCCGGCTTCTACCAGGAAATCCTGGAGGATTTCTTCATCGGCGCCGAAGCTCATCAAACGTGCTCCTTAAAAACCCAGGCTGGACAGCAGATCATCGACATCGTCCTGACCGGACACGACGTCTTCACGCTTATCGGCATGAATCTGCGGACCTTCACCCCGAGTCGGATGTTTTTCTCGATCTTTTTCTGCGCGCAATTGATCGTGGTCATGCTGGATGCCCGCAAAGCGGTCGACCTGGCTGGCCATCAGCACCAGTTTGAGCAGGTTGCTTTCCACCTCGGTCACCAGGTTGGTGACGCGCTTGATCACCTGCCCGGTCAGGTCCTGATAGTCCTGGGCCAGCAGAATGTCATTGAGGTGGCCCGCGACCTTGCGGTTACCGGCGGCACTGTGCGTCAGGAAACTGTCGACCCGTTTGACCAGGTCACGGAATTCCGGCGCCGCCACTTCGCGGCGCATGAAGCGCTGCCAGTCGGTACTCAGGGCCTTGGCCTCGCTGGCCAGGTCGTTGAGCACCGGGGTGCTTTCCTCGACCAGGTCCATGGTGCGGTTGGCCGCGCCTTCGGTGAGCTTGACCACATACGACAGGCGCTCGGTGGCGTCGGTAATCTGCGACACCTCCTCGGCCTGCGGCATGGTCGGGTCGATCTGGAAGCTGACAATCGCACTGTGCAGCTCGCGGGTCAGCTTGCCGACTTCCTGGTACAGGCCGCGGTCGCGGGTCTGGTTCAGCTCGTGAATCAGCTGCACCGCCTCACCGAAACGGCCCCGTTCCAGGCTCTCGACCAACTCCTGGGCATGTTTCTTCAGGGTCGATTCGAACTCGCCCAAAGAGTTTTGTGATGAATCCATGGCGCGCCCCCTGACGTGACTCAGCCGTTGACGCGTTCGAAGATCTTCTCGATCTTTTCTTTAAGCACCTGGGCGGTGAACGGCTTGACCACGTAACCATTGACGCCGGCCTGGGCCGCTTCGATGATCTGGTCACGCTTGGCTTCGGCGGTCACCATCAGCACCGGCATGCTTTTCAGCTTGTCGCTGGCGCGCACCTTGCGCAGCAGGTCGATGCCGGACATGCCAGGCATGTTCCAGTCGGTCACCAGGAAGTCGTAATGGCCGTTTTCCAGCATCGGCAATGCCGTGGTGCCGTCGTCAGCTTCGTCGGTGTTGGTGAAGCCCAGGTCACGCAACAGGTTCTTGATGATCCGCCGCATCGTCGAAAAGTCGTCAACGATGAGGATTTTCATGTTCTTGTCCAATCTAGACCTCCAAGCAGTCTCAAACGCGCCCGGCCTACCGGGCACGCACTCATTCAATTCGGTACAACGTCGAAAATGCACGTAGAAAATGCACGCGGAAAACGACTGCAACTTCGGCAGGCTCAGCGCGCCCGCCATTCCCCCAGGCGGCTGCGCAGGCGCGCGGCACACTGGCTGTGCAACTGGCTGACCCGCGACTCGCTGACACCCAGCACCTCACCGATTTCCTTGAGGTTCAGCTCTTCGTCGTAGTACAGCGCCAGCACCAGGCGTTCACGCTCCGGCAGGTTGGCAATGGCCTCGGTCAGGGCAACCTGGAAGCGCTCGTCCTCCAGCCCACGGGCAGGTTCGACCTGGCCGCTGGCGCCATCCTCATGCAGCCCTTCGTGCTCGCCGTCCTGCAGCAGGTCGTCAAAGCTGAACAGGCGGCTGCCCAAGGTATCGTTCAAGATCCCGTAGTAATCATCGAGACTCAATTGGAGTTCGGCAGCAACTTCATGATCTTTAGCGTCGCGGCCTGTTCTGGCTTCAACGGCACGCATCGCGTCACTGACCATGCGGGTGTTGCGGTGCACCGAACGCGGTGCCCAGTCGCCTTTGCGCACTTCGTCCAGCATGGCCCCGCGGATGCGGATGCCGGCGTAGGTCTCGAAACTGGCGCCTTTGCTGGCGTCATACTTGTTGGCCACTTCCAGCAGGCCGATCATGCCGGCCTGGATCAGGTCCTCGACCTGGACGTTGGCCGGCAAGCGCGCCAGCAGGTGGTAGGCGATGCGCTTGACCAGCGGTGCGTAGCGTTCGATCAGTTCGTACTGGGCGTCTTTCGCCGCCCGGCTGTACATCTTGAAGCCACTGGCGTTCATAGCACGGGTCCCGCGCTGGTGGGTTGCACCAGGCGCTCGACAAAGAACTCCAGGTGGCCGCGCGGGTTGGCCGGCAGCGGCCAGCTGTCGACCTTCTGGGCAATTGCCTTGAAGGCCAGCGCACACTTGGAGCGAGGGAAGGCTTCGTACACGGCACGCTGCTTCTGCACGGCCTTGCGCACGCACTCGTCGTACGGCACGGCGCCCACGTACTGCAGCGCAACGTCAAGGAAGCGGTCGGTGACCTTGGTCAGCTTGGCAAACAGGTTGCGCCCTTCCTGCGGGCTCTGCGCCATGTTGGCCAGCACGCGGAAGCGGTTCATGCCGTAATCACGGTTGAGCAGCTTGATCAGCGCGTAGGCGTCGGTAATCGAGGTGGGTTCGTCGCACACCACCAGCAGCACTTCCTGGGCGGCACGGACAAAACTGACCACCGAGTCACCGATACCCGCAGCGGTATCGATCACCAGCACGTCGAGGTTATCGCCGATTTCGCTGAACGCCTGGATCAGCCCGGCATGCTGGGCCGGCGCCAGGTGCACCATGCTCTGGGTGCCCGAGGCGGCAGGCACGATGCGCACACCGCCAGGCCCCTGCAGCATCACGTCACGCAGCTCGCAGCGCCCTTCGATGACATCGGCGAGGGTACGTTTGGGGGTAAGGCCCAGCAACACGTCGACATTGGCCAGGCCCAGGTCGGCGTCCAGCAGCATGACCCTGCGGCCAAGCTCGGCCAGCGCCAGGGACAGGTTCACTGAAACGTTAGTCTTGCCGACGCCACCTTTGCCACCGGTCACGGCGATCACCTGTACGGGATGCATGCTACCCATGTCTGAAATTTACCTTGTCTCGCTGGGACTCAGGCCACACGTAGGGCAATTCTGCGTACCCCTTGGTATAGCTACTTTGCACACGCTTCATGCTCAACCCGCTCGCCGTGGGTTGTGATAGAGATCAGCGAACATGTCGGCCATGGCCTCTTCGCTGGGCTCGTCCTGTTGTTGCACATTGACCGCCCGGGTGACCAGCTGGTGGCCCCGTGGCAGGTGCAGGTCGTCAGGAATGCGCGGGCCGTCGGTCAGGTAGGCCACGGGCAGTTCATGACTGATGGCAAGGCTCAGCACGTCGCCAAGGCTTGCTGTTTCATCGAGCTTGGTCAGGATGCAGCCGGCCAAGCCACAGCGCTTGTAGCTGTGGTAGGCGGCGGTCAGCACCTGCTTCTGGCTGGTGGTGGCCAGCACCAGGTAGTTCTTCGCGGCAATGCCACGCCCGGCCAGGGTTTCCAGCTGCATGCGCAGGGCCGGGTCGCTGGCCTGCAGGCCGGCGGTATCGATCAGCACCACGCGCTTACGCAGCAGCGGTTCCAGTGCCGCGGCCAGCGACTGGCCCGGGTCGACGTAGGTGACCGGTACATTGAGGATGCGGCCGAGGGTTTTGAGCTGCTCCTGGGCACCAATGCGGAAGCTGTCCATGCTCACCAGTGCCAGGTTCTGCGCGCCGTACTTGAGCACATAACGCGCGGCCAGCTTGGCCAGGGTGGTGGTTTTGCCCATGCCGGCCGGGCCGACCATGGCAATCACGCCGCCCTCTTCGATCGGCTCGACCTCAGGGATTTCAATCATGCGCGCCAGGTGCGCCAGCAGCATGCGCCAGGCCTGGCGTGGCTCTTCGATCTCGGCAGTGAGGTCGAGCAGTTCGCGGGCTATCGGCCCGGACAGGCCGATACGCTGCAGGCGCCGCCAGAGGTTGGCCTGTTGCGGCTTGCTGCCTTGCAGCTGGGTCCAGGCCAGCGAGCCGAGCTGCACTTCCAGCAGTTCACGCAGGCCCGACAGCTCGGAGCGCATGGCATCGAACAGGCGTGGGTCGACCGGCGCCGCAGCCGGGGCAGCGGGAGTTTCGGGGGCGTCCACGTGCGGCTCGACCAACGGCTCGGCAGCAGTCAGCGACTGCCCGGCAAACAATTGGCGGTTGTTGTCGCTGCTGTCCTGGCGGTGGTCCAGTTCAGCCTGAACAGTGGCGATGCGCGTCTGGGTCTTGCGCAGCTCTTCTTCCAGCTCGGCGTTGGGCACGCGCGGGGCCAGGGCGGACAGCTTGTAGTCCAGCGCGGCCGTCAGTTCGACACCACCGGCAATACGGCGGTTGCCAATGATCGCGGCATCGGCGCCCAGCTCATCACGAACCAGTTTCATGGCCTGACGCATATCGGCGGCGAAAAATCGCTTAACTTGCATTATCCACTACCTCAGCCGTTAGGGCCCACGGTGGCAACGATGGTGACTTGCTTGTTGTCCGGTATTTCCTGATACGCCAGAACATGCAAATTCGGTACAGCCAGGCGACCGAAACGCGACAGCATGGCGCGGATCGGGCCGGCGACCAGCAGGATGGCCGGCTGGCCCTGCATTTCCTGGCGCTGGGCCGCTTCGATCAGCGAACGTTGCAGCTTCTCGGCCATGCTAGGCTCCAGAAGAACACCGTCTTCCTGACCCTGCCCGGCCCTTTGCAGACTATTGAGCAAAATCTGTTCCAACCTTGGCTCCAGGGTAATCACTGGTAGCTCGGACTCAACGCCAACAATGCTTTGCACGATGGCGCGACACAATCCGACGCGCACTGCCGCCACCAGCGCGGCGGTATCTTGACTCTTGCCGGCGTTATTCGCGATGGCCTCGGCAATACTGCGAATATCGCGCACTGGCACCTGTTCCGACAACAGGGCTTGCAACACCTTGAGCAGCCCCGACAAGGAAATGACACCCGGCACCAGCTCTTCTGCAAGTTTAGGCGATGCCTTGCCCAGCACCTGCAACAGTTGCTGCACCTCTTCATGGCCGATCAGCTCATGGCAGTGCTTCTGCAGGATCTGGTTAAGGTGGGTGGCCACCACGGTACTGGCGTCGACCACGGTATAGCCCAACGACTGTGCCTGCGAGCGCTGGCCGGCGTCGATCCACACCGCCTCCAGGCCAAACGCCGGGTCGCGCGCGGCAATGCCGTTGAGGGTGCCGAACACCTGCCCCGGGTTGATCGCCAGCTCGCGGTCCGGGTAGATCTCCGCTTCGGCCAGGATCACCCCCATCAGGGTCAGGCGATACGCGCTGGGTTGCAGGTCGAGGTTGTCGCGGATGTGCACGGTGGGCATGAGGAAGCCCAGGTCCTGCGACAATTTCTTGCGCACGCCCTTGATCCGCGCCAGCAACTGGCCGCCCTGGTTACGGTCGACCAGCGGGATCAGCCGGTAGCCGACTTCCAGGCCAATCATGTCGATCGGCGTAACGTCGTCCCAGCCCAGCTCCTTGGTTTCCAGTGCCCGCTGCGGCGAAGGCAGCAGGTCTTGCTGACGCTGCGCCTCCTGCAGTGCCTGGGCCTTGGCTTTCTGCTGCTTTTTCCACACCAGGTAAGCCCCGCCGCCGGCCAGCAGGCCCAAGCCGATAAAGGCGACGTGCGGCATGCCTGGGACCAGGCCCATGACAATCATCAACGCCGCCGACACCGCCAACGCCTTGGGCGAGTCGAACATCTGCCGGTTGATCAGCTTGCCCATGTCCTCGGAGCCCGAGGCGCGGGTGACCATGATCGCGGCGGCGGTGGACAGCAGCAGGGATGGCAATTGCGCCACCAAACCGTCACCAATGGTCAACAGGGCATATACCTTGCCGGCATCGCCGAAACTCATGCCATGCTGCAGCATGCCGATCAGCATGCCGCCGATCAGGTTGATGAACAGGATCAGCAGGCCGGCGATGGCGTCACCGCGGACAAACTTGCTGGCACCGTCCATCGAGCCGTAGAACTCGGCCTCCTGGGCCACCTCGGCACGGCGGTGCTTGGCCTGGGCCTGGTCGATCAGGCCGGCGTTGAGGTCGGCGTCGATGGCCATCTGCTTGCCGGGCATGGCGTCGAGGGTGAAACGCGCGCTTACTTCAGAGATACGCCCGGCACCCTTGGTCACCACCACGAAGTTGATGATCATGAGGATGGCGAACACCACGGCACCGACCACGTAGTTGCCGCCGATCACCACCTCGCCAAAGGCCTGGATCACCTTGCCCGCGGCGCCGTGGCCTTCCTGGCCGTGCAGCATGACCACGCGGGTAGAGGCCACGTTCAGCGCCAGGCGCAGCAATGTGGCCACCAGCAGGATGGTGGGGAACGCGGCAAAGTCCAGCGGGCGCAGGGCGTACACGCAGACCAGCAGCACCACGATCGACAGGGCAATGTTGAAGGTGAAGAACACGTCGAGCAGGAACGGCGGTATCGGCAACATCATCATTGCCAACATCACCAGCAGCAACAGCGGCACACCCAGGTTGCCCCGGCCGAGCCCGGCCAGGTTGTTACGGGCGTTGCTGATTAACTGAGTGCGATCCACCGCGAGTCCTCTTGATGCAAAACTTTGACGCCCACGGGGCGTCTGCGGCTGGCATTGCAAGAAGCTTTCCAACTTTGCACAGAAATGGATGCGGTTTTTTGTAGGAGCGGGGGGGGGGGGGGGGGGGGGGGGGGGGGGGGGGGGGG
>NZ_JACVZC010000091.1 GCF_016658545.1 Pseudomonas sp. S37 | reverse complement strand
GCAGGCGGCTTGATCACCGTAATCGGTGTCCGGAAAAACTTGACCAGAACAAACCCGCTCCCACAGGTTCAGCACAGGGGCCACGGGCGGTGCGTTAACTGTGGGAGCGGGTTTACCCGCGAAGAGGCCGGTACAGGCTACAGCGAACCCATTCCCCAACGGCCATAGGCCCCCGCCAAGCATGCTGGTATGATGCGCGGCTTTTTTCCGCCCCACACAAAACCACGGCAACCGGTACGGTCTGTGCTTTGCTGATGGGGTCGATACATTCATGGCGCCAGGGCGCCTTGGGGAGCGGGAATGCTGGAAAGGCTGTTTCAACTAAGAGCACACAACACCAACGTGCGCACCGAGATTCTCGCGGGCGTCACTACCTTCCTGGCCATGGCCTACATCCTGTTCGTCAACCCGAGCATCCTCGGCGAGACCGGCATGGACAAGGGGGCAATCTTCGTCGCCACCTGCCTGGCTGCGGCCATCGGCTCCACCACCATGGGCCTGATCGCCAACTACCCGATCGCCCTGGCGCCAGGCATGGGCCTGAACGCGTTCTTCACCTACACCGTGGTGCTGCACATGGGCCACACCTGGCAGGTGGCGCTGGGCGCGGTGTTCCTGTCGGCGGTGATGTTCTTCCTGCTGTCGATCTTCCGCATCCGCGAATGGATCGTGAACAGCATCCCGCTGCCGCTGCGCTCGGCCATTGCCGCCGGTATCGGCTTGTTCCTGGCACTGATCGCCCTGCATAACGCTGGTATCGTCGTCGATAACCCGGCCACCCTGGTGGGCCTGGGCGACCTCAAGCAACCGGCGCCGATCCTTGCCACCCTGGGCTTCTTCCTGATCGTCGGCCTGGAGTCGCTGAAAGTGCGCGGCGCCGTGTTGATCGGCATCCTGGCGGTGACCATCGCCTCGATCGTGATGGGCGTGACGCCATTTGGCGGCATCGTCTCCATGCCACCATCGCTGGCACCGACCTTCCTGCAGCTGGACATTGCCGGCGCGCTGGACGTGGGCCTGGTCAGCGTGATCTTCGCCTTCCTGTTCGTCGACCTGTTCGACAACTCCGGCACCCTGATCGGCGTGGCCAAGCGCGCCGGGCTGATGGGCAAGGACGGCCACATGCCGAAGATGGGCCGTGCGCTGATCGCCGACAGCACCGCCGCCATGGCCGGTTCGCTGCTGGGCACCTCGACCACCACCAGCTACATCGAGTCTGCCGCAGGCGTGAGTGCTGGTGGCCGCACCGGCCTTACTGCCATCGTGGTCGCCGTGCTGTTCCTGCTGGCGCTGTTCTTCGCACCGCTGGCCGGTAGCGTACCAGCCTTCGCCACCGCCCCGGCACTGCTGTTCGTCGCGGTGCTGATGGCTTCGGGCCTGGCAGAAATAAACTGGGACGATGTCACCGAAGCCGCACCGGTGGTGGTAACCGCCCTTGCCATGCCGCTGACCTACTCGATCGCCAACGGCATCGCCTTCGGCTTCATCTCCTGGACCGCCGTCAAGCTGATTTCCGGCCGCCACCGCGACCTGAACCCGGCCCTGGTGATCCTTTCCATCCTGTTCGTCATCAAGCTGGGCTGGTTCAACGCATGAGTGCTGTTTTCGACCCCTCCTCCTACGCCACCCAGCTGGACGCCAAGGTAGCCCGGCTGCGCGAGCTGCTGGCGCCGTTCGGCGCGCCCGAGCCGGCTGTTTTCGACTCGCCGCGCGAGCACTACCGCCTACGCGCCGAGTTCCGCCTGTGGCGCGAGGATGGCCAGCGCCACTACGCCATGTTCGCCCCGGGCGAAAAGCACAAGGCGATCCTGATCGACGACTTCCCGATTGCCAGCCAGCGCATCAACGCACTGATGCCGCGCCTGAAGGCAGCCTGGCAGGCCAGCGAAGAACTGGGCAACCGCCTGTTCCAGGTGGAGTTCCTTACCACCCTGGCTGGCGACGCCATGATCACCATGTGCTACCACCGCCCGCTGGACGAGGCCTGGGAAGTGGCTGCACGGCAACTGTCCGAGGCGCTGGGCGTTAGCGTGATTGGCCGCTCCAAGGGCAAGCGCCTGGTGATCGGCCGCGACTACGCGGTGGAAAAACTCGACGTGGCTGGCCGTGTGTTCAGCTATCGCCAGCCGGAAGGCGCCTTCACCCAGCCCAACGGCGCGGTGAACCAGAAGATGCTGAGCTGGGCTTTCGAGGCAATTGGCGAGCGTGAGGACGACCTGCTGGAGCTGTATTGCGGCAACGGCAACTTCACCCTGCCACTGGCCACCCGCGTGCGCCAGGTGCTGGCCACCGAGATCAGCAAGACGTCGGTCAATGCCGCGTTGAGCAACCTCGACGAGAACGCTGTGGATAACGTGAGACTGGTGCGCTTGTCGGCTGAAGAGCTGACCCAGGCGCTGAACGAGGTGCGGCCATTCCGCCGGCTGGAAGGCATTGACCTGAAAAGCTATGACTTCGGTACGGTGTTCGTCGACCCGCCGCGTGCGGGGATGGACCCGGATACCTGCGAGCTGACCCGGCGTTTCGAGCGGATCCTGTATATCTCGTGCAACCCGGAGACGCTGGCGGCGAACATTGCCCAGTTGCAGGACACCCACCGCATCGAGCGTTGTGCGTTGTTTGACCAGTTCCCGTATACCCACCATATGGAGAGTGGGGTGTTGCTGGTTCGGCGCTAGGCTTTAGATAGCCGGGGCTGCTTTGCAGCCCTTCGCGGGGCAAGCCCGCTCCTACAATGCCCTGCGTTCGCCGATACACAACGGCCCACACCGATCAATGTAGGAGCGGACTTGCCCCGCGAATGGGCCGCAACGCGGCCCCAGGCTCCACTCAGAAGTCGAAGAACACCGTCTCCCCTTCCCCCTGAATACGGATATCAAAGCGATACGCCGTCTTCCCATCCACTTCGCAACGCTTGGCAATCAGCGTCTCACGGCGCTGCGGCTGCTCGATCAGGTTCAGCACCGGGCACTTGGCGTTGGCCTGGCCTTCGTCATCGAAATACAACCGCGTGTGCAGGTGAATGTTGATGCCACGGGCAAACAGGCTGATGTTGATGTGCGGCGCCATCGGCACGCCAGCGGCGTTGTTCACCACACCCGGCTTGACTGTGTGCAGGGTCCACTCACCGGCGTCGAACGTGGTTGCGGTGCGGCCAAAGCTGTTGAAGGCGTTTTCCAGGTTGTAGGCATCCTGGTACTCGCCATTGGCGTCGGCTTGCCACACTTCCAGGAACGAGTCACGCACCAGGTGGCCGTTACCGTCGTATACCTGGCCAAGCAGCAGAATGTGCTCGCCCGGTGCGTCCGGCTTGGCCAGGCGGTTCCAGATCTCCTGGTCGCGGGTCGGGTTGCCGGCCGCTTCCAGGGCCAGGCCGATGTGCACGTAGGGGCCGGCGGTTTGCGAAGGGGTTTCCGGCAGCAGTTCGATTGGCATGGCGGGGTCCTCAGCAGTTTTCGAAGTGGGTCTTGCGCTGGCCGCGCAGCACGATGTCGAAGCGGTAGGCCAGGCAGTCCATCGGGTTGGCGTTGCTCATGTCGAGCTTGGCGATCAACTGCTGCACGGCTTCAGGGTTGGCGATCGACTTGACGATCGGGCACATCGGGATCAGCGGGTCACCTTCGAAGTACAGCTGGGTAATCAGCTTGGTGGCAATCGACGGGCCGCTGATGGCGAAGTGGATGTGCGCCGGGCGCCAGTCGTTCGGGCCGTTGCGCCATGGGTACGGGCCCGGCTTGATGGTGCGGAAGCTGTAGTAGCCGTCACGGTCGGTCAGGCAGCGGCCGACGCCACCGAAGTTCGGGTCCAGCGGTGCCAGGTAGCGGTCGTTCTTGTGGCGATAGCGGCCGCCGGCGTTGGCTTGCCACATCTCCACCAGGGTGTTCGGCACAGGCTTGCCGTACTGGTCGACGACGCGGCCGGCAACGATGATGCGCTCGCCGATCGGCAGGCCACCGTTGTTGAAGTTCAGCAGCAGGTCATGGTCGTGGGTACCGAAACCCAGGTGGGAAAAATCGGGGCCGGTGGTTTCGCTGATCGACTGCGGGATGCTAACCAGTGCCTGGCGCGGCGAGCGGGCAATGGACGTTTTGTAGTCAGGCGTAAGGGCTTTCGGGTGCCAGTTGCGATCACGGATCACGAAGCGGCTGTTGTCCTGTGCGGGCATGCCGGTTTCCTCTCTTGGAATTATGGAGATGCGCAGGGGGCTGGTTTGAAGCCCAATCGCGGGCAAGCCCGCTCCTACATACAGTTTCCGGCAGGTCGCGCGCGATGAATATTGAAATCGACTACCCGATACATAACCAAAAGGTTATGGATTAGTCCCTTCACCTGTCACCATTGGCTCACCTGAACTAATATTTGTCTTCTTGTTTCACGCTCTGGAGCGCTTTCATGGAATGGCGAAAAGGCCGACGCAGCGACAACGTGGTCGATGCCCGAGGCGAAGGTGGCGGTGGCGGCGGCATGCGTTTCGGCGGCGGCAAAGGGCTGGGGCTCGGGGCGATCCTGCTGATTGTCGGTATCGGCTGGCTAACCGGGCAGGACCCGCTGCAGATACTTGGCCAGCTCGCTGGCCAGATGGAGCAGCAGCAAACCCAGACGGCTCCGAGTGGTGCCGGCGGCAAGGCGCCGCCAGCCAATGATGAACAGGCCGAGTTCGTCGCCTCGGTGCTGGGCGACACCGAAGACACCTGGAAGGCCCTGTTCGCGGAAGCCGGCAAGCAGTACCGCGACCCCAAACTGGTGTTGTTCAGTGGCCAGGTCAATTCGGCCTGTGGCTTTGCGTCGGCGGCGGTCGGGCCGTTCTACTGCCCGGCCGACCAGCGGGTGTACCTGGACATGTCGTTCTTCCGTGAAATGGAAACCCGCTTTGCTGCCGCTGGCGATTTCGCCCAGGCCTACGTGATCGCCCATGAAATCGGCCACCATGTGCAGACCCTGCTGGGGGTTTCGGCCAAGGTCGATGCCGCACGCCGAAGCGGCCAGCGCATGGAGGGCGACAACGGCCTGCTGGTGCGCCAGGAGCTGCAAGCCGACTGCCTGGCAGGGGTATGGGCCTACCAGGCGCAGAAGCGCCTGAACTGGCTGGAGCCGGGTGATGTCGAGGAAGCGCTGAACGCGGCCAATGCCATTGGTGATGACAGGTTGCAGCAGCAAGGTCGCGGGCGCGTGGTACCGGACTCGTTCACCCATGGCACCTCGGCGCAGCGGGTACGCTGGTTCAAGGCCGGGTTTGCCCAGGGCGAGGTCAACAGCTGCGATACCTTCAGTGCGCGTAACCTTTAAGACCGCATGATGCCCATTCGCGGGTGAACCCGCTCCCACAGGCCCGGCGCCCGCCTTGAGGTTGACCCTGTACCTGTGGGAGCGGGTTCACCCGCGAATGGCTGCGCAGCAGCCTGCCAGCCATTCAGATTCAACAGGTTACAAATCTGCTGAAAAAGCGTTTCAGCTTCCCCCATCATTGCCGATAACCCCTGCACGAGTCAGCGGGCATCCAGAACAACAACGCCTGGCGATCGAAGATCAAGAGAGCGAAAACTACTTCTGGAGAGCGTGCATGAACAGCTGGTTCGCCAACATCAGCGTCAACCTCAAACTCGGCCTGGGCTTCGGCCTGGTGCTGATCCTTACCGGCCTGCTGGCCCTGACCGGCTGGACCAGCCTGGGCAGCCTGATCGACCGCAGCAACTGGATGGGTGACATCGGCCAGCTGAACAAGGACCTCACCGACCTGCGCATCGCGCGCCTGCAGTACATGATCGCCAACGGCGACGATGCCGCAGCCGCCAACACCCAGGCCAAGCTGGACGCCTTCAGCAAGCAGCAGGCCTACCTGGCCCGCACCTTCAAGAGCCCTGAGAACATCAAGCTGCTGGGCGAACTGGGCGAAACCATCAGCGCCTACAAGCTGTCGCTGAACAAGATGCGCCAGGGCTACGACGCCACCCGCACCGCACGTAGCGCAATGGACAGCTCGGCCAGCCGCGCCGACCAGGCCATGGACGTGCTCAGCCAGGAAGTGATGGCACGCCCCGAGGCCGACAGCATGCGCCTGGCCCAGTACCAGCTGATCAGCAAGGCCCGCCAGCAACTGCTGCAAGTGCGCATCGACGTGCGTGGCTACATTGCCGACAACAGTGCCGCCAACGAACAGGCCGCCCTGCGCCAGCTGGACGCGGCACTGGCCGACACCGATAACCTCAAGCGCCAGCTGCCTGGCGAAAGCGCACGCCTGCAGCAGTTCGAAAGCGCAGTGCTGGCCTACCGCGACGCCGTGCGCCAGTTCCGCGACGCAGTCGCCAACATCACCACCTCGCGCGCCGAAATGACCGTGCAAGGTGCCGACATCGTCAAGCGCAGCGACGCGCTGTACCAGATCCAGCTGGAGCGCCGCGACATCGAAAGTACCCAGGCCCGCAGCCTGCAAGCCATCGCCACGCTGCTGGCGTTGCTGGTGGGTGTGCTGGCAGCGGTGCTGATCACCCGCCAGATCACCCGCCCGTTGCGTGACACCCTTGCAGCCGTGGAGAAGATCGCCAGCGGCGACCTGACTCACGACCTGCGCGTCACGCGCCGCGACGAACTGGGCGTACTGCAGCAAGGCATCGCACGCATGGGCACCACCCTGCGCGACCTGATCACCGGCATTCGCGATGGCGTCACCCAGATCGCCAGCGCCGCCGAAGAGCTGTCGGCCGTGACCGAGCAGACCAGCGCCGGCGCCAACAGCCAGAAGGTCGAGACTGACCAGGTGGCGACCGCCATGCACGAAATGGCCGCCACCGTTCAGGAAGTGGCGCGCAATGCCGAACAGGCCTCGCACGCCGCCACCGGAGCCGATGACGAAGCCCGTGCCGGCGACCGCGTGGTGGGTGAGGCGATTGGCCAGATCGAGCGCCTGGCCGAAGACATGCACCGCTCCACCGAGGCCATGAACCTGCTGCAACAGGAAAGCCAGAAGATCGGCAGCGTGATGGACGTGATCAAGTCGGTCGCCGAACAGACCAACCTGCTAGCGCTGAACGCGGCGATCGAAGCGGCGCGGGCGGGTGAGGCGGGCCGTGGTTTTGCCGTGGTTGCCGACGAAGTGCGCGGCCTGGCGCAACGCACGCAAAAGTCCACCGAAGAGATCGAAGAGCTGATTGCCAGCCTGCAGCATGGCACCCAGCAAGTGGCCAACGCCATGCAAGGCAGCCGCACCCTGACCGACAGCAGCGTCGAACTGGCGCGCAAGGCCGGAGTATCGCTGGAGAACATTACCGGCACGGTGTCGAGCATTCAGTCGATGAACCAGCAGATTGCTGCGGCGGCCGAGCAGCAGAGTGCGGTGGCTGAAGAGATCAGCCGCAGCATCCTGAATGTGCGTGATGTGTCGGAGCAGACGGCGGCGGCCAGTGATGAGACGGCTGCGTCCAGTGTCGAGCTGGCGCGCCTGGGCGGGCAGTTGCAGACGTTGGTCAGCCAGTTCCGCGTCTGACCGACAGAAAGAATTCGCGGGTAAACCCGCTCCCACAGGTGCAGCGCAATCTTCAAGATCTGCACTGCACCTGTGGGAGCGGGTTCACCCGCGAATGCGTCAGCACTGCCTACAGAGAACTATTTGATGATCATCCCCACCCCACGCCCCCGCGGATCGGAAGCGGTCTCCAGCTTCACCCCATCCACCCGGATCGCCTGGATATCCCCCATCTCCCAGCCCTGATCTTCCAGCACATACCCCATCTTCTTCAGCCCGTCAGCCACCGGTCCGGTCAACGGCGCATAGCTGTCGAAGTAGATGGTGTCCTTGGGCAGCAGCTGATGGTGCACACGCTGCGCCGCCACTGCTTTGTCCAGCGGCATGCCGTAGTCATACAGGTTGTTCATCACCTGGAAGATCGAGGTAAAGATCCGCGAGCCACCCGGGGTGCCGATCACCAGCTCGACCTTGCCATCCCGGGTCATCAGGCTGGGGCTCATCGACGACAGCATGCGCTTGCCCGGTTCGATCGCGTTGGCATCACCACCGACCACGCCAAAGGCATTCGCCGCCCCCGGCTTGGCACTGAAATCATCCATCTCGTCGTTCAGCAGGAAGCCCGCCCCCTTCACCACCACGCCACTGCCGTAGTCCAGGTTGAGGGTGTAGGTATTGCTGACCGCGTTGCCCTGCTTGTCGACGATCGAGAAATGC
Source organism: Pseudomonas sp. S37 (assembly GCF_016658545.1). Classification (GTDB taxonomy): domain Bacteria; phylum Pseudomonadota; class Gammaproteobacteria; order Pseudomonadales; family Pseudomonadaceae; genus Aquipseudomonas. The sequence goes on along the minus strand of NZ_JACVZC010000091.1, from coordinate 19,119 downwards.
GTGGTCTGGTGCGGCTCCAGCCCGGGCTTGACCTTGTCGGTGTCGGAAATCGCCTTGGGGTTGACCTGCGCGGCGCGCTTGGCCAGGTAGTCCTTGGCCACCAGTTTATCCACAGGCACTTGGGTGAAGGCCGGGTCGCCGAGGTAGTCGGCGCGGTCAGCGAACACACGCTTTTCGATCTCGGCCAGCAGGTGGATGTACTGCGCCGAATTGTGCGCTACCCCTTTGAAGTCGGCTGCGCGGTCTTCCTTGATGCCCAGCAACTGGGCCAGCGCCACACCGCCGGAGCTGGGTGGCGGCGCGGTGTACACCACATTGCCACGCCAGCTGACGGCCATCGGCTCACGCCATACGGCCTTGTAGTCCTTCAGGTCTTCCTTGGTGATCAGGCCCTTGTCGGCCTGCATCTGCGCCACCAGCAAATCGGCAGTCTTGCCCTGGTAGAACTCGCTTACGCCCTTGTCGGCGATGCGCTCCAGGGTCTGGGCCATTTCCGGCTGCTTGAACAGCTCGCCGACCTTCATGTTGCCGAAGTAGTCGTTGAAGTTGGTCGCGGTCTTGAACATGCCCTGGGCATCGTTGCGGTACTGGTACTGCTTTTCTGCCACCTTGAAGCCGTTTTTCGCATAGCCGATGGCCGGGGTCAGCAGCTCGCTCCAGGGCAGTTTGCCGAACTTCTGGTGTGCTTCCCACAGGCCCATCACCGTGCCGGGCACGCCAGCGGCGCGCACACCGACCAGGCTGAGGTTCTCGATCACCTCACCCTTGTCGTCCAGGTACATGTTGCGCGTGGCAGCCTTGGGCGCCACTTCGCGGTAATCGAGGAAGTACGGCTTGCCGTCGACGAACAGGGTCATGAAGCCGCCGCCGCCGATGTTGCCGGCCTCGGGGTAGGTCACCGCCAAGGTGAAGGCCGTGGCCACAGCCGCGTCCACTGCGTTGCCGCCCTTTTTCAGGATATCGGCGGCTACCTGTGCACCATATTGATCGGGTGCAGCCACCGCGCCGCCCTCCAGATCAGCGGCATAAACCGAGGAACAGCTCAGGATCGCGGCTGCGAGAGCCAGGTACTGGAACGGAACAATACGCATGACACTTCCTTGGTGTTGTTTTTGTTGAGCAGTCAGTAAGGCCGAAGCGCTTCGACTGTGCAATCAACCGCAGGAAGTTTCGCCGCCTGTGGACAGGATCTGTCGCGTTCAGGCAACTCAGCAGGCGTACATCGCCAGCTTGCGCTGGATGAAATCAAGGAAGCACTGGATGCGCAGCGCCAACTGGGTGTTGCGGTAGTACACCGCGTGGATGGGCTGGCGGTAGCCATTGTTGGCTTCGCTCAGCAGCACCTGCAGGCGCCCGGCGCGGATGTCCTCGTGGGTCATGAAGTGCGACAGGCTGACGATACCCTCACCGGCCAGCGCCAGCTGGCGCAGGGTCTCGCCGCTGGAGGCGATCAGCGCCGGGCGAATGCTCCAGCGGTCACCCTGGGCATGGCGCAGCGGCCAGTGGTTGAGCGACTCGGGCTGGCTGAAGCCGAGCAGGCAGTGGCTGGCCAGGTCCTCGACGCGCTGTGGCGTGCCGTGCTGCGCCAGGTAGGCCGGGCTGGCCAGCACCTGCACCGGGCTGCAACCCAGGTTACGCGCGTGCAGACTGGAATCGGCCAGCTCACCGATGCGGATCGCAACATCGGTGCTCTGCTCCAGCAGGTCGATGATGAGGTCGTCGGTGTTCAGCTCCAACTCGATACCGGGGTACTGGCGGCGGAACTCACCGATCCACGGCAGAATGGCATGCAGCATGAACGGCGCCGCGGCGTTGATGCGCAGGCGCCCGGTGGGGGTCTGGCGGTTCATCGACAGGCGCTCTTCCATCTCGTCCATCTGCTCGAGAATCAGCCGCGAGCGCTCGAGAAAGAACCGGCCCTCCTCGGTCAGGTCCATGCGCCGGGTGGTGCGGTTGACCAGCGTGGTACCCAGCTTGCCCTCCAGGCGCGACAAGGTGCGGCTGACGGCTGACGGGGTCTGGCCCATCTGCTCGGCTGCGGCGGAGATCGAGCCGCAGTCGATCACGGCGACGAATACCTGGAGTTCTTCGGATCGGGTTTTCACATCTGGGCCTGTGGTTGGACGCTGCTGGGAATAGATAGCTGCTTGTTAAGGCCAAGTCCAGCGGTGCCTGTGCTGGCCTCTTCGCGGGTAAACCCGCTCCTACAACGATCTGTGTAGGAGCGGGTTTACCCGCGAAGAGGCCGGCAAGGGCAAAACCTTATTGTGCCTTGCCAAACACCTTGTCCAAATGCGCCTGATAGGCCGCCAACGCAGCCGGCACATCCGGCCGCTTCATCACATCCGTCGCCAGGAACGTCGGCAGCCCAGTCATGCCCAGGAACTGATTAGCCTTGTGGAACGGGAAATACACCGCATCCACGCCTTTACCCTCAAAGAAGTCCGTCGGGTCATCAAACGCCTGCTGCGGCGCGTTCCAGGTCAGCGACAGCATGTACTGCTTGCCGTGCACCAGGCCACCGCTGCCGTACTTCTGCGTGTGGTCCGAACGGGTGCGGCCGTCGTTGGCATACAGGCTGCCGTGGCCAGCGGTGAACACGTCGTCGATGTACTTCTTCACCGTCCACGGCGCGCCCATCCACCAGCCGGGCATTTGATAGATCACGACATCGGCCCAGAGGAATTTCTCCACTTCTTCCTGGGTGTCGTAACCGCCATCGATAAAGGTCTGGCGCACATCGAAACCGGCCCGGTCGAGATGGGCGATGGCCGCTTCGTGCAGGGTCGCGTTGAGGCGACCATCGGAGTGAGCGAACTGTTTGCCACCGTTAAGCAAAAGGATCTTCTTCATGCGAGCCTCGCGGAAAAATTCAGGTCCGCAGGTTAGTGGCTCGCGGGCAGGGGATACAGCAGGGGCGGGGCAAAATACAATTGACCTGAAGTCACGAATACAGACCTCATTATTGCCGTAGAATCGGTTCACCTCCCATCACCGAGTAGCGCCCCATGAGTGAGCAGTTCGCCTTCATCCTCAAAGCCAAGACCCGCCCGGAAATGGCTGATGCGTTCGAAACCCTGTTCCGCCCCTACGTCGAGCCAAGCCGCCAGGAACCCGGCTGCATCGAGTACCACATGCTGCGCGACAAGGAAGACCCGAGCCTGTTCGTGTTCTTCGAGGTGTGGGCCGACCAGGCCGCACTGGACGTGCACTCGGCCCTGCCGCACATGGCCGCGTTCTTTGAAAATCGCATGGATTACCTGGAACGCGATTTCGACATCCAGCGGGTCGACATGCTCAGCGCTTCGTCTGCTAACCGTTGATCAGCAGATGGCCGCCCAGTGCGGCCAGGCCGATGAAGAAGCAACGCTTGAACAGCTGCGCGCTGATACGCTGACGCAGCCACTGCCCGGCCAGCATGCCGAGCAGGGCCGGCGCCAGCATCAGCAGCGAGGCGCCCAGTGCCTGGCCACCCAGGGCATCCTGCCCGGCCAGGCCCACGGCCAAGGCCAGGGTCGAGACCGTAAATGACAGGCCCAGGGCCTGGATCATCTGCTCCCGGCTCAGGCCCAGGCTCTGCAGGTAGGGTACCGCCGGCATCACGAACACCCCGGTTGCCGCGGTGATCACGCCGGTGACCAGCCCGCACAGCGGCCCCAGCCAGCGCTCATGCCGCGCCGCCAGGTGCAACCCCGGGCCGATCAGCCCATAAACCGCATACACCAGCAAAGCTGCACCCAGTGCGTGCACGGCCCATGGGCCACTGTTGATCCCCAGCCATGCGCTACCCAGCAAAGTGCCGACGAAGATCAGCGCCAGCATCGGCCCCAAGCGAATCAGCAAGCCCCGCAGGTGCCCGCCGCTGGCCAGCTGCCACAGGTTGGTCAGCGTTGAAGGCACAATCAGCAACGCCGCTGCCTGCGCCGGCGGCATAGCCAGGCCCAGCAGGCCCATGGCGATGGTCGGCAGGCCGAGACCGATCACGCCTTTCACCGCGCCAGCCAGCAGAAAGGTCATTACCACTAGCGCTGTCAGTGCCGGGCCTATGTTGTGATAGAAAGAGAAGAAGGTCGTCATAGGCCGATGATGGCGGCTGCGTGGTGAGGTGAAAATCTGCCATATACTCAGCCAGACTCTTGCACAGGCAGAGCCACATGCATTTCGACCTGATCGACCTCAAGCTGTTCCAGCACACCCTGGAGTGCGGCAACATCACGGCCGGCGCCAGCCGCAGCCACCTGTCACTGCCGGCCGCCAGTGCGCGCATCCGTGCCATGGAAGCCTCGCTGGGTATTCCCTTGCTGGAGCGTAACCGCCGTGGCGTACAGCCGACCCCGGCTGGCCAGGCGCTGTTGCAGCATGCGCGCCTGATTGCACAGCAAGTCGAGCGCTTGCAGTTCGACCTGGGCCAGTACGCGCACGGTCAACAAGGCCAGGTGCGGCTGCTGTGCAATACCGCAGCGCTCACCGAATACCTGCCCGAACTGCTGGCCAGCTACCTGGCGCAAAACCCGGGGGTAAGCGTGGACGTGCAGGAGCTGCCGAGCTTGCGCATCGTGCAGGCGATTACCCAAGGCATGGCCGACCTGGGCATCGTTTCGACCGCCGCCCCCAGCCAGCACCTGCAGACCCGACCATTTCGCGACGACCCGCTGGTGCTGGTGACGCCGCTGGGCCACCCGCTTGCCCGTGCGGCCGCGCCCAGCTTCATCGACAGCCTGAGCCATGGGCATGTCGGCTTGGGTGCCGGCAGTGCGCTGGCGTTGTACCTGGAGGAACAGGCACTGCGTGAAGGGCAGCGCATGCGGGTTCGGGTGCGGGCAGAGGGGTTTGACGGGGTCTTGCGCATGGTCGCCGGCGGGGCTGGGGTCGGGGTGGTACCGCTGGCTGCCGTGCAGCGCTGGCAGGGCGTGCTGCCGTTGCACTGGGTGATGCTTGAAGAGGCGTGGGCCAAGCGCAAGTTGCTGCTGTGCGCGCGGGATTTTGCGGTGTTGCCGGGCTATGCCGCAGCATTGGTTGAACGGTTGGTGGAAGCCTGAGGTTACGTCGCCGCCTGGGATGGCGCATTCGCGGGTGAACCCGCTCCCACAGGTTTAGCGTCAATTCTGGAAACACGGGTTCTTCTGTGGGAGCGGGTTTACCCGCGAAGCATGCTGACACACAATAGCGCCCTGTCGCACCACGAAAAAGGATTTTCCAGTGGCATCGATCTACCAGCTGAAACCTCGCTTCCAGGCCCTGCTGCGCCCGACCGTGCAGCGCCTTTACGACCGTGGCGTCACCGCCAACCAGGTCACCGTCGTCGCCGCCGTGGTGTCGCTGCTGCTAGGTGTACTGCTGGCCGCCCTGCCCCACATCGCCTGGCTGTTCATCCTGGTGCCGCTGTGGATGCTGCTGCGCATGGCACTGAACGCCGTCGACGGCATGCTGGCCCGGGAGTTCGGCCAGCAGTCCACCCTTGGCGCCTACCTCAACGAGTTGTGCGACGTGATCGCCGACGCCGCCCTTTACCTGCCTTTCGCCTTGCTGCCTGGTGTGTCACCGGCGCTGGTGGTGCTGGTTGTACTGTGCGCCACCTTCAGCGAATACGCCGGGGTCATGGGCCCGCTGGCCGGCGCCTCGAGGCGCTACGACGGGCCCATGGGCAAGAGCGACCGGGCGTTTGCCTTCGGCGTGCTGGGCACCGGCGTCGCCTTTGGCCTGCTCGATGGCAGCTGGGTCAACGGCCTGCTGCTGGTCATCCTCGTACTCTCGCTCTATACCCTCTACAACCGGGTTCGCCATGGGCTGGCCGAAACCCGCTGAGCCAATTGCCGCTGCAAAAGGATGTTGACCATGCGTCAAGCGCAAGCGCTGCACTTCTCCACCCATGACGGTGTCGAGTTGCACTACCGTCATTGGCCTGCCACCCGCAACGAACACCAGCCACGCCGAGCGGTGGTGATGTTCCACCGTGGCCACGAACATGGCGGGCGCATGGCCCACCTGGCCGATGAACTGGACATGCCGGGCTATGACTTTTTCGCCTGGGATGCTCGCGGCCACGGCCAGTCGCCAGGCGCCCGCGGCGACAGCCCGGGGTTTGCCACCAGCGTGCGCGATGTGCAAACCTTCATCGCACACATACAGACCCACCACGGCATCGCAGAGCAGGACCTGGTGGTGCTGGCACAAAGCGTGGGGGCCGTGCTGGTCGCTACCTGGGCCCATGACTACGCACCCAAGGTGCGTTGCCTGGTACTGGCCTCGCCGGCGTTCAAGGTCAAGCTGTACGTACCGTTCGCTCGCCCCGGCCTGAGGCTGCTCAAGGCCTTGCGCGGGAACTTCTTCGTCAACAGCTACGTCAAGCCGCGCCTGCTCACTCACGACCCCGAGCGGGTCATGTCCTATGTGGCCGACCCACTGATCAGCCGGCCCATTTCGGTGACCATGCTGCTGGGCCTCTACGAAGCCGCCGACCGGGTTGTGGCGGATGCCCAGGCCATCCAGGTACCCACGCAGTTGCTGGTATCCGGTGCCGACCTGGTGGTCGAGCGCCAGCCGCAGGAACGCTTTTTCGAACGCCTGGGCAGTACGCGCAAGGAAATGCACATCCTGCCGGGCTTTTTCCATGACACCTTGGGTGAACGTGACAGGGCTCATGCCTTGCGGCGCATTGAACGCTTTGTCGAGCATTGCTTCGCCAGCCCAGCCCCGGTACCGTCGCTGCTCGATGCCGACAAGGTCGGTGCCAGCTGCGCCGAAGCAGAAAGCCTGGCAGCGCCGCTGCCGCGCAACTCGCCGCGTGACCTGTACTGGCGCGCCACCCGTGCCAGCCTGCGCCTGGGCAAGGGCTTGTCCGAGGGTGTGAAGCTTGGCTTCGACACAGGTTTCGATTCGGGCAGCACCCTCGACTACGTGTACCGCAACCAACCCACCGGCAAGGGCAAGCTGGGCCGCCTGGTCGACCAGAACTACCTTGGCGCCATTGGCTGGCGCGGTATCCGCCAGCGCAAGCTGCATGTCGAAGAGCTGCTGCGCCTGGCGATCGCCCGCCTGCGCGACCAACAGCGCCCGGTCCATATCGTCGACATCGCCGCTGGCCACGGCCGCTATATTCTCGAAGCCTTGCAAGAGCTGCAGCAATTGCCAGACTCGATCCTGCTGCGCGACTACAGCGAGCTGAACGTGCAACAAGGCAGTGCGTTGATTGCCGAAAAAGGCCTGGCCAACATCGCCCGCTTCATTCAAGGCGATGCCTTCGACCGGCAGAGCCTGGCTACGCTGGATCAGCCACCGACCTTGGCCGTGGTCTCGGGCCTTTACGAGCTGTTCCCGAGCAACCAGCTGGTGGGCAACTCTCTGGCGGGCCTTGCCGATGCCATGGAGGACGGCGGTTATCTGGTCTACACCGGCCAGCCGTGGCACCCGCAACTGGAAATGATCGCCCGCGCCCTTACCAGCCATCGTGGCGGCGAGGCCTGGGTAATGCGCCGCCGCAGCCAGGCCGAAATGGACCAGTTGGTGGAGGCCGCGGGCTTCCGCAAACTGGCCCAGCGCATCGACGAATGGGGCATCTTCAGCGTCAGCCTGGCACAACGGGTGCGCTGAATGGGCCTGGCACGTGAACCTGGGCTGATCCGCCGCGGTGTGCTCTGGCTGCTGTTGCTCGGCCCACTGTTTTTCCTCAGCTACGGGCTGGCCAACAACCATACGGCCGGGCGCACGGATGTCGGCAGCCTGGTGTTCGGTTGGGAACAGGGCATGCCGCTATGGCCCTGGACGATCATTCCGTATTGGTCGATCGACTTGCTCTACGGGTTGTCCTTCCTGCTGCCGCGCACGCGCCAGGAAATGGACCGGCACGCGCTGGCGCTGCTCAGCGCCCAACTGATCTGCGTTACCTGCTTCCTGCTCTGGCCGCTGCGCTTCACCTTCGAGCGGCCTGAGCTGGGTGGGCTGTTCGGCTGGCTGTTCGATGTGCTGATGGGTTTTGACAAACCCTTCAACCAGGCGCCTTCGCTGCATATTGCGCTGCTTGTGATCATCTGGACGATGTTTGCCCGGCATGTAAGGCAGCCGGCCTGGCGCTGGCTGACGCATGGCTGGATGGCGCTGATCGGGGTGTCTGTGCTGACCACTTGGCAGCACCATTTCATCGACGTGCCAACTGGGGCATTGGCCGGGTTTGCCTGTGTCTGGCTGTGGCCGCACAAAGGGCGGTTACCTTGGCAACAGGCTGTTCTTGCGCGAGACGCCACACGCTGGCGGGTGGCGTTGTGCTATGCCGTGGGCGCCCTGTTGTGCGCAGTGCCTGCCATTGCGTTGGGCGGTGCCTGGCTATGGCTCGCCTGGCCGGCCATGTCGCTGGCTTTGGTGGCGCTGAATTATGCCGTGTTCGGCGCAGGCGGGTTTCAGAAAGGCGCCGATGGGCGCCTGTCGTCTGCAGCTTGCTGGTTGCTGGCGCCGTACCTGGTGGGCGCGTGGGCCAATTCGCGGTGGTGGACCAGGCACCACCCGCAGGCGGATGAAGTGTGCGATGGCGTTTATCTGGGGCGGATTCCCGGGTACGGCGACGGTGCGCAATTTGCTGCGCTTGTCGATTTGTGTGCAGAGTTGCCGTGCCATTTTCAGGACTGCACGGACCTTTGTAGGAGCGGCCTTGTGTCGCGAAAGGGCTGCACAGCAGCCCCGGCAATGTCTGCAGCGAAGCTGAAAATCTGGGGCCGCTTCGCGCCCCTTTCGCGACACAAGGCCGCTCCTACACCGATTGCGTCAGCGGTTGGATATCAGTGTTTTCCTGCCTTGGACCTGATAGCGCCAGAGCCTAACCTGTTGCACCAGGCAGCCAACGCCATCGAGCACTCCCGCGCCCAAGGCCCGGTACTGGTCTGCTGCGCCCTGGGCTATTCGCGCAGCGCCAGCGCCGTGGCTGCCTGGCTAATACTCACAGGCCGCTGCAGCGATGCCCGGCAGGCCGAAGCGCTGATCCGCAAGGCCCGCCCTGGTATCGTCCTGCACCGCGCACACCGCCTGGCCCTGCAACAGCTTGGAGTACAACCATGAACCTGCTCGTGGTAGCCGCATTGCTGGGCCGCGGCAAACAGCTGGAACGCCTTTCAGACGGCCTTACGCTGCTGGCCCTGGCCTACGGCCTGGCGCCTTTGCTGGGCGCAACGCTGCAACCGCTGACCAGCCTGCTGTGTTGCGTGCTGCTGATGCTTGGCGTGCTGCACAAGTACTGGGCCATCCGCGTTGCTGTGGATGCCGAACTGTTTGCCCGCTTCGCCGATAGCAGCGACCTGGCAGCAGATACCCTGGCCCTGGACCGTGCCCTGTTCGAACTGAAACTCAAGCCACAGGCCGCAGACGCCCGTGCCTGGCCCGCCCGCAGCCAGGCCGCGCTCGGCTTGTTGCGCCGCCAGGCCGTTTGCCTGGGCCTGCAACTGACGCTGGCCTTGGCTACCCTGCTGATGCTGCCTTTGAAGGGATGACTACCAATCCATGCTCGCCAACCTGACGGCCTACCTCATCACCTCCGCCGCCCGCCTGATCACCGGCGCCCGCGCCCTGTGGCTGGGTTGCACGCCGTTGCCAGTGCAACGCCTGTATTTTGCCAACCACAGCAGCCACGGCGACTTCGTGCTGCTGTGGGCCTCACTGCCGCAACCTCTGCGCAGGCGCACCCGCCCGGTGGCCGGCGCCGACTACTGGGCCAGACCGGGCATCCGCAACTTCCTCATTCGCAAGGTCTTCAATGGTGTACTGATCGACCGGCAACGCAGCGAAGGCCAAGGCAACCCGCTGCAGCCGATCCTCGAAGCGGTGGCCCAGGGCGACTCGTTGATCTTCTTCCCGGAGGGCACGCGCAACCTGGGCGACGAGCCGTTGATGCCGTTCAGGAGCGGGCTGTATCACCTGGCGGCGGCCAACCCGGAGGTCGAACTGGTGCCCGTGTGGATCGCCAACCTCAACCGGGTGATGCCAAAAGGCCGCGCCCTGCCCTTGCCGTTGCTTTGCACGTTGAGCTTTGGTGAGCCCCTGCACCTGCAAGCCGATGAAAGCAAACAGGCGTTTCTCGAGCGGGCCAGCCAGGCCCTGCTGAACCTGGCCCCGAAGGATGCCTGACATGGATGACAATACCCTCTCCCTATTTGCCGGCATCGGCGCCTTGCTGCTGCTCGCCAGCGTGATCGGCCGCTTGCTCAAGTGGCGCGCCGGGCCGGCACCGCACGCGGTAATCGACAACCTCAACGCCCGCATCAACGCCTGGTGGGTAATGGTGCTGGTGATCGGTCTCGCGTTTCTGTTCGGCAAGTACGGCGTGATCGTGCTGTTCTATGGCGTGTCGTTCTACGCCTTGCGCGAGTTCATGACCCTCACGCCGACCCGGCGCAGCGACTACCCGGCGCTGGTAGCAGCGTTCTATGTGGCGCTGCCGGTGCAATACGTGCTGATCGCCATGGACTGGTACGGCCTGTTCAGTATCTTCATCCCCGTGTACCTGTTCCTGCTGCTACCCATCCTGGCCAGCTTCGGCGGCGATACCACACGTTTTCTCGAACGTGCTTCGAAAGTGCAGTGGGGCTTGATGATCGCCGTCTACTGCGTGTCGTCGGTACCGGCCTTGATGACCTTGGATATCCCGGGTTATGAAGGCCGCAACCTGCTGCTGATCGCCTGGCTGATTTTGGTAGTGCAGATCAGTGATGTGCTGCAGTACGTATGCGGCAAGCTGTTCGGCAAGCACAAGGTGGCGCCCAACCTGTCACCCTCCAAGACCGTCGAAGGCCTGGCCGGGGGCGTAGCGCTGGCCACCTTGATCGGCGCCCTGCTGTGCTGGATCACCCCGTTCAGCTTCTGGCAGGCCGCGCTGATGGCGCTGGCGGTGAACGCCATGGGCTTCTTCGGCGGGCTGGTAATGTCGGCCATCAAGCGTGACCGCGGGGTGAAGGACTGGGGGCACATGATCGAAGGCCACGGCGGCATGCTCGACCGCATGGATTCGGTGTGCTTTGCTGCGCCGGTGTTCTTCCATTTTGTGCGGTATTGGTGGGCATAGCGCAGGCAGGCAGCTGGACGTCGAGCCCAGGCAACTGCGGCCCGGCATATGGCCCTATGGTGACGAGTCATTCAGCCAGTCACCAGGAGTTGTGCCATGTCCGATTTCATCACCGTCCTGCGCGAAACCTGCCCGACGCCGGTCGTGGACGCCACCAAGTGGAAGCGCATCGGCGGCGATCCGCACACCATCAACCTCAACGCCTACCTGTCGGCCGACGGCAGCAAGATCATGGGCACCTGGATCTGCACCCCGGGCAAGTTCGAGGTCAACTATGAGAAGTGGGAGTTCTGCCACTTCCTCGATGGCTACTGCATCATCACCCCGGAAGGCGAAGAGCCGAAGCACCTGAAAGCGGGCGATGTGTTCGTGATCGAGCCGGGGATGAAAGGTACCTGGGAAGTGGTCGAGACTGTGCGCAAGTACTTCGTCTTCGCCTGACTTCAAGTACCAGCATCACACTTTGTGGGAGCGGGTTAGATGATGCCTGCTGAATCGGGGCAAAAAAATCGCGGGTCAAGCGCCCTGCCCTCTGGTGCGCAGTTACAGAGGGAAGGCCGCCCGGCCCGCGATGAAGTCCACCTCTTGCATCAATCCTTCTTGCGATAACCCTCGACGATGGCCGAGAAGTCCTTGCCGCCCTCGCCGCGCAGGCTCATGGCCTGGTACAGCTGCTGGGCCACGGCACCGAGGATTACCGGTTGGTGTGCCTGGCGTGCCGCTTCGGTAGCCAGCCCCAGATCCTTCAACATCAGCTCGGCACCAAAACCACCGGTGTAACCGCGTGATGACGGCGCGGTCTCGATAATGCCCGGCCACGGGTTGTAGGTATCCGAGCTCCAGCAACGCCCGGTCGAGCTGTTGATGATGCCGGCCAGCACCTTGGTATCGATGCCCAGCGCGTTACCCAGGGCCATGGCCTCGGACACGCCGATCATCGAGATACCCAGCAGCAGGTTGTTGCAGATCTTGGCGATCTGCCCGGTACCCACCTCCCCGCAGTGCACGATGTTGCGGCCCATCTGCTCCAGTACCGGCTTGAGGCTGGCGAACAGCTCGGCGCTGGCACCGACCATGAAGGTCAAGGTGCCGGCCGCCGCGCCACCCGTGCCACCAGACACCGGCGCGTCGCCCATGTCCACGCCTTTGGCCGCTGCGGCCTTGGACACATCACGCGCGGTCTGCGGGTCGATGGTGCTGCAGTCCACAGTGGGGGTGCCGGGGCGAATGCCAGCCAGCACACCGTCTTCGTTCAGGTACACGCTGCGCACATGGGCTGCAGCCGGCAGCATGGTGATCACCAGTTCGCTGTTGGCTGCCGCGTCCTTGGGCGACGGGCTGATCTGCCCACCCAGTTCGGCCAGCTCGGCGAGCACCGCCTTGTTCAGGTCAAACAGGTTCAGCTGGTGCCCGGCCTTGATCAGGTTGCGGGCCATGGGCGCGCCCATGTTGCCCAGGCCGATGAATGCAATACGCATGAGGTGCTCCTTAGCGCAGGCTGATGGTGGTGTTCACACCGTCGTTGACACTGTCGTCATCGAACCAGCGGGCAGTGACGGTCTTGGTCTGAGTGTAGAACTGCACCACTTGCTTGCCGTAGGGGCCGAGGTCGCCCAGCTTGGAGCCACGCGAGCCGGTGAAGCTGAAGAACGGTACCGGTACCGGGATCGGAATGTTGATACCGACCTGGCCGATGTCGATTTCGCTCTGGAACTTGCGCGCTGCAGCGCCGCTTTGGGTGAACAGGCCGGTGCCGTTGCCGAACGGGTTGGCGTTGACCAGGGCGATCGCCTCGTCGAGGGTATCGACCTCCAGGGTCACCAGCACCGGGCCGAAGATTTCCTGGGTGTACACCTGCATGTCGGTCTTCACCCCCGAGAACAGGGTCGGGCCGACGAAGTTGCCTTGCTCGTAGCCCGGCACCTTGACGTCACGGCCGTCGAGCTCCAGCTTGGCGCCTTCCTTGATGCCGCTTTCGATCAGGCCCAGTACCCGCTCCTTGGCGCGCCTGGAAACCACCGGGCCTACATCGGTGCCTGGCTCGCAGCCGGCATTGACCTTGAGCTTGCTGGCGGCGTCCTTGATATCCGGCAGCCATTCGCGGGCCTTGCCCACCAGCACCGCCACCGAGGTGGCCATGCAGCGCTGGCCCGCGGCACCGAAGGCGGCACCGACCAGGGCGTTGATGGTTTGCGTGCGGTTGGCATCGGGCAATACCACCGCGTGGTTCTTGGCGCCCATCATCGACTGCACGCGCTTGCCGTGCTGGCTGCCAAGGTTGTACACGTGGGTGCCCACCTCGGTAGAACCGACGAAGGAAATCGCCTTGATGTCCTGGTGGGTGCAGATGGCATCCACCACCTGTTTGCCACCGTGCACCACGTTCAGCACACCGGCCGGTACGCCGGCTTCCAGCGCCAGCTCGACCAGCAGCATGGTCGACAGCGGGTCCTGCTCGGACGGCTTGAGCACGAAGGTGTTGCCGCAGACGATGGCCATGGGGAACATCCACAGCGGGATCATCGCCGGGAAATTGAACGGCGTGATGCCGGCGCACACGCCGATTGGCTGGCGCAGGGTGTAGGTATCGACACCGCCCGCGACGTTTTCGGCGAACTCGCCCATCTGCAGGGTGCCGATGGAGGCGGCGTGCTCGACCACTTCCAGGCCGCGGAAGATATCGCCCTCGGCGTCAGCCAGGGTTTTGCCCTGCTCGGCGCTGAGCACCTGGGCAATGCGTTTGGTGTGTTCGCGGATCAGCGCCTGCAGCTTGAGCATGATGCGCATGCGCGCGCCGATCGGGGTGTTGCGCCAGGTCTGGAAGGCGCGATGGGCAGCGGCCACGGCAGCGTCGACTTCTTCGACGGTAGCGAACGGTACGCGCGCCAGCACTTCCTGGGTGGCCGGGTTGACGATGTCGCGCCATTCGGTGGTCTTGGACTCGACCCACTGGCCGTCGATCAGCAGCTTGACCTGCTCGACTTTGGTCTGGTTAGGGGATTGCGGTGCGTTCATCTGCGTTCTCCTTGGAATTATTGTCGGGACGAGATCGCCAGCGCCGGGCAAACGCGAGGTGGCGTCCTGAGGCTTGTTTCGAGTATAGATGTGCAAACATCCAACAAGAACGCACAAAAAAACCGGATCATCATGCAAAAAGACCTCACATCCCTGAGCGCGCTCAACTGGGACGATTTGAAGTTCTTCCTTGAAGTGGCCCGTACCCGCAAGGCCAGCAGCGCCGCCAAACGGCTGAGCGTGGACTACACCACGGTGTCGCGGCGTATCAGCTCGCTGGAGGGGGCGCTGGGTACCTTGCTGTTCGAAAAGTCACGGACCAACGGCTTTGTCCTCACCGCCGAGGGCCAACGCTTGCTCGGTTATGCCGAATCCATCGAAAGCACGCTGCATATGGCTTGCGAGCAGGTATCCGGGTCGGGCGTGGCGTTGTCGGGGCATGTGCGCATGGGCTGCACCGAGGGCTTTGGCAGCTTCTTCATTACCCCGCAGCTCAGCCACTTCGTCGATGCCTACCCGGCGATTTCGGTGGATATCCTGCCGCTGCCGCACTTCATCAGCCTGTCCAAGCGCGAGGCGGACATCGTCATTGCTCTGGAACGGCCGGAGCATGGGCCTTATGTGTGCTGCAAACTGTGCGATTACCGTTTGCGGCTGTACGCAACCCAGGACTACCTGGACAACCACGCGCCGATTCGCCAGATAGCGGACCTGGCCAGGCATCCGTTCATCAGTTACGTGGATGACCTGGCGTTCAGTTCGGAGCTGCTGTATCTGGCCAACCTGATCCCCAGCGCCAGCGCGCATTTGCGCAGTACCAGCGTGATTGCCCAGTACACGGCTGCGTTGCAGGGGCGTGGGTTGGCGATTTTGCCGTGCTTCCTGGCCGCGCAGGACCCGCGTTTGGTGACGGTACTGCCGGAAGAGATCGAGGTGACGCGGCAGTTCTGGATGTATTGCCGGGAGGATTTGAGGAAGTTGAAGCGGATTACCCTGTTGTGGGATTACATCCGCGGGGTGACGGAGGCGAATGCACCGTTGCTGATGGGGGAAACGCGGGAGATGAGTTTTGCGTAGCCTAGATCGACAAGGAGTAAGGGTGCCTCATCGTACCTACTGCAAGGGGGCGTAATCAACGACTTGTGACAGGGGTTGTGACAGCATTTGTGACAGTCGATGGGGTTCTTAACAGTGAAGCAGACCCCAAGCGAGCATCGATGCAGATAAGAGTTACAGGCAGGTCATTTTTTCGAGCTAGTCTTGTCACAAAAATGAGAGGGGTTGGAATGCGTCTGTATTACCTTACGTCCGAGCATTGGGCCAAAGTTATTCTGAAGGAGCGTCGAGTTAAGCTATCGACAATAAATGAGCTAAGTTATCCTTTCGAATTACTCGGCGCCTCCTACTCGATCCACTGATGGCGTTGTGCCTTCGTTGCTTGGCGGTGTATCCTTGGAGAAATCAGGTTGTACGGTGCTAGAGATGACTACTCATACGCAAAAGAAGCTGGATGAAATAGAACGTAAATTCATTGAGATTGCTACCCACGTTAAATTTCAGAACAAGAAAGGTCGTACCGATATTAATGATGATATGGAACGGTTTTTCAAGCAGGTGTTGAATGCCTATTATGGGTATGACCTCAGAACCACCAATGAGAAAATGAGCACGTTTCCGGCGATTGATCTGAGAGATTTGGGGAATCGTGTTTGCTATCAGATTACATCCACTAATAGACCGGCAAAAATAAAGTCTACAATCGATACCTTTGTTAGTAAAAAAATGTTCAATGAGTACGACGATCTTGTTTTTCTTATACTGACTGATCAGCCTGTGTGTAAAATACCAGAGTTTCCTCCAGGACTAATGGTAAATACGACTTTATCTATCATATCCATAATTGATTTGGATTTTCAAATCAGCAGAATTCATGATGAGTACAAGATTAACAAGATACACAGTTTGGCGATGCTGGAATATGCACCACCATCTGGCTCGCGTAGTTATGTTATTAAAGCCCCTGCAAAAAGTAATTTTCTTTCAATGCAACGGCTCATTGATCAATCTGGTTACGACTCTAAAGAAAATAAAGACGAAATAAGCACGTACATTCGTGACTTTACAAAATTCGTCGAAATGCTTGAAGGAATGGAGGTTGCGCAAAGGTTGACTTTGCACAAACTGGTCATGAAGTCTGAATTGCGTCCTCGTTTTCATGACTGGTTATATTATCGGAAGAAAAGGTCCGCTTTTGATTTCAGAGAAGATAAGGAAGCTTTGGAGTCTCTAGAGGGGCAATGCTTCGATTATGACTGGTACTTTGAAATTGACAATGAAGGCGAATTTCCTGCTATATGCTTGAAGAAAATGACAAAGCTTGATCTCAATATTTTCGAGGAGATTAGAAAAATAGCTGATTATGATGAGGATGTAGTGAGGGAAATGATTGTAAGTCTTGATTTCAAATGCATAGCCCTTTGAATGACATGATTTCTCTCTCCCTAGCACCAGGGAGTCTCTTGGTAAAGAATTCGTAATACTCACAGATTTGGAATTTGACACATGCCACTCGCGACAAAAAACGTCTTCATCGACACGGAATTTTATGTCAAAGCCGAAATGGATTTTGAGTCCCAAACCTTCAAATCATTTGAAGAGCTGTGTCAGAAAGGTGAAATGGTTCACATCACGAGCACAGTGGTAGAGCAAGAAGTCAAAAAGAAGATTCTGGAATCCATCAAGGAAGGTCTGAAAAATTTAGAGAATTTCAAAAAGCGAGCTGGATTCCTTCGCAATGACGATGAACTGGCTGGCAAGATTTTCCCTGAATTGACAGAGGATGGTTTGAAGAAAAAGGGTTACGACGATTTCCAAGGTTTTCTGGAATCTTCGAATGCTAAAATTGTGGACATGAGCAAGGTAAACCCAAACGAGATTCTTGACATGTTCTTCAAGCAGATCAGACCGTTTGGAGCCAAAAAGCAAACCGAATTCAGAGACGCCTTTTCCCTGCTCGCCATCCGATCCGCTCTACGACGAGGCGAGAAAGTCTACGTTATTTCCTCAGACCCAGATCATCGCGCGTTTTGCCAAGGTAATGATCAGTTTATTAGCGTAGACACGCTAAGTGCTATGCTCGACATATGTTACAAACACATCGATGCACGGGCGAAATTCGTTGAGAAGTTCCTGCTGGATAAGAACGACGCAATCAGAGAAGAAATCAGATCGCTTCTGAATGATGCAGATGGATATAACTCGTCGACTTGGGAAGATGCAGAGGTTGATCATTTTGAGGTTATAGATATTGAAGACTTCATACCACAAATTACTCACTTAGACACTGAAAGTTGCCTCATAAATTTTGACGTAGCTGTGAAATTCAAAATCGAGGTATCTGGTCCGGATACCGCAAATAACTACTACGATAAGGAAGATGACGTACTCCACGTCTTTGATTCACTAGAACGAGTAGAAGAGGAAGAACATAGTTTTTCCGTTGAAATTGAACTTGCTTTCGAATCTGATGAGGGCGAATTTATCAACGAGGAGTTTTATCTATCTATTATTGGTTTGCATAAAGGGATTGAGTTCGACGTAGAAGAATATCCTTACGAAGACCCAAGAATGTAAACCACACAAGAAAAATCCGTATGTTTACCGTACTCAAATCCGTGGTGATGGATAAGTTTGCATATAGGTCCGACCAGTTTAATATCCCGGACTTCTAGAAAAAACTGGTGGACGGTTTAAATATTAAAATCCGTGAGCTTGCGCAGGATCGCGCATAAGGCGTGTTAGCGGAAAGCCGGTGCTTCCGCATTCACTCAGCTTCTATATGTGACACCTCCATATAATTAAGTGTAATGATGCCCAACGAACGTATGTTCAAATGGACAAAAGAAAGCCCCCGCACTCACCTAATCTAAGCGAATGAGGGGAGCTAAGGAGAATTGGTGCCACTGTGATTGAGGGTTCATAAGTGGCAGGGAGCAACGCTGATCAAGAAGGAAGGCAAGACCACGTTGCTCATGGTACGTCGAGGAAACGAGGTTAAGGACCATTGAGAGAGTTAGGGAAATGGTCAACCTAAAGGTCTGTGAGACTTTACTTTCTCAATAGTTACAATTACACACTTCCAAATCATATTTATCCATACGTTGCAAGTTTTTTTGCACTTTACACCAACAATTTTTTACCAATAGCTATTCCAGATCAGCTTGAGCACAACACCACCATCAACATCTTCTCAACCACTTCCACGGCTTTTCTTACGCTGCAGAAGAATTCTAAATGCAATATTCCTTTCTTCATCGTCCACTCCACCTGCACCTTCCTTATAGATCGCCAAAAGCTCAGAGCTAGGCAACTTCATGTAGCTTTCAACGATCAACTTTCTCCGTTCTGCTGTCATCTTAATACTTTTAGTCGCACTATCTGCATACGACTGGCCGTTATTCATGACATGAACAGCGACATTAGACAAGGTTTTTCCAACCAAACTGGCAGCAGACGAAATTTTCTTTTTGTTGGTGCCATTAGCAAAGTTATCCCTCACCTCGCCCCAAGCTTTTCCAAGGTCGTAATAATATCCAGATTCTTTACCACCATCCTTGCCACTCATATAACGTCTCCATACCAAACTTTTCTTTGTCACACTTGACGCAAGAGCTACCATAGCTCAGCTGCCGTCAGCGCTAAATAGCTTCTTGAGTAGCTCGGTGATTGTTCCAACCGGCACCCCTGCCCCATAAGTGTCAAAAGTAATCGTACCTGAAGCGTGCCCCATGATAGCTTGAGCGTGAATGATAGGAACCCCCTTGGCTTGCCTCAACGAAGCCAGCGAGTGCCGCAATGAGTGGAATACTAAACCACGTTCATATTCATCCCCTAGAGCAGCAGGGATAGCGTGCTGATTAACCCACTCACCTGACGGCCTGTAACCAATCTGGGCCAGCGATTCGCTCCCACTGCGGCGGATAACATCTACGTACCTTAAGAACGCTGCTAGCCTCTGTCTGAAATCCCAAGAAACTGAAATGTGGCCCCGGAACAGCCTGGGA
>NZ_JACVZC010000090.1 GCF_016658545.1 Pseudomonas sp. S37 | reverse complement strand
AGGAGCGGCTTTAGCCGCGAAGCGCCGCGCGGGCGGCGCTCGATCTCACAGGCGCTGAATATGTCGAGGCGAACGCTTCGGCGCTCGATCTCACAGGCGCTAAAACCTCCCGGCAAACACCTACCAGCCCCACCACAATACGCCCATCACCCTATACACACCGCGACACATTGTCGGCTTGACTTTGCCTCCCCCCACACTCTTGCTGTAAAGTTGACGCACAAGTCAGCTTTTCGCCAGTACTAGAGTCAAAGAATAGGGCAGACCCCCAACTGCCCAGAGGATCAAGCATGTCCAACCGTGATATTTCCCGGCGCGCCTTCCTGCAAGGCGGCCTGATCGCTGGTGTCGGCGTAACCATGGCGCCACTTGGCAGCCAGGCGTTCGCCGCGCTGATGGAGGAACGCGTCACCACCTCGCCGCAGAAGTGGATGAACCACGACGGCAAGGCGCGTTTCCGTAACGATGCCTTGTCCAAGGTCTGCGGCGACAAGGTGTTCGCCCGCGACATCCGCGCCAAGGACATGCCCGGCTGGCCGGCGCAGCAAGGCCACGCGCTGCTGCTCAAGGCGACCAAGGCCGACCGCATCTATGCCGGCCACGACCTGAGCTTGCTCGGTGCCGAGCTGCAACCGGACCGCATCGTCACCGCCGCCGACCTGGAACAAGACGGCATCGCCTGGCCCGAGGCCCATTCGCCCGACCCGCTGCTGCCGCCCGGCAAGGTGCCGATGTTCATCGGCCACCCGGTGGCGATCCTGATCTGGCACGACTTCGAGCGCTACCGCCAGGCCAAGCGCAAGCTGCAGTTCAACAACCAGGCGATCCGTTACGGTGCCCAGGCGCCGCTGTACCAGCGCGACCCTTACGGCAGCTTCCGCTTCGTGCGGGTGGGCGGCGCCACGCCGTTCGACGACGATGAATTCTCCAGCCTGAAGAACTCCATGCTGTTCCCGACCATCCTCAACCGCAAACCGGTGTGGTCCAAGGAACCCAACCAGCACGGTGACCTGACCGAGCAGGGGCTGTTCTACGCCAAGCGCATGGGCGAACAGCTGGACAACCCGCCCGAAGGCTGGCTGGTGTTCGACGAGCGCTACAAGACGCCGTCCATCGAGCCCGCCGCACTGGAACCGGACAACGGCAACGGCTGGTACGACCCGGCCACCGGCACGCTGAATTTCGTGGTTGCCACCCAGTGCCCGTTCGAGGTGGCGCAGGAATGCGTGCACATGATCAAGCCGTCGCGCTTCGCCCTGCACACGCTGAACATGCACCCCGGCTACACCGTGGGCTACGGCTCGAAAGACAACAATATCTTCGTCTTCTATGCCGCCGTGGCCGCGCTGTACGGTGGCGGGGTACCGATCCGCCTGGCCAACGACCGCTACGAGCAGTTCCAGAGCGGCATCAAGCGCCATGCTTTCGACATTCGCTACCAGTTGGCGGTGGACAAGCAGGACAACAGCTTCAAGATCTTCCGCGCCGACCTGAGCTGCGACGGCGGCGGGCGCATCAATTACAGCCCTTCGGTGGCCGCTGTGGGGGCGACCGCGGCGCAGTCGATCTACTACATGCCGCAGAACGACCTGTCGGTGACCGCCTATTATTCGCGTGGCGTGGAAGCGGGCTCCATGCGCGGCTACGGCACCCTGCAAACCATGGCCGCCACCGAGATGATGGTCGACGAAATCGCCGGCCGCCTGGGCGTCGATGCCATCGACCTGCGCCGCGCCAACGCGCTGAAATCGGGCATGAAGAATACCCAGGGCGCGGTCCCGGCCGGTGCTCTGCGCCTGTACGAAATCCTCGACAAGGCCGCCGTGCATGAATGGTGGCGCAACCGCGATGCGCGCAAGCAACAAAGGGATGCGCAAGACCCGGACCACTGGTACGGCGTCGGCTTTGCCATCTGCCAGAAGGACTTCGGCACCGGCTCCGAAGCGCCCATGGCCAGCATCGAGTTCAGCCGCGACGGGCGCATCAGCCTGCGCCACATCGGCACCGAACTGGGTACCGGCATGTCCACCTCGCAGGCGTTGGTGGTCAGCGACTTCCTCGGCCGCTCGGCCGACGAGATACAGACCGCAGTCACCGAATGGCCAGAACTGCAACTGACCACCAGCGGCAACCCGTACCTGATCAGCCAGCCTGAACAGGATGCTGCGCTGCGCAACCCGCGCTGGGTCGGCAAACTGGCGTCGCCGTCGTCGGCGACCAACTCGGCGTTCTACTTCAGCCATGCCACCCGCGAAGCGGCGCGCGTGCTGTTCAACCATGGCCTGTGGCCGGCGGCCATGGCCATCTGGAGCCAGGGCCCGTATGGCGGCCAGGCCAACCCGCTGGTGGTGCGCCGCGAGAACGCGGTGTGGGTCAACGGTGAACTGACCGGCAACGGCCTGGCGCCAATCCCGTTCGCCCAGCTGGCGCAGAAGGCCCACGACATGGGCCTGGTCACCGGCGTCAGCGTGCACGGTTTCAACCGCTGGAGCTGGGCCGAGGCCGACTTCGTCATCGACGGCGTGCGCGAGCGCTTCCCGCTCGACGCCGTGGCGGTGAAGTACGGCGATGGCGCGGTGAATGCCAAGAGGGCGCAGATGAGCAGCCACGGCTACCACTTGCTCGACCGGCAGAATGCCGCGTACCCGGACACCCAGCTGAACAACGCCATGGTCACCTACTACAGTCCGGTGGCGACCATCGTCGAAGTCAAGGTCAACAAGGGCACCCATGAGGTGCAGGTGCTCAACCACCACAGTTGGGTCGAGTGCGGCCGGGTGCTGGTGCCGGAGCTGGTCAAGGGCCAGCTCGAAGGCGGTATCGCCATGGGCATCGGCCATGCCCTGACCGAAGAAATGCCGTTGTACGAGGGTGGGCCCGGGGAGGGCGACTGGAACTTCAACCGCTACCGCCTGCCGCATGCGCGCGATGTAGCGGTGTGGAAGCAGACCAGCGAAATCCTCCCGCCGCTGTCACCGACCGACCCGTCCAAGGGCATCGCCGAAGTGGTGATGATCCCGGTCGTCGGTGCCATCGGCAATGCCGTCGCGCATGCCATTGGCAAGCGCGTGCGCGATCTCCCCATCACCCCAGCCCGTATCAAGGAGGCCCTCAATGGCTAACCGTCCACTGCAACTGACCCTCAACGGTCAACCGGTCGGCCCGGTCGAGGTCCCTGATGACCTGGCGATGCTCGACTACCTGCACGAACACCAGAACCTCACCGGCTCGCGCCTGGGCTGCGGGCAGGGTATCTGCCATGCCTGCGTGGTGATCGTCGACAACCCCGATGGTACCTGCGAGGAAGTGCGCACCTGCATCACCGGTGCCCATTACTTCGAAGGCAAGAACGTCCGTACCATCGAAGGCCATGCCAAAAAAGACCAGGCCGGCAACCTCACGCTGAACCCGATCCAGCAGAAGTTCGTCGACCTGTTCGCCTTCCAGTGCAGCTACTGCGCACCGGGCTTCGTCAATGCCGCTACGGTGCTGGTGGAGACCGCCCAGCGCCAGCCATTGAAAAAGAGCGAGGTGGAAGACCGCATCGAGGCCAGCCTCGGTCACCACATCTGCCGCTGCACCGGTTACGTGCGTTATTACGACGCGACCCGCACGGTGCTCAACGACCTCGGCCTGGTCAAGGAGGGTTGAGCATGGGATTTGTACGTAGCGCATTGGCGCTGGCCCTCGGTGTTGCTTTCACCTCGGTTGCCCTGGCCGCCGACCAGGCGCAGGTCAAGCGCGGTGAATACCTGGCCCGCGCGGCCGATTGCATGGCCTGCCACACCGCCGAAGGCGGCGCACCGTTTGCCGGCGGCCTGCCGATCCATTCGCCGTTCGGCACCATCTATGGCAGCAACATCACCCCGGACAAGCAGTACGGCATCGGCAACTACAGTGCCGATGAGTTCTTTTCCGCGGTCACCGAAGGCAAGCGCAAGGACGGCGCCAACCTGTACCCGGCCATGCCGTACACCTCGTACCACCTGATCAAGCGCGAGGATTCGGATGCGATCCTCGCCTACCTGATGACCATCCCGCCGATCAACCGCCCGGCACCACAGACTGCGCTGAGCTTCCCGTTCAACGTGCGCATGGGGCTGAGCGGCTGGAACATGTTGTACGGCAAGAGCGTGCAGTTGCAGCCGACCGAGGGCAAAAGCCCGGCCTGGCAGCGCGGCCAGTACATGGTCGAGGTCATGGGCCATTGCGGTGAATGCCATACCCCGCGCAACCCGATCGGCGCGCTGCAGCAGGACCAGCGCCTGCGCGGCGGCCTGCTGGCGGGTTACCTGGCGCCGAGCCTGCTGGCCCAGGACCTGGCCGAGCGCGGTTGGACCCAGCCAGACCTGACCACGTTCCTCAAGCACGGCATCAGCGCACAAGGCAGCATGTTCAACGAGATGTTCCCGGTGGTGCACCACAGCACCCAGCACCTGGAAGACGCCGACCTGGCAGCCATGGCCACCTACTTGCTGGGTGACCAGCCGCCACCGGCCAAGGCCATCCAGCCCGTTGCCCTGGCGCAGATGAGTGACAGCGGCAAGCGTGGCCACCAGCAGTACCTGAACGTCTGCGCCGGTTGCCACGGGGTCGACGGCGAGGGCAAGCCGCACATCGCCGTGGCCATGCGCGGCAATACTGTGCTGCGCCAGGCCGACTCGCGCAACCTGGTCAAGGTCATCCTCGAAGGCATTCGTGAACAGCAGTTCACCGGCTTCGAGCGCATGCAGCCCATGCCAGGCTTTGCCGGCAAGCTCGATGACCAGCAAGTGACGGACATGGTCAACTACCTGCGCCAGGCCTGGGGTGGATTGCCCGGCGACCTGAACGTACAACAGCTCGCCGAGCTGAAGGCGGAGTAACCCGTGCAGCATCTCGATCTCCAGGTGATCCGCCAGGCCTTGCAGTGGTCATGCAATGGCCAGCGGGTGTGGTTGTGTACGGTGCTCGCCACCTATGGTTCGGCGCCGCGTGCGCCGGGCGCGCTGCTGGCGGTGAACGCCAGCGGCCAGTGGCTGGGGTCGCTGTCGGGTGGCTGCGTCGAAGATGACTTCCTTGAGCGCGTGGCCCTGGGTGAATTCCCCGAGCCGGTCGCCATCGTGCGGTACGGCGATGGCCGCGATGCGCGTTCGAGCATTCGCCTGCCGTGTGGCGGCGTGCTTGAAGTGCTGGTGGAAAACCTGGCGGCCGGCTGCGCAGTGCAGGCGCACCTGCGGGCGCTGGAAAGCGCGCTACTGGGCCAACGCCGGGTGCTGCGTGAAGTGCGCCTGCCCGAGGGCACACGGCAACTGGCCGATGACCCTAGCCTTGGGCCACGGGTGGAGCGGCAAAGCGACCGGGTGCGCCTGCGTGTCGGCGCCGCCCAGCGCCTGCTGCTGGCCGGTTATTCCAGCGTGGCGCATTACTGTGCCGAGTTCGGTAAAGGCATGGGCTTTGAAGTCATCCTTTGCGAGCCGCGTGATGAAGTGCTCGATGGCGTGCAGCTGGACGGCATTGAAGTGCGCCGCGAGCTGCCGTCGGAATTTATCGCCAATGGCGGTTGCCATGCCGATACGGCGGTGGTTGCATTGACCCATGATCCGAAAATCGATGACCTGGCCATGCTTGAAGCGGTGCGTACCGACGCGTTCTACATTGGTGTGATGGGCTCGAAGGCCACCTCGGACAAGCGCCGTGAGCGCTTGCAGCGCATTGGTGGCCTGGGTGGCGAGCAACTGGCGCGCATCCATGCGCCGATCGGCCTCAACCTGGGCAGCAAGACCCCGGCCGAAATCGCCCTGGCGGTGCTGGCCGATATCCTGCGCCTGCGCAATGGCATCGGGCGGACCGCGCTGTGAGCGTGGTCGCGCTGGTGCTGGCGGCCGGGCGTGGCACGCGTTTCGGCGCTGACAAGCGCCGGGCGACCCTGGCTGATGGCCGCAGCATGCTGGCGCATAGCGTGCAGCGGGCGAGGGGGGTGTTTGATGATGTGCGCGTGGTGCTGCGAGAGGGTGAGCGGAGCGAGGATTTTGGTTTGCCTGCGGATTGCCGGGTCATCGTCAGCCCGGATGCGGCGCTGGGGATGGGGCATAGCCTGGCTGCCGGCGCGCAGTCATTAGGCGATAGCCAGGCGCAGGCGGTGGCGATCCTGTTGGGGGATATGCCTTGGATCGAATCGGCAACCTTGCAGCGTCTGGTCGAGGCTTCTTGTTCTTCAAATATTGTGTTGCCGCGCCATGCGGGGCAGCAGGGGCACCCGGTGATTTTCGGGCGCGATTTCTGGCCGGCGCTGGGGCAGTTGTCTGGTGATGAAGGGGCGCGGGCGGTGGTTCAGGCACATCGGGCGCGCTGCATGATGGTCGAGGTTGATGATGCGGGGGTTCTGCTGGATGTGGACACCCCACAGGCCTTGAGCAGCTGACGCGGTCCCTTGTAGGAGCGGCCTTGCGTCGCGAAAGGGGTGCGAAGCGCCCCCGGGATGTCAGCTTCGCAGCCTATTTAGCCGGGGCCGCTTTGCGGCCCTTTCGCGACGCAAGGCCGCTCCTACAAGAGGCTGCGCTGGCCTGAAGATTTATGCATTAGCCACAAAAGGTCCATAATCCCCCCTTAATCCCTGCATAGTGCAATGCCAGCCACCCCACTCCTGGAGCCCCACCATGCACGTTCTTCTCTGCGAGGACGACGACCTGATCGCTGCCGGCATCTGCGCCGGCCTTACCGCCCAGGGCCTGACCGTGGACCGGGTGGGCAACGCCGCGGCTGCACGGGCGATGCTGCAGGCTGCGCAGTTCGACGTGATGATTCTCGACCTCGGCCTGCCTGACGAAGACGGCCTCAAGCTGCTGCGCCGCCTGCGCGAAAAAGGCGAGACCCTGCCGGTGCTGGTGCTCACTGCCCGCGATGCCGTCACCGACCGCGTCGATGGCCTGCAGGCCGGTGCAGACGACTACCTGCTCAAGCCCTTCGACCTGCGCGAACTGGCTGCGCGGCTGCATACCCTGCTGCGGCGGGTGGCCGGGCGGGCGGTGAATGTGATCGTGCACGGCCCGCTACGCTACGACCCGAGCAGCTGTGAGGCCACCCTGGCCGGCCAGCACGTCGACCTGTCCCGCCGTGAACAGGCGCTGCTGCAGGCGCTGCTGCAGAACCCCGGGCGGGTGCTGTCCAGCGAGCAACTGAAAGACTGCGTGTACGGCTTCAGCGACGAAGTCGAGAGCAACGCCCTGAATGTGCATATCCACCACCTGCGGCGCAAGCTCGGCAACGGTATCGTCGAGACCGTGCGCGGCCTGGGCTACCGCCTGGGCCCGGCGCAGGCACCGGAAGAGGCCGCATCATGAGCCTGCGGGTACGCCTGAGCCTGATCCTTGGCAGTGCCTTTGTGATCATCTGGGCGCTGGCTGCCGCCTGGATGCTGCGTGACCTGCGCCAGCAGATGATGTTTTCCCTCGACCAGCGCCTGGTGGCGTCGGCGCGCATGGTCGCCGGGCTGATCGACCAGCTGCCGCAGCCGTTGACCGCCAAAGGCGGCGAGGCGCATTTTTCCGCCGACCAGTTCAGCGTACCGGATGGCATGGCCTGCCAGGTCAGTTCGCTGCGTGGCGAGATCCTCGCCAGCAACCACAAGCACGATGGCGCCATGGACGACGAGCGCAGCGGCTTCCGCGACCAGACCATCGACGATGCCCTGTGGCGCACCTTCACCTACAACCATGGCGATGTGCGCATTACCACGGCCGACCGGCACATGGAGCGCGAGGCGCTGAACCAGTCGATCCTGCTGGCCGCTTCGGCGCCAGTGCTGATGGCCCTGCTGGGCAGCCTGGGGCTGTTGTGGATCGGCCTAGGCAAGGGCCTGGAACCGCTGAACCGCATGCGCGATGCGCTACGCCGCAGGCGCGCGGACAGCGTCGAGCCGTTGCAGGTGGCGGGCCTGCCCAGCGAGTTGCAGCCATTGCTGGACACCCAGAACCAGCTGTTCCTGCGCATTGCCCAGGCCCTCGAGCGTGAGCGGCGCCTGACCGACGACGCCGCGCACGAGCTGCGCAGCCCGCTGACCGCGATCAAGACCCACCTGCAGGTCGCGCGCATGACCGATGGCACCGTACGCGAGCAGGCGCTGGAGCATGCCGAGCAGGGCGCCGACCGCATGCACCGCACGCTGGAGCAGTTGCTGATGCTGGCGCGGGTCGAAGGCAGCCTGTCGTTCGAGGACGGTGTGCAGTGCAGCGCCGAGCAGGTGGCCCGCCAGGCGGTGCAGGATGCCGGTGGCGGCGACAACCGGCGCATCGTGCTGCGCTTGCCTGAAGAGGCTACACAGATCTACCTGGGCATGCCGGCGCCGCTGGCAGTGGCAGCGCTGCGTAACCTGCTGGACAACGCCCTGCGCCATGGCGGCGATCAGGCGGTGGAACTGGAAGTGCAGATGGCCAACGGGCAGGTAGGGTTCATGGTGCGCGACCATGGGCCGGGGATTGCCGAGGCCGACCTTGAGCATTTGACCGAGCGTTTCTGGCGCAATGGGCAGAGCGGTGGTTGCGGGTTGGGGCTGGCGATAGTGCAGGCGATCGTGCAGCGTTGCGCAGGTACCCTGCGGTTCGACAGCCGTAGCGACGGGTTGCGGGTGTTGTTGCAGGTGCCGGCGCGTCCTGGGCATTGATCTTTATTGCCTGTGCCGGCCTCTTCGCGGGTGAACCCGCTCCCACAGGGCCCGCACCCTGCATGCGGCCTGTAGAAAACCTGTGGGAGCGGGTTTACCCGCGAAGAGGCCGGCGCAGGCAAAGTAAAATCCAGTAACAACCGCTAAATCCTCCCCGCACTCAAGCGTTTTCCAAGCGACAACCGCCCATACGCTTGCTTGCGAGGATTCACCCATGTCCACCGCTTCCAGCCTTGCCCAGGCCCTGCCGGCCAGTGCGCCGCAGGCCTTGTACGAATTCACCGATTCGCCGTTGCTGCAACGCCAGCAGCAACAGGAATCCAACGCCCGCAGCTACCCACGGCGCATCCCGCTGGCGCTCAAGCGCGCCCGCGGCATCCACGTGGAGGATGTCGAGGGCCGCCAGTTCATCGACTGCCTGGCCGGCGCCGGCACCCTGGCGCTGGGCCACAACCACCCGGTGGTGATCGAGGCGATCCAGCGTGTGCTGGCTGATGAGCTGCCATTGCACACCCTGGACCTGACCACGCCGGTCAAGGACCGCTTCGTGCAGGACCTGTTCGGCATTTTGCCCGAAGCCCTGCGCCGCGAGGCCAAGGTGCAGTTCTGCGGCCCGACCGGCACCGACGCGGTGGAAGCGGCGCTCAAGCTGGTGCGTGGCGCCACCGGGCGCAGCACCGTGCTGGCCTTCCAGGGCGCCTACCACGGCATGAGCCAGGGCGCCTTGAGCCTGATGGGCAGCCATGGCCCCAAGCAGCCGCTGGGCGCGCTGCTGAGCAACGGTGTGCAGTTCATGCCGTACCCGTATGACTACCGCTGCCCGTTCGGCCTGGGTGGCGAAGCCGGGGTCAAGGCCAACCTGCATTACCTGGAAAACCTGCTGCTCGACCCGGAAAGCGGCGTACCGCTGCCGGCGGCGGTGATCCTGGAAGTGGTGCAGGGCGAGGGCGGGGTGATCCCGGCCGACATCGAGTGGCTCAAGGGGGTGCGCCGCATCACCGAACAGGCCGGCGTGGCCTTGATCATCGATGAGATCCAGAGCGGCTTCGCCCGCACCGGGCGCATGTTCGCTTTCGAGCATGCCGGCATCGTGCCCGATGTGGTCACCTTGTCCAAGGCCATTGGCGGCAGCCTGCCGCTGGCGGTGGTGGTCTATCGCGACTGGCTGGACACCTGGAAGCCAGGCGCGCATGCCGGTACCTTCCGTGGCAACCAGATGGCCATGGCCGCGGGTTCGGCGGTGATCAACTATCTGGTCGAACACCGGCTGGCCGAGCATGCCGAGGCCATGGGGTTGCGCTTGCGTCAGCACCTGTTGCAGTTGCAGCGCGATTATCCGCAGTTGGGTGATGTGCGCGGGCGTGGTTTGATGCTCGGGGTGGAGCTGGTGGACCCGCAGGGCAAGCGGGATGCCTTGGGCCACCCGGTTGCCAACCGTGAGCTGGCGGCCAAGGTGCAGCGTGAGTGCCTGAAGCGCGGGTTGATCCTGGAGCTGGGCGGGCGGCATGGCGCGGTGGTGCGCTTCCTGCCGCCGTTGATCATCAGCGGCGAGCAGATCGATGACGTGGCGCAGCGCTTTGCCGAGGCGTTGATCGCGGCAGTCTGACCGATCGCCGGGGCCGCTCCTACAGACGGTACGCTATCCCCTGTAGGAGCGGCTTTAGCCGCGAACACCGGCGCAGCCGGTGCCATGCACCGTGCTGGATTCTTCGCGGGTGAACCCGCTCCCACAATTCCTCCCTCTACCACCCGGTTATCCCAGGTCAGTCAAAGGTCCGCCCAGCCCGCCAATACCCCATCAAGGTCAGGCAATCACGTTGCAACCCGCGCTCCTTGATCAGGTAGCGACGTATCTCCATCACCGTCGCCGATTCCCCCGCGACCCAGGCATGGAACGCACTGCTGGCGCTGCTCGCCTGCTCCCACAGGATGCGCTTGTCGATATCCACATCCTCCAGCTTCGCCCTGGGCGCAGCATGCCCCTGTGGCAGGCTGGCCAGCTCGCGCACCGCATGCTGCATGGCCTGGCCATGGGCGCAATTAAGCGTTTTCCGTGGCAGCCAATGCACCTTGGCAGCCTCAGCATGGCGCAGGTCCAGGCAGTCAGCTTCCAGCGGCACCTCGATGAATGCCTGCACTGCAAGCTCCGGCTGGTTGTCGGCCAATTGCTCAAGAATGCCGGCAATGGCCGGCAGCGCCGTTTCGTCACCGACCAGCAGCACGTTGCGCACCGCTTGCGGCGGCTTCCATTCATAACCGCCGGGGTCGCCTGTATAGGCCAGGTTCGGTGCAACCATCTGCAGGCGGTCTCCCACCTGGGCGTGGGTAGCCCAGGCCGAAGCGGGGCCGTTGACACCGTGCAGCACGAAGTCGATGTCCACCTCCAGTGCCTCGGGGCGCAGGGCGCGGATGGTGTAGGTGCGCATCGGCGGGCGCTGGGCGGGCGGCAGGGCGTTGTGCGCGGCTTTCCAGTGCAGGTCGTTGGCCAGGTTGGGCAGCGTGCCATCGGGCGCAGGAAACAGCAGTTTGACGCGCTGGTCCGGCGCCAGGGTGGTCATTTCGGCGACCTCCGGCCCGCTGAATACCAGGCGTGTCAGCGAGGGGCTGAGCGCGATCCGCCGCTTCAGCTGAAGATCGAAGATCCGATACGCGGGTTGCTTGCCGGGGAGTGCTTGAGTGACCCGCTTGCGCAGGTTGTTGGCCAGGGTGGTGAGCATCGGGAGGGCCGCCTTCTGGAAGATGGGTATGACGTTCAGACGAGTCGCTCGTGCGGCGATTTAATCGCGCAGCCAGGGCCATGGTCGGTGGCCCGGGCTTTGGCTAAATCAGCTCGCGGCTGTTTCGTCTTTGAGGGATGACTGGGCCCTGTGGTCCCGCTTCCTATCGCTAAGGACGCATCGCATGAATGCCGAAAACTCGTTGAAACTCGCTCGCCGCTTTATTGAACTGCCGCCGGAAAAACGCCGTTTGTTCCTGGCTGGGCTACAGGCAGAGGGCGTCGACTTCTCCTTGTTTCCGATCCCTGCCGATGTTGCTTGCGATGACCGTGATGGCTTGTCTTACGCCCAGCGGCGCATGTCGTTTCTCTGGCAACTGGACCCGCAGGGCGCTGCCTACAACCTGCCCATGGCGGTGCGCCTGAAGGGCCAGCTCGCCCGCTCCGCGCTGCAGCAGGCATTCGATCGCCTGATTGCACGTCACGAGAGCCTGCGTACGCGCCTGCGTGCCCAGGGTGAGCATTTGTATCAGGACGTCCTCGCTGCGCGGGCGGTCGACATCGTCGAGCATGACCTTACAACCTTGGCGGCGGCGCAGCGCGAGGCCCGCGTCGCCGCGTTGGCCGAAGCCGAGGCTCAGGCACCGTTCAACTTGCTGCAAGGGCCGCTGCTGCGCGTGAATCTGCTGCAACTGGCCGCCGACGAACACGTGCTGCTGCTTACCCTGCACCACATCGTTGCCGACGGCTGGTCGTTGAACGTGCTGATCGACGAGTTTGTGCGTTTGTACGATGCCGCCTGCGAGGGCCGCGAAGCGACCCTGGCGGCGCTGCCCATCCAGTACCGCGACTATGCGCTATGGCAACGCAGCTGGCTGGAAGCCGGTGAGCAGGAACGCCAGCTGAAGTATTGGCGCGACAAGCTGGGCGATGATCATGCCGTACTGGAACTGCCGTTCGATCATCCACGTGTCGGTGCGCCGAGCCACCGCGGCGCGCGGCGCGAAATGCAGGTCGACCCGGCGCTTGCCGAGCGGCTCAGGGCCTTGGCCAATAGCCAGGGGGTCACCCTGTTCATGGTGCTGCTGGCATCGTTCAAGCTGCTGCTGCAACGTTACAGTGGCCAGCGCGCGATTCGAGTTGGTGTGCCGGTTGCCAACCGCCACCGCACCGAAGTCGAGGGCTTGATCGGCTGCTTCATCAATACCCAGGTGCTGCATACCGATATCGACCCGCTCATGAATGTGGGGCAGCTGCTCGACCGGGTCAAGGACACCGCCTTGGGCGCCCAGGCGCACCAGGACCTGCCGTTCGAGCGCCTGGTCGAGGCGCTTGAACTCGATCGCAGCAGCGCGCACAGCCCGCTGTTCCAGGTGCTGTTCAACCACCAGGCAGCCATCGCCGATGCGGGTCAGGTCCGTCTTGGCAGTGGGCTGACACTGCAAAAGGTCGCCCTGGACAAACACAGCGCTCGCTTCGACCTTGCCCTGGACACCTACGAAAGCGCCGGGCGACTGCACGCGGTGTTCACCTATGCCCTGGATGTCTTCGAAGAGGCCACGATCATTGCTTTCAGCGAGGACTGGCTGCGGTTGCTTGACGGGCTGAGCGAGGCTTCTGCCACTGCGATCGGCGAATTGCCTTTGCCGCCCCGGGCGGGGCAGGCGCAGCAGGAGGCTGCCGGCGCGGTGGAGCCCGGCCTGTGCATTCATCACCTGATCGAAGCGGCCGCCAACTCCAACCCGCTGGGTCTGGCCGCGAGCGGCGATGCTGGTCAGATAAGCCATGCTGCCTTGCAGGCGCGTTCGAATGCCCTGGCCCAGATGCTGCTCGAGCGTGGCGTGCAAGTGGACCAGCGGGTCGGCGTGGTAGCGGACCGCTCCTGCGAGATGCTCGTCGGCATCCTGGCCGTGCTCAAGGCCGGTGCCGCCTACCTACCGCTGGACCCGGACCAGCCGCAGTCGCGCCTGGACTTCATGCTGGCCGACAGCGAGGTCCAGTGGGTGCTGGGCAGGGCGGGGCAGATCAGCCTGCCGCACGGCGTCGCTGCGATCGACGTGAAAGGTGACCTGTCCTTGGCTTCGACACCCAAGGTGGCGGTGCATGCCGACAACCTGGCGTATGTCATCTACACCTCCGGCACCACTGGCAAGCCCAAGGGCGTAGCCGTCAGCCATGGCGCGCTGGTCAATTACGTGCGTGGCGTCAGCCAGCGCCTGCCAATGGACGAGATCGCCAGCCTGGCGATGGTCACCACGCCGGCCGCCGACCTTGGCCACACCATGCTGTTCGGTGCGTTGTGCCACGGCAAGACCCTGCACATGCTGCACAAGGAGACCGTGCTTGATGCCGATGTGTTCGCCGCCTACCTGCAAACGCATGCCATCGACGCACTGAAGATCGTACCGTCGCACTTGCAGGCGATGCTGGCGGCAGGCGCCGCAGCGTTGCCACGGCGCTGCCTGGTGGTAGGGGGCGAGGCCTGTAGCATGGCGCTGCTGGGGCGGATCAAGGCGTTGGCGCCTGGTCTCGATGTGATCAACCACTATGGCCCCACCGAAACCACGGTCGGCGTCCTTACCCATACCCTGCAGGACCTGCCGCTGCTCGGCCAGCCGCTGCACAACCTGCGTGCCCATGTGCTGGACAGCTGCCTGCAGCCGGTACCCGGCACGGCCAGGGGCGAGCTCTACATCACCGGTGCCGGGCTTGCCCGTGGTTACCTGGGCCAGGCGGCGCTGACCGCCGAGCGCTTTGTGCCCGACCCGGGCGGTAGCGAAGGGGCGAGGATGTACCGTACCGGTGACTGGGTGCGCCTGAACGCTGACGGTGAACGTGTTTTTGCCGGGCGTATCGATGGCCAGGTAAAGATCCGCGGCTACCGCGTCGAGCTGGCCGAGGTCGATAGCTGCCTGCGGCAGTTGCCGGGGATTGAAAGCGCCATTGTGCGGGTTGTGGGCGAAGGCGCCGATCGGCAGCTGGCTGCCTACCTGGTCCCACAACAGTGGGCAGCACTGGAAGAGACCCGTCAGGCCGTTGTCGACGGCATCCGGGCCGCCCTGAAGCTGGCCCTGCCTGAGCATCTGGTGCCACAGTACCTGATGTTGCTGGAGCGCCTGCCGGTCACCGTCAACGGCAAGGTCGACGTCAAGGCATTGCCCGAGCCGGTCGCTGTCACGACCCTTTACCGGGCACCCGAGACACCGCTGCAGGCACAGGTCGCGGCCATCTGGGCCGACGTGCTGCAACAAACCCAGGTCGGCCTCGACGACAACTTCTTCGCCCTGGGTGGGCACTCGTTGCTGGCCACCCAGGTGGTTTCGCGGGTGCGCCAGCAGTTGCGCCTGGACGTGGCGTTGCGGGTGCTGTTCGACACTGCCGACCTGTGCGCGTTCGTCGAGGCCGTACAGGGGCTGGAGCAGGTCGCCGGGGGCGAGATCCAGACCCTGGAACGGGCGCTGCCGTTGCCGGTTTCACATTCCCAGTATCGCCAGTGGATGTTCTGGAAGCTGCACCCGCAGAGCACCGCCTATAACACGCCCTTGGCCATCCGCTTGCAGGGCGAGGTAGACCGGGGCGCCTTGCAGGCCGCGTTCGATGCGCTGGTGATGCGCCACGAATCCCTGCGCACGGTGTTCGAAGAACATGATGGCATCCCTCTGCAGCGCATACTGCCTGAAGCGTCGCCGGCCATCGAATATCATGACCTCGGCGCAGACCCTGGCCCGGCGTTGCAGCAGCGCATCCAGGAAGAAGCGCTCACCCCGTTCAATCTTGAGCAGGGGCCGCTGATCCGGGTCAAGTTGTTCCAGACGGGCCCGCAAGAGCAGGTGCTGACCGTGCTGTTGCACCACATCGTCTCAGACGGCTGGTCCATGAGCGTCATGGTTCGCGAGCTGGTGGCCGCCTACAACGCGCATGCCAGTGGGCAGCCACTCGAACGCCAGGCGCTGGCGGTGCAATACGCCGATTACGCCGCCTGGCAGCGCGAACGCCTGGCCAGCGGCGAGCTGCAAGCTCAGCTGGCATTCTGGAAAACCGCGCTGGAGGACGACTTCGCCGTCCTCGAGCTGCCTGCCGACCGCATCCGCCCTCAGGTGCAAAGCTACCGCGGGGGACGCGTGGATGTGCTGCTGCCTGCCGCGCTCACGGCCGACCTGCAGCGCCTGGCGGTTGCTGCCAATGCCACGCTGTTCCACGTGTTCCTGGCCTCGTTCGCACTGCTGCTGTCGCGCTACAGCGGGCGCGAAACACTCAACATCGGTATCCCGGTAACCAACCGCAATCGCCTGGAGCTGGAAGGGCTGATCGGCTTCTTCGTCAACACCCTGGTCGCTCGCGTGGCGGTCGACCCGTTGCAGTCGTTCGGAAACTTGTTGCTGGCGGTCAAGGAGACTACCCTGCAGGCGCAGGCGAACAAGGACATCCCCTTCGATGTGCTGGTGGAAGAGCTGAAGCCTGAGCGCGGGTTGGGCCACAACCCACTGTTCCAGGTCATGTACAACCATTTGAGTGGTGTTGGCGAGCGAGTTTCCGGCGACAGTGTGCACGGCCTGAATGTCGCCGAGGTCGACCTGGTCGAGCACACCACGCAGTTCGACCTGTCGCTCGACACCCTCGAACGCAGCGACGGCGTGATCGCCTCCTTCGGCTATGCATCGGACCTGTTCGACGTGGGGCGTATCGAGCGCCTGGCATCGGTCTGGGTCAACCTGCTGGGTGCGCTGGTCAGCGGGTCTGCACTGCCGGTTGCCGAGCTGCCACTGCTCACGGCCGCGCAGCAAAAACTGGCCCTTGAGGCCGACCAGGCGTCTCTGCGTTTTGCCGAAGACCTCGGTGTGCATCAGCTGTTCGAGGCGCAAGCCCTGCACACGCCACAGGCCACGGCGCTGGTGCTCGATCAGCAGGCGCTGACCTACCAGGCACTCAACTGTCGCGCCAACCAGCTGGCCCACAAACTGCGCGAACTTGGCGTAGGGCCGGATGTGCGTGTCGGCATCGCCGTGGAGCGCAGCCTGGATATGGTGGTCGGGCTGCTGGGCATCCTCAAGGCAGGCGGTGCCTATGTGCCGCTCGACCCGCAGTACCCGCAGGAACGCTTGCGCTTCATGATGCAGGACAGCGGTATTCACCTGCTTCTGACCCAGCCCCAGCTGGCAACGGCCCTGCCGGTTTCGCCAGCGGTAATCCGCCTGGAAATGCAGGCGGACGAACAATGGCTGGGCAACTACAGCTCGGCCAACCCGGTGAGCCTGACCGTTGCCGACAACCTGGCCTACGTGATCTACACCTCCGGGTCCACCGGCAAGCCCAAAGGGGTGGCAGTCGCTCATCGTCAACTGTCGGTGTTCTGCGGCGTGGCGGCTGACTATTCGCGGCTGGACGCCAGTGACCGGGTGCTGCAGTTCGCCACGGTCAACTTCGACGGCTTCGTGGAACAGCTTTACCCAGCCTTGTGCTGCGGTGCCCGGGTCGTCATGCGCGGGCCGCAGATGTGGGACATCGAAACCCTCAAGCAAGCGATCGTCACCCACGGCATCACGGTGGCCGACCTGACCACCGCCTACTGGCGAATGCTGGCTGCGGAAAAACTGCCAGCCGGCGCCTGTGCGACACTGCGCCAGGTGCATGTGGGCGGCGAAGCCATGCCGATGGAAAGCCTGGGCGACTGGTATGCCAGCGGCCTGCAGCAGGCGCGCTTGCTCAATACCTATGGGCCGACCGAAGCCACCGTGGTCACCACTGTGCAGGATTGTGCAGGCTTGCAGCCTGGCGCGGGTGGCAAGGCCATCGTGCCCATTGGTCGGGCGGTGGGCGGCAGGGTGACGTACGTCTGTGACGATGGCCTGGCCCTGGCCCCGGCCGGCTGGGTGAACGAGCTGCTGATCGGCGGCCTTGGTTGCCTCGCCCGCGGATACTTCAACCGCCCGGCGTTAACCGCCGAGCGTTTCATTCCTGACCCGTTCGACCCGGTCGGTGGCGGGCGTCTGTATCGTACCGGCGACCTGGCGAGCTACCGTGCCGATGGCATCATTGACTATGTCGGCCGCATCGACCATCAAGTCAAGATCCGCGGCCTGCGTATCGAACTGGGCGAGATCGAAGCGCGGTTGCAAGAGCATGCCCAGGTGCGCGAAGCGCAAGTGATCGACATTGACGGGCCCACCGGCAAGCAACTGGTTGCCTACCTTGTGATCGAGGCAGGCCCGGTGCAGCAGGATGTGCTGCGCCAGGACCTGGCAAGCCACCTCAAGGCCGCGTTGCCGGACTACATGGTTCCAGCACATGTGATGTTCCTCGGCCAATTGCCGCTGACGCCAAACGGCAAGCTGGACCGCAAGGCCCTGCCAAGGCCCGACCTGAGCCTCGACCAGCCTGCCTATGTGCCCGCCAGCAGCGAACGCGAAATACAGATCGCGGCCATCTGGGCGCAGGTGCTCAAGGTTGAGCGGATCGGCCTGACCGATCACTTCTTCGAGCTGGGCGGCCATTCGTTGCTGGCCACTCAGGTCACCTCGCGTATCCGCCAGGTCCTGGGCCTGGAAATACCCCTGCGTACACTGTTCGAAGCCCCGGTGCTTGCTGATTTCGTCGCTTTGACAGGGCAGGGCACGGACGCGCCTGCCCCGGCGTTGCAGGCGGTCGACCGCACGAAACCGCTGGCGTTGTCCTACGCCCAGCAGCGACAGTGGTTCTTCTGGCAGATGGCACCTGAAAGTACCGCCTACAACATGGCCTCGGTGCTGCGAATGCAAGGCGATCTGCAGGTCGAAGCGCTGCGTTTGAGTTTCGAAGCGCTGATCGCGCGGCATGAGACCTTGCGTACCACTTTCCGCCAGGAAGGCGAC
Source organism: Pseudomonas sp. S37 (assembly GCF_016658545.1). Classification (GTDB taxonomy): domain Bacteria; phylum Pseudomonadota; class Gammaproteobacteria; order Pseudomonadales; family Pseudomonadaceae; genus Aquipseudomonas. The sequence continues at coordinate 9,106 of NZ_JACVZC010000090.1, read as the reverse complement.
CAAGCCCTGCAGGTAGTGCATCCAGCGCAGCCGTTCAGCCTGGTATGCGAGGTGGTCGAGCTTGGCGAGGAGGACGAACAGGCGCTGCTCAAGCACCTGGTCGAGGTCGAAACGCAATGCCCGTTCGACCTGGAGCACGGGCCGCTGCTGCGGGTGAAGCTGTTGCGTGTGGCCGAGGATGACCATGTCCTGATCCTGACCTTGCACCATATCGTTTCCGATGGCTGGTCGATGCCGGTGATGGTCGATGAGCTGGTGCAGATTTACCAAGGCCTGCGCAGCGGGCATGCGGTCGAGCTGCCTGAACTGCCCGTGCAGTACGCCGACTACGCCGTCTGGCAGCGGCAGTGGATGGAAGCCGGTGAGCGCGAACGCCAACTCGCCTACTGGAAGGCCCAGCTGGGCGACCAGCAGCCGGTGCTTGAACTGCCTGCCGATCGCCCGCGGCCGGCTAACCAGGACTTTGCCGGTGCCAGTATTGCCATCGACCTGGATCGCGACCTTGTACGGGCACTCAAGGCATTGGCCCAGCAGCAGGGCGTCAGCCTGTTCATGCTGCTGCTGGCCAGCTTCCAGACCCTTTTGCACCGCTATTCGGGGCAGGACGACATTCGCGTCGGGGTGCCGATCGCCAACCGCAATCGCCTGGAAACCGAGCGCCTGATCGGCTTCTTCGTCAATACCCAGGTGCTCAAGGCCGATTTCGACCTGAACACCACCTTCAGCCAGTTGCTCGAACAGACCCGCCAGGCCGCCTTGGCGGCCCAGGCGCATCAGGACCTGCCATTCGAGCAGTTGGTCGAGGCGCTGCACCCAGAGCGCAGCCTTAGCCACAGCCCGCTGTTCCAGGCGCTGTACAACCACCAGACCGAGCTTCGCGGGCAGACCCGTAGCCTTCCGGGGCTGGAAGTTCAAGGCCTGGCCTGGGAACGCTATACCGCACAGTTCGATCTGACCCTGGACACCTTCGAGCACGCAGAAGGTCTGGGCGCCTCGCTGGTGTACGCCACTTCGCTGTTCGACCGCCCGCGCATCGAGGCACTGGCCCGGCACTGGTGCAACCTGCTGGCTGAAATCGTGCGTCAACCGCACCAGCGTGTTGCCGAACTGGCGATGCTGGGTGGCGAAGAGCGCGAGCAGCTGTTGGCGACCTGGGACCAGGCCGGCGACGACTACCCGGACGAGCGTTTCGTCCATCAACTGTTTGCTGACCAGGTCGTCCGCACTCCCGACGCCATCGCCATTCGCTTCGACGACCAGCGCCTGAGCTACCGCCAGCTCGACGCGCAGGCCAACTGCCTGGCGCACCACCTGATCGAGCAAGGTGTCGGCCCTGAAGTCAGGGTTGTCATTGCCATGCGTCGCTCCACCGACATCATGGTAGCGTTCATGGCGGTGCTCAAGGCCGGTGGCGTGTATGTGCCGCTGGACATCGCCTATCCGCAGGACCGCCTGCGCTACATGATGCAGGATTGCGCCGCAGCATTGGTGCTGACCCAGAGCGATGTGCTGGATACCCTGCCAATCCCCCAAGGCCTGCCGATGCTGGCAGTGGACCTGCCGGCCGCCTGGCAGCAAGGCCCGGACTCGGCACCCGAAGTGGCGCTGGACAAACACAACCTTGCCTATGTGATCTACACCTCTGGCTCGACCGGCATGCCCAAGGGCGTTGCGGTGGCACATGGGCCACTGGCCTCGCACATCCTGGCCAACGGTGAACGCTACGAAACCGGCCCGCAGGACTGCGAGCTGCACTTCATGTCGTTCGCCTTCGATGGCGCGCATGAGGCCTGGATGCATCTGCTGATCAACGGCGCCAGTGTTCTGGTACGCGACGACAGCCTGTGGCTGCCCGAGCAGGCCTACGCCGAGATGCACCGGCATGGCGTGACCATTGCGGTGTTCCCGCCTGTCTACCTGCAACAGCTGGCCGAGCATGCCCTGCGCGTGGGCAACCCGCCTCCGGTGCGCATCTACTGCTTTGGCGGTGATGCGGTGCCGCAAGCCGGCTACGAGCTGGCCTGGCAGGCCCTGCGCCCGCAATACATCTTCAACGGCTACGGGCCGACCGAGACCGTGGTCACACCGTTGCTCTGGCGGGCCTCCCCGGGCGATGCCTGCGGCGCGGCCTACGCGCCTATCGGGCGCCTGGTCGGGCGCCGCCGCAGTTATGTCCTCGATGCCAGCCTCAATCTGGTGCCGTTGGGTCACAGTGGCGAGCTGTACCTCGGCGGGCTGTGCGTGGCGCGCGGCTATCTCGATCGCCCAGGCCTGACCGCCGAGCGCTTCGTCCCCGACCCGTTCGCCGCCAACGGCGAGCGCGTGTACCGCAGCGGTGACCTGACGCGTAGCAGGGCCGACGGCGTGGTCGACTACCTGGGGCGGATCGACCATCAGGTGAAGATTCGCGGCTTCCGAATCGAGCTTGGCGAGATCGAGGCGCGGTTGCAGGATCACCCGGCAGTACGCGAAAGCGTGGTCATCGACATTCAGGGCCCTGGCGGCAAACAACTGGCCGCGTACCTGGTCAGCGGGGAGGCACAAGCCGATGACCTGCAGGGGCAAACCCTGCTGCGCAGCCAGTTGCGTGATCACCTCAAGGCAACCCTGCCGGACTACATGGTGCCTACCCACCTGGTGTTCCTCGACAAGTTGCCGCTCACACCCAACGGCAAGCTGGACCGCAAGGCCTTGCCCAAGCCCGATGTCAGTCAACTGCAGCAGGCTTACGTCGCACCGCGAAACGTGCTGGAGCAGACCATCGCCGGAATCTGGGCGGATGTGCTGAAAGTCGACAAGGTGGGGCTGGCCGACAACTTCTTCGAACTGGGTGGCGATTCGATCATCTCGATCCAGGTGGTCAGCCGCGCGCGCCAGGCAGGTATTCGTTTCACCCCCAAAGAGCTGTTCCAGCACCAGACCGTCCAAGGGCTGGCCTCGGTTGCCAGGCAAGGTGACGAAGGCGGTCTGCTGATCGAGCAGAAGGCTGCCACTGGCCAGACCCTGTTGCTGCCGATCCAGCAATCGTTCCTCGAACAGGACATTGCCCAGCGTCATCACTGGAACCAGGCGCTGTTGCTCAAGGCCGGCCAGGCGCTCGACAGCCGGGCACTGGAACAGGCGCTACAGGCCCTGGTGCTGCACCATGACGCTTTGCGCCTGCGCTTTGACTGTGCCGGGGGCGAGTGGACGGCTCACTACGGTTCGCCAGCGCCTCAGCAAGGCCTGCTACGCGAGGCCACTGTGGCCGATGCCGAGGCCCTCGAAGCCTTGTGCGATGAGGTTCAAGCCAGCCTTGACCTGCAGCGCGGCCCGTTGCTTCGGGCGTTGCTGGCGACCCTGGCGGACGGCAGCCAGCGCTTGTTGCTGGCGATTCATCACCTGGTGGTCGACGGCGTCTCCTGGCGTGTACTGCTCGAAGACCTGCAAACCGCGTACAGCCAGGTGCATGCCGGCCAGCCACTCGAGCTGCCGGCCAGGACCAGCTCGACCCAGGCGTGGGCCGACCACCTGCAGGCCTACGCCCGCAGTGAATCGCTGCAGGCGCAGTTGGCATACTGGCAGGCGCAACTCGGCCAGGTTGAGGCCGACCTGCCTTGTGACAACCCTGCTGGCTCGTTGCATGCCAGGCATGTCGGTAGCGCTCGCACCCGCCTCGACCCGGCCAGTACCCGGCAATTGCTGCAACAGGCACCTGCGGCCTACCGCACGCAGGTCAACGACCTGCTGCTGACCGCGTTGGCCCGCGTCATCGCCCGCTGGACCCAGCGCAGCGACGTACTCGTGCAGCTGGAGGGGCATGGCCGCGAAGACCTGTTCGATAACCTCGACCTGACGCGCACCGTAGGCTGGTTCACCAGTGTCTTCCCGGTGCGGTTGAGCCCGCAGCAGACGCTGGATGCATCGATCAAGCAGATCAAGGAACAGCTGCGGGCGATCCCGGACAAAGGTATCGGCTACGGTGCCCTGCGTTACCTGGGCGACGACCAGGCACGGGCGGCCCTCGCGCAGTTGCCAAGCCCACGCATCACCTTCAACTACCTCGGGCAGTTCGATGGCAGCTTTGCACCGGCCTCCAATGCCGACGCCCCGGCATTCCTGGTACCTGCCGAAGAAAGCGGCGGGGCCAGCCAGAGCGTCGAGGCGCCGCTGGACAACTGGCTGTCGATCAATGGCCAGGTCTATGGTGGTGAGCTGAGCCTGGAGTGGACGTACAGCCGCGACATGTTCGACGGTACTACCGTGCAACATCTGGCCGACCAGTTCGCCGCCGAACTGCAGGCGATCGTCGAGCATTGCCTGGAGGATACCCAGGCCGGCCTGACCCCTTCGGATGTGCCGCTGGCCGGGCTGACCCAGGCCCAGCTGGACAGCCTGCCGATTCCGGCAGCGCAGATCGAAGACCTGTATCCCCTCGCACCCATGCAGCAAGGCATGCTGTTCCACAGCCTGCTGGAGCAAGGCGGCGGGCATTACATCAACCAGATGCGCGTCGACGTAAAAGGGCTCGACGTACCACGCTTCAGGGCCGCCTGGCAGGCCGCTGTCGATCGCCATGAGGTGCTGCGGGCCAACTACGTGACCTGCTTCGAGCGCCCTTTGCAGCTGATCCGCAGGCAGCTCGAACTGCCGTTCACGCACCTGGACTGGGCCGGCATTGCCGAGCAGGGCGCGGCCCTGGACAGCTGGGCCGTAGCGGATCTGCGCAAAGGCTTCGACCTGCAGCATGATCCCCTGCTGCGCCTGGCGGTGATCCGCACCGGCGAAGACACCTGCCACCTGGTGTTCACCAGCCATCACATCCTGATGGATGGCTGGAGCAATGCGCAGTTGCTGGGTGAGGTACTCCAGACCTATGCCGGGCTGCCGAACGCCGGGCTGACGGGGCGCTACCGCGACTATATCGAATGGCTGCACCGCCAGGACCCACTGCAGGGCGAGGCCTTCTGGCAGCAGCAGTTGCATGACCTGAACGAGCCCACGCGGCTGGCACTGGCCATACGGCAGGACAAGGGCCGCCTGGGCGCCGGCTACGGCGTACATCAGCAGTACCTGAGCGAGGGGCAGACGCAAGCACTGGCGGGCTTTGCCCGGCAGCAGCGGGTGACCGTCAATACCCTGGTGCAGGCGGCCTGGCTGCTGCTGCTACAGCGTTACACCGGGCAATCATGCGTGAGTTTCGGCGCGACGGTGTCGGGCCGCCCGGCGGAGCTGCGCGGCGTCGAGCAACAACTGGGGCTGTTCATCAACACGCTGCCAGTGGCTGCCAGCCCGCGTCCGCAGCAGCGGGTGGCGGAGTGGGTGCAGCAATTGCAGGCGCAGAACCTGGCGTTGCGCGAATACGAGCACAGCCCCTTGTACGACATCCAGCGCTGGGCCGGCTCGGGTGGGGAAGGGCTGTTCGATACCTTGCTGGTGTTCGAGAACTACCCCGTCGGCGAGGCGCTGCAGCAGAGCGCACCTGCCGGGCTCGAATTCGGCAACGTCCACGGCCATGAGCAGTCGAGCGTGCCGCTGACCCTGGCGATTGGCGCAGGTGCGCAGCTGTCGGTGCATTACAGCTACGACCGGCAGTGCTTTACGCCGGAAAGCATCGCGCAGGTCGCTCGCCACTTTGGCACGTTGCTGGAGGCGCTGGTCGAGGACCCGCAGCAAGTGGTCGCTCAACTGAACCTGCTTGACGCACAGGAGCAGCAGACAATCATCCAGGACTGGAATCGAGCCCCTGCCAATCACCATCCCGATCAATGTCTTCACCAACTGATCGAAGCCCAGGCCGCGCGTACGCCGCAGGCCATTGCCGTGGTGTCGGGCGAGCGGACACTCAGCTACAGCCAGCTCAATCGGCGCGCCAATCAGCTGGCCCACAGGCTGCGCGAGCAGGGCGTGGGCCCGGATGTACTGGTGGGGATCGCTGTGGATCGCAGCCTGGAAATGGTCATCGGTCTTCTGGGCATCCTCAAGGCGGGAGGCGCCTATGTGCCGCTGGATCCTGAGTATCCGGAAGATCGCCTGGCCTACATGATGAGCGACAGCGGTATTCGGCTGTTGCTGACCCAATCACATCTGCTCGCCAACTTGCCGCTACCTGAGGGTGTCGATCCGCTGCTCCTGGAGCCATTCCCTGGCTACAGCGACGCCAACCCGGTCAATTTCACACGACCGGAAAACCTGGCTTATGTGATCTATACCTCGGGGTCCACCGGCAAGCCCAAAGGCACCCTGCTGCCCCATCACAACGTCGTGCGCCTGTTCCAGGCAACCCAGGACTGGTTCCGGTTCGAAAGCAAAGACGTCTGGAGCGTCTTCCATTCCTACGCGTTCGATTTCTCGGTCTGGGAGCTGTTTGGGGCGCTGGTGCATGGGGCCAAGGCAGTGATCGTGGCCAAGGACGTGGCCCGATCGCCTGCGGACTTCCACGCGCTGTTGATCCGTGAGCAGGTCACGGTGCTCAACCAGACACCTTCGGCATTCAAGCAACTTATCCCGCACGCCTGCGCAAGTCCGCAGGGCCAGAGCGAGCTTGCGCTGCGCTACATCGTGTTCGGCGGCGAAGCACTGGATGTCGGCAGCCTGGCACCGTGGTTCAACCACTTCGGCGACAGCCAGCCGACCTTGATCAACATGTACGGCATCACTGAAACCACGGTGCATGTCACTTACCGGCCAGTGAGTCGCGAGGATCTGCAGCGCGATGGCGTCAGCCCCATCGGCGAGGTGATCCCGGATCAGTCGCTGTACCTGCTCGATGCTGACTTCAATATCGCCGCTCCCGGTTGTCATGGCGAACTGCACGTTGGTCAGGCAGGCCTTGCCCGTGGCTATCACCGACGTGCGGCGCTTACGGCGGAGCGGTTCGTACCCGACCCGTTCGATGGCAGCGAGCAGGGCGGTGGTCGCCTCTATCGCACCAGCGATCTGGCACGCTATCGCATCCACGGTGCGATCGAGTACGTCGGTCGTGTCGATCATCAGGTGAAGATCCGCGGTTTCCGTATCGAACTGGGCGAAATCGAGGCCAGGCTGCAGGAGCACTCGCAAGTCCGCGAAGCGGTGGTACTCGCCCTGGATGGCCCAAGCGGTATGCAACTGGTTGCCTACCTGATCCCTGCCCAAGCGCCCTCGGCAGCGTTACGCGAGAGCCTGCGCGAGCACCTCAAGGCGACATTGCCCGAGCATATGGTGCCTGCCCACCAGGTATTCCTGGAAACGCTGCCCCTTACGGCAAACGGCAAGCTTGATCGACGAGCGTTGCCCAGCCCTGATGTCACGCAACTGCAGCAGCTGTTCGTCGCACCGCAGAGCCCGCTGGAACAGCACGTCGCTGCGATCTGGGCCGATGTACTGAAGCTTGAAAGGGTCGGCCTCAACGACAACTTCTTCGAGCTGGGCGGGCATTCGCTACTGGCCGTCCAGGCCACCCAGCGGGTGCAGTTGTTGCTGGGGCTGGAGGTGCCGCTTTCGGCCCTGTTCAGTGCCGGACGGCTTGCGGACTACGTGGCGACGATGGCTGAACTGGCGCCTGCAAGCGCAGCGGATGTCGATGAGTTGAGTGATTTCCTGGCAGAACTGGAGAGTGTTTGAAATGACGGCCCAGAACATCGAGCTGGTAAAACGGTTCCTGCATCTGCCATTGGAGCAGCGCAAGCAATTCTTTGAAAAGATGCAGTCCAAGGGCATGAGCTTCGCTCGGCTGCCGATCCCGCAGATACGCCACGAATGGGGCCTCATCGGCCTGTCGTATGCCCAGCGGCGACAGTGGTTTCTCTGGCAGTTCGACCCGCAGAGCGCTGCCTACAACATCAGCATGGCCCTGCGCTTCAAGGGGGCACTGGACCCTGAGCTGTTGCAGCGCAGCCTTGAAGATGTGGTGCAACGACATGAAAGCCTGCGCACTGCTTTTGCCCGGGATGGCGACCAGCCCGTTCAGGTGGTTGATCCCGGGGTTCGGGTAGCTATCGCCCGGGAGCCGTTTGCGCAGGCACCTGATGCTGATTTCGCCGAGCGTCTGCGGCTGCGTATTGAACAGGAGTGCAGTCAGCCCTTCGACCTGGCGCAGGCGCCCCTGTGGCGGGTGAGGCTGCTGCAAGTGAACGAGGCCGATAACGTGCTGATCCTGGTCATGCACCATATCGTCTCCGATGGCTGGTCGATGCCGATACTGCTGGACGAGTGGATCCGCAGCTACGAGGGGCATCGCCTCGGCCAGCCGGCGTCGTTGCCGGACCTGCCGATCCAGTATGCCGACTATGCCATCTGGCAGCGCCAGTGCCTTGAGGCGGGCGAGCTGGAGCGTCAGCTGGCGTACTGGGAGGCGGAGCTCGGTGGTGAACAGCCGGTGCTGGAGCTGCCGATCGACCATCCGCGCCCGGCTTTGCAGAGCCGGGCAGGTGCAAGCCTGGAGATAACCCTGGACGATGCACTGTGCGCCGATCTCAAACAGCTGGCGCGTGATCAGGGCGTGACATTGTTCATGCTCCTGCTGGCCAGCTACCAGACTTTGCTGCACCGCTACAGCGGGCAGAACGATATCCGTGTCGGCATACCCACGGCCAACCGCAATCGAATCGAGACCGAAGGCCTGATCGGCTTTTTCGTCAACACCCAGGTACTCAAGGCCGAATTCGACCTGGGCACGACCTTCACTGAGCTGCTCGAGCAGACCCAGCGACGCGTTTCTGGCGCCCAGGCCCATCAGGACCTGCCGTTCGAGCAACTGGTCGAAGCTTTGCAACCCGAGCGCAGCCTCAGCCACAGCCCACTGTTCCAGGTCATGTACAACCACCAGACCGAAGCGCGCGGGCAGGGTCGGCAGTTGCCCGGGCTGACCGTCGAGACCCTGGACTGGGAGCGCGGCACTGCGCAGTTCGATCTGACCCTGGAGACCGTGGAGCACGAGGCTGGCATTGCGGTATCGCTGACCTACGCCACTGCGCTGTTCGACGAGGCCACCATCGCCCAGCTCGCCGGGCACTGGCAGGACCTGCTGGCGGCCATCGTCGCCCGGCCGCAGCAACGCATTGCCGAGCTGCCGTTGTTGAGCGCCGCGCAGCAGCAACAGGTTATCCACGACTGGAACAGCACCCAGGCCGATTACCCGGTCGAA
>NZ_JACVZC010000008.1 GCF_016658545.1 Pseudomonas sp. S37 | reverse complement strand
CCTGTGTAGGAGCGGCCTTGTGTCGCGATCGGGCTGCGAAGCAGCCCCAGGATGTCAGTGTGGGTGCGTAAATCGTGGGGCCGCTTCGCGGCCCGATCGCGACACAAGGCCGCTCCTACAAAGGTGAAGGTGTCTGCCTTTAGATGCTGCGCGGCCGGGTAACGCGGTCTACCAGGTAGACCAGGCCGTGGTAGTCGATGCCGCTGTGGCTGCTCAAGCCAATTTCGCAGGTGCGGCTGGTGCTGATGCCTTCGCTGCAGTACTGCACGGCGTCTTTCAGGCTGCGCAGCGAGTGGGCATTCAGCTCGGGGGTGGTGAAGCCCTTGTCACCGGCAAAGCCGCAGCAATGAATGCCTTCCGGGATCACCACCTGCTTGCTGCAACGCCGCGCCAGGTCGATCAGGGCCTGGCTTTCCCCCAGGTGCTGGGTGCTGCAGGTTAAGTGCACGGCCACGGGTTCGTCCTGGGGGGTGAATTCCAGGCGCTCGACCAAGTGCGTGCGGATGAAGCGCACCGGGTCGTACAGGTCCAGCCGGGTGTCGCCCAGGTCCTGCACCAGGCGCAGGGTGCAGGGGCTGGTATCGCAGTAGATCGGGTCCAGGCCGCCGCGGCTGGCGTGCAGCAGGGCATTGATCAGTTCTTGGCGCTTGTGTTCGGCCTGCTCGGGGTAGCCTTTGGAGGCGAACGGCTGGCCGCAGCACAGGCTGTCGGCGTTTTCCGGGAACACCACCTGGTAGCCGGCTTTTTCCAGCAGGGCGCGGGTCTTGTCCAGCAGCGAGCTTTGCTCGCGGTCGGCATAGGCTGGGCCCATGACGCGCGACACGCAGGCGGCCAGGTACACCACGCGGGGGCGGGCGTCGTTGCTGGCCGGGCCGAAGTCCAGTGGGCGCAGGGGTTGCGGCATGGCCGGCGTCCACTGCGGCAGGCGGCCTTTGCTGGCTTTGCTCAGCGTGGCGCTCAGGCGGCCCAGGCGCGGGGCGCCGAGCAGCTTGCGCGCGCTGTTGGCGGCGGTCAGGGTCAGGCGGGCGCCGCCCAGGGCGGTGTGGAAGTGGTCGGCCAGCCAGTGGGCAGCCTTGCCGTGGTCGGCGGCCTGGCTGCGCAGCTTCTTCACCAGCTCGCCGGTGTTGATGCCGACCGGGCAGCGCTGGGCGCACAGGCCGGTGGCGGCGCAGGTGTCGATGCCCTGGTACTGGTAAGTCTGCATCAATTGGCGGGTATCGATGCCGGCGCGCTGCTTGGCCTGGATGTCACGCCACATGACGATGCGCTGGCGCGGGCTGAGGGTAAGGCCCTTGGACGGGCACACCGGTTCGCAGAAGCCGCACTCGATGCACTTGTCGACGATCTCGTCGGCAGCTGGCAGCGGCTTGAGGTTTTTCAGGTGGATATCCGGGTCATCACTGAGCACCACGTCGGGGTTGAGGATGCCGTTGGGGTCGAGCAGGCGCTTGAGCTTCCACATCAGCTGGTAGGCGTCCTGGCCCCATTCCAGCTCCACGAATGGCGCCATGTTGCGCCCGGTGCCGTGTTCGGCCTTCAGCGAGCCGCCAAACTCCACGGCCACCAGTTGCGCCACGTCGTCCATGAAGGCCTGGTAACGGGCGACTTCCTCGGCACTATTGAAACCTTGGGTAAAGACGAAGTGCAGGTTGCCTTCCAGCGCGTGGCCGAAAATGATCGCTTCGTCGTAGCGGTGCTTGTCGAACAGCTGGATCAGGCGGTTGACGCCCTCGGCCAGCTGCTCGACGGGGAAGGTCACGTCTTCGATGATCACCGTGGTGCCGGTCTGGCGCACGGCGCCGACGGCAGGGAAGGTGTCTTTGCGGATTTTCCACAGCTGGTTGTACACGGCCGGGTCTTCGCTGAAGTCGACTTGCTGTTCCAACGGGAAGTCGGCGATCGAGGCCATTACCTGCTGCAGTTGTTCGTGCAGCAGGCTCTGGCTGGCGGCACGCGATTCGATCAGCAGGGCGCAGGCGTTATCCGACAGGCCTTTTACCCACAGCGGCATGCCGGGCATGTTCTGCACCGAGCGCAGGCTGCGGCGGTCAAGCAGCTCCACGGCGGACACCGGCTGGCGCTTGAGTACGGTGACTGCGCGGCAGCAGCTTTCGACGCTGGGGAACACCAGCAGGGCGCTGGCCTTGTGCGGGTGATCGGGCACGGTGTCGTAGGTGACGGCACTGATGAAACCCAGGGTGCCTTCGGAACCGACCAGCAGGTGCTGCAGGATATCCAGCGGCTGGTCGTAGTCCACCAGTGCGTTCAGCGACAGGCCGGTGGTGTTCTTCAACCGGTACTTGTGGCGGATGCGCTCGGCCAATGCGGTATTGGCGCGGGTTTCGCGGCCCAGGCGGGCAAGGGCTTCCAGCAGCTCGGCGTGGCTGGCTTCAAAGGCGGCCACGCTGGCCGGGTCTTCGCTGTCCAGGCGGGTGCCGTCGGCCAGTACCAGGCGCAATCCGGCCAGCGTGTGGTAGGTGTTCTGTGCAGTGCCGCAGCACATGCCGCTGGCGTTGTTGGCGACGATGCCGCCGATCTTGCAGGCGTTGATCGAGGCCGGGTCGGGGCCGATCTTGCGCCCGAAGGGGGCAAGCCAGGCATTGGCCTGGGCGCCGATAACGCCGGGTTGCAGGCGGATCTGCTCGCCTTGGCCACGGATCTCGCGGCCGTTCCAGTTATCACCCAGTACGATCAGCACCGAGTCGCTGATGGCCTGGCCGGACAGGCTGGTGCCAGCGGCGCGGAAGGTGACCGGCACCCGCTCGCGCTGGGCCAGCCTGATCAGGCCGACCACTTCGTCCTCGGACTCGACACGCACCACCAGCTTGGGGATCAGCCGATAGAAGCTGGCGTCGGTACCGAAGGCCAGGGTGGAAGTGGGGTCGTCGAAACGGCGTTCGGCGGGGATCAGGCGCTCGGCATCACGCAGGAATGCGGCGGGCAGGCTCATGCAGTCTCCTCGCGAGGCTGTGGCGTCTGTGCGCCACATGCCCCGGGTCAATCAGGCGGTCGTTGTTGCAGGCGGTCAGGCGCCCAGTTCGCGTACCAGCGAGTCGCGGGTGATCTCGCTGATCGACTTGGCGCCGGTCAGCACCATGGCTACGCGCATTTCCTTTTCGAACAGCTCGAGCAGGTTCTTCACCCCGGCTTCGCCATGCACGGCCAGGGCCCAGAGGAAGGCGCGGCCAATCAGCACGGTGTCGGCGCCCATGGCGATCATGCGCACCACGTCGAGGCCGCTGCGGATGCCGGAGTCGGCGAGAATCTTCAGGTCGCCTTTGACCGCGTCGGCAATTGCCGGCAAGGCACGGGCGCTGGACAGCACGCCATCGAGCTGGCGGCCGCCGTGGTTGGACACGACGATGCCGTCGGCACCGAACTTGACCGCATCGCGGGCGTCATCGGCATCGAGAATGCCTTTGATGATCATCGGGCCGTCCCAGTATTCGCGGATCCACTCCAGGTCTTTCCACGAAATGGACGGGTCGAAGTTGTTGCCCAGCCAGCCGATGTAGTCGGCCAGGCCGGTGGGGTTGCCACGGTATTTGGAGATGTTGCCCAGATCGTGCGGGCGGCCCATCACGCCGACATCCCACGCCCATTCCGGGTGAGTCATGGCTTGGAAAACACGGCGCATTGGCCCGTTCTTGCCGCTCATGCCGGAGTGGGCATCGCGGTAGCGGGCGCCGGGTACCGGCATGTCGACGGTGAACACCAGGGTCTTGACCCCGGCGGCCCTGGCCCGCTCAAGGGCGTTGCGCATGAAACCGCGGTCCTTGAGCACATACAACTGGAACCACATGGGGCGGTCGATGGCCGGGGCCACTTCTTCGATCGGGCACACCGACACCGTCGACATGGTGAACGGGATGCCATGCGCCGCCGCCGCACGCGCTGCCTGCACTTCGCCACGGCGGGCGTACATGCCGGTGAGGCCGACCGGGGCCAGGGCCACGGGCATGCTCAGGGTTTCGTCGAACAGCCTGGTCTCAAGGCTGAGCTCGGACATGTTCTTCAGCACGCGCTGACGCAGGGCAATGCTGGCCAGGTCGGAGACGTTGTGGCGCAGGGTGTGCTCGGCGTAGGCGCCGCCGTCGGCGTAGTGGAACAGGAAGGGAGGCAGCTTGCGTTGGGCCGCGGCGCGATAGTCGGTAGAGGCAGAAATGATCATGGATTCTCGCAGCGTTGCTTGTGGGGAATGCCGGACGCCTGATGGCGCCCGGCCCCTTTCACTTTAGTGATGAACCAGCATGCCGGTCAGCCAGTAAGCCTGGATCAGGGTGATCAGGCCGACGATGGTGGCGAAGAACAGGCTGTGCTTGACGGTGAAGCGGAACAGGTCGGATTCCTTGCCGACCAGGCCGGTGGCGGCGCAGGCCACGGCAATCGACTGCGGCGAGATCATCTTGCCGGTTACGCCGCCGCTGGTGTTGGCCGCTACCAGCAGGGTGTCGTTGACCCCGATCTGGTGTGCAGTGGTGGCCTGCAGCGAGCTGAACAGGGCGTTGGACGAGGTGTCCGAGCCGGTCAGGAACACGCCCAGCCAGCCGAGGAACGGCGAGAAGAACGGGAACGCCGCGCCGGTACCGGCCAGCACCAGGGCCATGGTCGAAGACATGCCCGAGTAGTTGGTGACGAAGGCGAAGGCCAGCACCATGCCGATCGACAGGATTGGCCAGCGCAGTTCCCAGAAGGTCTCTTTGAAAGTGGTCAGACCAGTTTTGAAGTTGATCTTCAGCACTGCCATGGAGATCAGCGCCGAGAGGAAGATGGCGGTGCCAGTGGCAGAAATCGGGTCGAGCTTGAACACCGCCGGCATGGCGGTTGGCGCGGCAACGATCGGTGCGGTCTTGATCACCAGCTGGTCAAGGTGGGGGATGGCGAAGTTGAACACGAAGTTGTACATCGCGCCGCCCGGGGCGAAGGCCGCCTTGAACGGTTTCAGGGTCCAGATGGTGACCAGCACGGTAAGGATCAGGAACGGCGACCAGGCCTTGAAGATCTCACCGAAGCTGTACGGGCTTGGCTGGCTGCCGCTTGGCTGTACCACGGCGGCGCCAACGCTGCCCTTGGCTTCGCCGAAGGACCGCTTCGGCTGCCAGACTTTCAGGAACAGGGTCAGGCAGATCAGGCTGGCCAGCGCGGAGGTGATGTCGGGCAGTTCCGGGCCGATGAAGTTCGAGGTGAAGTACTGGGTAACGGCAAAGCTCAGGCCGGCGACCAGGGCGGCAGGCCAGGTTTCCTTCACGCCACGCAGGCCGTCCATCATGAACACCAGCCAGAACGGCACGAACAGCGACAGCAGCGGCAGCTGGCGGCCGGTCATGGCGCCGATGTGGAAGGCGTCGATACCGGTGACCTGGCCGGCCACGATGATCGGGATGCCCAGGGCGCCAAAGGCCACCGGTGCAGTGTTGGCGATCAGGCACAGGCCGGCGGCGTACAGCGGGTTGAAGCCCAGGCCCACCAGCAGCGCGGCAGTAATGGCCACCGGTGCGCCAAAGCCCGCTGCGCCTTCCAGGAAGGCACCGAAGCAGAAGCCGATCAGCAATACCTGCAGGCGCTGGTCGTCGGTAATCGACAGCACCGAGCTGCGGATCACTTCGAACTGGCCGCTCTTGACCGTGAGTTTGTACAGGAACACCGCGGCAACGATGATCCAGGCAATTGGCCAGAGGCCGTACAGGAAGCCGTAACCCGCAGCGGCGAAAGCCATGTCGACAGGCATCTGGAAAGCGAAGATCGCCACCAGGATCGACAGTGCGAGGGTGATGCTGCCGGCCACGTGGCCCTTGAGGCGGAACACGGCCAAGGCCAGGAAGAAGAACACGATGGGGATGACCGCCGCCAGTGCGGACAGGCCAAGACTACCAAGCGGGCTATAGAGTTGTTGCCAGGTTTGCATATGGGGTGGCCCCTAATTGTTGTTGGTCAGGCACTGGCATTGGATAATTGGTAAGACCAATTTACAATGGCTGGTCGCTAGGTTAAAAGCGCTGTCGTGGGTGTGTCAATTTGTCCTGAGCAAAACTTTGGTCGCGTACCGATGAGCGGGCGCCTGATGCGCCGGGAAAAACGCAGCGTGATGGGTGTTTGCGCGGCCTGGATCGGCGAGAATAGGCGCCCCCTGAAATTTGCCGGGGGTTTGTGGAGAGCATGTGATGGTTTTTGATCAGGTCCGCCAACGGCGCCTGTCCGACGACATTGTCGATCGGTTGGAAGCGATGATTCTGGAAGGCACGCTGACCTCGGGGCAGCGGCTGCCGGCCGAGCGTGCGCTTGCCGAACAGTTTGGCGTGTCCCGCCCGTCACTGCGTGAGGCGATCCAGAAGCTGGTGGCCAAGGGGCTACTGGTCAGTCGCCAGGGTGGCGGCAACTTTGTCGCTGAATCACTGGGGTCGACTTTCAGCGACCCATTGTTGCAGTTGCTTGAACACAGCGCCGAGGCGCAGCGTGACTTGCTTGAATTCCGCCATACCCTGGAGGCGTCCTGCGCCTATTACGCGGCCCAGCGTGCCACCGAGCCGGATCGGGCGCGTTTGAAAGCGGCATTCGATGTGCTGCAGGACTGTTATGCCAGGGTCGATGAAGTGACGCGGGCGGAGGAGGGCGCGGCCGATGCGCGCTTCCACCTGGCGATTGCCGAGGCCAGCCACAATGCGGTGTTGCTGCATACTATCCGTGGCTTGTTCGACCTGCTGAAGCGCAACGTGGTGACCAACATTGGCGGCATGTACCAGCAGCGCACCGAAACCCGGGACATGCTGATCAGCCAGCACCGCGAGCTGTACCTGGCGATTGTCGAGGGCAGGGCGGAGGATGCGCGTGAGGTGTCCAGCCGGCACATTCTGTATGTGCAGGAGGTGCTGGAAGAGGCGCATCACGAGGCGCAGCGGGTGGCGCGGGCAGAGCGGCGCAGCGGGCGTTGAGCCTTGTGGGGCCTGGCCTGTCCTCTTCGCGGGTAAACCCGCTCCCACAGGGATATTGATAAACCTGTGGGAGCGGGTTTACCCGCGAAGAGGCCAGGCCAGGCTAAAGAAGATCTAGTCTTCCTTACCCTTGTTCCGCACCACACGCTGCAGCTCGCGGTTGGAATCGCGTTCGCGCACGGTGTCGCGCTTGTCGAATTCCTTCTTGCCCTTGCCCAGTGCAATTTCGCACTTGATCAGGTGCTTGCTCCAGTACAGCGACAAGGCCACGCAGGTGTAACCCTTTTGCGCCACCGCAGCTTCCAGGCGCTCAAGCTCGCGCTTGTTCAGCAGCAGCTTGCGCGTGCGGATCGGGTCGGCGATGACGTGGGTGCTGGCCGTGGTCAGCGGGGTGATGTGGCTGCCGAACAGCCAGGCTTCACCGTCCTTGAGCAGCACGTAGCTGTCAACGAGGTGCGCCTTGCCGGCTCGCAGGCTTTTTACTTCCCAGCCGGACAGGACCAGCCCGGCCTCGAACTTGTGTTCGATGAAGTAATCGTGTCGCGCTTTCTTGTTCTGCGCGATGGTCCCGGTCGGATGTTTTTTTTGCTTAGCCATAGGGGCCGCATTATAGGCAAGTCCGTGCGCCGTCCGCTATGGGATTTCGGTGTGCTTGAGCCACTGCAATGAATACCGGACAATACAAACCCTGTCATAAGTACAGAATCTGTTTCTGGCACGCTGCGAAGCGCCGCCACCCAGCCTTGGAAGTGACGCCTGGATGACTACCCAT
Organism: Pseudomonas sp. S37; assembly: GCF_016658545.1. GTDB lineage: Bacteria > Pseudomonadota > Gammaproteobacteria > Pseudomonadales > Pseudomonadaceae > Aquipseudomonas. The sequence continues at coordinate 99,784 of NZ_JACVZC010000008.1, read as the reverse complement.
ATTCAACGCTCCGCCCTGCTGCCGTACCCTGCCCAGGCGCTCTACGATCTGGTCAACGATGTGGCCAGCTACCCTGAGTTTCTGCCGTGGTGTTCGGCCTCGACGGTGATCGAAGCCAGCGACACGCACATGCGCGCCAAGCTCGATGTGGCCAAGGGCGGCATGAGCCAGCATTTCGTGACGCGTAACGTGCTGGTGCCGGGGCAGACCATCGAAATGAACCTGGAGGAAGGGCCGTTCACCCAGTTGCATGGGCTGTGGGTATTCAAGCCGTTGGGTGAGAAGGCCTGCAAGATCAGCCTGGACTTGTCCTTCGATTATGCCGGGTCGATTGTGCGTGCCACCTTGGGCCCGTTGTTCAACCAGGCGGCCAACACGTTGGTCGATGCGTTTTGCCAGCGCGCCAAGCAACTGCATGGCTGATTGAGTTGGCGGCAAAAAAAAGCCCGGAACGTGTCCGGGCTTTTTTGTTGCTGTCGATTACCGGGTTTCCAGCGGTGCCGGAGTCGGGACCGGGGTGGTCTCGATGGTATCGATCTCGCGCTGGATGGACTCTTCGGTCGAACCAGGCTTGGCCGGTTTCTCGACAGGCTGCGGGGCTGGCTGCTCGGTCTGGCCTGGCTCGGTGCCCGGGCTGACCGTGGTGTCGCTGCTGCCACCGAGGATTTCCTGGTCTTTGCTCACGCCCGGCATGAAGTCGCCAGACAGGCTGACCAGCTGGTCGCTTTCATTGAAGAAAATGCTCATGCGCTCTTGCTGGCGTTTACCGCCACCAGGCTGCAGGCTGTACAGGTAATCCCAACGATTGGTGTTGAAGGTGTCCTGAATCAGCGGGTTGCCCATGATAAACCTTACTTGCCGTCGGGTCATTCCCGGGCGTAATTGGTCTATCATGTCCTGCGTGACGACATTGCCCTGCTGGATGTCGATTTTGTAAACCCCGGGAAACGAGCAACCGGCGAGTGCGAGCAGTCCCGCGAGGGCGAGGCTGTTTAGCAAGAGCTTGGTGTTTTGCATCGGTGGGCGACTTCCACTATCTTGGCTGGACAACGTAAACCCCGATCATACCCGTATTAAGAGAAGCTGCGAAGCAGCATCGGCGAGAAAGCTGACCATGGTTGAAAATAGCGAATTGCGCAAAGCCGGCCTCAAGGTGACCCTGCCTCGAGTCAAGATCCTTCAGATGCTCGACTCCACCGAGCAGCGTCACATGAGTGCCGAGGATGTTTACAAGGCGCTGATGGAAGCTGGCGAGGACGTGGGCCTGGCCACCGTCTATCGCGTACTGACCCAGTTCGAAGCGGCGGGTCTGGTGGTTCGCCACAACTTCGACGGCGGCCACGCGGTGTTCGAGCTGGCCGATGGCGGCCACCACGACCATATGGTCAACGTGGATACCAGCGAAGTCATCGAATTCATGGATGCCGCGATCGAGAAGCGTCAGCGTGAAATCGTGGAGGAACACGGTTTCGAGCTGGTGGACCACAATCTGGTCCTGTACGTGCGTAAGAAGAAGTAACGATTTTTCGTTATGGACAGCAAAGGCGACCTTCGGGTCGCCTTTGTGCTTTCTGAGGGCTGAGGGGCGTATTGTCTCGGCTGGCCTCTTCGCGGGTGAACCCGCTCCCACAGGGATCGCACAGGGTCTGTGCCTTGCACGCACACTGTGGGAGCGGGTTTACCCGCGAACGGGCCTGAAAAAGGAGGGATCAGGCCTTGCCGCTCACAACCATCTTGCGCGCATGCGCCAGGGATTCCTTGGTCAGGTCGATGCCGCCGAGCATTCGCGCCACTTCCTCGACCCGCTCACGCTTGCCCAGGCTGGCCACGGCGGTGTGGGTGGTGTCGCTGTTGCGTACTTTGTGCACGAACAGGTGGTGGTGACCTTGCGCCGCAACCTGTGGCAGGTGGGTCACGGTCAGTACCTGGCCGCGCTCACCCAGGCGGCGCAGCAGCTGCCCGACGATTTCTGCAGTTGGTCCGCCAATGCCCACGTCGACTTCGTCGAACACCAGGGTAGGGATGCGCGACGTTTGCGCAGTAATTACCTGGATCGCCAGGCTGATACGCGACAGCTCACCCCCCGAAGCCACCTTCGCCAGGCCCTTGAGCGGTTGGCCGGGGTTGGCGCTGACCAGCAGTTCGATCTGCTCCAGGCCGTGCGGCGACAGGTCTGCACCTTCGTTTGCCGTCAATTCGATACAGAAACGCCCGCCAGGCATGCCCAGGCGCTGGATCTCCTGTTCCACGGCCACAGCCAGTTGCTGCGCCGCCTGCTGGCGCAGTGCACTCAGCTCGCGGGCCTTTTCTTTATAGTGCTGAGCGAAGGCTGCCAGCTCTTCACCCAACTGCTCGATCGACTCGTCACTGGCGTTCAGGCCTTCCAGCTCTTCCATCAACTGCTGCTGCAGGTGGGGCAGTTCGGTCGGGTGCACGCGGTGTTTGCGCGCCAGTGTGTAAATGGTGTCGAGGCGTTCCTCCAGCGCCTGCAGGCGCATCGGGTCGGCGTCGAAGTTGTCGAGGAAGCGGTTGAGCTCGCCCATGGCTTCTTCGACCTGGATCTGCGCGCTGGCGATCAGGTTGGCCGCTTCGCCCAGCGCCTTGGGTGAGTTGGTGGCGGCGCCCAGGCGGTTGAGGCTGGAAGTGAGGGCGCTTAGCACGTTGCCCGAATCGCTTTCGCTGCACTGGTCGATGACCTGGCGGCAGATGCCGAACAGGGCTTCGGCGCTGGTCAGGTTCTTGTGTTCCTGCTCCAGGTGTTCCAGTTCGTGTTCGCCCAGGCCGAGGTTGTCGAGCTCTTCCAGCTGGTAGCTGAGCAGCTGGTGGCGGGCGCGCTGCTCGTCACCGGAGTTGGACAGGCGCTCCAGCTCCAGGCGGGTCTGGTTCCAGCGTTTGGCGGCAAGCTGCACCTGGCGGGCCAGGTCGACGGCGCCGGCGTACTCGTCGAGCAGGCGGCGATGGGTGTCGGTTTTCAGCAGGGACTGGTGTTCATGCTGGCTGTGGATGTCGATCAGCAGCTCACCGAGCGCCTTGAGGTCGCCAAGCGGGCAGGGCGTGCCGTTGATGTAGCCACGGCTGCGGCCTTCGGCGGTGATGACCCGGCGCAGGATGCACAGGCCATCGTTGTCCAGGTCGCGTTCGGCTAGCCAGGTATGGGCCTCGGGGATGTCCACCAGGTCGAAGGTGGCGAGGATGTCTGCCTTGTCGGTGCCGGGGCGCACCACGCCGCTGTCGGCCCGGTCGCCCAGGGCCAGGCCAAGGGCGTCGAGCATGATCGATTTGCCGGCACCGGTCTCGCCCGTGATGACGGACATGCCGCGGGCGATTTCGAGGTCGAGGTGCTCGACGATGGCGTAATTGTGAATGGACAGGTGCACCAGCATGGGGCGGCTCCCGGAAGGTCATGTCTGGTTATTTATACAGTACTTTTTTCAGGCCTGCCAATGCCCCTTGGCAGATTCTGTTTCTGGCTGCAAACCACCTTGCCCCTTGAAGCTGGTTTTTCCGGCCCCATATAGCCGACATCCAATGGCGAGCCTGGCTCGCAGTCCACAAAATTGCGCAGGAGAGACCCCATGGCTGACGAACAGCTGAACGAAAAAGACCTTAATGTTGAAGAAACCGGTGCAGAAACCACTGCCGACGCCCGTGTTCTGGAACTCGAGGAACAGCTGGCCGCCGCCAAGGACCAGTCGCTGCGCGCCGTAGCCGACTTGCAGAACGTGCGCCGTCGCGCCGAGCAGGATGTTGAAAAAGCCCACAAGTTTGCCCTGGAGAAGTTCTCCAGCGACCTGCTGCCGGTGATCGACAGCCTGGAACTGGCCCTGGCCCACTCCAGCGCCGAAGACGAGCACGTCAAGCAGATCCGCGAAGGCGTCGAGCTGACCCTGAAGATGTTCCAGGACACCCTCAAGCGCTACAACCTCGAAGCGGTCGACCCGCACGGCCAGCCGTTCAACCCTGAGCACCATCAGGCCATGGCCATGCAGGAAAACGCCGAAGTCGAGCCAAACAGCGTGCTGAACGTGTTCCAGAAGGGTTACCTGCTGAACGGCCGCCTGCTGCGCCCCGCCATGGTGGTGGTCAGCAAGGCGCCGAGCGCGGCGCAACCCTCGATCAATGAAAAGGCTTGAAATCCGTCGGGGCACCCCCATCTAGGTGTCAAGCCTTCAAGTATTACCGCAGTTGGCCAAAGTAGTCGCTGCTACCAAATTCAAGTTTCGGGAGAGTTAACATGGGTAAAATCATCGGTATCGACCTGGGGACCACCAACTCGTGCGTCTCCATCCTGGAAAACGGTAACGTCAAAGTCATCGAAAACGCCGAGGGTGCGCGTACTACCCCTTCGATCGTGGCCTACGCCAACGATGGCGAAATCCTGGTAGGTCAGTCGGCCAAGCGCCAGGCTGTTACCAACCCGCACAACACCCTGTTCGCGGTGAAGCGCCTGATCGGCCGCCGCTTCGAAGAGCAGGTCGTGCAGAAAGACATCGAACTGGTTCCGTACAAGATCGCCAAGGCCGACAACGGTGACGCCTGGGTCGAAGTAAACGGCCAGAAAATGGCTCCGCCGCAAATCAGCGCCGAAGTCCTGAAAAAAATGAAGAAAACCGCCGAAGACTACCTCGGCGAGCCAGTGACTGAAGCGGTCATCACCGTTCCGGCCTACTTCAACGACAGCCAGCGTCAGGCTACCAAAGACGCCGGTCGCATCGCTGGCCTGGACGTTAAACGCATCATCAACGAACCGACCGCGGCTGCGCTGGCTTACGGCATGGACAAGGCCAAGGGCGACCACACTGTCATCGTTTATGACCTGGGTGGCGGTACCTTCGACGTTTCGGTCATCGAAATTGCCGAAGTCGACGGCGAGCACCAGTTCGAAGTACTGGCGACCAACGGCGACACCTTCCTGGGTGGCGAAGACTTCGACATGCTGCTGATCGACTACCTGGTCGAAGAGTTCAAGAAAGAAACCGGCATGAACCTGAAGGGCGATCCTCTGGCCATGCAGCGTCTGAAAGAAGCCGCTGAAAAAGCCAAGATCGAGCTGTCGTCCGCTCAGTCGACCGACGTCAACCTGCCGTACATCACTGCAGACGCTACCGGTCCTAAGCACCTGAACGTGAAAATCTCCCGCGCCAAGCTGGAGTCGCTGGTTGAAGGGTTGGTGCAGCGCACCATCGAGCCTTGCCGCATCGCGCTGAAAGATGCCGGCATCGACGCCAGCAAGATCGACGACGTGATCCTGGTCGGTGGCCAGACCCGTATGCCGCTGGTACAGAAAACCGTTGCCGACTTCTTCGGTAAAGAAGCGCGCAAGGACGTCAACCCGGACGAAGCCGTGGCCATGGGTGCTGCCATCCAAGGTGCCGTTCTGGCCGGTGACGTGAAAGACGTACTGCTGCTGGACGTGAGCCCGCTGACCCTGGGTATCGAAACCATGGGCGGCGTGATGACCGCGCTGATCGAGAAGAACACCACCATCCCGACCAAAAAGTCGCAGGTGTTCTCGACTGCCGACGACAACCAGGGCGCCGTGACCATTCACGTGCTGCAGGGTGAGCGTAAGCAGGCTGCGCAGAACAAGTCGCTGGGCAAGTTCGACCTGGCTGACATTCCGCCAGCGCCACGTGGTGTGCCACAGATCGAAGTCACCTTCGACATCGACGCCAACGGCATCCTGCACGTCAGCGCCAAAGACAAGGCCACCGGCAAGTCGCAGTCGATCGTGATCAAGGCCAACTCCGGCCTGTCGGATGACGAAATCGAGCGCATGGTGCGTGACGCCGAGGCCAATGCCGAGGAAGACCGCAAGTTCGAAGAGCTGGCCGCTGCCCGTAACCAGGGTGACGCGCTGGTGCACTCGACCCGCAAGATGGTCGTCGATGCCGGTGACAAGGCTACCGCCGAAGAGAAGGCTGCGATCGAAGCTGCCGTGGTTGCCCTGGAAGCTGCTGTAAAAGGCGACGACAAGGCTGCCATCGACGCCAAAGTCGAAGAGCTGTCCAAGGTCTCTGCCCCGGTTGCCCAGAAGATGTACGCCGAGCAGTCGGCCGAACAGCCTCAGGGTGGCGCGCAGCAGGCCGAGCCGGAAGCCAAGCACGATGACGTGGTTGACGCCGAGTTCGAAGAAGTGAAAGGCGACGACAAGAAGTAATCGTTGCATGTTGTCGGCCAGTTCACCGTCGTTTGCCGGTGAACTGGTAGGATGTCGCCGCGCGGGGGCTTGCTCCCGCGTTGGCGTATCTGGAATTCGAGAATTTTTACAGCATCTGTCAGCAGCCCTGGTGGGCCGCGAGCAGGTGCTGACGGCGTGGCGCAGATGCCACACGCCCAACAAGGTGCAAATGACCTATGTCCAAGCGTGATTATTATGAGGTGCTGGGTGTCGAGCGCGGCGCCAGTGAAGGTGACCTCAAGAAGGCTTATCGCCGCCTGGCGATGAAGTACCACCCGGACCGCAACCCGGGCGATAAAGAATCGGAAGACAAGTTCAAAGAGGCCAACGAGGCCTACGAAGTGCTGTCTGACGCGAGCAAGCGTGCAGCCTTCGACCAGTACGGCCATGCCGGCGTCGACCCAAGCATGGGCGGCGGTGGTGCCGGCTTCGGTGGTGCCAACTTCTCCGACATCTTCGGCGATGTATTCAGCGATTTCTTCGGTGGCGGCCGCGGTGGCGGACGTGGCGGTGCCCAGCGTGGCAGCGACCTGCGCTACACCCTGGAGCTGAACCTGGAAGAAGCGGTGCGTGGCACCACGGTCAGCATCCGTGTGCCCACTCTGGTCAACTGCCAGCCTTGCGACGGCTCCGGCGCGAAGAAGGGTTCGACCCCGTCGACCTGCCCGACCTGCGGCGGCATCGGTCAGGTGCGCATGCAGCAGGGCTTCTTCTCGGTGCAGCAGACCTGCCCGCGCTGCCATGGCCAGGGCAAGATCATCACCGACCCGTGCACCTCATGCCACGGCGAAGGCCGTGTCGAGGAATACAAGACGCTGTCGGTCAAGGTGCCGGCGGGTGTCGATACTGGCGACCGCATCCGCCTGTCGGGCGAGGGCGAGGCCGGTACCCATGGTGGCCCGACCGGCGACCTGTATGTGGTGATCAGCGTGCGTGAGCACGAGATCTTCCAGCGTGACGGCAAGCACCTGTACTGCGAAGTGCCAATCAGCTACACCGATGCTGCCCTGGGTGGCGAGCTGGAAGTGCCGACCCTGGATGGTCGCGTAAAGCTGAAGATTCCGGAAGGCACCCAGACTGGCAAGCAGTTCCGCCTGCGTGGCAAGGGTGTGGCGCCGGTGCGTGGCGGTGGTGCCGGTGACCTGCTGTGCCGTGTGGCAGTGGAAACCCCGGTCAACCTTAGCCGCCGTCAGCGCGAACTGCTGGAAGAGCTGCGTGACTCGCTGGAAGGCGACAGCTCGCATTCGCCCAAGGCCAGCGGCTGGTTCGATGGTGTGAAGCGCTTCTTCGGCGATCTCTGACAAGGAAAAGGCTATGCGACGTATTGCAGTGATGGGCGCGGCAGGGCGCATGGGCAAGGTGCTGATCGAAGCCGTGCAGCAGCAGGCGCCGAAGGCTGGCCTGACGGCTGCCATCCATCGCCCGGACAGCACGCTGGTAGGTGCTGATGCTGGTGAGTTGGCAGGGTTGGGGCGTATCGGTGTGCCGATTTCCGACGACCTGACCAAGGTGGTTGACGAGTTCGATGTGCTTATCGACTTCACTCACCCATCGGTCACCCTGAAGAATCTAGCGATCTGCCGCAAAGCAGGCAAAGCCATGGTGATCGGGACCACCGGTTTCACCTCCGAAGAAAAATCGCTGCTGGCGGAGGCGGGCAAGGACATTCCAATCGTGTTCGCCGCCAACTTCAGTGTCGGCGTCAACCTCAGCCTCAAACTGCTGGATATGGCGGCGCGGGTGCTGGGTGACGATGTCGATATCGAGATCATCGAAGCGCACCACCGGCACAAGGTCGATGCGCCGTCGGGTACTGCGCTGCGCATGGGTGAGGTGGTTGCCAATGCGCTGGGTCGAGACCTTCAGGAAGTGGCCGTGTATGGCCGTGAAGGGCAAACCGGTGCGCGTGACCGCAAGACCATCGGCTTCGCGACCGTGCGTGCCGGCGATGTGGTCGGTGACCACACCGTGCTGTTTGCCGCTGAAGGCGAGCGCCTGGAAATCACCCACAAGGCCTCCAGCCGCATGACCTTCGCCAAGGGTGCCGTGCGTGCGGCGCTGTGGCTGGATGGGCGTGAGCCTGGGCTGTATGACATGCAGGATGTGCTTGAGCTGCACTGACCTGCAGGTTGGTGTTGGCTTCTTCGCGGGTAAACCCGCTCCCACAGGATTTATGCAGGTTTCAGGCTTTACGCAGTCCCTGTGGGAGCGGGTTTACCCGCGAAGAGGCCAACGCAGATGTCAGCCTGTCGCATTGATGTGTTTTAGAGACACATATGCGGTAGACCGAAAACGCACTTTTCTGTAAGCTACAGCTTTAGTGTGTCCACTAAAAGCGCGCAGCGAATTGAATTCAGCACATGAAAGCGGGGTGACGTGTCCATACGTCACTCCGCTTTTTTGCAACCTGCGATCGCCCTTTCATGCTTGATTTACGGGAGGTCTTCTTGACAAAGCCAGCCATACTCGCCCTTGCCGACGGCAGTATTTTCCGCGGTGAAGCCATCGGTGCCGACGGTCAGACCGTTGGTGAGGTGGTATTCAACACCGCTATGACCGGCTACCAGGAAATCCTTACAGACCCTTCCTATGCGCAGCAAATCGTTACCCTGACCTACCCGCACATCGGCAACACCGGTACCACCCCGGAAGACGCCGAGTCGAACCGCGTCTGGTCTGCTGGCCTGGTCATCCGTGACCTGCCGCTGCTGGCCAGCAACTGGCGTAATACCCAGTCGCTGCCTGAATACCTCAAGGCCAACAACGTCGTTGCCATCGCCGGCATCGACACCCGTCGCCTGACCCGTATCCTGCGTGAAAAGGGCGCCCAGAACGGTTGCATCCTCGCCGGTGACAACATCAGCGAAGAGGCCGCCATCGCTGCAGCCCGCGGTTTCCCCGGCCTGAAGGGCATGGACCTGGCCAAGGTCGTTTCCACCAAGGAACGCTACGAGTGGCGCTCCAGCGTGTGGGAGCTGAAAACCGACAGCCACCCGACCATCGACGCTGCCGACCTGCCTTACCACGTGGTGGCCTTCGACTACGGCGTCAAGCTGAACATCCTGCGCATGCTGGTGGCCCGTGGCTGCCGCGTGACCGTGGTCCCGGCCCAGACCCCGGCCAGCGAAGTGCTGGCACTCAACCCGGACGGCGTGTTCCTGTCCAACGGCCCTGGTGATCCGGAGCCATGCGACTACGCCATCCAGGCGATCAAGGAAATCCTCGAAACCGAGATCCCGGTATTCGGCATCTGCCTTGGCCACCAGCTGCTGGCCCTGGCTTCCGGCGCCAAGACCGTGAAAATGGGCCACGGCCACCACGGTGCCAACCACCCGGTCCAGGACCTGGACACCGGTGTGGTCATGATCACCAGCCAGAACCACGGCTTTGCCGTTGACGAGGCCACCCTGCCGGGCAACGTCCGCGCCATCCACAAGTCGCTGTTCGACGGCACCCTGCAGGGTATCGAGCGTACCGACAAGAGCGCGTTCAGCTTCCAGGGCCACCCTGAAGCGAGCCCTGGCCCGACCGACGTCGCGCCACTGTTCGATCGTTTCACCGATGCCATGGCCAAGCGCCGCTGAGCATCCTGCTTCAAGGCCCCGGGCCGGCACACGCCGCGCCCGGCAGCGCCTGACCCAGATTGTTCAAAGCGGCTTGCCGACTGACCCCGGATTTGAGTGACCACCATGCCAAAACGTACAGACATTAAAAGCATCCTGATTCTCGGCGCTGGCCCGATCGTGATCGGCCAGGCCTGCGAATTCGACTACTCCGGCGCCCAGGCCTGTAAAGCCCTGCGCGAGGAAGGTTTCCGCGTCATCCTGGTGAACTCCAACCCAGCCACCATCATGACCGACCCGGCCATGGCCGACGCCACCTACATCGAGCCGATCAAGTGGCAGTCGGTGGCCAAGATCATCGAGAAAGAGCGCCCGGACGCCGTCCTGCCGACCATGGGTGGCCAGACTGCCCTGAACTGCGCCCTGGACCTGGAGCGCCACGGCGTTCTGGAAAAGTTCGGCGTAGAGATGATCGGTGCCAACGCCGACACCATCGACAAGGCCGAAGACCGTTCGCGCTTCGACAAGGCCATGAAAGACATCGGCCTGGAGTGCCCACGCTCCGGTATCGCCCACAGCATGGAAGAGGCCAACGCGGTTCTCGAGAAGCTTGGCTTCCCATGCATTATCCGCCCGTCCTTCACCATGGGCGGCACCGGTGGTGGTATCGCCTACAACCGTGAAGAATTCGAAGAAATCTGCACCCGTGGTCTGGACCTGTCGCCGACCAAAGAGCTGCTGATCGACGAATCGCTGATCGGCTGGAAAGAGTACGAGATGGAAGTGGTCCGCGACAAAAAGGACAACTGCATCATCGTCTGCTCGATCGAGAACTTCGACCCGATGGGCGTGCACACCGGTGACTCGATCACGGTTGCCCCGGCGCAGACCCTGACCGACAAGGAATACCAGATCATGCGCAACGCCTCGCTGGCGGTGCTGCGTGAAATTGGTGTGGAAACCGGCGGTTCCAACGTGCAGTTCGGTATCTGCCCGAACACCGGCCGCATGGTGGTGATCGAGATGAACCCGCGTGTTTCGCGTTCGTCCGCCCTGGCTTCGAAAGCTACCGGCTTCCCGATTGCCAAGATCGCCGCCAAGCTGGCCATCGGCTATACCCTCGACGAACTGCAGAACGACATCACCGGCGGCCGCACCCCGGCGTCCTTCGAGCCGTCGATCGACTACGTCGTCACCAAGCTGCCACGCTTCGCCTTCGAGAAATTCCCGAAAGCCGACGCCCGCCTGACCACCCAGATGAAATCCGTGGGTGAAGTCATGGCCATCGGCCGTACCTTCCAGGAGTCCCTGCAGAAAGCCCTGCGCGGCCTGGAAGTAGGCGCCTGCGGCCTCGACCCGAAAGTCGACCTGGCCAGCGCTGAAGCTGCCAGCATCCTCAAGCGCGAACTGACCGTGCCAGGTGCCGAGCGTATCTGGTACGTCGCCGACGCAATGCGTTCGGGCATGACCTGCGAAGAAATCTTCAATCTGACCGGCATTGACATGTGGTTCCTGGTGCAGATGGAAGACCTGATCAAGGAAGAAGAGAAGGTCAAGACCCTGGCCCTGTCGGCGATCGACAAGGACTACATGCTGCGCCTCAAGCGCAAGGGCTTCTCTGACCAGCGCCTGGCTGTGCTGCTGGGTATCACCGACAAGAACCTGCGCCGTCACCGCCACAAGCTGGAAGTGTTCCCGGTGTACAAGCGCGTCGACACCTGTGCTGCCGAGTTCGCCACCGACACCGCCTACCTGTACTCCACCTACGAGGAAGAGTGCGAGGCCAACCCGTCGACCCGCGACAAGATCATGATCCTGGGTGGTGGCCCGAACCGTATCGGCCAAGGTATCGAGTTCGACTACTGCTGCGTACACGCAGCCCTGGCGCTGCGTGAAGATGGTTACGAGACCATCATGGTCAACTGCAACCCGGAAACCGTCTCCACCGACTACGACACCTCCGACCGCCTGTACTTCGAGCCGCTGACCCTGGAAGACGTGCTGGAAGTGTGCCGCGTCGAGAAGCCGAAAGGCGTCATCGTCCACTACGGCGGCCAGACCCCGCTGAAACTGGCTCGCGCCCTGGAAGAAGCCGGCGTACCGATCATCGGTACCAGCCCGGACGCCATTGACCGTGCCGAAGACCGTGAGCGCTTCCAGCAGATGGTTCAGCGCCTGAACCTGCTGCAGCCGCCAAACGCCACCGTACGCAGCGAAGAAGAAGCCATCCGCGCTGCTGGCAGCATCGGTTACCCGTTGGTGGTGCGCCCGTCCTACGTACTGGGCGGCCGTGCCATGGAAATCGTCTACGAACTGGACGAGCTCAAGCGCTACCTGCGTGAAGCGGTACAGGTTTCCAACGACAGCCCGGTACTGCTCGACCACTTCCTCAACTGCGCCATCGAGATGGACGTGGATGCGGTGTGCGACGGTACCGACGTGGTGATCGGCGCCATCATGCAGCACATCGAGCAGGCTGGCGTTCACTCCGGTGACTCGGCGTGCTCGCTGCCACCTTACTCGCTGAGCAAGGAAGTGCAGGACGAAGTCCGCGTACAGGTCAAGAAAATGGCCCTGGAGCTGGGCGTTGTCGGCCTGATGAACGTGCAGCTGGCCCTGCAGGGCGACAAGATCTACGTGATCGAAGTCAACCCGCGTGCTTCGCGTACCGTGCCATTCGTGTCCAAGTGCATCGGCACTTCCCTGGCCATGATCGCGGCCCGCGTCATGGCTGGCAAAACCCTGAAAGAGCTGGGCTTCACCCAGGAAATCATCCCGAACTTCTACAGCGTCAAGGAAGCCGTCTTCCCGTTCGCCAAGTTCCCGGGGGTTGACCCGATCCTCGGCCCTGAGATGAAATCGACCGGTGAAGTCATGGGCGTCGGTGACAGCTTCGGTGAAGCCTTCGCCAAGGCCCAGATGGGTGCCAGCGAAGTGCTGCCGACCGGCGGTACCGCGTTCATCAGCGTGCGTGACGACGACAAGCCACAAGTGGCTGGCGTTGCTCGCGACCTGATCGCCCTGGGCTTCGAAGTGGTTGCCACTGCCGGCACCGCCAAGGTTATCGAAGCGGCTGGCCTGAAAGTGCGCCGTGTGAACAAAGTGACCGAGGGTCGCCCGCACGTGGTCGACATGATCAAGAACGACGAAGTGTCGCTGATCATCAACACCACCGAAGGCCGCCAGTCGATCGCTGATTCCTACTCGATTCGTCGCAATGCGCTGCAGCACAAGATTTACTGCACCACTACCATTGCGGCTGGTGAAGCCATCTGCGAAGCGCTGAAATTTGGTCCGGAAAAGACCGTTCGCCGCTTGCAGGATCTGCATGCAGGACTCAAAGCATGAGCATTACCAAGTACCCGATGACCGTCCAGGGCGCTCGCGCCCTGGAAGAGGAGCACCTGTTCCTGAGCAAGACCGAGCGCCCGCGCCTTAGCCAGGCCATCGGTGAAGCGCGTGAACTGGGTGACCTCAAGGAAAACGCCGAATACCATGCCGCCCGCGAAGAGCAGGGCATGGTCGAGGCGCGTATCCGTGATATCGAAGGCCGCCTGCAGAACTCGGTGGTAATCGACGTGACCACCATTGCCCATACCGGTAAGGTCATTTTCGGTACCACCGTAGACCTGGAAAACACCGAAACCGGTGATCAGGTCACCTACCAGATCGTTGGCGAGGACGAAGCCGACATCAAGAAGGGCAAGCTCTCGGCCGGCGCGCCGATTGCCCGTGCCATCATCGGCAAGGAAGAAGGTGATATTGTCGTCGTCAAGACGCCTAGTGGCACGGTCGAGTACGAGATTGTCGAAGTCAAGCACATCTGACCGGCGCCTGCGGGCGCCATCCCTCGAGGGGATCCTCTGGCAACTGGCCCAGGTATTCTGGGTCGGTGGCCTGTGGGTGTTCCATGTGGGGCTGGTGCCTGCGCTCAAGGTCAGTGGCCTGGCGCCGCTGCTGGTGCAGGATATCGCCGGGCAGATCGACCGCTGGTTGATCGGCGTGGCGTTGCTTGGCTTGTTGACCCAGCTGGCAGTGCTGGCAAGGGTGGACGGCCTGGCGGCCTGGTGGCGGCAATTCCGTGGCCAGATGCTGTTGCTCGGCTTCGGCGCCTGCGTGGGGTATTACACCCTGCGCTACGGTATTTCCGTAGGCGAGCGCTGGCAGATGTTCTGCTTCCTGGTACTGGGCTTTTCCGGCATCGTGCTGGTGGCCCAGCCGGTGCCGGTCAAGGCCCGCCGCTAGCCCAGGCTGCCGCGGTCCCTTGTAGGGGCGGCCTTGTGTCGCGATGGGCTGCGAAGCAGCCCCCAGATATCAGCTTACCCACAGATATTGCAGGGGGCTGCTTCGCAGCCCATCGCGACACAAGGCCGCTCCTACACAGGAGTCGCGCTATCCTTGCCGTTACTTGTAACGGTGGATGTTGGACAGCTGCTTGTTAGGCTGCGGGTTCTTGCGGTAGATCAGGGCTTTCTTGCCGATGGTCTGCACCAGTTCGGCGCGGCCGGCCTTGCACAGCTCGGCAATGGTCTCGGCACGTTCTTCGCGATCTTCCGAACGGATTTCGACCTTGATCAGTTCGTGGTCGACCAGCGCGCGCTCCAGTTCGGCGATGACGCCTTCATTCAAACCGTTGCCAGCAACGATCAGGACCGGCTTCAGGTCATGACCAATGGACTTGTATTGCTTCTTCTGCTCGTTATTGAGCGGCATAATCTGACCCTTTCCGTCTGATTCTGTAAAATTGACCGGCATTTTACCCGAGGGCCACCGGCTCCGCCCAGTCAATCACGACGCATATCATCGAGGTGCCCCGTGGTACAACGTTCCAAAAGCAGCGCAAACTGGCTGCGCGAGCATTTCAACGATCCTTTTGTGAAACAGGCACAGAAGGATGGCTACCGCTCGCGTGCGAGCTACAAACTGCTGGAGATCCAGGAGAAAGACCGCCTGATTCGCCCCGGCATGAGTGTAATCGACCTTGGCGCGGCCCCTGGGGGCTGGTCGCAGGTGACCAGTCGTCTGATTGGTGGCCAGGGCCGCCTGATCGCTTCCGACATCCTGGAAATGGACTCGATCCCTGACGTGACCTTCATTCAGGGCGACTTCACCGATGACGCCGTGCTGCAGCAGATTCTGCAGGCGGTCGGCGATTCTCATGTAGACCTTGTGATTTCCGACATGGCCCCCAATATGAGTGGTACGCCCGAAGTGGACATGCCGCGCGCCATGTTCCTCTGCGAGCTGGCCCTGGACCTGGCAACCCGCGTGTTGAAGCCTGGCGGTGATTTCCTGATCAAGATCTTCCAGGGTGAAGGCTTCGACATGTACCTGAAGGATGTGCGCACCAAGTTCGACAAGGTGCAGATGCGCAAGCCGTCCTCTTCGCGGGATCGTTCGCGTGAGCAGTACTTGTTGGGCAAAGGTTTCAAAGGCGCTTGAAAGGCGTGAAGCGTGGTGGCTGATAGTTATTTCCAATCGGCCACCGCGTCAGGATCGTCCGAACTTCGTGTAGTCTAGCTTTCACAAAGGGTTACAGACGGTGCCTGCGGCTGCGTAGGTAATGTAGTAAGTTAGGGCGATGAATATCATGCGAGGCACGGCTGCGTCGTGCGCCGGCCTCAGAGGGTAGCGAATTGAACGACATGGCAAAGAATCTGATCCTGTGGTTGATCATCGCAGCTGTCCTGGTGACAGTGATGAACAACTTCTCCAGCCCTAACGAGCCGCAGACCCTCAACTACTCCGACTTCATCCAGCAGGTCAAGGATGGCAAGGTCGAGCGTGTGACCGTCGATGGCTACATCATTACCGGCAAGCGCGCTGACGGCGACAGCTTCAAGACCGTGCGCCCGGCCATTACCGACAATGGCCTGATCGGCGACCTGGTCGACAATCACGTGGTCGTCGAAGGCAAGCAGCCCGAGCAGCAGAGCATCTGGACGCAGCTGTTGGTGGCGAGCTTCCCGATCCTGGTGATCATTGCCGTGTTCATGTTCTTCATGCGCCAGATGCAAGGCGGTGCAGGCGGCAAGGGCGGGCCGATGAGTTTCGGCAAGAGCAAGGCGCGCCTGCTGTCCGAAGACCAGGTCAAGACTACCCTGGCTGATGTCGCCGGTTGCGACGAGGCCAAGGAAGAGGTTGGCGAGCTGGTCGAGTTCCTGCGCGACCCGGGCAAGTTCCAGCGCCTGGGTGGCCGTATCCCGCGTGGCGTGCTGATGGTCGGCCCGCCGGGTACCGGTAAGACCCTGCTGGCCAAGGCGATTGCTGGCGAAGCGAAAGTACCGTTCTTCACCATTTCCGGTTCGGACTTCGTGGAAATGTTCGTCGGTGTCGGTGCCAGCCGTGTGCGCGACATGTTCGAGCAGGCCAAGAAGCACGCCCCGTGCATCATCTTCATCGACGAGATCGACGCCGTGGGTCGCCACCGTGGCGCCGGCATGGGCGGTGGTCACGACGAGCGTGAGCAAACCCTCAACCAGTTGCTGGTAGAGATGGACGGCTTCGAGATGAACGATGGCATCATCGTCATTGCTGCCACCAACCGCCCGGACGTACTCGACCCCGCACTGTTGCGCCCTGGCCGTTTCGACCGCCAGGTGGTAGTCGGCCTGCCGGACATTCGTGGTCGTGAGCAGATTCTCAAGGTACACATGCGTAAGGTGCCAGTTGGCGAAAACGTCAACCCGGCCGTCATCGCTCGTGGTACTCCGGGCTTCTCCGGTGCCGACCTGGCCAACCTGGTCAACGAAGCATCGCTGTTTGCCGCACGCTCCAACAAGCGCCTGGTCGAAATGAAAGAGTTCGAACTGGCCAAGGACAAGATCATGATGGGCGCCGAGCGCAAGACCATGGTCATGTCCGAAAAGGAAAAGCGCAACACGGCCTATCACGAGGCTGGTCACGCCATTGTTGGTCGCCTGGTGCCTGAGCACGATCCGGTCTACAAGGTTTCGATCATCCCGCGTGGTCGCGCCTTGGGTGTGACCATGTTCCTGCCGGAAGAGGACCGCTACAGCCTGTCCAAGCGTGCGCTGATCAGCCAGATCTGCTCGCTCTACGGTGGCCGAATTGCCGAAGAGATGACCCTGGGCTTCGATGGCGTGACGACTGGCGCGTCCAACGACATCATGCGTGCCAGCCAGATCGCGCGCAACATGGTCACCAAGTGGGGCCTGTCCGAGAAGCTCGGCCCGCTGATGTATGCAGAAGAAGAGGGTGAGGTGTTCCTCGGCCGCAGTGCCGGTAGCCAGCACGCCAGTGTGTCCGGCGAAACGGCCAAGCTGATCGACTCCGAGGTGCGCAGCATCATCGATCAGTGTTACGCCACGGCCAAACAGCTGCTGATCGATAATCGCGACAAGCTCGAAGCGATGACCGAAGCGCTGATGAAGTATGAGACCATTGATGCCGATCAGATCGACGACATCATGGCCGGGCGTACGCCGCGTGAGCCGCGTGACTGGGACGATGACAAGGATTCGGGCACGCCTGCTGCCCAGAATGATCGTCCGGAATCGCCAATCGGCGGCCCGGCAGCTCAACACTAAGGGCATCTATGAGCTCAGTGCAGTACCCGACCCGGTTGCCTTGCGGCAACCGGGTTCTTGATTTGTCACGTACCCATGTCATGGGTATTCTCAATATCACCCCCGATTCCTTCTCCGATGGCGGGCGCTTCAACCAGCGCGACGAGGCCTTGCGCCATGCCGAGGCGATGGCTGCCGCTGGCGCCACGCTGATCGACATCGGTGGCGAATCCACCCGCCCGGGGGCACGTGCCGTTTCGGTGACCGAAGAGCTGGAGCGCGTGGCGCCCATGGTCGAGGCAATCAACAGCCGTCTCGATGTGGTCATCTCGGTCGATACCTCGACGCCAGCCGTCATGCGGGAGTCTGCGCGCCTTGGTGCCGGGCTGATCAACGACGTGCGTGGCCTGGAGCGTGATGGCGCCCTGGATGCTGCTGCCGCTACCGGCCTGCCGGTGTGCCTGATGCATATGCGTGGCGAGCCGGGCAACATGCAGGACGATCCGCATTACGACGATGTGACGGCCGACGTTGCGCGCTATCTTGAACAGCGTATGGCCGCTTGCGCATCGGCAGGCATCCCGGCGGAACGCATCATCCTTGACCCGGGCTTCGGTTTCGCCAAGACGCTGGCGCACAACCTGAGCCTGTTCAAACACATGGAAGCGCTCTATCGCCTTGGGCGCCCGCTGCTGGTGGGTGTTTCACGAAAGAGCATGATCGGCCTGACGCTGGAACGTCCGGTTGGTGAGCGCTTGTACGGCAGCCTGGCGCTGGCAGCCTTGGCCATGACCAAGGGCGCGAGCATCCTGCGTGTCCATGACGTGGCCGAAACTGTCGATGTCGTGCGCATGATCGCTGCAGTGCAAAACGCCGAATAAGAACATTGGAGTCCCTATGAGCAGAAAATACTTTGGTACCGACGGCATTCGTGGCCGCGTCGGCGAATACCCGATCACACCGGACTTCATGCTGAAGCTTGGCTGGGCGGCCGGCATGGCCTTCCGCAAGCTGGGCCACTGTCGGGTACTGGTAGGCAAGGACACGCGTATTTCGGGCTACATGTTCGAGTCCGCCCTCGAAGCCGGCCTGTCGGCGGCAGGTGCCGATGTGATGCTGCTGGGGCCGATGCCGACACCAGCCATCGCCTACCTGACGCGTACCTTCCATGCTGAGGCCGGTATCGTCATCAGTGCCTCGCACAACCCGCACGACGACAACGGCATCAAGTTCTTCTCGGGCCAGGGCACCAAGCTGCCGGATGAAGTCGAGCTGATGATCGAGGAACTGCTCGACCAGCCGATGACCGTTGTCGAGTCGAGCAAGCTGGGCAAGGTTTCGCGCATCAACGATGCCGCGGGCCGCTACATCGAGTTCTGCAAGAGCAGCGTACCGAGCAGCACCAGCTTCGAAGGCCTCAAGCTGGTGGTTGATTGCGCCCATGGCGCTACCTACAAGGTCGCGCCAAGCGTATTCCGCGAACTGGGTGCCGACGTTACGGTGCTGCATGCCCAGCCGGACGGCCTGAACATCAACGAAGGCTGCGGCTCGACCCATATCGAATCGCTGCAGGCTGCCGTGCTGGTAGGCCATGCCGACCTCGGTATCGCCTTCGACGGTGACGGCGATCGCGTGCTGATGGTCGACCACACTGGCGCCATCGTCGATGGTGACGAACTGCTGTTCATCATCGCCCGCGATCTGCATGAACGTGGGAAGCTGCAGGGCGGGGTGGTGGGTACGCTCATGAGCAACCTGGGCCTTGAGCTTGCGCTGAAAGACCTGGATATCCCGTTTGTGCGGGCCAAGGTCGGCGACCGTTACGTCATGGCCGAGCTGCTGGAGCGTGAGTGGCTGATCGGTGGTGAAAACTCTGGCCACGTCGTGTGCTGCAACCACACCACCACCGGTGACGCGATCATCGCTGCGCTGCAGGTACTGATGGCGCTCAAGCGCCGTGGCGAGACCCTGTCCCAGGCCCGTCAGGCCCTGCGCAAGTGCCCGCAGGTGCTGATCAATGTGCGCTTCGGGGCGAGCAAGGTCGACCCGCTGGAGCACCCGGCAGTCAAGGAAGCCAGCGCCAAGGTCACCGAGGCACTGGCCGGTCGTGGGCGTGTGCTGTTGCGCAAATCCGGCACCGAGCCGCTGGTGCGGGTCATGGTCGAGGGTGAAGACGAAACCCAGGTACGCGGCCATGCGGAAGCACTGGCCAAACTGGTCAGCGAAGTTTGTGTCTGAAGGCGCTTGCCAGCGCAGATCTGGTTGGGTAAGATCTGCGCCCACTTTGACCGACGAGGTAAAGCATGCGTCGCCCTATGGTAGCTGGTAACTGGAAGATGCACGGTACCCGCGCTAGCGTCGCTGAGCTGACCGAAGGCTTGAGCAATCTCGCCTTGCCGAGCGGAGTGGAAGTCGCAGTATTTCCACCGGCCCTGTTCATCAATCAAGTGGTTGATGGCCTGGCAGGTAAAGAAATTACTGTCGGCGCACAGAATTCTGCTGTACAACCCGAACAGGGTGCGCTGACCGGGGAAGTTGCTCCCGAGCAGCTGGTTGAAGCAGGTTGCAAGTTGGTGTTGATTGGTCACTCGGAGCGCCGCCAGATCATTGGCGAAACCGACGAAGTGCTCAATCGCAAGTTTGCAGCGGCCCAGGCCAAAGGTTTGAAGCCAGTGCTTTGCATCGGGGAAACCCTTGAAGAGCGCGAGGCAGGCAAAACGCTCGAAGTTGTCGGGCGTCAACTAAGCAGTATCATCGAAGCATTCGGTGTTAAGGCTTTTGCCAATGCAGTAATTGCCTATGAGCCTGTATGGGCCATCGGCACCGGCCTTACGGCCACGCCACAGCAGGCCCAGGATGTGCACGCCGCCATCCGCGGCCAGCTGGCGGCAGAAGATGCTGAAGTGGCTGCGAAGGTGCAGTTGCTCTACGGCGGCAGCGTGAAGGCGGCCAATGCGGCCGAACTGTTCGGCATGCCGGATATCGATGGGGGTCTCATTGGTGGGGCTTCCCTGAACGCAGACGAATTCGGTGCAATTTGTCGCGCCGCAGGAAACTGAACAAATGCTGGAAACAGTCATCGTTGTTTTTCATCTGTTGGCAGCGCTGTCGCTTGTAGTGCTGGTTCTGTTGCAACAGGGTAAAGGTGCTGAAGCAGGTGCATCTTTCGGCGCGGGTGCTTCTAATACCGTGTTCGGGAGCCAAGGCTCTGCAACGTTCCTGAGTAAATTAACTGCTATACTCGCTGCCACTTTCTTTTTGACAGCACTTGGGTTAGGATACTTCGCGAAGCAACAAGCTCACCAGCTTAGCCAAGCAGGTCTTCCAGATCCAGCGGTGCTAGAAGTGAAAGAGCCGCAGAAACCGGCAGTTAATGATGATGTACCGGTGCTCCAGCAGCAGAAGAGCGAAACCACCAATAACACTGGTGATGTACCTCCTCCGGCCCAAGAGCAGAAGTAACGGGTTTCAAGTAGTAGTATTGCCGAGGTGGTGGAATTGGTAGACACGCAACCTTGAGGTGGTTGTGCCCATAGGGTGTAGGGGTTCGAGTCCCCTTCTCGGTACCAATTGAAGCTTGAGAGCCCGCTTTAGCGGGCTTTCTTGCAGGTGAAGGTTTAGGTTTGACCCTCAACAGGGTTCGGTCTTATACTTTCGCCCCAGCTTTGTCGCGGGGTGGAGCAGCTTGGTAGCTCGTCGGGCTCATAACCCGAAGGTCGTTGGTTCAAATCCAGCCCCCGCAACCAGCTTCAGCGGAGCCCCTTTTCAGGGGCTTTTTGCTAACCGAACAGTTTTCGGCGTCGTTGTCCAACGGCGCTTTCAGGGATGGGCGCTTCGCCCATTTTTTATTTGCACAGCATGCACGAGGGGGTTCAGGTGTCGAGCAAGCTAGAACAGTTGCAGGCCTTGTTGGCCCCGGTTGTCGAGGGTCTGGGCTATCAGTGCTGGGGGATCGAGTTCGTTTCCCAGGGTAAGCATTCGGTACTGCGCATCTACATCGACAAGGAAGGCGGCATTCTGGTGGACGACTGCGAAGCAGTCAGCCGTCAGGCCAGCGCCATTCTCGATGTGGAAGATCCAATCAGCAGTGAGTACACCCTCGAGGTGTCTTCTCCAGGCATGGATCGCCCACTGTTCACTCTGGAACAGTTTGCCTCGCATGCCGGCGAACAAGTGAAGATCAAGCTGCGCTCACCCTTCGAGGGTCGTCGTAACTTCCAGGGCCTTCTCCGCGGTGTGGAGGAGCAGGACGTGGTGGTCCAGGTGGACAACCAGGAATTCCTTCTGCCGATCGACTCGATCGACAAGGCCAATATTATTCCCAGTTTTGACTGAGACGTGCCGGGCCCGGCGGACTATCCGGGCCCAATGGCTTGCGCAAGGCGAGGCGTACGATGAGCAAAGAAGTACTGCTGGTTGTTGAATCGGTATCCAACGAAAAAGGTGTACCGCCCGGCGTCATTTTCGAAGCGCTGGAAGTGGCCCTGGCCACTGCAACCAAAAAACGTTTTGAGGACGAAGTCGACCTGCGTGTGGAAATCAACCGCCACACCGGTAGCTACGAGACTTTCCGTCGCTGGACCGTGGTCGACGAAAACGACCTGGACGATCCGGCGATCGAAACCTGGCTGGACAAGATCAAGGACACTCACCCGGAAGCGAAAATCGGTGACGTGATCGAAGAAAAGATCGAGTCCATCGAGTTCGGCCGTATCGCCGCGCAGACCG
Organism: Pseudomonas sp. S37; assembly: GCF_016658545.1. GTDB lineage: Bacteria > Pseudomonadota > Gammaproteobacteria > Pseudomonadales > Pseudomonadaceae > Aquipseudomonas. The sequence continues at coordinate 77,783 of NZ_JACVZC010000008.1, read as the reverse complement.
CCAAGCAGGTCATCGTGCAGAAGGTCCGTGAGGCCGAGCGCGCCCAGGTGGTCGATGCCTACCGCGAACGCGTTGGCGAGATCATCTCCGGTACCGTGAAAAAGGTTACCCGCGACAACGTCATCGTTGACCTGGGCAACAATGCCGAGGCCTTGCTGGCCCGCGAAGACATCATTCCGCGCGAAACCTTCCGTGTTGGCGTGCGCCTGCGTGCGCTGCTCAAGGAAATTCGCACTGAAAACCGTGGCCCTCAGCTGATCCTGTCGCGCACTGCGCCACAGATGCTGATCGAGCTTTTCCGCATTGAAGTGCCGGAAATTGCCGAGGGCCTGATCGAAGTCATGGCTGCTTCCCGTGATCCGGGTTCGCGAGCCAAGATCGCCGTCCGCTCCAAGGACAAGCGCATTGACCCGCAAGGTGCCTGTATCGGCATGCGTGGTTCGCGCGTCCAGGCCGTATCCGGGGAGCTGGGTGGTGAGCGTGTGGATATCGTCCTGTGGGACGATAACCCGGCGCAGTTCGTCATCAACGCCATGTCGCCGGCTGAAGTCGCGGCGATCATCGTTGATGAAGATGCCCATGCCATGGACATCGCCGTCGCCGAGGACAACCTGGCCCAGGCCATTGGCCGTGGCGGTCAGAACGTTCGTCTTGCCAGTCAGCTGACCGGCTGGACACTGAACGTGATGACCGAGAAGGACATTCAGGCCAAGCAACAGGCCGAAACCGGTGACATCCTGCGCAACTTCATCGATGAACTGGAAGTCGACGAGGAGCTGGCCCAAGTGCTGGTCGACGAAGGCTTCACCAGCCTCGAAGAAATTGCCTACGTACCGTTGGAAGAAATGCTCAACATCGATGGCTTTGACGAAGATATCGTCAATGAGCTCCGCGCTCGAGCCAAGGACCGTTTGTTGACCAAGGCCATCGCTACCGAAGAAAAACTGGCAGACGCCCACCCGGCCGAAGACCTGCTCTCCCTTGAGGGCATGGACAAGGACCTGGCGGCTGAACTGGCGGTGCGCGGCGTGGTTAACCGCGAAGACCTGGCCGAGCAGTCGATCGACGATCTGCTCGACATCGACGGCATCGACGAAGAGCGTGCCGGCAAGTTGATCATGGCCGCCCGAGCCCACTGGTTCGAGTAATTAGGCGCGGCCTGAGGAGAGAAGTGCATGACGCAAGTCACGGTGAAAGAACTGGCCCAAGAGGTCGAGGCACCGGTAGAGCGCCTGCTGCAGCAGATGCGTGAGGCAGGTCTGCCGCACACCGACGCCGGTCAGGTAGTGACCGACAATGAGAAGCAGACCCTGCTGACTCATTTGAAAAGCAGCCACAAGAGCAAGGCGGAAGAGCCGCGCAAGATTACCTTGCAGCGCAAAACCACCAGCACCCTGCGTGTCGCCGGTAGCAAGAGCATCAGCGTAGAAGTACGCAAGAAGAAAGTTTTCGTTCAGCGCAGCCCGGAAGAAATCCAGGCTGAGCAGAAGCGTGAGCTGGAAGAACGCCGCGCGGCTGAAAATGCCGCTCGCGACAAGGTCGAAGCTGAAGTTCGCCAGCGCAACGAGGAACAGGCTCGCCGTCAGGCGGCCGAAGCCCCGGCTGCTGCCCCTGCGCCTGCCGCCAAGCCTGCGCCAGCCCCTGCTGCTGCAGCGGCCCCTGTGGTCGCTGACGCACCTGCGTCCGAAGACGCCGCAGCCCGTGCTGCCGAGCGCAAGAAGGACGAGACCCGTCGCAACGAAAGCCGCACCCGTGATGACGACCGTCGTCGTGGCGAGGCCCCTCGTGTGTCGATCAAGGTCAAGGTGAAGGAGAAGGAAAAGGCGCCGACGCCACGTGCCGCTCCGCGCACTACCGACGAAGAGAGCGATGGCGCTCGTCGCGGTCGTGGTGGCAAGAGCAAGCTGAAAAAGCGTAACCAGCACGGCTTCCAGAACCCGACCGGTCCTGTCATCCGTGACGTGACCATCGGCGAAACCATCACGGTTTCCGAGCTGGCCAACCAGATGTCCGTGAAGGGCGCTGAAGTGGTCAAGTTCATGTTCAAGATGGGTACCCCGGTTACCATCAACCAGGTACTCGACCAGGAAACCGCTCAGCTGATCGCCGAAGAGCTGGGCCACAAGGTCACCCTGGTCAGCGATACCGCCCTGGAAGACTCCCTGGCCGAATCGCTGAAGTTCGAAGGCCAGACCGAGTCGCGCGCGCCGGTGGTTACCGTCATGGGTCACGTTGACCATGGCAAGACCTCGCTGCTCGACTACATCCGTCGTGCCAAGGTTGCTGCTGGCGAAGCCGGTGGTATCACCCAGCACATCGGCGCCTACCACGTGGAAACCGACCGCGGCATGGTCACCTTCCTCGATACCCCAGGCCACGCTGCGTTTACCCAGATGCGTGCCCGTGGTGCCAAGGCGACCGACATCGTCATCCTGGTGGTGGCGGCGGACGACGGCGTGATGCCGCAAACCCGTGAAGCGGTGCAGCATGCCAAGGCAGCTGGCGTTCCACTGGTTGTTGCAGTGAACAAGATCGACAAGCCGGGTGCCGACCTCGATCGCATCCGTAACGAGCTGTCGGTCGAAGGCGTGACCTCCGAGGACTGGGGTGGTGACACGCCATTCGTCAAGGTTTCGGCGAAGATGGGTACCGGTGTAGACGAACTGCTCGAAGCCGTTCTGCTGCAGGCCGAGATCCTTGAGCTGAAGGCTACCCCGACCGCTCCAGGTCGTGGCGTTGTGGTCGAGTCGCGCCTGGACAAGGGCCGTGGCCCAGTGGCAACCATCCTGGTTCAGGACGGTACCCTGCGTCAGGGCGACATGGTCCTGTGCGGTTCCAACTATGGCCGTGTACGTGCCATGCTCGACGAGAACGGCAAGCCTGTGAAGGAAGCCGGCCCGTCGATCCCGGTCGAGATCCTCGGCCTGGACGGTACCCCGGAAGCCGGTGACGAGCTGTCGGTGGTGGCTGACGAGAAGAAAGCCCGCGAAGTTGCCCTGTTCCGTCAAGGCAAATACCGCGAGGTCAAGCTGGCCCGTGCTCACGCCGGCAAGCTGGAAAACATCTTCGAGACCATGGGTCAGGAAGAGAAGAAAACCCTCAACATCGTTCTCAAGACCGATGTGCGCGGTTCTCTGGAAGCACTGCAGGGCTCGCTCGGCGGCCTGGGCAACGACGAAGTGCAAGTGCGCGTGATTGGTGGTGGTGTCGGTGGTATCACCGAGAGCGACGCCAACCTGGCACTGGCTTCGAACGCAGTACTGTTCGGCTTCAACGTGCGTGCCGATGCCGGCGCGCGCAAGATCGTCGAGCAGGAAGGTCTGGATATGCGTTACTACAACGTGATCTACGACATCATCGAAGACGTCAAGAAAGCCCTGACCGGTATGCTCGGCAGCGATGTTCGCGAGAACATCCTGGGTGTCGCCGAAGTACGTGACGTGTTCCGTTCGCCGAAGTTCGGCGCCATCGCTGGCTGTATGGTCATCGAGGGTACCGTGTACCGCAACCGTCCGATCCGCGTACTGCGCGACGACGTTGTGATCTTCGAAGGCGAACTGGAATCGCTGCGTCGCTTCAAGGACGACGCTTCCGAAGTGCGTTCGGGTATGGAGTGCGGTATTGGCGTCAAGAGCTACAACGACGTCAAGGTCGGCGACAAGATCGAAGTCTTCGAGAAAGTCCAGGTGGCTCGTACCCTTTAAGGGCGAGCAAGCCGCAAGCGCCCGCTGCAGGGCAGCTTGCGGTACCTCTTCAGGTAGCGCCCGGTCAGGCTCAGGTCTGTCCGGGCGTTTGCCGCTTTAAGTTACAGGTAGCAAGAATGGCCAAAGAATATAGCCGTACCCAACGTATTGGCGATCAGATGCAGCGCGAGCTGGCCGAGCTGATCCGCCGCGAAGTCAAGGACCCGCGTGTCGGCCTGGTGACCATCACCGCCGTGGACGTCAGCCGTGACCTGGGCCATGCCAAGGTGTTCATCACCGTCATGGGCGAGGAAACCCCGGACGCCGTGCAGCAGTCGCTGAAGGCGCTGAACAGCGCGGCCAGCTTCCTGCGTTTGCACCTGGGGCGCTCGATGCAACTGCGCAGCGTGCCGCAACTGCACTTCCACTTCGATGAAAGTGTCAGCCGCGGTGTGCACCTGTCGGCGTTGATCGAGCGTGCAGTGGCCGAAGACCGCCAGCACAAGGAAGCTGACGAGCCGGACACCAAGGAGTAAGCGGTGGCCCAGGTCAAACGTATCCGCCGCAACGTCAGCGGCATCATCCTGCTCGACAAGCCGCTGGGCTTCACCTCCAACGCCGCGCTGCAGAAAGTGCGCTGGCTGCTTAACGCGGAAAAGGCCGGCCACACCGGTAGCCTCGACCCGTTGGCGACCGGCGTGCTGCCGCTGTGCTTCGGCGAAGCGACCAAGTTTTCGCAGTACCTGCTCGATTCCGACAAGGGCTACGAAACCGTCATGCAGATGGGGCAGACTACCAACACCGGCGACGCCGAAGGTGAGGTACTGCGGACCCGCGAGGTGACCGTTGGTCGCACCGACATCGAGGCGCTGCTGCCACGTTTTCGCGGCCCGATCAGCCAGATACCGCCGATGTACTCGGCGCTCAAGCGTGACGGCCAGCCGCTGTACAAGCTGGCACGTGCAGGAGAGGTAGTGGAGCGCGAGGCGCGTTCTGTTACTATTAACCGCTTGGAGTTGCTCGAGTGCGAAGGCACCCGTGCACGGTTGAGCGTAGGATGCAGCAAAGGCACCTATATCCGTACCCTGGTGGAGGATATTGGCGAGGCCCTTGGTTGCGGCGCCTATGTCGCCGAGTTGCGCAGGACCCAGGCCGGGCCCTTCGCGCTGGCACAAACGGTCACCCTCGAGGAACTCGAACAGGCCCACGCCGAAGGCGGCAACGAAGCGCTCGATCGCTTCCTGATGCCATCGGACAGCGGCTTGCAGGACTGGCCAATGGTCAGCTTGTCCGAACACAGTGCGTTCTACTGGCTGCATGGGCAGGCGGTACGCGCGCCGGACGCGCCACAATTTGGCATGGTTCGGGTACAGGATCACAATGCGCGCTTCATCGGTATCGGTGAAGTGAGCGAAGACGGGCGCATTGCGCCGCGTCGGCTGATTCGGTCGGAATGACCGAAACCGCAGGGTAAGGCAGTTGCCGAACCCTACGGAATCAAGGGTGGCTGTCAGTAGGCACGGTCACTCCTTTTTTATTAATACAGGGATTTGTCCCTGGCCTATTGGACCCCGCTTGCGGGATCCGTTATCAGGAGAAGCCAAATGGCCCTCAGCGTTGAAGAAAAAGCTCAAATCGTTACCGACTTCCAGCAAGCTGCTGGCGACACTGGTAGCCCGGAAGTTCAGGTTGCTCTGCTGACCGCGAACATCAACAAGCTGCAAGGCCACTTCAAGGCCAACGGTAAAGACCACCACTCCCGTCGTGGCCTGATCCGTATGGTTAACCAGCGTCGTAAGCTGCTGGACTACCTGAAGGGCAAAGACACCACTCGTTACAGCGCCCTGATCGGTCGCCTGGGCCTGCGTCGCTAATAGCGGCCTGGTCAGTGGTGTGCCTGGCGTGTCGCAAGCTTCGGCTATGCTGTTTCGCAGCATCGTCGTCGGTCACGCCACGCGTATCTCCGAGGTTGGCAGCCTGGTTGTGCTGAGCGGTTTACCGCGCAGCAGCCAGGCTCCCAGCCTCGTGTTGTATCTGGACGGTCAATGGGGCCGATTCCCCGTTCTGCCCAAGAATTCGCAAGAAACCAGTTCCCCCAAGAGCCACTGAAAAAGGTAGGAAACCGTGAACCCGGTAATCAAGACTTTCCAGTTCGGTCAATCGACCGTTACTCTCGAAACGGGCCGTATTGCCCGTCAGGCAACCGGCGCCGTGCTGGTTACCGTCGACAACGACGTCACCGTGCTGGTGACTGTGGTAGGCGCCAAACAGGCTGATCCAGGCAAGGGCTTCTTCCCGCTGTCGGTTCACTACCAGGAAAAGACCTACGCCGCCGGCAAGATCCCGGGTGGCTTCTTCAAGCGTGAAGGCCGTCCTTCCGAGAAAGAGACGCTGACCTCGCGCCTGATCGACCGTCCGATCCGCCCGCTGTTCCCGGAAGGCTTCATGAACGAAGTGCAGGTCGTCTGCACCGTGGTTTCCACCAGCAAGAAGACCGATCCGGACATCGCTGCGATGATCGGTACCTCGGCTGCCCTGGCCATCTCCGGCATTCCGTTCGAAGGCCCTATCGGCGCCGCTCGCGTTGCCTTCCACGAAAGCACCGGCTACCTGCTGAACCCGACCTACGAGCAACTGGCTGCCTCGAGCCTGGACATGGTCGTTGCCGGTACCGCCGACGCTGTACTGATGGTTGAATCGGAAGCGCAAGAGCTGACCGAAGACCAGATGCTGGGTGCCGTACTGTTCGCCCACGACGAATTCCAGGCCGTTATCCAGGCTGTCAAAGAGCTGGCTGCCGAAGCCGCCAAGCCGACCTGGGACTGGAAACCAGCCGTTGCCAACACCGAACTGTTCAACGCCATCCGCGCCGAGTTCGGCGAAGGCGTTTCGCAGGGCTACACCATCACCGTCAAGGCCGACCGCTATGCGCGCCTGGGCGAGCTGCGTGACCAGGCTATCGCCAAGTTCTCCGGTGAAGAAGGCCAGCCTTCGGCTTCCGAAGTGAAAGACATCTTCGGCGAAATCGAATACCGCACCGTTCGCGAAAACATCGTCAACGGCAAGCCACGTATCGACGGACGCGACACCAAGACCGTTCGCCCGCTGAACATCGAAGTCGGCGTGCTGCCGAAAACGCACGGTTCGGCACTGTTCACCCGTGGCGAAACCCAGGCCCTGGTCGTTGCGACCCTGGGTACTGCCCGTGACGCCCAACTGCTGGACACCCTCGAAGGCGAGAAGAAAGACCCCTTCATGCTGCACTACAACTTCCCGCCGTTCTCGGTAGGTGAGTGTGGCCGCATGGGCGGTGCTGGCCGTCGCGAAATCGGTCACGGCCGTCTGGCCCGCCGTTCGGTCCAGGCCATGCTGCCAGCCGCTGACGTGTTCCCGTACACCATCCGCGTGGTTTCGGAAATTACCGAATCCAACGGTTCCAGCTCCATGGCTTCGGTCTGCGGTGCTTCCCTGGCCCTGATGGACGCCGGTGTGCCGATGAAGGCGCCAGTAGCCGGTATCGCCATGGGCCTGGTCAAGGAAGGCGACAAGTTCGCGGTCCTGACCGACATCCTCGGTGACGAAGACCACCTAGGCGACATGGACTTCAAGGTAGCCGGTACCGCCAAAGGCGTTACCGCGCTGCAGATGGACATCAAGATCAACGGCATCACCGAAGAGATCATGGAAATCGCCCTGGGCCAGGCCCTGGAAGCGCGCCTGAACATCCTCGGCCAGATGAACCAGATCATCGGTCAGTCGCGTACCGAGCTGTCGGCCAACGCCCCGACCATGATCGCGATGAAGATCGACACCGACAAGATCCGTGACGTGATCGGCAAGGGCGGCGCCACCATTCGCGCCATCTGCGAAGAAACCAAGGCTTCGATCGACATCGAAGACGATGGCTCGATCAAGATCTTCGGCGAAACCAAGGACGCGGCAGAAGCAGCCAAGCAGCGCATCCTGGGCATCACCGCAGAAGCCGAGATTGGCAAGATCTACGTCGGCAAGGTTGAGCGCATCGTCGACTTCGGCGCCTTCGTCAACATCCTGCCTGGCAAGGACGGCCTGGTGCACATCTCCATGCTGAGCGATGCTCGCGTCGAGAAAGTCACCGACATCCTGAAAGAAGGCCAGGAAGTCGAAGTACTGGTACTGGACGTGGATAACCGCGGCCGTATCAAGCTGTCGATCAAAGACGTTGCCGCGGCCAAGGCCTCGGGCGTGTAAGCGACTGCCACGCAACAGAAAAAGGGCCCCTCGGGGCCCTTTTTTTTGCCTTGCGGGAACCTTTTGCGGACTTGCATCTTGCATGCAGGTTTACCGCGCAGGTTGCAAAATGCACGACCCCCATCATGCTGGCTGTTTGCTAACTTGTTGATTTATAAGGGATCAAGCGAAGCGGAAAAGCTGGCACAGCGCATGCAACTACCTTCATACCTGCCGCCAGGACATACGGCGCAGACCTTTCGAAAAACAGGAGTGACCCACATGAAGAAGTTCGCCATTGCTGCCGCTACTGCTACCGCTCTGACCCTGACCATGGCTAACGCGGCATTCGCCCAGCAGTCCACCCAGGCCCCGATGACGCTGGCGGCCGGTGAGGTGACCAAAGCCAAGGAAGCTACCTCCGATACCTGGATCACCACCAAGGTAAAGGCTGACCTGATGACCGAGAAAGGTGTGCCTGGCAGCGATATCAAGGTAGAAACCAACAAGGGCGTTGTGTCGCTGTCGTCTGATGTTGCAGTGACCGATGCACAGAAAGAGATGGCAGTTGCCATCGCCAAGAAGATCAAAGGCGTGCAGGCCGTTTCGGCTGATGGCCTGAAGTCTGAGTAAGGAATAAGGGATGTCCCGTCGGCCAAACGGACTTGGCCACCCAATGCTGAAAGGGGCCGCTTTGCGGCCCCTTTCATTTAGAAAACCGGATTACGCGCCACCACATCACTCTCGAAGCATTCCTGCGCCATGATCAGCGGCTCTACCAGCGGGCGGCTGTCGCGAAAATGCGCAGTCTGCGTATGCACCTCATACGCCGCATCATCGCGGTAGATCTCATACAGGTAGATCACCTCTGGATCGACCCTGTCCTGCGACACATCGAATACCAGACAACCCGGCTCACTGGCCACCGAAGCTGCGGCATTGACCTTGATCGCGGTAAGGAAAGCGTCGGCACATCCGGGCTTCACGCGGGTCTTGATGAACAGGCTATACACAAAGCTCTCCTTTTGTTTTAAATTCAATAATGAATTGTATACAAAAATGGAGCCTAGCCAATGTCCGAATTGCCTGCACGCCCTGGTCGCCTGAATGGCCTGCGCCATATTGCCTTGCTGGTACCCAACCTTGAGGAGTGCGAACGCTTCTATGTCGATGTGCTGGGCATGGAAGTGCTGAACCGCGCCAATGAAGACCTGGTGTACCTGACCTGCGGTAATGACAACCTGTCGCTTGGGCGTGGGGCAGGGGCTGCAAACGGGTTGCAGACCCTGGACCACTATGGGTTTATCGTCGACAGCGTCGAGGAGCTGGAGGCCTGGTATGCGTACTTCAAGGCCCGTGGGGTGACCTTGCTTGACCGGCCATTCAACCATGGGGACGGTGCGCGCAGCTTCCACCTGCTGGACCCGGCGGGGAACAAGGTACAGCCGCTGTATCACCCGGCGGTGTCGGGGCAGCGGTTGGTCAGTGCCTGAATTGATGTTGCCTGGTCGGGCCTATTCGCGGGTAAACCCGCTCCTACAGGTGCTGCACAGGCCTTGTAGGAGCGGGTTCACCCGCGAATAGGCCGGGCCTGCTATCAGAGATTACTCGGCATCCAGATGCATCGGCGTCACCACCCGGCCATCGCGCTCGGGCTGCCCCAGGCTTGTGTCGATGAAGTACACCCGGTCGTCTTCCAGCTTGCCCTTGTCGACCAGGTAATCCTTGATGCTACTGGCCCGCTCCTGGCCCAGTGTACGCAGCAACGCGGTGCTTTCGCCCCACGACTTGATCACGGCCTCGCGCAGCTTGGCAGTGCGCTCGTCGCGCCCCAACTGTTCCCACTCGGCCGGCGGCTGCTGCTTCAGACGGGTGCGGTAGATGCCTTCGAGCATCGCCGGCTTGTCACTGTCATCAACAACCAGCATCGAAGCATTGGCCGGCACCTTGTCGCCGCGGCGTTGCAGGATCTTGTACCAGGTGGCCTGGTATTCGCGCTCCAGGCGCTGTTGGGCGATCAGTGGGCCGTCGCTGGCCTGGGCGCTGGTGCCTTCGATTTCCAGGCGCAGTTCCGGGCGCTCTTTCAGCGCGGATGCCAGCTTGTCCAGCGACGACTGGGCATCGCCGCTGAGTTCGCTGGAGCCCGGTGCGAAGGCCACATTACCGAGGTCTTCCGAACCACCCCCGGTAATCAGCCCGCCAATGAACTTGAACGGCGCCTGCGCAGCGCGCAGCACCAGGTTGCGCAGGGTTTGCCAGACGATCGGCATCACGCTGAATTGCGGGTTGTTGAGATCGCCCGTCACCGGCAGCTCGATCGAGATCTTGCCCTCGGTGTCCTTCAGCAATGCCACCGCCAGGCGGATCGGCAAGTCGACCGCATCCGGGCTGTCGACTTTCTCACCCAGTTGCAGCTGCTCTACCACCACCTTGTTCTCGGCCTTGAGCTGGCCGTTGGTGATCAGGTAGTGCAGGTCGAGGTTGAGCCGGCCCTTGCGGATGCGATACCCGGCGAACTTGCCGGAGTAAGGCGTCAGCGTTGTCAGCTCGACACGCTTGAAGCTGGTGGCGATGTCCAGGCTGGCCAACGGGTTGAACGGGTTGAGGGCGCCTTTGATGGTAACCGGTGCATAGCGGTCGACCTTGCCCTTGACGTCAACCTTGGCCGGTGCCGGCTTGCGGTTGTCGATGGTGCCGATCTGGCCGTTGAGCTGCTGGATGGCCGTGGCGAAGTTGGGGGTCAGCGACAGGTCGGCAAAGTTGGCCGAGCCGTCATTGATGTCGACCTGGCCGATATGGATGCCCAGCGGCTTGCTGTTGCTGGCCGGGGCCGGTTTCGCCTGGCTGCTCGCCGGCGCGCCGGCCGGCTGCGGGATCAGCAGGTCGTTGACGTTGGTGGTACGGTCTTCGTTGATGATGAAGCGTGCATAGGGTTGCTGCAGGGTCACTTTGTCGATCGACAGCGCGTCACCATGCACGTAGGACAGGCCGTCGACGTTCACCTGCTGCCATTTGACGAAGTCGCGGCTCTTGATGGTGTCGAGGGTGTGCAGCTGGTTGACCTGGGCCTTGCCGGTGACAGTGAAGGCCAGTGGCGCGGTATTCTTCAGGTCAACCTTGAGGTCGCTGGAGAGCATGCCGCTGCGCAGCTCCAGCAGGATGAACGGGCTGATGTAGGCCTGGGCCACGCGCAGGTCGATATCGCGGGTGCTGACATCCAGCTTGGCCCAGATCGGCGCCAGGTTGACCTGGCCGGCTGCCTGGAGCTTGCCTTGCTTGCCTACACCGGTATCGAGCTTGAGGGTGAAGGGTGTCTGATTGAGGCTGTCGAAGCCTTGCAGGTCGGCGTTGAGCGGGCCGATATCGAGGGCCACAGGCTCCTTCTGTGTACGGTCTGCCAGGTGAACCAGGTAGTTGCGCAGTTGTACGTCCTTGAGCAGCACCTGCCAGGGCTTGCTCGGCTCCTTGGCCGCTTGTTCTTCAGGCGTAGGCTCGGCGGCAGCCGGCTCGGCCTTTTCTTTCGGCGTGGCCTTGGCCGGTTGGCTGGCGAACAGCTTCTGCCAGTCGAGCTGGCCGTCTTTTTCCAGCGCAGCCCAGGTTTCCAGTTTTTCGCTGCGGATCTTGCCGACGGTGACCTGCTGCTTGACCAGGTCGACGGACGTTTCGCTCACCTCCAGGCTGGCCAGGCGCGCCAATGGGCGACCATCCGGTGCCTTGATGGCGAATGGCGCAATGCGCACCGAGGCGTTGTCCAGCAGCAGCTCGGTCTGTTTCGCGAGGTTGAGCTTGTAGTGGGTATCCAGGCTGACAACCCCGTCTTCCAGCACCAGTGGCACGGCATCACGCACGTAGGGCCAGAACAGTTTCATCTTGGCATCGGTGACTTTCAGCGTGCCCTCCGAGGCGATCGGCGACAGGCTGAGGGTGCCGTTCCAGTCGATGCGCCCGCCATTGGGGCCGTTGGCCACCAAGGTCATGTCGGCGTTGTCGTCAGGCAAGGTGCTGAGGTTTTTCAGCTCCAGGTTCATGTTGTCGTAGAGGAACTCGATCGGCTCGCTGGGGCGCTGGTCCTCGAAATGCAGGTAGCCATCGGTCAGCTTGATGCTGCCAATGCGCAGCGGAAACGGGTCGCTGGGCGGCTCGTCCGGCTTGGCTTCACTTGCCGGCAGCTTGAACAGCCCGGTCAGGTTGAGGGTACCGTCCTTGGCGAACAGTACTTCGTTGCGCGGCTTGTCGAGTTCGACCGCATCCAGGTGCAGGGCCCGGGTCCACAGGCTGTCGAGCGAGAGGTTGGCGTACAACCTTTCGAAGCCGACCTGCTCCTTGCCGGGTTCGCCGATCTGCAGGCCCCACAGCGTCAGCTCGAGGCTGAAGGGGTTGAGTTCGATCCGTTCGAGGTGGGCCGGCACCGTGGCGTACTGGGCCAACTGCTGGTTGGCGATGCGCAGCGCGACACCGGGAAGTATGAGAAAGCCGAGCAGGCTGTAGAGGGCCACCAGGGCCACGATTGCGCCAGCGGCGCGAGTCAATCCTTTGTACATGTGTCGCTTCGTCTGTCTAAGCAGGAGTGCTTGGAGTATGGCACGTTAAATCAGTTCCGCTGGGCGGACCATTTGGCGTCAGTCGATACCCATGCGCCGCTTGGCCCGGTGCGCCGAGCCATCGCGCATCGCCCAGCGCAATACCGGTGCGGTGCGCTTCAGGCCCAGGCGGATCAGGCGCTGCTGCAAGGCACCGTGCTGTAGGCCCAGCATGCTTTGGGCCCAGACCGGCAGCAGGTCGATACCGGCGTGCAGCATCAGTTTGCCTACTGGTTGTGCCAGGCGGCTGGGCGCCGGGGCGTCGAGCAGAATCCGAATCACCTCGTGGCTGCGGGAATCGCAGTGCAGTTGCGGGCGCAGGCGTTGCAGGTAATCTTCCACTTGCTGGCACGAACGCGGCACTTCTCGGGCACCAAGGCGCTCTGCAATCAGGGCAATCTCGCTGTAGTAGGCATCCTGCTCACTGCGCGGCAGGTGCGGGTTGCGGTAACGCAAGTGGGCAGCGAGGAAGCTGCTGACCTCCGCCACATGCACCCAGGTCAGCAAGTCCGGGTCACTGGCCGCATAGGGGCGGCCATCCGGCGCGGTGCCGGTGACCTGCAGGTGAATGGTGCGCACTTTGTTGATCAGCCACTCGGCATCGCCGGTTGCGCCGAAGGTGGTGCCTGAGATGAACTGGCTGGTGCGGCGCAGGCGACCGAGCAGGTCTTCCCGGAAGTTCGAGTGGTCCCAGACGCCGGCCAGTGCCAGTGGATGCAGCAATTGCAGCATGAGTGCGCTGATGCCGCCCACCAGCATACTTGGAAAGTCGCCATGCACCTGCCAGCTGATGCTGTACGGGCCGAACAGCCCAGGGTCGCCCTTGGGCGATTCCAGGTCGAGCTGGCCGAGGGCCAGCCCGGTGAGGCTCATGACCTGGGTTTCGATGCGACGACGAAGGGCTTCCATGGCGACCTGCGGGGCAGGGCAGCCATGAACAGTGGCCGCCGGTTACTGATTAAGGCGTTTGTCGATCAGACCCTGTACCACGCTGGGGTCGGCCAGGGTCGAAGTATCGCCCAGGTTGTCCAGCTCGTTGCAGGCGATCTTGCGCAGTATACGCCGCATGATCTTGCCTGAGCGCGTCTTCGGCAGCGCCGGTGCCCACTGGATCAGCTCGGGCTTGGCGAAGCTGCCGATCTCCTTGCTGACCAGGGCCAGCAGCTCGGTTTTCAGTGCATCGTCTGGCGTGATGCCATTCATGGTGGTCACGAAGGCGTACACACCCTGGCCCTTGAGGTCATGGGGGTAACCGACCACGGCGGCTTCGGCAACGCTGTCATGCAGTACCAGCGCGCTTTCCACTTCGGCCGTGCCGATGCGGTGGCCGGACACGTTGATCACATCGTCGATGCGCCCGGTGATCCAGAAGTCGCCATCGGCATCGCGGCGGGCACCGTCGCCGGTGAAGTAATAGCCGGGCATGGGCTTGAAGTAGGTGTCGACCATGCGTTGGTGGTCGCCATACACGCTGCGGATCTGCCCGGGCCAGCTGGCCTTGATGACCAGCAGCCCGGCGCCGGGGCCCTCGATCAGCTGCCCTTTTTCGTCCAGCAGCACCGGTTGCACGCCGAACATGGGCTGGGTGGCGCAGCCGGGCTTGAGCGATGGCGAGCCAGGCAGCGGGGTTAGCATGATGCCGCCGGTTTCGGTCTGCCACCAGGTATCGACAATCGGGCAGCGCTTCTGCCCGACTTCCTCGAAGTACCACTCCCAGGCTTCGGGGTTGATCGGCTCGCCGACACTGCCCAGCAGGCGCAGGCTTTTGCGCGTGGTGCTCTGCAGTGGTGCCGAACCTTCGCGCATCAGCGCGCGCAGGGCTGTGGGGGCGGTGTAGAAGATGTTCACCTGGTGTTTGTCCACCACCTGCCAGAAGCGCGAGGTGTCCGGGTAGTTGGGCACGCCTTCGAACATCAGCGAGACCGCACCATTGGCCAGCGGGCCATAGACGATGTAGCTGTGGCCGGTGACCCAGCCGACGTCGGCGGTGCACCAGAACACTTCGCCGTCCCGGTAGTCGAACACCACCTTGAAGGTCATGGTCGCCTGCAGCAGGTACCCGGCGGTAGTGTGCAGGACGCCCTTGGGTTTACCGGTGCTGCCCGAGGTGTAGAGGATGAACAGCGGGTCTTCGGCTTCCATCGGCTCGGGGGCGCAATCGTCGCCAGCCTTTTCCGTAGCCTCGTGGTACCAGAGGTCGCGGCCCTCGGCCCAGGCAACCTCGCTACCGGTGCGGCGCACCACGAAGATGCTGCTGACTGCGGGGCAGCTGGCCAGGGCCTTGTCGACGTTGTGTTTGAGCGGGATACGCTTGCCACCGCGTACGCCTTCGTCGGCGGTGATCACGGTGCGGCAGTCGGCATCGAGAATGCGGTCGCGCAGGGCGTCTGGCGAGAAACCACCGAACACCACCGAGTGGATGGCCCCGATACGGGTGCAGGCGAGCATGGCGAAGGCGGCTTCGGGGATCATCGGCATGTAGATGCACACCCGGTCGCCTTTCTTCACCCCGCGGGCTTTCAGGGCGTTGGCCAGGCGGCAGACCTGGCGGTGCAGTTCGCGGTAGCTGATGGCCTTGGAATCTTTCGGGTCGTCACCTTCCCACAGCAGGGCGGTCTGTTCGCCGCGCTGGGCCAGGTGGCGGTCGATGCAGTTATAGCTGACGTTGAGCTGGGCACCGTCGAACCAGCGCGCCTTGCCGGTCTTCAGGTCGCATTGCTGCACGCTTGACCAAGGCTTGATCCAGTCCAGGCGCTTGGCTTGTTCGGCCCAGAAAGCGTCGGGGTCGTCGACCGACTGGCGGTACAAGCGTTGGTAGTCGTCGGGGGTAAGGGCTGCGGCCTGGCTGACGGCCAGGGCCTGGGGGTAATTGCGGATATCGAACATGGCGGGTGGTCCTGCTCTTGTAAGGGGCGAGGGACTGCAACGGCTATTCGATAGGACAGTGTAGCTGGGGGTGGTGTTCAACCTGTGCGGGCCTCTTCGCGGGTAAACCCGCTCCCACAGGGATCGCACAAAATTCGAAAACTGTGTTGTCCTGTGGGAGCGGGTTCACCCGCGAAGAGGCCGGTACAGGCTTAAGATCACCCGCGGTGACGGCCGCGGAAGTAGTTGATCAGGCCTTGGGTAGAGCCATCTTCAGCGCTGTCTTCCAGGCTGCCGACCAAGCGCTGGTACACGCCCTTGCCCAGCTCCTTGCCCAGCTCCACGCCCCACTGGTCAAAGGCGTTGATACCCCAGATCACGCTCTGCACGAACACCTTGTGCTCGTACATCGCCACCAACGCGCCCAGGCGGCGCGGGCTGATGCGCTCGACCACCAAGGTATTGCTCGGGCGGTTGCCCGGGATCACCTTGTGCGGGGCCAGCTTTTCGATGTCCGCTTCGTTCAGGCCTTTGCCACGCAGTTCGGCTTCGGCTTCTTCGCGGGTTTTACCCAGCATCAGCGCCTGGCTCTGCGACAGGCAGTTGGCATACAGCCACTGGTGGTGGTCGGCTACCGGGTTGAAGCTCACGACCGGCACGATGAAGTCGGCCGGAATCAGTTGGGTGCCCTGGTGCAGCAACTGGTGGTAGGCGTGCTGGCCGTTACAGCCGACGCCACCCCAGATGACCGGGCCGGTATCGGTTTTCACCGGGGTGCCATCCTGCAGCACGCTTTTGCCGTTGGACTCCATGTCCAGCTGCTGCAGGTGCTTGGTGATGTTACGCAGGTAATGGTCGTAGGGCAGGATCGCGTGGCTGCTGGCGCCCCAGAAATTGCCGTACCACACGCCCAGCAAGGCCAGCAGCACGGGCATGTTCTTGTCGAACGGCGCGGTCTGGAAATGCTGGTCCATGGTGTAGGCACCGGACAGCAGCTCCTTGAAGTTGGCGGTGCCGATGGCCAGCGCGATTGGCAGACCGATGGCCGACCACAGCGAGTAGCGGCCACCCACCCAGTCCCACATCGGGAAGATGTTCTCTTCACGGATGCCGAAGGCCACGGCGGCAGCCTTGTTGCTGGAGACCGCAATGAAGTGGCGGTACAGCTCGGCTTCCGAGCCGCCCTGGGCCAGGTACCAGGTACGCGCGGCCATGGCGTTTTTCAGGGTCTCGAGGGTGTTGAACGACTTTGACGAGACGATGAACAGGGTGGTTTCGGCGCGCAGGTTGGCCGATAGCTCGTGGAACTCGCTGCCGTCGATGTTGGCCAGGTAGTGGCAGCGTACGCCGCGCTGTGCGTAGGGCAGCAGCGCTTCAGAGACCAGCTCGGGGCCGAGGAACGAGCCGCCGATGCCGATGTTGACCACGTCGGTGATCGGCTTTTCGCTGTAGCCACGCCACAGGCCGTCATGGATGCGGCCAACCAGTTCGGTGATCTGGTTGAGCACCTTGTGCACTTCCGGCATGACGTTCACGCCGTTGACGCTGAGTTTGTCACCTACGGGCCGGCGCAAGGCGGTATGCAGCACCGGGCGGCCTTCGGAGGCGTTGATGATTTCGCCGTTGAACATCGACTTGATGGCGTCCTGCAGGCCCACTTCGTTGGCCAGGTTGACCAGCAGGTCGCGGCTTTGCTCGGTAATCAGGTTTTTCGAATAGTCGAGGAACAGACCGCAAGCGCTAAGGGAGAACTGGTCGAAGCGCTTGGCATCGGCGGCAAAGGCTTCGCGCATGCTGAAGCTCTGCATGGCATCGCGGTGTTGCTGAAGCGCCTGCCAGGCGGGCAGGGCCGTCACATCGTGGGGAGTACGGTAATACGCCATTGCGCGGGGTTCCCTTGGTGCGTGGTGAGGCCTTGGACACGGCAGTCGTTGCCGGGTTCAGGCTGGCATCATTATAGGCAAAGGCCACGCGCTGGGAATGGGTATGGGATGGGGATTTTGAGGGGGCGCTTTGCGCCCCTGTCGCGACGCAAGGCCGCTCCTACAGGGGACTGCGATCTCTGTAGGAGCGGGCTTGTCCCGCGAATGGGCTGCAAGGCAGCCCCAGGCCTTTATGCGGTCTTGTCTTCCACATGCAGGTAAAGGTTGTCGATCAACCGGGTGTTACCCAGGTAAGCCGCCGCAATCACCACCAGGTCGCGATCATCGATCGCTGCCGGGCGCAGGCTCACGGCATGGCGCACTTCCAGGTAATCCGGGCGGAAACCCGCGGCAGCCAGCTGCGCCTGCCCTTCGGCAACCAGCGCAGCAAAATCCCGCTGTCCCCGGCCAATGCCCGCCGCAATCTGCTGCAAGGTGCGGTACAGCGCTGGCGCAGCACTACGCTGCTCCGGTGTGAGGTAACCATTGCGCGACGACAGCGCCAGGCCATCTTCGGCCCGCACGGTGGGCTCGCCAATGATCTGCACCGGCATGTTCAGGTCGCGCACCATGGCGCGGATCACCGCCAGCTGCTGGAAGTCCTTTTCACCGAACACCGCAAGGTCAGGCTGGACCATGTTGAACAGCTTGCTGACCACCGTGGCCACCCCTTCGAAATGCCCGGGCCGGCTGGCGCCGCACAGGCCTTCGGAAAGCTGGGGCACGCTGACGCGAGTTTGCACGCTCATGCCGTCGGGGTACATCTCGTCCACGGTGGGCGCGAACAGCAGGTTACAGCCGGCCTGTAGCAGGCGCTCCTGGTCGGCAGCCAGGGTGCGCGGGTACTTGTCGAGGTCTTCGTTGGCGCCGAACTGCAGCGGGTTGACGAAGATACTGGCGACCACGAAGTCGGCGCGCTGCGCGGCCTTGGTTACCAGCGCCCCGTGGCCGCTGTGCAGGTTGCCCATGGTCGGCACGAAGCCGATGCGCTTGCCTTCGCCGCGGGCGCGGGCTACTGCCGCACGTAGTTCGCGGACGGTCTTGACTGTATTCATGCACTGAACCCGTGTTCGCTGCCTGGGAAGCTGACTTGCTTGACCGCCTCGACGTACGCGACGAGGGCGCTGTGGATATCCGGCTGGCCTTGCATGAAGTTCTTCACGAACTTTGGTACCCGGCCAGTCAGCGACAGGCCGAGCATGTCGTGCAGTACCAGTACCTGGCCATCGGTGGCGCTGCCGGCGCCAATGCCGATTACCGGGATGCCCACGGCATTGGTGATTTCCGCCGCCAGTTCGCTGGGCACGCATTCAAGCAGCAGCATGGCTGCACCGGCTTGCTCCAGGGCAATGGCGTCGGCACGCATCTGGCGGGCCTGGGCTTCCTGGCGGCCTTGCACTTTGTAGCCGCCCAGCACGTTGACGGTTTGTGGGGTCAGGCCCATGTGCGCACACACTGGCACGCCACGTTCGGCCAGCAGGCGAATGGTTTCGGCCAGCCAGGCGGCGCCTTCGATCTTGACCATGTGGGCGCCGGCCTGCATCAGCGTGGCGCTGTTGGCAAAGGCCTGCTCCGGGGTAGCGTGGGCCATGAACGGCAGGTCGGCAAGGATCAGCGCGCCGTCGTTGCCGCGTTTGACGCAGGCGGTGTGATAGGCCATGTCCGCTGTGGTGACCGGCAAGGTGCTGTCGTGGCCCTGCAGGACCATCCCCAGTGAGTCGCCTATCAGCAACACTTCAACACCGGCCTGGCTGGCGACCTTGGCGAAGGTTGCGTCGTAGCAGGTCAGCATGGTGATTTTTTCACCCTTGGCCTTGAGGCCATTGAGGGTGGTCAGGGTTACTTCAGGCATGTAGGAAATTCCTCGTTCAGGCGCTGTAAAAAACGACTGCATTCAACGCGTGTAGTCATCTTCCGGAGCGGCACATCATCGCGCGTGATGTTCGGGCACAGGTCCGTCCGGGCCTAAATACGGGTATGCGGCACTTTGGTGCCACACGGGACGCCTATAGTCGTGAGCGAGGTGGGGGAAGTCAATCACCCTGTTACCGCATTGTTACGATCAGGGTGTTACTGGCGTTACCGTAGCGGTACGGCAGGCTGGAACGCCCGGTTTACAGGCGTTCCAGGCCGACGAACGGGCAGTCGTCGAGCAGTTGCGCCAGGGTGCGGCCATCGGCCAGGCGGAAATCGCCAGGTACCAGTTCGGCCAGTGGGTACAGCACGAACGGGCGGGCGTGCATGTGGTAATGCGGCACTTTCAGGCGGGGCTCGTCGAGTACCTGGTCGCCGAACAGCAGAATGTCCAGGTCCAGTGTGCGCGGGCCCCAGCGCTCCTTGCGTACCCGGCCCTGGCCGTTCTCGATGGCCTGCAGCGCGTCGAGCAGGGCCAGTGGTGCCAGGGTGGTATCCAGCGCGGCGACGGCGTTGGTGTAGCGTGGCTGGCCGGGCAGCAGCGAATCGCTGGTGTACAGGGCCGAGGCCGCTACCAGGCGTGTGGCTTCGAGCTGGTCCAGCGCCTGCAAGGCGCTGCGCAGCTGCTCGGCAGGTGCATCCAGGTTGCTGCCCAGGCCAACGTAGGCGCGGGTGGTCACTCGAATGCCTCGTCGCCACCACGCTTGCGCTTGCTACCGCTGCGCTTGCGTTTGCGCGGGCCGGCGCCGGTGCCTTCATCACGGCTGCCCAGCTCGCGGATCATCTCGCGGCGCTCGCTGTCGTTGGCATCCTGGTAGTCGGTCCACCACTGGCCGAGGTCGTCGGTTTCCTCGCCGGCGCTTTCACGCAGCAGCAGGAAGTCGTAACCGGCACGGAAACGCGGGTTGTCCAGCAGCAGGTCGGCACGCTTGCCGCTGCGGCGTGGCAGGCGTTCCTGCATGTCCCAGATCTCGCGGATCGGCAGGGTAAAGCGCTTGGGGATGGCAATGCGCGCGCACTGCTCGGCGATCAGGTCGTGGGCTGCGCCGTTCATGGCCGGAATTGGCGGCACACCCTGGTTCTGCAGGTGCAGTACACGGGACGGCAGGGCAGGCCACAGCAGTGCAGCGAACAGGAAGGCTGGCGTCACCGGTTTGCCCTGCTTCACGCGCAGGTCGGTGTTGTTCAGTGCCTGGCTGATCAGCGTGTGGGTGTACGTCGGGCGCTCTTCCAGGGCGTGCGCACTGGCCGGGAACAATGGCTCGAACAGTTCCAGGTCGACCAGCATTTCGAAGGCGATGGCACCTTGGCCGGAAAGGAACAGCTTCAGGCACTCTTCGAACAGGCGTGCAGGCGGGATTTCGCGCAGCAACGGGGCCAGTTCGCGGATCGGCTTGAAGGTGTGCTTCTCGATGCCGAAGTCCAGCTTGGCGGCGAAACGCACCGCGCGCAGCATGCGCACCGGGTCTTCCTGGTAACGGTGGGTCGGGTCGCCGATCAGCCGCAGCAGGCGGTTGCGCACGTCATGTACGCCGTTGGCGTAATCGAGGATGCGCTCGCTCACCGGGTCGTAGTACAGGGCGTTGATGGTGAAGTCGCGGCGTTGCGCGTCCTCTTCCAGGGTGCCGTACACGTTGTCACGCAGGATGCGCCCACTGGCGTTATGCGACGAACGGTGGCTGTCACCCTGGTCGTCTTCCGAGTGCGGCGCGCGGAATGTGGCGACTTCGATGATGTCACGGCCGAAATGCACGTGGACCAGCTTGAAGCGGCGGCCAATGATGCGCGCGTTACGGAACTCGGCACGGACCTGTTCGGGCGTGGCACTGGTGGCCACGTCGAAGTCTTTTGGCGTGATGCCCAGCATCAGGTCGCGGACGCAGCCACCGACCAGGTAGGCCTGGTAACCCGCACTTTGCAGGCGCTCGACGATGTTCACCGCATGGCGGCTGAACTGGTGGCGCTGCAGCGAGTGCTGGCTCTTGTTGATCACCTCAGGCGTGGTGCGCCTGTGGTGCTGGCCCGGTACGGGCGGGCGGAACGACTGGAACAGCTTCTTCAGCATGGGATGCACTGTTTGAAGGAATGTTCGGCCAAGAATAGGAGAATGGCCGCATGATGGGCGGGGATTCTAGCATTTACTCAGGGAATGGTGTAGGCGGGTAGCAGGATGCCTGCAGGAATGACAGAAACGACAAGGGGAGCCTAAGCTCCCCAAGAAGTGTCGTTGCGTGCTCTTATTATTTTTTTGCTGGGCTTTTTGTTTTTGTTGAGTGCCCTGCCCACAAATCTCGAAACTTGTGGACGACCCCCAAACCGGGGGTAAAGAGCAAACGGATTGCTTTGGCCGCTGATGTCACGTTGATCTGTCGATCCAACCAGTTCAGGCGCTGCTTTTTAGTGCAGTTTTTGTTGTTCTCTGCCTGGTCGTGGGGCAAGCCCCAAACACGCATCCTCTCCAAAAGAATCAGTTAGCTGCGCCTCCGCCGTCTTGTTTTTATTGTGCGTGAGCCGTTTCGTCTTGTTCTTATTTTAGATTTCAGTGCTTGTTATTGTTTTTGTACTAAGCATATAGCAGGTGCCGTGCCAACTTTTCGAAACCCAGTAAAATCAAGGGGTTGAGAGGATTTGGCGGTTTTCGGCAGGTCGAAAATGTCGGGATTTCGTTACCGTACGCCTCGGGAACTGTTACGGCGGGAAGGGTGGGTAACAGATTTTTGTGGGGGAGCGAGGTGTTACCGGGGGGGCGTCTGTGCTGGCCTCTTCGCGGGTGAACCCGCTCCCACAGGTATTTTACAGCCACAAGCCTTGCGTAGGTTCTGTGGGAGCGGGTTTACCCGCGAAGAGGCCGGTGGTGCTGGTAGAGAAGGGGGCAGGAGGAACCTCCTGCCCAGGCAGGTCGGTTACTCGCTGGTAGCGTTACTCTTGCGCCGCGGAATGCCCAGCCGCTGGCGGCGTTCCCACAGGCACTTGCGGCTGACGCCGAGCTTGCGTGCCAGTTCGGTCTCGGTCATATGGTCCTGGTGCTCAAGCACGAAGTGCTGGAAATAATCCTCCAGTGACAGGTCCTCGGTCGGCTCGTGGCTGGCACTGGCCGCACTCGCCACCACCAGCGCGTTGTCGAGGATGTCGTCTTCTTCCAGGTCGCTCAGCTCGATGTCGATACCCAGCAGGTCGGCAGAAATTTCCGCACTCTCACTAAGGATCACCGCACGCTCCACGGCGTTTTCCAGCTCACGCACGTTGCCCGGCCAGCTGTAGTGACGAATGGCCTGCTCGGCTTCTGCCGAGAAGTGCAGGTCGTCACGGCCGATGCGTGCGCTCTGACGGGCCAGGAAGGCGCTGGCGATCTCGTTGACGTCGCTGCCACGCTCGCGCAGGGCCGGTAATTTCAGGGCAATCACGTGCAGGCGGTAATACAAGTCTTCACGGAACTGGCCGGCCTTGGCCAGGTTCTTCAGGTCGCGGTGGGTAGCCGCGATCAGGCGCACATCGACCTTTTGCGACTGCACCGAACCCACCCGGCGAATCTCACCTTCCTGCAGCACGCGCAGCAAGCGGGCCTGGGCTTCCAGTGGCAGTTCACCGATTTCATCGAGGAACAGCGTACCGCCGTCGGCGGCTTCCACCAGGCCGGCACGGCCAGCGCTGGCGCCGGTGAAGGCCCCTTTTTCGTGGCCGAACAGTTCGGATTCGATCAGTGTCTCGGGGATGGCTGCACAGTTCACCGAAATCATCGGCGCCTTGGCCCGCCGTGACAGGTTGTGCAGGGCGCGGGCCACCAGCTCTTTACCGGTACCGGATTCGCCCTGGATCAGCACATTGGAGTCGGTCGGCGCGACCTTGCGGATCTTGCTGTACATGTCCTGCATGGGCGGGCACGAGCCGATGATGCCGATTTCGCCGTTGGCCGCTGCCGCGCCGGCTTTGTCGGCGGCCGGGGCGGCCTTGCCGTTGCTGGCGCGTGGCTCGGCAGCCGGGGCAGCGGCGGGGGCGTTCTGCCGGTCGCGCAGGATACGCGCCACCGCCTGCAGCATTTCGTCGTGGTCGAAGGGCTTGGCGATGTAGTCCACCGCGCCCATTTTCATCGAGTCCACCGCCGAGCGCAGGCTGGCGTAGCTGGTCATGATCAGCACCGGGGTGCCTTGGCCAAGCTTGATCAGTTCGGTGCCGGGCGCGCCTGGCAGGCGCAAGTCACTGACAATCAGGTCGAAGGTGGCAATGCTGAAGCGTTCCTGGGCTTCCTGCACCGAGCCGGCTTCGCTGACCTGGTACTGGTTCCGCTCAAGCAAACGACGCAAGGCCGAGCGGATGATGGTTTCGTCTTCGACGATCAGAATGTGCGGCATTGATTCAATTCTCTCGACGGTCTCGAATTTCAGGGGACGTCGCTACGACATGCCGGGGCAGGGTCACGCGGATCCGGGTGCCACGTTGCCGTTCGATGTCGGCCGGGCTGTCGATGGTGATTTGCCCATAATGCTCTTCCACGATGGAATAGACCAGAGCGAGCCCCAGTCCGGTTCCTTCGCCCGGGTCCTTGGTGGTGAAGAACGGTTCGAACAAGCGGTCCTGAATGTTCTTCGGGATCCCGCTGCCCTCGTCCTCGACGATCAGGTCGACGGTGTGGTCGCTGGCTTCGCTGCGCACGCGCACGGCACTGCCGGGCGGTGAGGCGTCGCGGGCGTTGGAGAGCAGGTTGATCAGCACCTGGGCCAGGCGCTGCGGGTCCCCCTCGGCCCAGTGGTCCGGGTCGCAGAGGTTGAAGAACTGTACTTCGAAATTGCGCCGGTTCAACGCCAGCAGACCGATGGCGTCCTGCGCCACTTCGGCCAGGCACACCGGCTCTTCGCTGTTCTGGTGGCTGCCACCGGCATGGGCAAAGCTCATCAGCGACTGGACGATGCGCGACACCCGCTTGGTCTGGTCGAGGATCTGGCTGGACAGCTCGATGATTTCGCCATCGCCTTCGCGTTCCTCGCGCAGGTTCTGCGCCAGGCAGGCGATGCCGGTGATCGGGTTGCCGATCTCGTGGGCCACGCCCGCAGCCAGGCGGCCAATGCTGGCCAGCCGCTCGGAATGCACCAGCTTGTCTTCCAGGGCCTGGGTTTCGGTCAGGTCCTCGACCAGCAGCACCAGGCCACTGTTACCGGGGGCCAGCGGTTCGTCGATGGCCGCTTTGTGCAGGTTCAACCAGCGTGGCTGGCCGTCCAGTGCCAGGCGCTGCTTGTGCAAGTGCTCGTCGGGTACGTTGATGAAGCCTTGCAGCAGCCCGCGCCAGGGTTCGCCGATGGTCACCAGGCGTGAGCCGACCACGTGCTTGGCGGCAATACCGGTAAGCTCTTCCATGGCCTTGTTCCACATCAGGATTTCCTGGTCCTTGGCCAGCGAGCAGACGCCCATGGGCAGCTCTTGCAGGGTCTGGCGGTGGTAACGGCGCAGGGCATCGAGCTCGGCAGCCAGGCCGGTCAGGCGCGAGTGGTAGTCTTCCAGGCGGCTTTCGATGAAGTGGATGTCCTCGGTCACGTAGTTTTCGTTACCGGACTTGTACGGCAGGAAGGTTTCGACCATGTCCTGGGCCACGCTTGGTCCCATCAGGCCCGACAGGTTGGCCTCGATGCGGTCACGCAGGCGGCGCAGGGCATAAGGGCGGCGCTCGTCGAACGGCAGGTACAGGTCGCGAAGGGCTTGCTCCACTTCCTTTTGCGCGGCCTTGGCGCCCAATGGCTTGGCCAGCTGGGTGGCGAATTCCTGCGGCGAGGCGGCGTGCAGCTCGCGGCGCTGTGGCCGGCGCACGTTGTCCACCGCGCAAGCTTCAGCGGCGCTGACCTCTTCGGTGCTGGCGTTGGTGAACAGCGAGATCAGGGTGAACAGCAGCACGTTGGCTGCCAGTGAAGCGATGGCCGCCATGTGCCAGCTGGTATCGTCCAGCACATAGATCATGTCCAGCAACGGGATGTAGAAGCCCTGCAGGTTGCCCAGCAGCGGCAGCAGCATGGTCACCATCCACACCAGGGTGCCGGCCAGCAGCCCGGCGATGAAGCCGCGGCGGTTGGCGGTCGGCCAGTACAGCACCGACAGCACGCCGGGCAGGAACTGCAAGGTGGCAACGAAGGCCACGATGCCCAGGTTGGCCAGGCTCTGGTGGTTGTTCTGGGTCAGGTAGAACATGAAGCCGGCAGTGATGATGGCGACGATCAGCGCCCGGCGGGTCCATTTCAGCCAGCGGTAGATGTTGCCCTCGGCCGGTGGCTGGTACAGCGGCAGTACCAGGTGGTTGAGGGCCATGCCTGACAAGGCCAGGGTCGTGACGATGATCAGCCCGCTGGCAGACGCAAGCCCGCCCACGTAGGCCAGCAGTGTCAGCGCCTGATTGTTGGCGGCGATCCCCAGCCCCAGGGTGAAGTACTCGGGGTTGGTGCTGGCGCCCAGGCGCAGACCGGCCCATAGCACCAGTGGCACCGCCAGGCTCATCAGCAGCAGGAACAGCGGCAGGCCCCAGCTGGCGCTGACCAACGAGCGCGGGTTGAGGTTTTCGGTAAAGGCCATGTGGTACATGTGCGGCATGACGATGGCCGAGGCGAAGAACACCAGCAACAGGGTGCGCCATGGGCCTTCCTGCAGGGGGGTGTGCAGGGCCGCCAGGGCGGTCTGGTTCTGCAGCAGCCAGACTTCCAGCCCGTGCGGGCCGCCGAACACGCCGTACAAGGCGTACAACCCGATGCCGCCCAGCGCCAGCAACTTGATCACAGACTCGAAGGCAATGGCGAATACCAGCCCTTCGTGCTTTTCGCGCGTGGCAATGTGCCGCGAGCCGAAAAAGATGGTGAACAGGATGATCAGCACACAGAAGGCAAAGGCCACCCGCGCCTTGACCGGCTCACCGGTGAGGATGCTGATCGAGTCGGCTACCGCCTGGATCTGCAGGGCCAGCAACGGCAACACGCCGATCAGCATGATCATGGTGGTCAACGCCCCGGCCCAGGTACTGCGGAAGCGGAACGCCAGCAGGTCGGCCAGCGATGAAAGCTGGTAGGTGCGGGTGATCTTGAGGATCGGGTACAGCAGCACCGGTGCCAGCAGAAACGCGCCGGACACCCCCAGGTAACAGGCGAGGAAGCCGTAGCCGTACTGGTAGGCCAGGCCCACCGAGCCATAGAAGGCCCAGGCACTGGCGTACACGCCCAGCGACAGGGTGTAGGTGAGCGGGTGGCGAATGATGGCGCGCGGGATCAACCCACGCTCACTGATCCAGGCCACGCCGAACAGCACCATGAGGTACCCGGCGCTGATCAGGATCATCTGGGTCAGGCTAAAGCTCATCGGCATCTCGTTGGCTCTGCAGGATGAAGGTGACGACGATCAGGATCAGCCAGAGCAGGTAGGGGCGGTACCAGGCTCCGGTCGGCTCGATCCACCAGTCCATGATGGCCGGGGAGAACAGATAGATCCCCACGACCAGAAGCAGGACCAAACGATAGATGTACATGCTGGCCTCGATGGTTGGGCGCTGCGGGCTTGGACTTATTATTGGCGCAAATGGCGGGGGGGATGCTAGCGGGAATCGATGGGGTTAGCCAAGGGTTTGAATTTGTTGGGCTTTTGATTTTAGGGATGGGTTGCCTGTTCTGCCCTATCGCTGGCAAGCCAGCTCCCACAGGATTGCCACAGGACCTGAGCGCTGCGCTGTCCCTGTGGGAGCTGGCTTGCCGGCGATAGGGCCAGCAAGATCTCAGCGCAAATCAGCCTCTGGCACCGTCGTCCTCTGCGCAATCGCCTCCGGCCGCCACTGCTGGCGGGCAACTGCCAGCACTTCAGCCGGCGTCGCCAGCAGCAACTCAGGGTCAGCCGCCTGCCCCAGCGCCCGCAGCGCCCGCAACAACAGCGGTGTGGCATGCTCGGCCTGCAGCGGCGGCGAGCGGTACGACTTGCCCAGCTTGTGCCCGTCCGGCTGCACGATCAGCGGGATATGCAGGTAACGCGGCTGCGAAAAGCCCAGCAGCTCTTGCAGGTACAGCTGGCGCGGGGTGTTGTCGAGCAGGTCGGCGCCGCGCACGATGTCGGTAACACCCTGCCAGGCATCGTCCAGCACCACCGCCAGCTGATACGCGTACAGCCCGTCGCGGCGCTGGATGACGAAATCGCCCACCTCGCGGCCCAGGTGTTGCTGGTAATCACCTTGCACCCGGTCGGTAAAGCGGTAGATCAGTTCCGGCACCCGCAAGCGGATGGCCGCGCCTTCACGGGGATGCCCGGCATTACGGCAAAAGCCTGGGTAAATGCCGTTGTAGCCTTCAAGTTGCTTGCGTGAGCAGGTGCAGGCATAGGCCAGGCCCATGTTGAACAGGCGGTCGACCACGGCGGCATAGGCGTCGTGGCGCTGGCTCTGGAACACCACTTCGCCGTCCCATTCCAGGCCGTAACGCTCCAGCGTTTGCAGGATGGCATCACGGGCGCCGGGCATTTCCCGGGGCGGGTCGGTGTCTTCCATGCGCAGCAGCCAGCGGCCGTTGACGGCGCGGGCATCAAGCCAGGAGGCGAGGGCCGCGACCAGTGAACCAAAATGCAGGAAGCCGCTGGGGGTGGGGGCGAAACGCCCGATGTAGCTGGAGTCGGTCATGGTCTGGCTAGGCATATAAATGAAACGGGGCGCATGATGCGCCCCGTTCAGGTGGAAGAAAGATCAGCCTTTGCCGACCGTTTTTTCCTTTTTCTCGGCGATTTCCTTGCAGTCGAAGCACAGGTCGGCGGTAGGGCGGGCTTCCAGGCGGCGCAGGCCGATCTCGATGCCGCACGACTCGCACCAGCCGTACTCGTCGGCCTTGATCTTGTCGAGGGTCTTGTCGATTTTCTTGATCAGCTTGCGCTCGCGATCGCGGTTGCGCAGCTCAAGGGCGAATTCTTCTTCCTGGCTGGCACGGTCGGCCGGGTCGGGGAAGTTGGCTGCCTCGTCCTTCATGTGATCCACAGTGCGGTCCACACTGGTCATCAGCTCTTGCTTCCAGGCGCCGAGAAGCTTGGTGAAGTGCTTTTTCATGGGCTCGCCCATGTACTCTTCACCCTTGGATTCTACGTATGGCTCGACACCGTACATGGTCTGGGCTTTTTGCTTTTCTACGGTGGACATGAATAGACCGCCTCTCACTCATCTGATCCAATGCGCAGGCTGCTCCATCTCCGGCACCCGCCGGCCCTGCGACTGCGAGCCGCCGAACTTACCAGATAGATCGGGGGTGCGCTAGCCCGCCCGATCCTGCTTATTGACACCGGCCCGAACGGTACGTTCGATCGCTTGCAGAGGTAGAATCAACAGTTTAGACCCAATTGAGAGAAGGTCATGGCCCACCCCTACAGTGCGCGCAGCCGCGCCATCGAACCCTTCCACGTCATGGCGTTGCTGGCCCGGGCCAACGAGTTGCAGGCGGCGGGACACGACGTGATCCACCTGGAAATCGGCGAGCCGGATTTCACCACGGCCGCGCCTATCGTGGCGGCTGGCCAGGCCGCGCTGGCCGCCGGGCATACCCGCTACACCGCCGCACGCGGCCTGCCGGCCCTGCGCGAGGCGATTGCCGGCTTTTATGCCCAGCGCTATGGCCTGAGCATAGACCCTGAGCGCATTCTCATTACCCCAGGCGGTTCCGGCGCGCTGCTGCTGGCCAGCAGCCTGCTGGTCGACCCGGGCAAGCACTGGTTGCTGGCCGACCCGGGCTACCCGTGCAACCGCCACTTCCTGCGCCTGGTCGAAGGCGGCGCGCAGCTGGTACCGGTGGGGCCGGAGGTGAATTATCAACTGACCGAAGATCTGGTCGACCGCTACTGGGACAAAGATACCGTTGGCGCTTTGGTCGCTTCGCCGGCCAACCCGACCGGCACCGTGCTCAACCGCGAAGAGCTCGCCGGCCTTGCCAAGGCTACCCATCAGCGGCATGGCCACCTGGTAGTCGACGAGATCTACCACGGCCTGACCTATGGCATGGATGCGCCCAGCGTGCTGGAAGTCGACGATTCGGCGTTCGTCCTTAATAGTTTTTCCAAGTATTTCGGCATGACCGGATGGCGCCTGGGCTGGCTGGTGGCGCCCCCAGGCGCAGTGGCCGACCTGGAGAAGCTGGCGCAGAACCTGTACATCAGCGCGCCGAGCATGGCCCAGCATGCTGCGCTGGCGTGTTTCCAGCCTGAAACCCTGGCCATCTTCGAAGAACGCCGTGCCGAATTCGCCCGCCGCCGCGACTACTTGTTACCGGCACTGCGCGAACTGGGCTTCCGCATTGCCGTCGAACCGCAGGGCGCGTTCTACCTGTACGCTGATATCAGCGCCTTTGGCGGTGATGCTTTTGCCTTCTGCCGGCACTTCCTGGAGACCGAGCACCTGGCCTTCACCCCGGGCCTGGATTTCGGTCGTCATCTGGCTGGGCACCATGTGCGCTTTGCCTATACCCAGAGCCTGCCGCGCCTGGAAGAGGCGGTGCAGCGGATTGCCCGTGGCTTGCGGAGCTGGCAAGGCTGATGCGCTTTTCTCCTGCACTTGAACAAGGCCGCCTGCTACGCCGCTACAAGCGCTTTCTGGCCGACATCGAACTGGCCAGCGGCGAGCAGCTGACCATCCACTGCCCGAACACCGGCTCCATGCTCAACTGCATGCTTGAAGGCGGGCAGGTGTGGTTCAGCCGCTCCAACGACCCCAAGCGCAAGCTGCCGGGCACTTGGGAAATCAGCGAAACCCCGCAGGGGCGGCTGGCCTGCGTGAATACCGGGCGCGCCAATGCGCTGGTCGAAGAGGCCCTGCGCGCCGGCACCATCACCGAGCTGGCCGGGTTTACCGCACTGAAGCGTGAAGTGGCCTATGGCGAGGAAGGCAGCCGTATCGACTTTCGCCTGGAGTTCGAGGGCGCGCCGGCCTACGTCGAGGTCAAGAGCGTGACCTTGGGCTACCCCGACAGCCGTGTCGCGGCGTTCCCTGATGCGGTGACCCAGCGTGGCGCCAAGCACCTGCGCGAGCTGGGCAAGCTGGCCAAGCAGGGCGTGCGGGCGGTGCAGCTGTATTGCGTGAACCTGACCGGTGTCGATGCCGTGCGCCCGGCCGAGGAAATTGATGCGGCTTATGCCCAGGCCTTGCGAGCCGCGGTGGCGGACGGGGTGGAGGTGCTGGCCTATGGCGTGCGGCTGGACCCCGAAGGCATTGTCATCGACCGCCGCCTACCGGTGCTGCTCAATCCTTGAACCAGATGCCCTGGCTGTCCTCGCGGCAGCCCAAGGCCTGCAGCTGTTCACCTTCACAGGGGCCGGCCACGCATTCGCCGCTTTCAATCAGGAACAGTGCGCCGTGATGGGCGCAGTGGATGAGGCTGGCGCTGTCATCGAGAAACGCGTCTTCTGCCCAGTTCAGCGGGATACCCTTGTGCGGGCAGCGGTTGCGGTACAGGTACACCTGCCCCTGGCGGCGTACGCCGAACAGTTCGAGGCCGTCTACGCTGAAGGCGCGGCTTTGGCCTTCGGCCAGGCTGTGTGAAGTACAAAGGAAATGCATGGCAAGGACGGCTCGTGAAACAGATGATGGCTTGACGCTTCAATGCGAATAATTATCAAATTGCCCGCATTCGCTGCGCCCGGCTGTCTATGGTGCGCAGTTCCGCCGCCCGCCACAAGGCGTGCGACCTGCCTTCAGAAGGAACCCGATGATGCGCCGTCCAGCCGCTTTGCTCGCCCTGTGTGCAAGCCTTGTGCTCTCTACCCAGGCCTTGGCGGCCGAGCTGCCCCAGGCCCAGGCGGCCGAGTTGCCGCAACGCTGGGTCAGCGCCGGTGGCGCGCTGAGCGAATGGATAGCTGCGTTGGGCGGTGAAGCGCGCCTGGTCGGCGTGGACACCACCAGCCAGCACCCGGCCTCCTTGAAATCACTGCCCAGCGTGGGGTACCAGCGGCAGTTATCGGCCGAAGGCATTCTCAGCCTGCGCCCGGATGTGCTGGTGGGCACTGAAGAAATGGGCCCGCCGCCGGTACTGGCGCAAATCCGCAAGGCCGGTGTACGGGTGGAATTGTTCTCCAGCAAGGCCGAGTTGGCGGCAGTGGATGAAAACCTCAAGCACCTTGGGCAATTGCTCGGCGCCGAACAGCAAGCGTCGGCATTGTCGGCTGGCTACCACCAGCAACTGCAAGCGTTGCAAGCCGGGGTCAAGCAGGCTCAGGCCGGGCACAAGGTACCCGGGGTGCTGCTGCTGGTCGGGCATGCCGGGGCCAAGCCGCTGATCGCCGGGCAGGGCACTGCCGGTGACTGGCTGCTGGGCCAGGCAGGCGGGCGCAACCTGGCAGAGCATCAGGGCTACAAGAATTTCTCCAACGAAGCATTGGCGGCTCTGGACCCGGATGTGATCGTGTTTTCCGACCGGGCACTGGCCGATGAGCAGGCCTTGCAGGCGCTGTTGAAAGAAAACCCTGCGCTGGCCGCATCACGTGCTGTGCGTGAGAAGCGCCTGGTATCGCTTGACCCGACACTGCTGGTCGGTGGCCTGGGGCCGCGCCTGCCGGCGACCTTGCAATCGCTGGCAGCTACCTTCTACCCGGCAGCCAAGGCCAGCTTCGCACAATGAAACAGCGGGTCCAGCCACGTACGTTGTTCATTTGCCTGAGCCTGCTGTGCCTGTTGGCGGTGTGGCTGTCGCTGGCGCTGGGGCCGGTCAGCCTGCCGCTGTTCGATACCTTGCGCGCAGGGCTGCGCCTGTTGGGCTTGCCGGTCGCTGCCGACGGGCTGCAACAGGCCGAGATGATCCTTGGCCAGATCCGCCTGCCGCGCACCCTGTTGGGGCTGGCAGTGGGCGCGGTGCTGGCGCTGTCCGGGGTGGCCATGCAGGGGTTGTTCCGCAACCCGCTGGCCGACCCGGGGTTGGTCGGGGTGGCCGCGGGGGCAGCGATGGGGGCCGCGGTCGCGATCGTCGGCGGTGCCTGGTTCGGCGGCCTGCCGGAAGTTTTCGCACCTTACTTGCTGTCGTTCTGCGCGTTTGTTGGCGGGCTTGGCGTCACCGCGCTGGTCTACCGCCTTGGGCGTCGCGATGGGCAGACCAATGTCGCCACGATGCTGCTGGCTGGTGTGGCAATGACCGCGCTGGGTGGTGCGGCTGTAGGGCTGTTCTCCTACCTGGCCGATGACGCCACCCTGCGCACGCTCACTTTCTGGAACCTAGGTAGCCTCAATGGCGCCAGCTACGAGCGGCTATGGCCGTTGTTGCTGGTGGCTGCGGGGGTGGCAGTGTGGCTGCCGCGTCGGGCCAAGGCGCTGAATGCTTTGCTGCTGGGTGAGTCCGAGGCGCGCCACCTGGGCGTCGATGTCGAGCGGCTGAAGCGCGAACTGGTGTTTTGCACGGCGCTGGGTGTTGGCGCTGCGGTGGCAGCTGCCGGGCTGATCGGCTTCATTGGCCTGGTGGTACCGCACCTGGTGCGCTTGCTGGCCGGGCCTGATCACCGCGTGGTGCTGCCGGCCTCGCTGCTGGCCGGTGGCGTACTGATGCTGTTCGCTGACCTGGCAGCACGGCTGCTGTTGGCGCCCGCCGAACTGCCGATCGGTATCGTAACGGCCTTCATTGGTGCGCCGTTCTTTCTGTTCCTGCTGATGCGAGGGCGCAGCTGATGTTGCAAGTCGAGGGCCTGCACCTGCGGCGGGGCAACAATGAAGTGCTGCATGACATTCACCTGCAGTTGCACCCCGGGCAGGTGGTGGGTGTGCTCGGCCCCAACGGTGCGGGCAAAAGCAGCCTGCTGGGGGTGCTGTGCGGCGAACTGGCGGCGGACCGTGGCCAGGTGACGCTGCAGGGCCGGCCATTGGTGGATTGGGCCGGGCAGGAGCGGGCCAGGCGCCTGGCAGTGCTGCCGCAGGTGTCCAGCCTGGGCTTTTCGTTCAGGGTCGAGGAAGTGGTGGGTATGGGGCGTATGCCCCATGGCACCGGCCAGCGGCGCGATGCCGAAATTATCGAGGCAGCGTTGCAGGCGGCGGATGCCTGGCACCTGGTGGAGCGCAGTTACCTGGCGTTGTCCGGCGGCGAGCGGCAGCGGGTGCACCTGGCCCGGGTACTGGCGCAATTGTGGCCGGGGGAGGAGGGCACCACCTTGCTGCTCGATGAGCCGACCTCAATGCTCGACCCGCTGCACCAGCACACTACCCTGGAGGCTGTGCGCCGCTTTGCCGACCGTGGCGCTGCGGTGCTGGTGATCCTGCATGATCTGAACCTGGCGGCGCGCTACTGTGACCGTATCCTGTTGCTGGAGCAGGGGCGCTGCCATGCGTTTGCCGCGCCTGAAGCAGTGTTGACGCCGGCGGCGTTGAAGGCGGTGTACGGGATCGATGTGCTGGTGCAGCCGCACCCTGAACGGGGGCACCCGCTGATCATCACCCGCTGAGGGGCATACTGCGCGTTTTTGTGGGAATTGCCTTGCTTAAAATCGGAAAGCTGACGCGATCTCTGTGGGAGCGGGCTTGCCCGCGAACACCGGCAAAGCCGGTGCCATCCATTGCGTTGTCTGTTTCGCGGGCGCGCCCGCTCCCACAGGAAGCGGTGCAGGCCGGATAAATTGTGGATGACATGGAGTAACGCCAATGCGACACCCGCTGCTGTCCGGTTTTTCACTGTGTCTGCTGCTGGCTCTCGGTGGCTGCCAGGCCAGCCTGCCGCCGTTGCCTGCCTGGCAAAGCACTGAAGGGCGCACGCATGCCGAACTGGGGCACATCGTCGACCTCGCCAGCGGGCAGGTAATCAGCCCCGAACAGCTCGTGCAGCGACTGGCTGTCGCCCCTCGAGTGCTGGTAGGCGAAAAACACGACAACCCCGACCATCACGCACTGCAACTGTGGCTGCTGCGCGCCCTGCAAGGTCAGCGTACCCAGGGCAGCCTGTTGCTGGAGATGTTGCAACCCGAACAGCAGCCACTCGTGGACAAGGTTGCGGGGCAGCTTTTGCCGGCAGACTTGCCCAAGGCATTGGCCTGGCAGGAGGGCTGGGACTGGCAGCTGTACGGGCCGATCGTGCGGGAAGCCTTGCAGCAGCGGATATCTTTGCTGGCCGCCAACCTTGCACCTGGCGAAATGCGCCAGGCCTACCGACAGCCGGCTTCATTGAGCGGTGAAAGGTCCAATGCACCAGCGGTGAAGGCTGCCTTGCTGGAGCAGGTGCGTGCCGGGCATTGCGGGATGCTGCCAGAAAGCCAGTTACCGGCGATGCTGGCCGTGCAGCAGCAGCGTGACCGACGCATGGCCGAGCGCTTGCTGGCGGCGCCGCAACCGGCTCTGCTGTTTGCCGGGGCTTATCACGTACGCAAGGACCTTGGCGTGCCGTTGCACTTGAGTGATCTGGGGGCGCAGGGGCAGAGCAAGGTGCTGTTGCTGGCTGAAGTGGGTGAGCAGGTCGAGGCAGGGCAGGCGGATTACGTGTGGTACACGGCAGCGATGCCGGAGCAGGATTACTGCGCGCAGCTGCGGCAGTAGCGTTGCCTGCACTGGCTAAATCGCCGGCAGTACAAAACCTGCGGGCAAAAAAAGACCCGGCAAATTGCCGGGTCAATAACCGTGATTAGCCTGATGAGGAGATAATCTGAGAGTCCGAACCAGGGGCTCTTAGCTTATCCAACCAGTCTCGCGACCAGTTGTGATAATCATAACAATTCTCATTTAGCCGTCAATCCCCTTTTCACGATTATTTTGGATTTTTTTGCGAAGGGCTTTTTGCATCCAGTTGTTGGTTGAGTGCTTCTTTGCGTTCCAGCGGCAAGTCGTTCCAGTGCATGTCCAGCAGGGCACCTTCAATGGCATACAACAGCACCTTCGATGCACGGAACCCTCGTGTCTTCACGGCCTGGTACGCACCCACCGCGCCCAGGCGGCGCAGATCCGATGCACTGTGGATGCCGGCTGCATGCAGCCACTGCGCAGAGGTCTTGCCAAGGTTCTTCAGATGCTGCAATTCATCGTTCATCGAGCCTCCTTGCGATGGCTGAACGGGTCATTGGGAGATAAATCGCGAGCAGGTCAGAGAGGAGTGTAGCGGGGGTTGGGGAATACGCGGCTTTTTGCCATCTGTGGGGATGAGTTGTCCTGTTCTGGCCTCTTCGCGGGTAAACCCGCTCCTACAGGTACGCCACCGCTTTCAAGGGCAGTGGTGTACCTGTAGGAGCGGGTTTACCCGCGAAGAGGCCAGTGCAGGAGTACGCTGAGCTTACAGCCCCGGCAAACGCTGGCGAATCTGCTCGATCACCTGATCCATGCTGCCCGCCGCCTGGGTATCAACGCGGGTGCTCTGCACCAGCTCCTGCGCATCCAGCGCCTCACGGCTGGCCTGTTGCGCCTTGACCACCTCCAGGGTGGCATCCGACGGGTCGCTGTTCTCGGCCTGGCGCTGCTCCAGCCAGCTGGCGATTACCGCCTCCGGCGCATGGCAGTCGAGGATCAGGAACGGCACGCCAGTCTGGCTGGCGACGTCTGCCGCGGCCTGGCGCTGCTCGCGCTTGAGGTAGGTGGCATCCAGCACCACCGGGAAACCGGCACGCAGTACGGTTGCCGCCACTTCATGCAGGCGCTGGTAGGTCGCGGCGCTGGCGTCCTGGTCATAGATGCCTGCACTCAGCTGGCCGGCCTGGGCCTGCTGCTGTTCACCGAACAGGCGCTTGCGCTCCACGTCCGAACGCACGCGCACCGCACCCAGGGCCTCGACCATGCGCATGGCCACGTGGCTTTTGCCCACGGCCGAAACACCGTGGGTGATGGCCAGCAGGCGCGACGGGATGGCGCTGTAGCTTTCCGCCAGGTTGGCGTAGTTGCGGTAGGTGCGCAGGGTGGTGGCACGCTGCACGCCATCGGCGTCGGCCGGCATGCTGAACAGCGCGACCTTGGCCCGCACCAGGGCGCGGTAGGCCTTGTAGAAATTGAGCAGTTCCAGGCCTTCGTAGTCGCCGGTCAGTTCCAGGTACTGGCTGATGAACCGGCGGGCCAGGCACTTCAGGCCGCGGTCTTCCAGGTCCATGGCCAGGAAACCGGTATCGGCATACACGTCGGTCAGGCGGAACGGTTCGTTGAACTCGATGCAGTCGAAGATCACCACCTTGCCATCGATCAGGGTAGCGTTGCCCAGATGGATGTCACCGTGGCATTCACGGATAAAGCCATTGGCCTTGCGCTTTTCCAGCAGGCCATGCAGGCGCTCGAAGCTGCTGCGGGCCCAGGCCTGCAGGGCGTCGAGCTGCTGCAGGTCGGCCTTGTCGCTGAGGAACGGGCGAATCTGCTCGAAGTTCTGCTCCACCGGCGCCATCACGCTTTCAGGCGTGCCCAGCGGGTGCTCTACCGGCACGCGTGGGGCCTGCAGGTGGAATTCGGCGATCTGCCGGGCCATTTGGTCAATGTGCGTGGCGTTCAGCTCGCCATTGGCCTGCAGGGTGCTGAGCATCTGCCCCTGGGGGAACTGGCGCATCTTCAGCGCGTATTCGATGGCTTCGCCCTCACCGCCGAGCTGTGGCGCGTCGACGCTACCGGTGATCGGCAAAACGTCCAGGTACAGGCCTTCGGTCAGGCGCTGGTTCAGGCGCAATTCTTCGTTACAGAAATGCTGGCGCTGGTCCAGACCGGTGAAGTCGAGGAAGCCGAAGTTCATCGGCTTCTTGATCTTGTAAGCGTACTCGCCAGTGAGCAGGACCCAGGAGATATGCGTCTCGATGAGCTGGAACCCGTCCACGGGGTGGGGGTACAGGGCTGGGTTCTGCAACGCAGTAATAAGAGCTTGGCTCACGGCAAATCCTTCCGGGGGCAGGGAATTCGAATGCGCCATTATGGTCAATGGTGCCGTCCCTGCCTACCGCCGGGCCGTCTGCCCAGCCTTTATAAAGTGCGTATAATCCGCCGCCATGACCCGAACCCGAAATCCCCGTACCCCTCAGAAACGCCCGACCGGCCGCTCCCGCGCCTGGCTGGGCTGGGCTTTGAAGCTCAGCCTGGTAGGCCTGGTGATCGTCGCTGGTTTCGCGGTTTACCTCGATGCCGTCGTCCAGGAGAAGTTCTCTGGCAAGCGCTGGACCATCCCGGCCAAGGTGTATGCCCGGCCGCTGGAGCTGTTCACTGGCCAGAAACTGAGCAAAAGCGACTTCCTCACCGAGCTCGACGCGCTTGGCTATCGCCGTGAAAGCGCGGCCAACGGCCCAGGTGCGGCGTCGGTCAACGGCAATACCGTCGACCTCAACACCCGTGGCTTCCAGTTCTACGAGGGCATGGAGCCGGCGCAGTTCGTGCGCGTGCGCTTCTCTGGCGATTACGTGGCCGGCCTTTCCAGTGCCAACGGCAAGGCGCTCGACGTCGTGCGCCTGGAACCGCTGATGATCGGCGGCATCTACCCGAAAAACCTCGAAGACCGCATCCTGATCAAGATTGACCAGGTGCCCAAGTACCTGCTCGAAACCCTGGTGGCTACGGAAGACCGCGATTTTTACAGCCACTTCGGCGTGTCGCCCAAATCCATCGCCCGGGCCATGTGGGTGAACACCTCGTCCGGCTCGATGCGCCAGGGCGGCAGTACCCTGACCCAGCAGCTGGTGAAGAACTTCTACCTCACCAGTGAGCGTAGCCTCAGCCGCAAGCTCACCGAGGCGATGATGGCGATGCTGCTTGAGCTGCATTACGACAAGCGTGAAATTCTCGAGGCTTACCTCAACGAGGTGTTTGTCGGCCAGGACGGCCAACGTGCGGTGCATGGCTTCGGCCTGGCCAGCCAGTTCTTCTTCAGCCAGCCGCTGTCCGAACTGAAGCTGCACCAGGTCGCCCTTTTGGTGGGCATGGTCAAAGGCCCGTCCTACTACAACCCGCGGCGCTACCCCGACCGCGCCCTGGCTCGGCGCAACCTGGTGCTCGACCTGGTGGCCGAGCAGGGTGTGGCCAGCCAGGCCGAAGTTGACGCGGCGAAGAAGATGCCGCTGGGCGTGACCAAGCGCGGCAGCCTCGCCGACAGCTCGTTCCCGGCGTTCCTCGACCTGGTCAAACGTCAGCTGCGCCAGGACTACCGCGACGAAGACTTGACCGAAGAAGGCCTGCGCATCTTCACCAGCTTCGACCCGATTCTGCAAATGAAGGCCGAAACCTCGATGAGCGAGACCTTCAAGCGCCTGGCCGGTCGCAAAGGGGCTGACGAGGTGGAATCGGCAATGGTCGTGACCAACCCTGAAACCGGTGAGGTGCAGGCGCTGATCGGCAGCCGCCAGGCAGGCTTTGCCGGCTTCAACCGGGCCATCGATGCGGTGCGGCCAATTGGCTCGCTGGTCAAGCCGTCGGTCTACCTGACTGCCCTGGAGCAGCCGAGCAAGTTCACCCTGACCAGTTGGGTGCAGGACGAGCCATTCTCGGTCAAAGGTGCCGATGGCCAGGTCTGGCGCCCGCAAAACTACGACCGTCGCCCGCACGGCACCATTTACCTGTACCAGGGGCTGGCCAACTCCTACAACCTGTCGACCGCCAAGCTAGGCCTGGAAGTGGGCGTGCCGAATGTGCTCAAGACCATCGGCCGGCTGGGCGTGAACGTTGACTGGAAGCCGTTCCCGGCAATGCTGCTGGGTGCCGGAGGCATGTCGCCGATGCAGGTCGCGACCATGTACCAGACCATCGCCAACGGTGGCTTCAACACGCCGATGCGCGGTATTCGCAGCGTGCTGACGGCCGAGGGTGAGCCGCTCAAGCGCTACCCGTTCCAGATCCAGCAAACCTTCGACCCGGGTGCCATCTACCTGGTGCAGAACGCCATGCAGCGGGTAATGCGCGAAGGTACCGGGCGCTCGGTGTACAACACCCTGCCGCGCTCGCTGACCCTGGCGGGCAAGACCGGTACCAGTAACGACTCGCGCGACAGCTGGTTCTCCGGCTTCAGCCAGGACCTGCTGGCCGTGGTGTGGATGGGCCGCGACGATAACGGCAAGACGCCGTTCACCGGTGCCACCGGTGCCCTGCAGGTGTGGACCAGCTTCATGAAGAAGGCTGACCCGCTGCCGCTGGACATGCCACAACCCGACAACGTGGTGCAGGCCTGGATCGACCCCTACACTGGCCACGGGTCTGATGGCAGCTGTCCGGGAGCGGTGCAGATGCCGTATATTCGCGGCAGTGAACCGCCCGCTGGCGCGACCTGTGGCGGCGAGCAGAATCCCGCCGAATCGGTCATGGACTGGGTCAAGGGCTGGATGAATTAAGCACAGGCTGCATTGATGAGGTGTGATGTGAACAAGTGGCTGTTTCCTGCCGTGACGGCGCTGGTAGTGCTTCAGGGGTGCTCCAGCGTCCCGCGCGGCAATATCCCCGTGGTTGATTCGAGCACTCGCGTGTCCAACAGCGAGCGCGTGACGGCCAACCGCTCGGCGGGTGGCTACAACGCGGGCACTGCGCAAGCGCAAACGCTGCCTGAGGACTCCGGCGTCACCGTGATGATCCCGCAGGGCGCTGGCGCCTCGGGCATCCAGACGTT
Organism: Pseudomonas sp. S37; assembly: GCF_016658545.1. Classification (GTDB taxonomy): domain Bacteria; phylum Pseudomonadota; class Gammaproteobacteria; order Pseudomonadales; family Pseudomonadaceae; genus Aquipseudomonas. The sequence continues at coordinate 38,142 of NZ_JACVZC010000008.1, read as the reverse complement.
CCCGGCGGCCAATGGCGCAGCGCCGATCAGCACCTCGCCGATTACACCTGGCCCGATTACTGGCGGGCCGGTAACTTCGGCGCCGATGACTACCAATCCAAACCCGATCGCCGACGAACCGTTCGACATCGCCTCGATGAACAGTGCCCCGGCAGCCAGCAGTGCGCCAACCGGCATTCCGCGCAGCACCCCCGCTGCCGGTGGCCTGTCGGCCGACGAGCAGCTGGACGGCCCGGTGCTGGCACTGCTGACCACGGCCAAGACCCAGCAGGGCAGTGGCGACTTCAACGGCGCCGCTTCCAGCCTAGAGCGTGCCCAGCGCATTGCTCCGCGCGAACCGCAGGTGCTCTACCGCCTGGCCCAGGTGCGCCTGTCGCAAGGTGATGCGCCACAGGCCGAGCAGCTGGCGCGCCGTGCCCTGACCTACGCCAACGGCCGCCCGAGCCTGCAGGCCGAATTGTGGAACACCATCGCCCAGGCCCGGGAAAAACAGGGTGACAGTGCAGGTGCCGCACTGGCCCGGCAAAAGGCACGGGTCAATTCGTGATGATCGAGCAACGTATTCTGGATATCGCCGACCACCTGCTGCTGATCGAGCGTGAACTGAAGGTGCAAGGCTGGTGGGATGATGAGCCGCCGAGCGACGAGGCGCTGGCCAGTACCATCCCGTTCGCCGTCGATACCCTGCGTTTCGAGCAGTGGCTGCAATGGATCTTCCTGCAACGCATGAAGATCATCATCGAGCTCGGCCAGCCGCTGCCCAACGCCTCCAGCATCCTGGTCATGGCCGAAACGGTGTTTGTCGACCGACCGGAGCAAAGTCGTGAGTTGCGCCGCCTGTTGGCAGCTTTTGACCAATTGATCGCTCCTTCCGCCTGATTTCTTCAGTTTTTCCTTCAAGGGCCGCAGATTGTGGCCCTTTTTTGTGGAAATCTTATTAATTCTGCTGCTGAAGCGATTTTTAGTGGTGGCAGGAATTCATCTTGGGGAAAAATTGGCAATAATTTTTCTTGACTTGTAGCCGCCAAATCACAAGAATCCAACTTCCGCTGTAGAGGGACTGCCAGAAGCAGACCCGCTAAGCAGATCATGAGGCGCACACCCGCGCCGACCTGTTACACCCCGCAACGCGTTACCTCGCGCTGGGTGGGAAAACCCCGCAACACTCTGGGGTGCTCCCAATACTTGCTCAGTCAGTGCTGACGTTCGCTCATGCTCTGCTTGGCAGTAAACCTATTAAGACCCGTCCAGTGAGGACGGTATTCTGGCGTTTTAGAGGTGAACAACGTGGAGCTTTTATCCGGCGGTGAGATGATCGTCCGCTTCTTGCGTGACGAAGGCGTCAAGCATATCTACGGGTACCCTGGTGGTGCTCTCCTGCATGTATACGACGCGCTGTTCAAAGAGCCGGAAGTGGAACACATCCTGGTTCGCCACGAGCAGGCGGCAACCCATATGGCTGACGGCTACGCCCGCGCCACCGGCAAGGCCGGTGTGGTGCTGGTAACCTCCGGGCCGGGCGCGACCAATGCCATTACCGGCATTGCCACCGCCTACATGGACTCGATTCCGATGGTCATCCTGTCCGGCCAGGTGCCTAGCACCATGGTAGGTACCGATGCCTTCCAGGAAACCGACATGATCGGTATCTCGCGGCCGATCGTGAAGCACAGCTTCATGATCAAGAACCCGACCGAGATCCCTGAAGTTCTGAAAAAAGCGTTCTACCTGGCGCAATCCGGTCGCCCAGGTCCAGTCGTGGTCGACATTCCAAAAGACATGACCAACCCGGCTGAGAAGTTCGAATACGTCTACCCGAAAAAGGTCAAGCTGCGCTCCTACAGCCCGGCGGTCCGTGGCCACTCCGGCCAGATCCGCAAGGCTGCCGAGATGCTGCTCGCGGCCAAGCGCCCGATCGTCTACGCCGGTGGCGGCGTGATCCTGGGCGGTGGCTCCGAAGCCCTGACTGAAATCGCCAAGTCGCTGAACCTGCCAGTCACCAACACCCTGATGGGTCTGGGTGGCTTCCCGGGTACCGATCGCCAGTTCCTCGGCATGCTCGGCATGCACGGCAGCTACACCGCCAACATGGCCATGCACAATGCCGACGTGATCTTCGCCGTCGGTGCGCGTTTCGACGACCGCGTGGTCAATGGCCCGGCCAAGTTCTGCCCGAACGCCAAGATCATTCATGTCGATATCGACCCGGCGTCGATCTCGAAGATGATCAAGGCCGACGTGCCAATCGTTGGCCCGGTCGACAGCGTGCTCAGCGAAATGCTCGGCATCCTCAAGGAAATCGGCGAGCAGCCTGACAAGGCGGCGCTGGATGGCTGGTGGAAGCAGATCGACGAATGGCGTGGCAATGGCGAGCTGTTCCCTTACGACAAGGGCGATGGCAACGTCATCAAGCCGCAAAAAGTCATCGAGACCCTGTGCGAAGTGACCAATGGCGATGCCTTCGTCACCTCCGACGTTGGCCAGCACCAGATGTTCGCGGCGCAGTACTACCGCTTCAACAAGCCTAACCGCTGGATCAACTCCGGTGGCCTGGGCACCATGGGCTTCGGCTTCCCGGCGGCGATGGGCGTCAAGCTCAGCTTCCCGGACCAGGACGTTGCCTGTGTGACCGGTGAAGGCAGCATCCAGATGAACATCCAGGAGCTGTCCACCTGCATGCAGTACGGTCTGCCGGTGAAGATCGTCAACCTGAACAACGGTGTGTTGGGCATGGTCCGCCAATGGCAGGACATGGCCTACAACGGTCGTCACTCGCACTCGTACGTCGAGTCGCTGCCTGACTTCATCAAGCTGGCCGAGGCCTATGGCCATGTGGGTATCCGCATCACCAGCCTGAAGGACCTCAAGCCGAAGCTGGAAGAAGCGTTTGCGATGAAGGACCGCCTGGTGTTCATCGACATCGCGGTTGACCGCAGTGAGCACGTCTATCCGATGCAGATCAAGGATGGCTCGATGCGTGACATGTGGCTGAGCAAGACGGAGCGTACCTGATATGCGGCATATCATTTCCCTGCTGCTGGAAAACGAACCCGGTGCTCTGTCCCGTGTGGTCGGCCTGTTCTCCCAGCGCAACTACAACATTGAAAGCCTGACCGTGGCGCCGACCGAAGACCCGACCCTGTCGCGTCTGACGCTGACCACCGTTGGCCATGACGAAGTGATCGAACAGATCACCAAGAACCTGAACAAGCTGGTCGAAGTGGTCAAGCTTGTCGACCTGTCGGAAAGCGCTCACATCGAGCGTGAACTGATGCTGGTCAAGGTCAAGGCCACCGGTGCGCAGCGCGCCGAGATCAAGCGCACCACGGATATCTTCCGTGGCCAGATCGTCGATGTGACTGCCAGCGTGTACACCGTACAGCTGAGCGGTACCAGCGACAAACTGGACAGCTTCATCCAGGCCATCGGCACCGCATCGATTCTCGAAACCGTGCGCAGCGGCGTTACCGGCATTGCCCGTGGCGACAAAGTGCTCAGCATCTAAATTCAAAAATTAGCGATGGCTCCGCAGGGGCCGAGATATAACCAGGGGTATTTTCATGAAAGTTTTCTACGATAAAGACTGCGACCTTTCCATCATCCAGGGCAAGAAAGTCGCCATCATCGGTTACGGTTCCCAGGGCCATGCCCAGGCGTGCAACCTGAAAGACTCCGGTGTAGACGTTACCGTCGGTCTGCGTAAAGGTTCGGCTACCGTTGCCAAGGCTGAAGCCCACGGCCTGAAAGTTGCTGACGTTGCTACCGCTGTCGCTGCGGCTGACCTGGTGATGATCCTGACCCCGGACGAGTTCCAGGGCGCTCTGTACAAGAACGAAATCGAGCCGAACATCAAGAAGGGCGCTACCCTGGCCTTCTCCCACGGTTTCTCGATCCACTACAACCAGGTTGTACCGCGTGCCGACCTCGACGTGATCATGATCGCGCCGAAAGCCCCGGGCCACACCGTTCGCTCCGAGTTCGTCAAAGGCGGCGGTATCCCTGACCTGATCGCTATCTACCAGGACGCTTCGGGCAACGCCAAGAACGTTGCGCTGTCCTACGCTGCTGGCGTGGGTGGCGGCCGTACCGGCATCATCGAAACCACCTTCAAGGACGAGACCGAAACCGACCTGTTCGGCGAGCAAGCCGTTCTGTGCGGCGGTACCGTCGAGCTGGTCAAAGCCGGTTTCGAAACCCTGGTTGAAGCTGGCTACGCGCCAGAAATGGCCTACTTCGAATGCCTGCACGAGCTGAAGCTGATCGTTGACCTCATGTACGAAGGCGGCATCGCCAACATGAACTACTCGATCTCCAACAACGCCGAGTACGGTGAGTACGTCACTGGTCCGGAAGTCATCAACGAAGAATCCCGCAAGGCCATGCGCAACGCTCTGAAGCGCATTCAGGACGGCGAATACGCGAAGATGTTCATCTCCGAAGGCGCTACCAACTACCCATCGATGACCGCCAAGCGTCGTAACAACGCTTCGCACGGCATCGAGATCATCGGTGAGCAACTGCGCTCGATGATGCCTTGGATCTCGGCGAACAAGATCGTCGACAAGTCCAAGAACTAAGTAACATCGCAACATGAAAAACGCGGCTTCGGCCGCGTTTTTTCGTTCTGGCAGTCTGCTTCTGGTATAAAGCAGACCAGTGGCCCGCCGTCAGAACCTGTTTCGTGGGCCCGTGTCGAACATTTTCCATCCTGTTGCAAGGTACCCTCCATGAGCGAACGTCCCGAAGAGCCGAACAAGCCCTCCGACGCCGAAAGCCTGCTACCGATCGATGAACACGTTGAAGAAGGGCATGACGCTGAAGGCCGCAAGGTACGCCACCGCGGCATCTACCTGCTGCCCAACCTGTTCACCACCGCCAACCTGTTTGCCGGCTTTTATTCCATCATCAGTTCGATGAGCGCACAAAGCGCCCTGAGCGCGGGTGACCCGCGCGAGGCGAGCAAGTATTTCGCCTTTGCCGCCATTGCCATCTTCGTGGCCATGGTGCTCGACGGCCTGGACGGCCGTGTTGCGCGTATGACCAATACCCAGAGCGCCTTCGGTGCCGAGTATGACTCGCTGTCGGACATGGTCGCCTTCGGCGTGGCCCCGGCCTTGCTGGCCTTCGGCTGGGCGCTGGGTGACATGGGCAAGGTCGGCTGGATGGTCGCCTTCATCTATGTGGCTGGTGCGGCGCTGCGTCTGGCGCGCTTCAACACCCAGGTCGGCACCGCCGACAAGCGTTACTTCATTGGCCTGGCCAGCCCGGCTGCCGCCGGTGTGGTGGCGGGGACCGTCTGGGCGTTCAGCGACTACGGCATCCAGGGTTCCAAGCTGTCGTTCCTGGTCGCGCTGCTGGTGGCTGCTGCCGGCATGCTGATGGTCAGCAACATCAAGTACAACAGCTTCAAGGAGCTGGACCTGAAGGGCCGCGTGCCATTCGTGGCGATTCTGGCCGTGGTGCTGGTGTTTGCCGTGGTGTTCAGCGACCCGCCGCGCATCCTGCTGCTGATCTTCCTCGCCTACGCGGCATCGGGGCCGATCCAGTTCCTGCTCAAGGCACGCCGGCGTAAAGCGTGAAAATCGCTTAACGCTGGAATAACCTTCCGGCTCCATAGTCTTACTGGTACATCCGTTATCCAGTGCTGTGGAGCCGCCCATGCTCATCAAGCTTCCCCGGTCATCCGAGTGCAAGGCATCGGAGATCACCCCCGAAGGCATCTACCTTTCCCGTCGTACCCTGTTGGGTGGCTCGCTGGCCGGTTTGGCCCTGGGCGCATTGCCAGGTATTGGGCATGCGGCCGAAGCCAGCCGTTACGCCGATGTCGAGCCGGGCAAGGCACCTGGCTGGTTCAGCGAAAAGCTCGCGGCCGCGCAATGGCAGGCAGTAACGGTCAAAGGTGAAGCGGTCACCCCGTTCAAGGATGCCACCCACTACAACAACTTCTATGAGTTCGGGCCCGACAAGGGCGACCCGGCGGCCAATGGTGGCAGCCTGAAGACCGAACCGTGGTCGATAGTGGTGGATGGTGAAGTCGGCAAGCCCGGGCGCTATGCGCTGGAAGACTTTGTCAAACCCTACCAGCTTGAAGAGCGCATCTATCGGCTGCGTTGCGTAGAGGCGTGGTCGATGGTCATTCCGTGGCTGGGGTTCCCCTTGGCACAAGTGCTCAAGCAGGTCGAGCCGACTTCCAAGGCACGCTACGTGCGCTTCGAGACATTGAAGGACCCGGAACACATGCCGGGGCAACGCTCGGGCTTCGCCCTGATCGACTGGCCATATAGAGAAGGCTTGCGTCTGGATGAGGCGATGCATCCTTTGGCCATTCTGGCCGTTGGCATGTATGGGCGGGAGTTGGCCAACCAGAACGGTGCGCCACTGCGCTTGGTGGTGCCATGGAAGTACGGCTTCAAGAGTATCAAGTCGATCGTGCGTATCAGCCTGGTGGCAGAGCGGCCGGCTACTACCTGGGAAGGGTTGGCGCCGGATGAGTATGGCTTCTATGCCAACGTGAACCCGACTGTAGATCACCCGCGTTGGAGTCAGGCGCGTGAGCGGCGTTTGCCTAGCGGGTTGTTCAGCCCGAACGTGCGGGAAACGCAGATGTTCAATGGCTACGCCGATGAAGTGGCGTCGCTGTATGCCGGGCTTGATCTGCGGAAGAACTATTGATGCGCTATCCCTGGTTTCGCCTGGCGATTTTTGTGGTGGGGTGCCTGTTCCCCGCGTGGTGGTTGTACGAGGCTGCGATGAATCTGTTGGGGCCTGATCCCGGGAAGATCATGATGGATCGCCTGGGGCTTGGGGCGCTGACCTTCCTGCTGGTGACCTTGGGTATGACACCGCTGCAGAAGCTGACGGGATGGTCGGGCTGGATTGTGGTGCGTCGGCAGCTGGGGTTGTGGGTGTTTGCCTATATTGTGCTGCACATTCTGGCTTACCTGTTCTTTATCCTGGGCCTGGATTGGGGGCAGTTGGCGGTGGAGTTGCGCAAGCGGCCCTACATTATTGTCGGGGCGCTGGGGTTTCTTGGGTTGCTGGCGTTGGCGGTTACCTCGAACCGGTATAGCCAGCGGCGGCTTGGAGCGCGGTGGAAGAAGCTGCACAGGTTGGTGTATGCGGTGTTGGGGTTGGGGTTGCTGCATTTTTTGTGGATCGTGCGCTCGGATCTGCGGGAGTGGGCAATTTATGCCTTCATTGGTGTTGTGTTGATGGGGTTGAGGATTCCGGCGGTTTCGCGGGGGTTGGCTGGATTGGTCAGGAGGTAGGGGCGTAGTTGTAGTGGGGCTCAGGTTGGGCAAAGGGCCTGTCTATAGATAGTGGTGGGGTTGGGAGGTGTCCGCCGCAACACATTCAGTGCCTGTGAGGTCGAGCGCCGGAGGTGTTCGCCACAACACATGCAGCGCCTATGAGATCGAGCGCCGCCCGGGCGGCGCTCGATCTCATAGGCGCCGAAAATGTGGTGCCGACACATGGCTGCCCTGACCCAATACCCCGCCCTGCGCCCCACAGCCGACAAACCCATCGCCTGTCAGACATTTCTGAACATGAAACCAAATGCTTCAGAATTAACCCGCTTAGGAATTATCCTACGCGCGCTGCCGAACTATCGCTGTTGTCGGGAAATCACCCCAAGGATAACGTTTCCGGGTCGCTTCGGTGACCGGGCATGAGAACCCGATAGATAAGCTAGCAGCACCTTGATGGTGGCCGTACGTGGGCGGGCTTTCGCCTGGCCGGGTCTTTGCTAGCTTCTTCTCGGCTTTCTCACACCCGCGTACGGCTGCCACCCTCAATCCATGAGAAAGATTCTGGTGGTAGTTCCATTCTTCTAGAAGCTGGAATTACATAATGAAAAAGCTCGTACCCGCCCCACCCGCAAAGCTTGCGCCCCGCCCCTTCTACACCATCAACCAGGACATGCCCTCGGTTGACGCCCTGATCCACGCCCTCCAGTTAATGTCCGGGATCGAAGACACGCTGGACGAATACATCTGCGCCAACGCTGGTGAGCCCGGCATCAACATGCTGGTCAATGCGGTGCATCATGTGCAGATGACCAAGGCCCTCACAGAGTTGCTGTTCCACCGGCAGACCGGGGATATCACCTGGCATTGATGTGGCGTCGAGCGACCTCATCGCCGGCAAGCCAGCGCCCACAGGTACTGCACATGACTTGAAGTCGGCGCGGTCGATGTGGGAGCGGGCTTGCCCGCGAAGCAGGCGCCGCGGTGGTTGGCACCGGCTAGGCCGGTGTTCGCGGCTAAAGCCGCTCCTACAACGATCTGGGCAGGACTTCCAGGTTTTGCGTTTGCTGTCAGCCAACCAGGCCGCGTACGCAGAAGTACAGAATCGATGGCCCCATCAGGCACCCCAACCCGGTATGGAAGGTTGCCGTGAGTGCCCCATAAGGCACCAGCCGCCGATCCGTCGCGGCCAATCCGGCCGTCACCCCCGACACCGTCCCTGCCAAACCACCGAACACCATCGCCGATCGCGGGTTGTCCAGCGCCAGCAGCCGCGCCGACACCGGGGTAAACACCATTACCAGGATCGCCTTGATCAGCCCGGTGGCAATCGACAGGGCCATCACGTCCGAGCTGGCACCCAGCGCCGCCCCGGTCACCGGCCCGACGATATAGGTCACCGCGCCCGCGCCGATGGTGGTCATGCTTACCGCATCGCGGTAACCGAAGGCATAAGCCACCGCCGCACCAACAATGAACGGCAGCACCGTGCCCAGCAGCAACGCCACTGCGCCGATCATGCCGGCCCGACGCGCTTCGGTGGCCTGCACCTCGAAAGCCGTGGCGACGATGGCGAAGTCGCGCAGCATGGCCCCGCCCATCAGGCCGATACCAGAGAACAGCGCCATGTCGGCCAGGCCTTTCTGGCCACCGGTAAGGGTGCCGCCGACCCAGGCCAGCACCAGGCCGATGACGATGGCGATGGCCGAGCCGTGCACGCGGCCGAAGGTCAGGTACTTCGACAGCAGCACCGACAACCACATGATCCCGCCGACTACCGCAAAGGCGGTGATCAGGCCGTTGTGTTCCAGGGCATTGTCAATAAGTGGCCACATGTTCAACGCCCTCCTGCAGGGGCAACCTGCGCACTGGCTTCAGGGGTGGGTTCAAGGGCAGGCAAAGGCTCGCCGCGATGGCTGCGGCTGATCAGGGCGATGGTCACACCGCACACCAGCACCGCGCCTATCGCCGCCAGCAGCGCCACTGGCCCGCCGTGCAGGGCGGTGACGACGTTCTGCTGGGCGGCCATGGCCACCACCACCGGAATGTACATGGCGCCCCAGAAGCCCACGCCGAATTCGCATTCCTTGCTCATGCCGCCGTTGCGGTGCATGTACAGGCGTGCACAGATCAGCAGGATCATGGCAATGCCCACCCCGCCCACGTTGGATTTGACGCCCAGCAGCACGCCCAGGAAGTCGCCGACGATTACGCCGGCAAGCGTGCAGACCGCCAGCAGTGCCACACCATAGATGATCATTGTTGTTGTCCTCAGGTAGTGTCGAAGTTGCTTGTTGTTGTTCTTCGCCATCAGTAAACCTGCGAGTACCGCGCTGGCTTCATTCGCGGGTGAACCCGCTCCCACAGGAATCACACAGGACTCGAGGTATGTGCACTACCTGTGGGAGCGGGTTCACCCGCGAACACGGGCACAGCCCGTGCCATCCATCGCGATACCAGCCATCATCGCCGGTCAGCCACCTCCTGGCGCAGCAGCGCGTCCAGGCTGTCCCAACGGGTACCCTCCACCGCCACCACCCTGCCCTGTTCGAACACCGGCCGGGCCAGGCCACTGAGCACGCTGCCCGGCGGCATTTCCAGGTGCAGGCGCACCCCGCGTTCATAGGCGTTGCGCAAGGTCGCACGCCAATCCACCACCCGCGCCATGTTGCCGGCCAGGTCGTCGCGCAGGCGCTGCGGGTCGAAGATCGGGCGTGCGCTGGTGCCACTGAGGTACGTGATACAGGGCCGTTGCAGTTCTACCTCGCCAAACGCGCTGGCCAACGCCGCTGCCGGGCCATCGAGCAGCGGGCAATGCGACGGCACGCTGACCGCCAGGCGCCGCGCTACACCGCGGCCCAGGCTGCGCGCCCTGGCCGCGACTGCAGCCATCGCCGCATCGCTACCAGCAATGACAATCTGGTTGTCGCTGTTGAGGTTGGCGACATACACCTCGCCGCCCACCTCACCCAGCAAGCGCTCGACACTGGCCAGGTCCAGGCCGCTGAGTGCAGTCATGCCATACCCTTGCGGCCAGGCGCGCTGCATCAGCTCGCCACGCAGTGCCACCAGGCGCACGGCGTCGGCAAAAGCCAGGGCGCCGGCCACCACCGCAGCCGGGTAGGCCCCGATCGACAAGCCCGCCACGTAGTCCGGCGCAGGGCTGCGCTGCATCAGCCAGCGCGCCCAGGCCACGCCGCTCAGCAGCAGGCACAACTGCACGGCGCGGGTAGCTTGCAAGGCTTGCTGGCTGTCCAGCACCGAAGCTTGTTGGCCGAGCACATCACTCGCCTCTTCCAGCAACTGCGCACTCCCCTGCGGCAGGCACTGAAGCATGCCGACCTGCTGGGCGCCTTGACCGGGGAAGGCGAACAGGCTGCTCATGCTGCACGCCCCAAGGTTGCCCACGGGTCGCCGACCAGGTGCGGCCCATGGGCCGACTTGAGCAGCACCCGCCGGGCGAAACCGGCCCACTCACGCAGGGCGACAGCACCTTCAGGGGTTTCCAACTGCACATCAATACGGCATGGCGCACAGTCGAGGATATCCAGCAGCTCCCGCGCCTGCGCGCGGGCCAGCGGTTGTGGCGTGCGCAACAGCAAGTCCAGGTCGCTGCCGGCGTGGAGCACCTCGATGCCGGTAGCAATCTGGTAGCCCACGCCACCGGTCGGTCCCCAGGCCAGGCCGCTGGCATTCAGCACCGGGGCAACCGAGGCCAAGGCCTGCAATGCAAGCCAAGGGCTTTGCGTTTGCCAGCGCAGCGTTTCAGGGCCTTGCTGGCGCTGGATATCGGCAACCCGCATGCATGCACCCAGGCGCTGCGCCCGGCCCTGGCCACGCACCCCCACCGCCACCCAGGCGGCCTCGCACAGGGCACGGCGCACTACCACCGGCTGGCCGCTGGCCAATACGTCCCGCGCCCACTGCGGCGCCTCGGCGGGCAAGGCCGACACGGGCATCCCCCACAGCAGGTCGTGCGGCCGTGGCGCGTTCATCTCAAGCGCCCTGCCACTGGCGGCGCAGCTGTTCGCGTACCTGCCGCGAAGCGCTACGGTGTTCACCGGCCAAGCGCGACGAGAGGTCGGTCGAATTGCCGATATCACGCACGGCGTCGGCCAGGCAGGCACGTACCTGGGCGATGTCAGCGCTGCCTGGCGCCTCGGCATTGCCCACCGTCAACCGGCGCCACAGCAAGCCCAGCGAGGCATAGCTGGCCAGGTCATAGGCCATCGGCGGCACTTCGGCGGCCAGGGCTTCCAGTTGCTCGACACTGCGCAGGGTAATGCGCGCCGCTGCCGCCTTGCCCATGGCGTGCACCATCACCCCGGCATCGTCCAGGGCTATCAGCCGCTGGGCCTGGTAGCCGTGGGCCAGGAAGGCGCCGGACATGGCTTTGCCGACCAGCAGGCCGATCACCGGGTGCCCGGCCAAGCGAGCCTGGGCATAAGCCTGCACGGCGCCAGCCAAGGCCTGATGAATACCCAAGGCTTCTTCTCGGCGGCCATAAGCCTGGCTGGGCACGTCGATGACCGCGACAATCGCACGCTTCTGGCCATTGCGGTCTGCCTCTACCGCATCACTTACGGCCTTGGCCAACCCCCAGCCTTCCAGCAGGCCGACTTCCCCCGAACGCGCCCGGGGGAACGGGTTGTCGGCATCCGGTACCACGGCAATGAAGCGCGCCAGGCGGTTGTCCAGTTCGCCGTCCATGACCTGTAACGATGCGGGGTAGCCCGGCAAGGCTTGCCCGCCGGCCAGGCCCGGCAGCCAGTTCAAGGCACGGTTCATTTGGCTTCTCCTTGGTAAAGGTCACGCACAGCGGCGGCGTCCAGTGGCGGGCAGTCGGCCCCCAACCGGGCCAGGCGTTCGAGGAACCAGGCGTGCTGGCTGGCGCGGTCTGTGGAAGGCGTGTCGAGCAGTTGCAACAAGCGTTCGCGCAGGGCATCGGTATCGTCGGCCACATAGCCATCGACCAGCCCACTGGCATGGCGTTGTTCGCCGCCGCTCAGGCTCCAGATGAAGGGGCGGTCCTTGGCGTCGTACTCGGCAATACCGGCTTCCTGTTCGATCACTTGTGGCCCGTTGAGGCCCAGGCGTGCTTCACGGGTGACCAGCAGGTGGCTGCACAGCCCTGCGGCGATGGACATGCCACCAAAGCAACCGACCGAGCCGGCAATCAGCCCGATCACCGGCTGCCAGCTGCGCAGCTCGACAATCGCCGCCTGGATTTCGGCAATCGCCGCCAGGCCCAGGTTGGCCTCCTGCAAACGCACACCACCGGTTTCCAACAGCAACACGGCACACGTGGGGATGCCGTTGCGGTTGTCTTCAATGGCCAGTTCCAGGGCACCGGCAATTTTGGCGCCGCCCACTTCGCCCATGCTGCCGCCCTGAAAACCGCCTTCAATGGCGGCGACCACGGCGTTGCGCCCGTTCAGCAGGCCCTTGGCGATGACCACGCCGTCATCGGCCTGGGGCACGATGCCCTGGCGTGGCAGCCACGGCGACATCAGGCGGTCGAAGGGGCCGAGCAGTTCGCGGAAGCTGCCAGGGTCGAGCATGGCGCGGGCGCGCTGGCGGGCGCCCAGTTCGACAAAGCTGCGGCTGCGCAGCAAGCGTGCGGTGTCAGTCATGGGCGATCTCCTCGAAGCCTTGCTCCAGTCGCAGGCGCACCACGCCAGGGGTGGCGCCAAAGTCATGGATGTCGATGTTCACCGCCGGCCAGGCACGGCCTTCGAACAGGCGCTGGAACAGTTGTGCCCAGCGCGCGGCACTGCCGTTGACCGAGGTCACCACCTGAATTTGCAGGCTGCCGGCAGTGCCAGGTTCGATCAGCACTTCGAGGTCGCCGGAGCTGACGCAGCCCACCAGCGTGCGGCCACGACCCGGCTCGGCGGCGGGGTAATTGAAGGTCAGGGTTTCCATGTCACAGGCTCCCGGCTTTGTCGAGGAACAGGCAGGCGGCCAGCAGATCGGCGGCGCCGCCCGGTGAGGCGTTCAGGTGCAGCAGTTGTTGGTCGAGCTGGCGCAGGTGCCGGCGCCCGGCAAGGCTGGCACAGCCCCCTGCAGCCAGTACGGCGCGCGCGCCTTGCTGAACGGTGGCCAAGCCGGCTGGGCCACTGCGCCAAAGCACGCAGGTGTCGCTGAGCACGGCCATGATTGCCAGCAAGGCGTCGAGACGCGCATGCGGCTCGCTTGCGCCAGCCGCGCGGCTGCGCAGCAGTTGTGGCAGGCCGTGGCCGATGACCGCAGGGAAGCCTTGTTGTGCCTGTTCGCGGGCACCGCTGGTGCCGTAGCGCTGGCGCACCTCCTGGCCATGGCTGTGCTGCTGCGGCATGGCCGGGTCGTCGAACAGGGCGATGCGCCCGGCACGAGCGGCCAGGGTGCCGGCGTCGGCATTGGGGTCGAGGGCCTTGGCGGCTACCAACAGGCCCAAGGCCCAGATTGCGCCGCGGTGGGTGTTGACGCCGTGGGTGGCGGCCAGCATCGCGGTTTCGCCTTCGCGGCCGAGCTGGCCGAGGGTGGCGCGCAGCGGTTGGTTGATGGTGCCAATGGCCTGGGCGGCTGCGGCCATGTTGCGCAGGCAGGGCCACAGGGCCAGGGCCGAGGCGTGCATCAGGGCCAGGGACATGTCGGGGTGGGCGCCGTTGCTGCGGCGGTCGACCAGGCCGGGTTTGGGGGACAGGTCGGCTTCGTCGATCAGGGCTTCTATGGCCAGGTCGGCCAGGTGGTCTGGCAGTTGGATCTGGGGTGTCTGGGCTGGCCTCTTCGCGGGTAAACCCGCTCCCACAAGGACCGCGTGATGCCCGTGGGGTTGCAACTCGAGTGCTTTCATCACCAGCTCCTGAACCGTGCAGGCGGGTTGTACAGGCCGCCGGACCATTCGACCAGGTCGGCAATGCTGCGCGCGGCCAGCAGCTCGCGGCTGGCGTCGGTGCGGCGGATGCCGAGGTCTTCGGGCAAGGCCACCAGGCCTTGCTGACGCAAGCGCACGGTGTCCTTGGGGTCGTGGCGCAGGCCGATGGCGGTAACCCCGGCCACGGCCGCGATCATCTGCTGGCGCTCTTCCAGGCTGCGGGCCTTGTACAGGTAGGCAATGCCCTCTTCGGTCAGCAGGTGGGTGACGTCGTCGCCGTAGATCATCACCGGCGCCAGCGGCATGCCGGCCTTTTTCGCCACTTCCACGGCATCGAGGGTTTCCACGAAGGTCGGCTTGCCGCCTTCCTGGTAGGTCTCGACCATCTGCACCACCAGCTTGCGGCCACGCTCGAGCAGGGTTTCAGGCACGGTCATGTCCAGCCAGGCCGGGGTTGCGTGGCGCCGGCCACGCGGGTCGTGGCCCATGTTCGGCGCACCGCCGAAGCCGGCCAGGCGGCCACGGGTCACGGTCGATGAATGGCCATCACCATCCACCTGCAAGGTCGCACCAATGAACAGGTCGACGGCATACTGCCCGGCCAACTGGCACATCATGCGGTTCGAGCGCAGCGAGCCGTCGCGGCCGGTAAAGAACACGTCCGGGCGCTGGGCGATGTAATCCTCCATGCCCAGTTCGGTACCGAAGCAGTGCACGCTTTGCACCCAGCCGGTCTCGATGGCGGGGATCAGTGTAGGGTGCGGGTTGAGTGTCCAGTTGCGGCAGATCTTGCCCTTCAGGCCCAACGACTCGCCGTAGGTGGGCAGGATCAGTTCGATGGCCGCAGTATTGAAACCAATACCATGGTTCAGCGACTGCACCTGGTGTTTTTCGTAGATGCCGCGTATGGCCATCATCGCCATCAGCACATGCACCGGCTTGATATGGCGCGGGTCGCGGGTAAACAGCGGTTCTATATAGAAGGGTTGGTCGGCGACCACCACGAAATCCACCCACGATGCCGGAATATCGACCCGTGGCAGGTCATCGACGTGGTCCACCAACTGGTTGACCTGGGCAATGACAATGCCGTCGCTGAATGCGGCCGGCTCCACCAGGGCCGGGGTGTCCTCGGTGCTGGGGCCGGTGAACAGGTTGCCATCGCGGTCGGCCATGAAACCGGCCACCAGGGTGACGTTGGGAATCAGGTCGACCAGCAGCCGCGAATACAGCTCGATATAGGTATGAATGGCGCCGACTTCGAGCAGGCCGTCTTCCAGCAACTGGCCGATGCGCAGGCTCTGTGGGCCGGCAAAAGAGAAGTCGAGCTTGCGGGCGATGCCGCGTTCGAACAGGTCCAGGTGCTCGGCGCGGCTGACGCTGGGCATGATCATGTGCAGGTCGTGCAACCGCCCGGGGTCGACCTTGGCCAGCGAACGCGAGAGGAAGTCGGCCTGTTTCTGGTTGTTGCCTTCAAGCACTACCCGGTCGCCGGGGGCCAGCAGCAGCTCCAGGGCTTCGACGATACGCTCGGTAGGTAGCACCACGCCATCGGCAAGGTGGCGGACCCGGTCCAGGCGGCGCTGCTTTTCGGCACGCCGCCGCGACCATTGCGGCGGTGGATTCTGCGTTGTTGTCATGGGTGACTCCACGGGTTCGCTGTCGTGGGTGTTACCTTAGGGCGGGGGTGATTGGCGTATCAATCAAGCTCGGTCGCGGATCGTTACGTTCAGGTTAACGATCAACAGGATGTGCGGGCGCTGATGTCGCTATCACCCGTTAAGGCAAAAATGCAGAATCCCCCTGCAGAATTGTCGATTGTGCAAGGCAAATTCGCATGACAGGATCCTGCGATCCTCCAGCGAACTCCAGACTTCACTTGGAAAATCAATAACAAAGCAGGGAGAACGCAATGACTGCGCACGCTCACACCTCGCCAACCGACCAGGTTTTGGCCGAGGTTCGCAACCAGATCGGCCACCTGACCCTGAACCGCCCCGCTGGCCTGAATGCCCTGACCCTGGACATGGTCCGCAGCCTGCGCCAGCACCTCGACCTGTGGGCCGAAGCCCCACACGTGCGCGCGGTGGTGTTGCGCGGCGAAGGCCCCAAGGGCTTCTGTGCCGGTGGCGATATCCGCTCGCTGCACGACAGCTTCAAGGCCGGAGACACGCTGCACGAAACCTTCTTCGTCGAGGAATACGCCCTCGACCTGGTCATCCACCGCTACCGCAAGCCCGTTCTGGTGCTGATGGACGGCTTTACCCTCGGTGGCGGCATGGGCCTGGCCCAGGGCTGCGACCTGCGCGTGGTGACCGAACGCAGCCGCCTGGGCATGCCCGAGGTCGGCATCGGCTACTTCCCCGACGTAGGCGGCAGCTACTTCCTGTCGCGGCTGCCGGGCGAGCTGGGCACCTACCTGGGCGTCAGCGGCGCGCAGATCCAGGCGGCCGACGCCTTGTACTGCGGCCTGGCCGACTGGTACCTGGCCAGCGAGCAGATCACTGCCCTGGACCAGGGCCTCGACCAACTGGCGTTCAGCGACAACCCGCTGAAAGACCTGCAAAACCTGCTGGCCAGGCTCGGCACCCAGGTGCTGGGCGACGCACCACTGGAAAAACTGCGCCCGGTCATCGACCACTTCTTCGCCCTGCCCGACCTGCCAGCGATCGTCGAGCAATTGCGTGCGGTCAGCATAGGCGACAGCCATGCCTGGGCCGTTGCCACCGCCGACCAGCTGGAAAGCCGCTCGCCGCTGGCCATGGCGGTTACTCTGGAGATGTTGCGCCGCGGGCGCCAGCTGGGCCTGGACGACTGTTTTGCCATGGAACTGCACCTGGACCGCCAGTGGTTCCAGCATGGCGACATCATCGAGGGCGTGCGTGCGCTGATCATCGACAAGGACAAGCAACCGCGCTGGAACCCGCCGACCCTGGCTGCACTGCAGCGCCAGCGGGTCGACCAATTCTTCGAAGGCCTGTGAGCCCGGGAGTACACAGATGCAAGACCTGGAACTGAGCGAAGAACAGATCATGATCCGCGACATGGCCCGGGACTTTGCCCGTGGCGAGATCGCCACACATGCCCAGGACTGGGAAAAGGCCGGCTGGATCGATGATGGCGTGGTGCGCAAGATGGGCGAACTGGGCCTGTTGGGCATGGTGGTGCCGGAAGACTTCGGCGGCAGCTACACCGACTACGTTGCCTACGCCCTGGCGGTGGAAGAAATCGCCGCCGGTTGTGGCGCCACCGGGGCGATGATGAGCATCCACAACTCGGTCGGCTGCGGCCCGCTGCTGGCCTACGGCACGGCGGAACAGCAACAGCAGTGGTTGCCGCGCCTGGCCACTGGCGAGGTGATTGGCTGCTTCTGCCTGACCGAGCCGCAGGCCGGCTCCGAGGCGCACAACCTGCGCACCCGCGCCGAGCTGGTCGATGGTCAGTGGGTGATCAACGGCGCCAAGCAGTTCGTCAGCAATGCCCGACGTGCCGGTTTGGCCATTGTCTTCGCGGTGACCGACCCGGAGCTGGGCAAGAAAGGCCTGTCGGCGTTCCTGGTGCCCACCGACAACCCGGGCTTCAAGGTTGACCGCAGCGAGCACAAGATGGGCATCCGCGCTTCCGACACCTGCGCGGTCACCTTCGACAACTGCCGCATTCCGGCCGCCAACATGCTCGGCGAACGTGGCAAAGGCCTGGCCATTGCCCTGTCCAACCTTGAAGGCGGCCGTATCGGTATTGCTGCCCAGGCGTTGGGCATTGCCCGCGCCGCGTTCGAAGCGGCGCTGGTCTACTCGCGTGAGCGCGTGCAGTTTGGCAAGCCGATCAACGAACACCAGAGCATCGCCAACTTGCTGGCCGACATGCAGGTGCAGGTGAATGCTGCGCGTTTGCTGATCCTGCATGCGGCGCGCCTGCGCAGCGCTGGCAAGCCGTGCCTGTCAGAGGCGTCGCAGGCCAAGCTGTTTGCCTCGGAAATGGCCGAGCGGGTGTGCTCGATGGCGATCCAGGTGCATGGCGGCTATGGCTACCTGGAGGACTACCCGGTGGAGCGCTATTACCGCGATGCGCGGATTACCCAGATTTATGAAGGGTCGAGCGAGATCCAGCGAATGCTGATTGCGCGGGAGTTGAAGCACTATCCGCTGTAACTCGATCTAGCCAAGAATGCGGCCCCCTGTGGGAGCGGGTTTACCCGCGAAGAATGCGACGCGGTGGATGGCACCGGCTTCGCCGGTGTTCGCGGGTAAACCCGCTCCCACAAAGTTTGGTGACATTCCTGCGAAAGCGACACTCGCCTAGCGCCAATACCGCGCATCATCCACCACCCTGGCATGCCCCTCGAACAACGCCGGCAGCTGCTCCTTGAGGTAGTCGATCCAGGTACGCACCTTGGCATCCAGGTAGTGCCGGGACGGGTACATCGCGTACAGCGCACTCTCCCGCAACCGGTACGGCGCCAACAAGCGGCACAAGCGCCCCTGCCCGATCGCCTGGCTGGCGGTGTAGAACGGCAGCAGGCCAATGCCCATGCCCAGCTCGCTGGCCACCAGCATGGCGTCGGCAACGTTGGTCGAGAAACTGTCGTTCGGCGCAATCACGCACTGGTCAACCCCTTGCGGGAACACCCAGTCGCCTTCATACATCGGGTAGGCCATGCGCAGGCAGCGGTGGTTGTGCAAGTCTTCGGGTCGCTCCGGTACACCATGGGCTTCCAGGTACCCGGGCGCCGCGCAGGGAATACTGAAAATGTTGCCCAGCGGAACGGCGATCAGCTGCGAATCCGGCAGAGCGCCGTCGACGGTAATCACCACGTCATGCCCTTCGGCCAACGGGTCGGGGTTGCGCTGCGACAGGGTCAGTTCGATCACCACGTCCGGGAACAGTGCGTTGTAGCCCGCCACCAGCGGCATCAGTAGCAGCCCAAGGCCGTGCGGGCAATGCAAACGCAGGTGGCCACGTGGGGTCAGGTGCGCGCCACGGGCTTCGCCTACCGCCTCTTCGGTCAGCAGCATGATCTGCCGCGCCCGCTCCAGAAACCGCTCGCCCGCCTCGCTCATGCGCAAGCGCCGCGTGGTGCGGTGCAGCAAGCGGGTCTGCAGTTGGTTTTCCAGCTCGGCGACAATGCGCGATACCTGCGCCGCAGAAATATCCAGGGCGTTGGCGGCCGCAGCGAAGCTGCCACATTCCACCACACGGGCGAAGGTACGCATGGCATGCAGCATGTCCATGAAGGTGTGCTCCTTGTTCGGTCTTATTCTTGCGTTACCCGCAGGAATCTATCACGAGTTAGCCCCTTTATTGTGCGAGACCTTTGAATACATCATTAGTCATACATTGAAAAAAGGAGCCTGCCATGAAACGTTCGATCGCTGTCCTCGCCATTGTCGCTGCCTTCGCCTCGTTCGGTGCCCTTGCCGACGCGGGCAACAACCAGCCGGTCAGCCGTAGCAACTACGAGTACGGCATGCCGCTGGATGTGGCCAAAGTCATCTCCATCACCCCGGCCAGCAACGCCGCCGACTGCCAGGTGGGCACCGCACACATGGTGTACGTCGACCATCAGGGGCAGAAGCGCGAAGTCGACTACCGGGAAATGGGCAACTGCTCACAACAGTGAGTCAGCCCAGTACCTGGGTGATCCAGCCCACCTGCAGGTTGAAGTCGTCAATCTTTGCCTGAGGCACTGCGTCCCGGGCCCGCTGGAAGTTGGCCAGGGTCTGTTGCTTCTGCCGCAGCATGCGCCGCCACTTGACCATGAACGCCTCGCTTTTTTCCTGCATCAGCACCGGGCCAAAGTACAGCTGTTCAGCGGTGTACACCGCCACGCCCGGCTCGGCAACGATGATTTCGTAGTCGAAGCGGTTTTCCCGCAGCAATTCTTCGCTGACGATCCGGTAGCCATTGCCCACCAGCCACTGGCGCAAATCGCGCTCGGCGCCATTGGGCTGCAGCACCAGGCGCGTAACGCCGGCCAGGCGCTGCTTGCCGGCCTCCAGGATCTCGCACATGGTTTCGCCGCCCATGCCGCACAGGCTCACCACCGATATACGGTCTTGCGGCTCGACCGCTGCCAGGCCATCGGCCAGGCGCACGGTAACGCGCGCTTCCAGCCCGTTCCTGCGCACGGTGCGCTGGGCCGAAGCGAACGGCGTCTGCGCCACCTCTCCCGCCACCCCGGCCTCAATTACGCCGCGTAGCATCAAGGCCACCGGCAGAAAGCCGTGGTCCGAGCCAATGTCGGCCAGGCGCGCGCCCTGTGGCACATGGGCGGCCACGCGCTCCAGGCGCCTGGACAAAGTCTGTTCGTTCAACGTAAACCCCTGGTTTTGCAATCGGCCGCGATTCTGACGGCGAACGCCGCGCATTTCAAACACCGGGGCACCCTCGACCCGCCCCGTGTGCTCGCGTAGGCTTGCCGTTTTCCTTCCGTGCAAGGCAACACACACCATGGCAAATGCAGACATCATCTACACCCCGGACCCGGACGCCGAGTCGATTTCTTCCGACGTTGCCGAGTACAACGGCGTGCTGGTCAGCACGCAGATCCCGACCCGCGCCGACGGCAGCCTGGAGCTGGGCGGCATCGTCGAGCAAAGCGAGTGCACCCTGCAGGCGCTGAAGGTGGCGCTGGAGAAAGCCGGCAGCGGCATGGACCGAGTGCTGCACCTGACCATCTACCTGACCGACATGGCCGACCGCGCGGCGTTCAACGAGGTGTACCAGCGCTTCTTCAGCAAGCCATGGCCGGTGCGTGCCGCAGTGGGTGTGGCGTCGCTCGCGTTTGAAGGCATGCGTGTCGAAGTGACTGCTATGGCTGCCAAGCGCTGACTTGAAGATCGAGCGCGATACCTGTGGGAGCGGGTTTACCCGCGAAAAAGGCGACGCGGTGCATGGCACCGGCTACGCCGGTATTCGCGGCTGAAGCCGCTCCCACAGGGTTCCGGGTGGGCTGCGAAATCAGCGGTTGACCACCATACCAGCACCGCAAGCCTGCCCACCCGGCACCCCAATGGTGCCGCCAGCCCGTTTCGCCGCTACAATGCCCGCCTAAACCGTGACAGCCCGAAAATATAACGACATGTCCCTTCCAAAGAATCACCTGGAACTGCTCAGCCCTGCCCGTGACGTGGCCATCGCCCGCGAAGCGATCCTGCACGGCGCTGATGCCATCTATATCGGCGGCCCGAGCTTCGGTGCGCGCCACAACGCCTGCAACGAAGTCGGCGATATTGCCGAACTGGTCGAGTTCGCCCGTCGCTACCACGCACGCGTGTTCACCACCATCAACACCATCCTCCACGACAACGAGCTGGAGCCGGCGCGCAAGCTGATCCACCAGCTGTATGACGCCGGTGTCGATGCGCTGATCGTTCAGGACCTGGGGGTGATGGAGCTGGACATCCCGCCGATCGAGCTGCACGCCAGTACCCAGACCGACATCCGCACCCTGGAGCGGGCCAAGTTCCTCGACCAGGCCGGGTTCTCGCAGCTGGTGCTGGCGCGCGAGCTGAACCTGCAGCAAATCCGCACCATCGCCGCCGAAACCGACGCCGCCATCGAGTTCTTCATCCACGGTGCGCTGTGCGTGGCTTTCTCTGGCCAGTGCAACATCTCCCACGCGCAAACCGGCCGCAGTGCCAACCGTGGCGACTGCTCGCAAGCCTGCCGCCTGCCCTACACCCTGAAGGATGACCAGGGCCGCGTGGTGGCGTTCGAAAAGCACCTGCTGTCGATGAAGGACAACAACCAGACCGCCAACCTGGTCGACCTGGTCGATGCCGGCGTGCGCTCGTTCAAGATCGAGGGCCGCTACAAGGACATGGGCTATGTGAAGAACATCACCGCCCATTACCGCAAAGAGCTCGACGCCATCCTCGAAGGCCGCCCGGAATATGCCCGTGCGTCCAGTGGCCGTACCGAGCACTTCTTCCTGCCCGACCCGGATAAAACCTTCCACCGCGGCAGCACCGACTACTTCGTCACCGACCGCAAGGTCGATATCGGCGCCTTCGACTCGCCCACCTTCACCGGCCTGCCAGTGGGCGTGGTGGAAAAGGTCGGCAAGCGCGACATGCAAGTGGTCACCGACGTGCCATTGACCAACGGTGACGGCCTGAATGTGCTGGTAAAGCGCGAAGTGGTGGGTTTCCGCGCCAACATCGCCGAGCCGCGTGGCGAGTTCGAAGAGGACGGCAACAAGCGTTACCGCTACCGCGTCGAGCCCAACGAAATGCCCGAGGGCCTGTACAAGCTGCGGCCCAACCACCCGCTGTCGCGCAACCTCGACCACAACTGGCAGCAGGCCCTGCAACGCACCTCGTCCGAGCGCCGGGTTGCCGTTGAATGGCACGCGGTACTGCGCGAGCAACGCCTGCTGCTGACCCTCAGCAGCGAAGAAGGGGTCAGCGTGCAGGTGGCCCTGGAAGGCCCGTTCGGCGCGGCCAACAAACCGCAGCAGGCCCTGGAGCAACTGCACGACCTGCTCGGCCAGCTGGGTACCACGATGTACCACGCCAACAGCATCGAGCTGGACGCCCCGCAGGCGTACTTCATCCCCAACTCGCAGCTCAAGGCCCTGCGCCGCGAAGCCATCGAAGCGCTGACTGAAGCCCGCGTGCAGGCGCACCCGCGTGGCGGGCGCAAGGCCGAAACTACGCCGCCGCCGGTGTACCCCGAGTCGCACCTGTCGTTCCTGGCCAACGTGTACAACCAGAAGGCCCGCGACTTCTACCACCGCCATGGCGTGCAACTGATCGACGCGGCCTATGAGGCCCATGAAGAGCACGGCGAAGTGCCGGTAATGATCACCAAGCACTGCCTGCGCTTCTCCTTCAACCTGTGCCCCAAACAGGCCAAGGGCGTGACCGGCGTGCGTACCAAGGTGGCACCGATGCAGCTGATCCAGGGGGACGAAGTGCTGACCCTGAAGTTCGACTGCAAACCGTGCGAGATGCATGTGATCGGCAAGATGAAAAACCACATCATCGACCTGCCGACCCCGGGCAGTGCGGTGGCGCAGGTGGTCGGGCATATCAGCCCGGAAGACCTGTTGAAGACGATTCCGCGTGGGGCGCATTGATCTTTTTTAGCCTGTAAGGGCCCTTTCGCGGCTAAAGCCGCTCCTACACTGACCGCGCTGCCCTCACGGCCGACGCGGTCGTTGTAGGAGCGGCTTTAGCCGCGAAGAGGCCGGAAAAGACACCAAAAAGTCTCAAATGAGACTTCGAAGCTTGATCCCCCACCCATTTCCTGCACAATAATTGCCATGCGACCCCACGCGAGGCATACCGATGCACCCTACCCCCCACGATGAACGCCTGCTCAAGGCCTTGGCCCACGCCATCGTGGTCCACCCCCGCGCCACCCTCAAGGAGCTGGCCGAAACCGCTGGTGTCAGCAAAGCCACCTTGCACCGTTTCTGCGGCACCCGCGACAACCTGGTTGCCATGCTGGAAAACCATGGTGAGCAGGTGCTCAACCAGGTGATCGACAATGCCGACTTGCACAACGCCGAACCCCTGGCTGCGGTGCGCCACCTGATTGCCGAACACCTCAAGCACCGTGAAATGCTGGTGTTCCTGATGTTCCAGTACCGCCCCGACACCCTGCTGGGCGACAGCGAAGACCGCCGCTGGCTGGCCTATACCCAGGCAATGGATGCGTTCTTTTTGCGGGCGCAGCAGCTGGGCGTGTTACGCATCGACATCAGCGCGGCGGTGTTTACCGAAATGTTCATTACCCAGATCTACGGCATGGTCGACGCCGAACGGCGCGGGCGCGCGGCCAGTGCCACTTCGGCGCAGGCGTTGGAGCAGCTGTTTCTGCATGGCGCCCAGGCCAGACCCTGAAAGCGGTGCTGGCTTCTTCGCGGGTAAACCCGCTCCCACAGGTACCCCACAGCTGTCAGAACCTGTGCAAAACCCTGTGGGAGCGGGTTCACCCGCGAAAGGGCCGGCAGTTCCAACGCAAAAAAAGGCCCCTGGGCACAAGTCCCAAGGGCCAGAACGGTTGGATCATCCAACCAAAGGAGCCTTTCTCAGCCGCACCTGCCCATCACTCCAGCACCTCGGCAGCTCGGGCTTGCGGCGCTGGCTTGCGCTTGAGCAGCGACAGCACCCAGACAAAACAGATCGGGACGAACAGCACACCCAACAATGTGGCGCTGAGCATGCCGCCGATCACCCCGGTACCGATTGCCCGCTGGCTCGCGGCGCCGGCACCGCTGGCGATGGCCAGGGGCACCACGCCGAGAATGAACGCCATCGAGGTCATCACGATGGGCCTAAAACGCAAACGTGCGGCCTCGATGGCAGCGTCACGCAGGCTGTAACCCTTCTCCCACAGCTCTTTGGCAAACTCGACGATGAGGATGGCGTTCTTCGCCGCCAGGCCAATGATGGTGATCAGGCCTACCTTGAAGTACACGTCGTTGGGCATGCCGGTGACCATGACTGCCAGCACCGCGCCCAGCGCACCGATCGGCACGATGAGCATCACCGTCAGCGGGATCGCCCAGCTTTCGTACAACGCCACCAGCAGCAGGAACACCACCAGTATGGCCAGGGCGAACAGGCTGCTGGCCTGGCCGCTGGACACCTTTTCCTGATACGACAGGCCCGTCCAGGCGTAACCGATACCCGGCGGCAGTTCGCTGACCAGGCGCTCCATCTCGGCCATCGCCTGGCCGGTGCTGTAGCCCGGGGCGGCGTCGCCGGAAATGCGGATCGACGGGTAGCCGTTGTAACGCACGATCTGCACCGGCCCCTCTTCCCAGCGGGTGCTGACGAAGCTGCTGAACGGCACCTGCTGGCCATCGGCATTCGGCACA
Organism: Pseudomonas sp. S37; assembly: GCF_016658545.1. GTDB lineage: Bacteria > Pseudomonadota > Gammaproteobacteria > Pseudomonadales > Pseudomonadaceae > Aquipseudomonas. The sequence continues at coordinate 13,208 of NZ_JACVZC010000008.1, read as the reverse complement.
TACAGGCGCAATACGCTTTCCGGGGTCATGCGCTCGCCCTGCTCGGCCTGCACCACTACCCGCTGTTGCCGGCCGGCGTTGGTGAAGTCGTTGATCACCGCCGAGCCAAAGGCAGTGGCCAGGGTGTTGTTGATGGTTTCGAAGGTTACGCCGAGGGCGCGGGCCTTTTCCCGGTCGATGTCGACCCGCAGTTGCGGCGCCTCGGCCAGGCCTTCCATCATTGCGTAGAGGATGACCGGGTTGCCGTTGGCCTCGCCAAGAATCTGGTCACGCGCCGCCAGCAAGGCTTCACGGCCCAGGCCGCCGCGGTCGAGCAGGCGCAGGGAAAAACCACCGGCATTGCCCAGGCCGTCGATCGGCGGCGGGTTCACCGCCATGATCGCGCCATCGCCGTAGCCGGCGAACTGTGTGTTGATCGCCTGGGTTTCGGCGTCCACCGATTGCTCGGCACTACGCAGTGACCAGTCCTTGTAGGTGGGGAACGCCAGCGCGGCGTTCTCGCCCATGCCAGAGAAGCTGAAACCGCTGACCATGAACGCCGACGCCAGTGCCTCACGCGACATCAGGAACTGCTCCAGCGCCTGCCCGGTGGCGTCGGTGCGCACGCGGCTGGCGCCCGGCGGCAGTTGCACGTCGACAATCGCATAGCCCTGGTCTTCCACCGGCACGAACGACTCGGGCAAACGCAGGTAGAAGTAGCCCAGCATGGCCAGGATCCCGGCATACACCAGCATGTAGCGGCCGGCACGCCGCACCAGGGCCTTGTTCAATACCGAATAGCGCTCGGTAAGCCGCGCAAAGCCACGGTTGAAGGCGCCAAAGAAACCGCGCTTTTCATGGTGCCCGGGGGCCACCGGCTTCAGCAGCGTGGCGCACAGCGCCGGGGTGAAGGTAAGCGCGAGAAAGCCCGAGAACAGGATCGACACCGCCAGCGACAGCGAGAACTGCTGGTAGATCACCCCCACCGAGCCGGACATGAACGCCAGCGGCATGAACACCGCCGACAGCACCAGGGTAATGCCGATGATCGCGCCAGACACCTGGCCCATGGCCTTGATGGTGGCGTCGACCGGTGACAGCCCCTCCTCGGCCATGATCCGTTCGACGTTTTCCACCACCACGATGGCGTCATCGACCAGGATACCGATGGCCAGCACCATGCCGAACATGGTCATCATGTTCACCGAGAAGCCCATCAGCTTCATCACCATCAGCGTACCCAGCAGGCACACTGGCACCACGATCGATGGGATGAGCGTGTAGCGGATGTTCTGCAGGAACAGGAACATCACCAGGAACACCAGCACCATGGCTTCAAGCAGGGTGTGGATGACCTTTTCAATGGCCACGTCGACAAAGCGCGAAGTGTCGTACGGCACCGAGTACTCGACGCCCTCGGGGAAGAACGCGCTCAATTCGGCCAGGCGCTCCTTGACCAGGTCGGCGGTTTTTAGCGCATTGGCGCCCGGTGCCAGTTGCACCGCACCGGCCACGGCGGGTTTGCCGTTCAGGCGCGAGGCGAAGTTATAGCTTTCCATGCCCACTTCCAGGCGGGCGACATCGGCCAGGCGCACCAGCGAACCGTCCGGGTTGGCGCGCAGTACCACCCGGCCAAACGCCTGCGGATCGTCCAGGGTGCCTTGCACCGCCAGGGTGGCCGTCAGCTCCTGCTGGCTGCTACCGGGCGCGCTACCGAAGCTGCCGGCTGGCACCTGCACGTTCTGGCCGCGGATGGCGTTGCTCACGTCATCGATCGACAACCCGTAGCCCACCAGCTTTTGCGGGTCGACCCACACCCGCATGGCGGCTTCCGACGAGAAAAACTGCAACTTGCCCACGCCCGGTACCCGGCGCAGTTCGTTATTGATGTTGCGCGCCGCGTAGTCGCCCAGTGCCGTGGTGTCGGCCTGGCCGGCGCCGTCCTTGTAGCTGAGGGCGTAGATCAGCAAGAACCCGGCGCTGGTCTGTTCCACCTGGATGCCTTGGGTGGTCACCGCCTGCGGCATGCGCGCCTCGGCCTTTTTCAGGCGGTTCTGCACATCGACCTGGGCCAGTTCCGGGTCGGTGCCCGGCTCGAAGGTGACCACCACTTCGGCCATGCCGTTGGAGTTGTTGGTCGATTCGAAGTACAGCAGGTTCTTGGCGCCGTTCAGCGACTCCTCGATGATGCTGGTCACGGAATCCACCAGCACCTTGGCCGAAGCCCCCGGGTAGGTGGCGGTGATGGTGATTTGTGGCGGCGCCACGTTGGGGTACTGCGCGACCGGCAGTGAAGGAATGACCAGCAACCCGGCCAGGGAAATGAACAGCGCCACGACCCAGGCGAAGTTCGGCCGTTTGATGAAGAATTTGGACATCGCGTTACCCTCGCCTTAGCGCGCAGCGGCTTGTTGCGCCGGGGCCGGGGCCACCGGCATGCCCGGGGCCAGGCCAGCCGGGCTGCCGACGATCACCTGGTCACCTGGGCGCAAGCCTTCGGTGACCTGCCAGCGGGCGCCGTGCATGGCACCGGTGCGCACGCTGCGGGCCTCGGCCATGCCGTCAGTGCCGACCAGCATCACCCGCGCCTCACCGTCGCTGCCGCGCTGGATGGCGCGCTGCGGAACCAGGATGGCCTGGTTGTCGGTGCCCTGCGGGGTGCGCACACGCACATACATGCCTGGCAGCAGTATGCCGTCGGCGTTGTCGAAGCGACCGCGCAGGGTCACCTGGCCAGTGCCGCGGTCAACCGCGATGTCGGTGAACATCAGCGTGCCCTGGCGCTGGTAGTCGGTACCTTCGACCTGAGCGGTCAGGGCCTGCTGGTCGCCCGCGGCCAGTGCGCCATCCTTCAAGGCCTGGCGCAGGCGCAGGGCGTCGGCGGCGGGCTGGGTGAAGTCGACGTAGATCGGGTCGAGTTGCTGGACACGCGCCATCAGCGTGGCGTCGCCCTGCCCCACCAGCGCACCTTCGGTGACCAGTGCACGGCCAATACGGCCAGAGATCGGCGCCTTGACCGTGGCATAGCCCAGGTTCAGGCGCGCGGTCTCGACATCGGCCTGTGCCGAGCGTACAGCCGCCTGGCCACTGCGCAGGTCGGCGCTGGCCGTGTCGAAGTCCTGCTGGCTGACGGCTTCGATTTTCACCAAGGGTTCATAGCGACGCACGCGTGCCTGGGCTTCGAACATGACCGACCGGGCCCGGGCCAGGTCGGCTTCAGTGCGGGCCAATGCGGCCTTGAACGGCGCCGGGTCGATCTGGAACAACACCTCACCGGCCTTGACGTCGGCACCCTCTTCGAAGCGTTTGTGCAAAACGATACCCGCCACCCGCGCACGTACCTCGGCGACACGCATGGGCTCAACCCGGCCTGGCAGGGTGGCCGCCAAGGTCAGGGGTTCGCTGGCGACCGTCACGGTCTGCACCGGAAAGGCGCTTTGGGCCACAGACGGCGGCACTTCTGTTTCGCCGCAACCGGCCAAAACGACGGCTGCCAGCAGGCAGCTGGCCATTCCTGTTGCACGCAAGTTGCTCATGATTCACCCGAGCTCAAGATGGAAAAACGGCCCGAATGATATTGGCAGAGGCAAAATGAGTCAATTTTGTCTCATTTGATACTTTGTTAATAATTGTGAAGCCAGCACCCTATGCCCGACCGGTGTAGGAGCGGCCTTGCGTCGCGATCGGCCGCGTAGCGGCCGCAAGCCCTGCATCCCCAATATTCCTGGCAGACCGCGTCGCCTGAATTGCGGCCGCTGCGCGCCCGATCGCGACGCAAGGCCGCTCCTACACTTACGGCGTCGGCCTGCAAAAAAAGGGGTCAGCGTATCTGATGCTTGTGCAACAACCGATAAAACGTCGGCCGCGAAATGCCCAGCACCTTGGCCGCGACACTCAGGTTGTCACTGTGGCGGTTGAGCACATCGCACAGCGCCTGCCGCTCGGCGCGGTGTTTGTACTCTTCCAGCGTGCCCAGCGGTTGTTGCTCCTGGTCGAGCAACTGCAAACCCAGGTCCTGCGCCTCGATCTGCCGCCCTTCGGCCAGCACCAGCCCGCGCCGTACGCGGTTGGCCAGCTCGCGGACATTGCCGGGCCAGTCATGCCGGCCCATCGCCGCCAAGGCGTGGTCGCTGAATGAACGTGGCCGGCGGCCGGTTTCCAGGCTGTAGAAATGGGCAAAATGGCTGGCCAGCATCGACAAGTCGCCATGCCGGTCGCGCAGCGGTGCAGTGACCACCTGCAACACGTTCAGGCGGTAATACAGGTCTTCGCGAAAACGCCCTTGCTCAATGGCCCGTTCCAGGTCCACGTGGGTTGCCGCCAATACCCGCACATCCACCGGGATCGGCTGGCTGCCGCCCACGCGCTCGATATGCTTTTCCTGCAGGAAGCGCAGCAAGTTGGCCTGCAATTCCAGCGGCAGGTCGCCAATTTCATCAAGGAACAACGTGCCGCCATGCGCTGCTTCGATGCGCCCGGCCTTGCGTTGATGCGCCCCGGTGAAGGCGCCCTTTTCGTGGCCAAACAATTCGGACTGGATCAAATGTTCGGGGATAGCCCCGCAGTTGATGGCGATGAACGGCTGCTCGCTGCGCTGCGACTGGCGGTGCAGCGTACGCGCCACCAGCTCCTTGCCGGTGCCGCTTTCACCGCGGATCAGTACCGGTGACTCGGTCGGCGCCAGCTTGCCCAGCAACTTGCGCAACTCGCGGATCGGCCGGCTTTCGCCAAGCAACTCGTGGGTTGCCTCATCAACCTTGACCGCCCCTTTACCGCGCAAACGCGCCATGCCGAATGCCCGCCCCAGCGTGACCTGCACCCGGGAAACATCGAACGGCAAGGTGTGGAAGTCGAAAAACCATTCACAGACAAAATCACCGAATGCCGGCATGCGCAGCTGCTCGGCACTGAGCACGGCGATCCATTCGGTGTTGCTGCGCTTGATCATGTCCTTGACCGCGTCGGGGTGGCGCAGGTGCGACGCCTGCAAGCGCAACAGGCCTACATCGCAGGGGTGTTCCAGCGCAGAGCCGAGCATACAGCTGTCCACATCCCAGCCTGCGTTGTGCAGGCCAGGCAATAGACGATGGCAGTCGTCGCAAGGGTCGACGATAAGCAAACGACGTTGAGCGGCAGGCTGTTGCATGACCGATCCTTGGCGCCATTTTTTGGTTTTTTGATGTAAAACAGCAAGTTGTGGCGCCTGCTTAACAGTAGCAACGAAGTTGACGGTTCCCAGTACCGTCTGTCTGCCGAAGCTTTTTTTTACAATGTGCCACGGGAATTTTCGCACTTTATCGACATCACATGGCGGCGCAGGGAACAACGATTTTGCCCCTGACAAAAAAATTTACAACCCATGTGTGACTTACCCCCGGACAACGAGCATCAGTACACATAACCCCGCGCTGCACTTCGCGATGATTGAGGCGACTTTGAAGCAACGCGGACTTAACTTCGATGTTTGGGACCATAGAGAGACCGAACCATGAATGCCCCGCTCCGTGTCAACGAAGCACTGCTGATTGCCGACCACGCCTTCGAACCTTTCCAGTGCGTAGCCTGGGATGCACCCAACGGTACTGGTGAACTAAGCCTGGCAGTGATCGACCGGACCAGCACCCGCATCGGCGCCAAGCAAGTGTCCTCGCGCATCTATTCCGACCCGGCCCAGTGGGCCAGCCTGATCGAGGAAGTGCGCGCCGAACTGTGCGAAAAAGGTTACGACCTGCAACCGTGGTCGATGCCGAAATAATAGCCACCGGCAATACAAGTGCGTGCAGCGCCACGCACTTGTGCAACTTCTTCGGCGGCGCCTTTGCAACTTCTGTTATTGCGACATAATGCCGCGGCATTGTTCATTCCATTACCTTGAACTGCTGCACATGCTGATAAACCGCCCGCAGTTGTTCAGCCAGCCGCTGTGCACGCCCCAAGCGCACCGGCGCCAGTTCCATATCCACCAATAACGTGGCACACGGCATCGGCTGCACGGTATTCCAGTGTTGCAGCCGACCGTCGGTAAACACCAGGCAGCGCACGACCTCTTGCGGATGCGCCTGTTGCCGCGCCAGCAGCCACTGCCTGGCCTGCTCCAGGGCCGCGATCAGTGGCGTTCCGCCCCCTGCCCCCAAAGCCTGCAACCAGGGCTGCAACGCGGCCGAAGCCTTCAAGCCGTGGCGCTGCCAGTGCGGCGTGCGCCCACTGGCGGTCAGCAAGGCCAGCCGGGCACGCTGGCGATAGGCCTGGTCGAACAGTGTTGCCAGCACCCCTTTGGTTTGAGACAGGGCCTGATGCCGACGCGTCGAGGCCGACGCATCGACAATCACCAGCCACAATTCTGCGGGTTTGCCTTGGCGCTGCTGCCAGCACAAATCCTGGCGCTGGCGTGGTCGCCCCTTGAGCAAGGTCGGCAGCCAGGCTACCCGGCCGGCCGCCGCATTACGCACCCGGCCACGGCTGGCACCGTACTGCTTGCCTGCACCCGCTTTGGCATCCGCCCCTGTGGCAGGTGGCTGGGGGATGCTCAGGGCTTTTTTGCCCAGTTCGGCACCTCACGGCGGGCGCCGCTGGCCACTGGCTGCGCCGGCAATGCCCCCCAGTCACCCTGCCCGCCCTGTTCGCCAGGGTTACTGGCCCCCTGCTGACCGGCCTGCTGGTCCGGCGGCGACGGCGGGTTGGCCTGGGGCCTGACACGACGGCGATGGCGCAAGGCAAACTCGGCCACGGCCTCGACATCCGCTTCGGTGATAGCCGCAGCACCGCGCCAGGCGCAGTGGGCACGCGCTGCGCGCAGCCACACCAGGTCGGCTCGCAGGCCATCGACGCCAGCGGCGTAGCAGCGCTCGGTGATCCAGGCCAGCGCCTGGTCATCCAGGGCAATGGCGGCCAGGGCGTGTCGCGCCGCCTGGCAGCGCTCACGCAATTGCGCCTGGGCTTGTGCCCATTGCGCGCAGAAAGCCTGCGGGTCACTGTCGAAGGCCAGGCGACGGCGGATGATCTGCTGCCGTGCCTCGGGCTCGGGCAACCCCTCCAGCACCACGTTCAGGCCGAAACGGTCGAGCAGTTGCGGGCGCAGCTCGCCTTCTTCCGGGTTCATGGTGCCGATCAGCACGAAACGGGCACTGTGCCGGTGCGAAATACCGTCGCGCTCGATACGGTTGGTACCGCTGGCAGCCACGTCGAGCAACAGGTCGACCAAGGTATCGGGCAGCAAGTTAACCTCATCGACATACAGCACGCCACCGTCGGCCTGGGCCAGCACGCCCGGCGAGAACTGCGCCTTGCCCTGCCCCAGCGCGGCATCCAGGTCGAGCGTACCGACCAGCCGCTCCTCACTGGCGCCCAGCGGCAAGGTGACGAACGGGCCTTCGCCGAGCAGGTCGGCCAGGCCACGGGCCAGGGTACTCTTGGCCATGCCACGCGGCCCCTCAATCAGCACGCCGCCGATTTTCGGGTCGATGGCGGTCAGGCACAGTGCCAGTTTCAGCGCGTCGGCACCGACCACGGCGGCCAGTGGAAATTGCACGGGTTCACTCATTTCAAGCCTGTTCCTCGCCGTCGAGCAATTGTTCCTCAAGGGCTTCGCGGTAGTCGCCCGGCGCTTGCCACAGGCCGCGCTGCTGGGCCTCCAGCAGGCGCTCGGTGAGGTCGCGAAGGGCCTCGGGGTTGTGCTCGCGCATGAAATCGCGGGTCGCCGGGTCGAGCACATAGGCATCGGCCAGCCCCTGGTAATGATGGTCGTCGATCAGGTGGGTGGTGGCGTCGAAGGCAAACAGGTTGTCGACCGTCGCTGCCATCTCGAAAGCGCCCTTGTAGCCGTGGCGCTTGACCCCGTCGATCCACTTGGGGTTGAGCGCGCGGGCGCGGATCACCCGGTTCAGTTCTTCCTTCAGGGTACGGATGCGCGGCCGGTCGGCCTGGCTATGGTCGCCGTGGTAGCTGGCCACGCCAGCCCCGCTCAAGGTTTCCGACGCAGCCAGCATGCCGCCCTGGAACTGGTAATAGTCGTTGGAATCGAGCAAGTCGTGCTCGTGGTTGTCCTGGTTCTGCAGCACCGCCTGTACCTTGGCCAGGCGCTGGGCGAACTGGGCGCGGGCCGGGGTGCCGTCGTCACTGGCGCCGTAGGCGTAGCCGCCGTGGTTGAGGTAGACCTCGGCCAGGTCGTCGCGGCTGTGCCACAGGCGGCCGTCAATGGCGTTCTGCACCCCGGCGCCGTAGGCACCGGGCTTGGCACCGAACACCCGCCAGCCGGCCTGGCGTGCGGCTTGGTCAGCGTCCACGCCTTGTGCCTGCAGCGCCGCGCGCTCGCTGCGCACGCGGGCAGCCAAGGGGTTGAGGTCGTCGGGCTCGTCCAGCGCGGCCACCGCCTGCACCGCCGCGTCGAACAGGCGGATCAGGTTGCCGAAGGCATCCCGGAAGAACCCGGAAACACGCAGGGTCACGTCCACCCGCGGGCGGTCGAGCAGGCTCAGCGGCAGGATTTCAAAGTCGTCAACGCGCTGGCTGCCCGTGGCCCATACCGGCCGCACGCCCATCAGCGCCATCGCCTGGGCAATGTCATCGCCCCCGGTGCGCATGGTTGCCGTGCCCCACACCGACAGGCCCAGCTGGCGCAGGTGATCGCCGTGGTCCTGCAAGTGGCGCTCAAGAATCAGGTTGGCCGACGCAAAGCCCAGCCGCCAGGCCGTGGTGGTGGGCAGGTTGCGCACGTCCACGGTATAGAAGTTGCGGCCGGTGGGCAGCACGTCGAGGCGGCCACGGCTAGGCGCACCACTGGGGCCAGCGGGCACGAAACGCCCGGCCAGGGCCGCCAGCAGGCCATTCATTTCGGCAGCGCCGCAGGCGTCAAGGCCGGGTGCCACCGCTTCGCGCAGGGCCTGCACCACATCCTGTACCGGCTGCCATGGGGCAAGGGCCGGTAATGCCGGCGTGCCGCCCAGCGCCTGCTCGATCACCTGCAGCGCCAACAGTTCGAGGCGCTCGCGGGTATCGCCACAGGTTCGCCATGGCTCGCTGCTCACCGCCTGCAACGGCTCGGGGCGGGCGCCCTGCCACGGCTGGCCAAGTTCGCAATCGAGCGGGTCGAAGCCCGGTACCAACGACTTGGCCAGGGCCCGCAGCAGGCTGGCATTGCCGCCGCGACCATCGCCACGCTCGACCCTGAGCAACGCCAACAGGGTATCCAGCCGCAGCCGGCCCGTGGGCGACTCGCCGAATACATGCAGGCCATCACGAATCTGCGACTCCTTGAGGTCGCACAGGTAAGTGTCCAACCGCGGCAGCCACACGGCGGCATCGTCCAGCTGGCCTTCCAGTTGTAACTCACGGTCGATGTGGTTGGCCTTGACCAGTTCGAGGATGTCGCGCTGCAACTCGCGGGCACGCCGCGGGTCGAGCAGTTGCGCTTCGTAGAACTCGTCGGCCAGTTGCTCCAGGTGGCGCAGCGGGCCATAGGTTTCGGCGCGGGTCAGCGGTGGCATCAAGTGGTCGATGATCACTGCCTGGGTGCGGCGCTTGGCCTGGGCACCCTCGCCCGGGTCGTTGACGATGAACGGGTAGATGTTCGGCAGCGGGCCGAGCAAGGCGTCCGGCCAGCACTGCGCCGACAGCCCGACACCCTTGCCGGGCAGCCACTCGAGGTTGCCATGCTTGCCAACGTGGATCACCGCATCGGCAGCGTAGGCATGGCGCAGCCAGAAATGGAATGCGAGGTAACCGTGCGGCGGCACCAGGTCGGGGTCGTGGTACACCGCGCTGGGGTCTACCTGGTAGCCGCGTGCCGGCTGGATACCGACGAAGGTCAGGCCAAAGCGCAGGCCGGCGACCATCAGCCGACCACTGCGGTACATCGGGTCCTGCTCGGGCGGCCCCCAGCGTTCCAGCACTGCCTGGCGGTTGGCCTCGGGCAAGCGCTCGAACGCGGCCTGGTAGTCGACCAGGCTCAGGCTCTGGGCGCAGGGGCGCTGGTCGAGGTGGTCGAGGTCGTTGGTCACACCGCCAAGCAACTGGTGAATCAGTTGTGTGCCGCTGCCCGGTAGTTCGGCCAGCGGGTAGCCTTCGGCCTGCAGCGCCTTGAGAATGTTCAGCGCGGCTGCCGGTGTGTCCAGGCCCACGCCATTGCCAATGCGGCCATCGCGGGTCGGGTAATTGGCCAGCACCAGTGCCACGCGCTTCTGTGCATTCGGCAGGCGCGCCAACTCGACCCAGCGCCGCGCCAGTTCGGCAACGAAGTCCATACGCTCGGGGTGGGCGCGGTAACACACCACGTCGGACTGGCTGCGCTCGCTGCGCCAGGCCATGTCCTTGAAACTGACCGGGCGGGTGATGATGCGCCCGTCCAGCTCTGGCAAGGCAATGTGCATGGCCAGGTCACGCGCGCCCAGGCCCTGCTCGCTGGCTTCCCAGCCGGGCTGGTTATCCTGCGCGCAAATGGCCTGCAACACCGGGATATCACGGCGGAACGGGCGCAGGTTGGGGCGTTCGGGGCTGGACAGGGCAAAACCGGTGGTATTGACCAGCACTTCGGCGCCGACCTCGTCCAGCCAGGCTTCGACCTGCTCCAGGCAGGCGCTTTCCTTGAGGCTGGCCACGGCGATCGGCAATGGATTCAGACCGGCCGCCTGCAGGCGCTGGCAGAACACGTCGATGAACGCGGTGTTGGCGGCTTGCAGGTGCGAGCGGTAGAACAACAGCGGCGCCACCGGCTGTTCGGGCTGCCACTGCGGGTACCAGTCTTCCAGCGCCGCGCTGCCTATTTGCGGGTGGTACACCGCCGTGCGCGGCAACGGCTGCGGCTCGTCCCAGGCATAGTCGCGGCCCAGCCACTGGCTGGCCAGGCAGTTGAACAGGTTGATGGCGTTGGCCTTGCCGCCCTGGCGCAGGTAGTGCCAGAGGCGTTCGGCCTGCGCGCCGGTGACGCTGCCCAGGCTGGTGAGTTCCGGGTCCGGGCGGTCGTCGCCCGGCACCAGGATCAGCTGCACGCCACGGGCAGCCAGCTCGACCAGTTGTTCTACGCCATAGCGCCAGTAACCGACGCCACCGTGCAGCGACACCAGGATGACCTTGGCATGGCGCAGCACCTCGTCGACATACAAGTCGACCGAGGCATGGTTCTGCACCTGCATCGGGTTGGCCAGGCGCAGGCTGGGGAAGTCTTCGGGCAATTGCTCGGCGGTGTCGGCGAGCAATGCCAGGTGTGAATCGCCGCTGCAGAGAATCACCAGCTCGGCGGGTGTCTGACCGAGGTCGGCAATGCTGTCATCCGGCACAAAGCCGCCGGGCTGGGTCCGCAGCAGGTGCATGGGTCAGGCGCCCAGGGCCTGGCGCAGGCGCGCTTCCAGCTGGGCTGCATCAAGGTCCTGGCCGATCAGCACCAGGCGGGTGATGCGCGGCTCGTCGGCGCGCCAGGCACGGTCGAAGTGCTTGTCGAAACGGGTACCCACGCCTTGCACCAGCAGGCGCATCGGCTTGCCCGGAATGGCAGCGAAGCCTTTGGCACGCAGGATGCCGAACTCCACCACCAGCTGGGTCAGGGCGTCGAGCAGCAGGCTTTCGTCGGCTTCCGGCAGGTCGATGGAGATGGAGTCGAAGGCGTCGTGGTCATGATCGTCATGGTCGTCGCCGTCGTGGTGCGAGTCGTGGTGGGTACGGCGGCCATCGATGTGCGCCTCGGACTCGGCGCCCACGCCCAGCAGCACTTCCAGTGGCAGCTTGCCGCTGCTGGCTTCGACCACTTTCACCGCCGGCGGCAGTTCTTCGGCCACTTCGGCGCGGACCTTGGCCAGGCCTTCGGCGTCGATCAGGTCAGCCTTGTTCAATACCACCAGGTCGGCGCTGGCCAATTGGTCGGCGAACAGCTCGTGCAGTGGCGATTCATGGTCCAGGTTCGGGTCGAGCTTGCGCTGAGCGTCAACCTGGTCCGGGTAGGCGGCAAAGGTACCGGCGGCCACGGCCGGGCTGTCTACCACGGTAATGACCGCGTCGACGGTGCAGGCGTTGCGGATTTCCGGCCACTGGAAGGCCTGCACCAACGGCTTGGGCAGGGCCAGGCCGCTGGTTTCGATCAGGATGTGGTCGAGGTCGCTGCGGCGTGCCACCAGTTCGCGCATCACCGGGAAGAATTCTTCCTGAACGGTGCAGCACAGGCAGCCGTTGGCCAGCTCGTAGACGCGGCCGGTGGCCTCTTCTTCAGTGCAACCGATGCTGCATTGCTTGAGGATTTCGCCGTCGATACCCAGTTCGCCGAACTCGTTGACGATGACCGCAATGCGGCGGCCCTGGGCGTTGTCGAGCATGTGGCGCAGCAAGGTGGTCTTGCCCGAGCCGAGGAAGCCGGTGACGATGGTGACGGGGAGCTTGGCCAGTGTTTTCATGTCGCATTGCCCTTGGCAGTATGGCGCGGGCATGCAGGACGACAGCCACGGGCCAGGCCGGCCGGGCTTGTTCGCCACCGGATCACCCCGCCCGGTTGAAAGTCGAAAACGTCACGAGGCAGGTCTCCTGGCTCGCACCGTTCCAGTTGCCTGCTGACGCGGCAGCCTGGCGGGATGACGCCTTCCCGCGCGTTGGCGCAGTGGCTGTGTCGATCCGTTTCGGTGCTTACAGTTGCGGGGGCAGCCGCGGCTTGTACCGCGTTCCCGTCTTAGCTTCGGCCTGGCCGAAGAACCTCGAAGTGGCAAGGCTACGCAGTGGCTGGCGGGTGGTCAACCATTGCTGCTGGGCTGGGCGACCACAAGCGGCGCAACTGGGTTACAGTGGGCCTTCATCCACGGTCAAGGACGCCTCATGCCCCTCGCCCCCGCCATACCGGTACTGCGCATATTCTCGGTCGACAAGGCCCGGGAATTCTACCTCGACTTCCTCGGTTTCAGCGTGGATTGGGAGCACCGTTTCAGCCCCGACCTGCCGCTGTACCTGCAGATTCACCGCGACGACCTGGTCCTGCACCTGTCCGAGCACCATGGCGATGCTTGCCCCGGTTCCACGGTATTTGCCCGCATCGACGATCTGAGAGCGCTGGAGCGTGAGCTGCAGGATAAACAGTATGGCTATGCGCGGCCTGAGGCTGAGCGCCTGGACTGGGGCTTGCAGATGCAGGTGTATGACCCGTTCGGCAACCGCTTGCGCTTTTGCCAGCAGATGGAATAAGCGCTTGATGATGTCCGTCGAAACATTTCCAGCGCCTATGAGATCGAGCGCCGCCCGCGCGGCGCTTCGCGGCTAAAGCC
>NZ_JACVZC010000089.1 GCF_016658545.1 Pseudomonas sp. S37 | reverse complement strand
GGGGTGGGACATGGGGGCTCCGGGGGTAAGCGGCATGGATCCCATGGTACAGCGTTATACCTGTGGCGGCCTCTCGCGGGTGAACCCGCTCCCACAGGATGGTGCAGAACGTGAAGCCTACATTGGGCTTGTGGGAGCGGGTTTACCCGCGAACCGCGCACAGCGCGGCCAGGCTACGCAGGAACCCCGATCAACACATAAGAGGGATGAAACTGCACCCGCACCGCGCTGCCATCCCCCACTTGCTGCCCAGCCAGCCAATCGGCCTCGGCAATGGCACACAATGTCTGCCCATTGCCCAGCGCCAACCTGACTTCACTTGGCCCATCAACATCTGTCAGCACTTCCTCAACTGTCGCCCGCAGACAATTGCTCCCGGCTTCAGCCTCTTCCCCCTCCGCCAGCAACCGTACCCACCCTGCCTTGAGCAGCGCCACCACCATGCTGCCCAGCGTCAGCTCCAGCCGCGCGGTACTGTCGTGGGTAATCAGCGCATCGATCTCCAACCCGCCACCCAGCGCCAGGCTGACCCGGTCATAGCGGCCTTCACGGCGCAGGCCGCTGACTTGGCCCTGCAGCTGGTTACGCGCACTGGTGCGCAGCATCAGGCGCCCGAGCAGGTCGAGGTCGCTGGACTCTTCAGCGGCCTCGAGGATTTGCGCCTGCAACGCTTGCAACCTCTGATACAGGCGCAGCACCCGCTCGCCCTCCGCCGACAACCGTGCACCGCCACCGCCGCGGCCACCGGTGCTGCGCTCGACCAAAGGTTGGCTGGCCAGGTTGTTGAGCTCGTCGATGGCGTCCCAGGCGGCCTTGTAGCTGATGCCCGCGGCCTTGGCGGCGCGGGTGATCGAGCCTTGCTCGGCAATGTGCTGCAGCAGCGCGATGCGCTGCGGGCGGCGTGCGATGTGCTGGGTGAGGAGGGTGGGTAGGGGCATGGGTAGTCAGTCGTTGTGGGGCCTGAGGGTGGATAGTGTGTAGGAGCGGCCTTGTGTGGCGAAAGGGGGGCGGAGCGGGCCCCCGGGTTGTGGCGGGGGCGCGCCCCCCCCCCCCCCCCCCCCCCCCCCCCCCGCTCCTACACAGAGCGATGCGCACGCTCATACATACCCCGGCTTGGGCGTACGCGCCAGGCAATACACATCAACCCGTCGCGCCCCGGCCTTGCGCAGCACCTGGGCAATCGCTTGTGCGGTGGCGCCGGTGGTCAACACATCATCGACGACAGCGACATGTTTGCCTGTCAGTTCACCCATGACCGCAAAGGCCTGACGCAAATTGCGGCGCCTGGCCTTGGCATCCAGTCGCTGCTGCGCAGGTGTCTCCCGTGTGCGCAGCAGCAACCTTTCGTCGCAACGTACCCCCAGCTGCGCTGACAGCCAGCGCCCAAGCATGCCCGCCTGGTTGAACCCCCGCTCGCGCAGTCGACGCCTGGCCAGGGGCACAGGCAACAGCAGGTCGGGGCGTGGCAGCCCCTCGGCAAAGCGGTGCAGCACCCCTTGCCCGAGCAACTCGGCCATCAGCCGGCCCATAGACCAGTGTCGGTTGTGCTTGAAGCGGCTGATCAGCGTGTCCACCGGAAAGCCGAAATGCCACAGCGCAATTACCTGCTCAAAGGCCGGCAAGCGGCGGCAGCACTGGGCGCAGGTCAGGCCAGCCATGGGCAGGGGCAGCGCGCAATGCTGGCAGTGATCGCCCAGCCAGGGCAGTTCCTGCTCGCAGGCCATGCACAGCGGGTAGTGCTGCCCGGCCGGTTCATCACACAATAAACACGACTGATTAATAATTGAGCACTTGTAAACCAGTTTTTTCCAGTAAGGTTGACAGTTCATAGGCCTTCCATGACTATGCGAGCTATCCGTGATGCGCTGGCGGGCTTTCCTGTCCCGGCGCCTGCTTCAGCCTAAACAAGGAAACGCCGATGAGCGCCAGCACAACTGCAACAACACGTCACGACTGGTCCCTGGCCGAGGTCAAGGCGCTGTTCCAGCAACCGTTCAATGACCTGCTGTTCCAGGCGCAGACCGTGCACCGCGCGCACTTCGACCCGAACCGCGTGCAGGTTTCGACCCTGCTGTCGATCAAGACTGGCGCCTGCCCGGAAGATTGCAAATATTGTCCGCAGTCCGGCCACTACAACACCGGGCTGGAAAAACAGAAGCTGATGGAAGTGCAGAAGGTGCTGGAAGAGGCCGCCCGCGCCAAAGCCATCGGCTCTACCCGCTTTTGCATGGGCGCGGCGTGGAAGCACCCTTCGGCCAAAGACATGCCCTACGTGCTGGAGATGGTCAAAGGCGTGAAGGCCATGGGCCTGGAAACCTGCATGACCCTCGGCAAGCTGGACGAGGAGCAGACCAAGGCCCTGGCCCAGGCCGGCCTGGACTACTACAACCACAACCTCGACACCTCGCCGGAGTTCTACGGCAGCATCATCACCACCCGCACCTACAGCGAGCGCCTGCAGACCCTTGCCTATGTGCGCGATGCCGGGATGAAGATCTGCTCCGGTGGTATCCTGGGCATGGGCGAGTCGCTGGACGACCGCGCCGGGCTGCTGATCCAGTTGGCCAACCTGCCCGAGCACCCGGAGTCGGTGCCGATCAACATGCTGGTCAAGGTGGCCGGTACGCCGCTGGCCGAGGAAGAAGACGTCGACCCGTTCGATTTCATCCGCATGCTGGCTGTGGCTCGCCTATTGATGCCGAAGTCGCACGTGCGCCTGTCTGCCGGCCGTGAGCAGATGAACGAGCAGATGCAGGCCCTGGCCTTCATGGCCGGCGCCAACTCGATTTTCTACGGCGAAAAACTGCTGACCACTGCCAACCCGCAGGCCGACAAGGACATGCAGCTGTTCGCGCGCCTGGGCATCAAGCCTGAAGCGCGTGAAGAGCACGCCGACGAAGTGCACCAGGCCGCCATCGAGCAGGCGCTGGTCGAGCAGCGCAGCAGCGAGATGTTCTACAACGCCGCGTCGGCCTGAGATGGCCTTTGACCTGGCGACGCGCCTGGCCGAACGGCGCGCCGCAGAACTTTATCGGCAGCGGCCACTGCTGGAAAGCCCGCAGGGCCCGGAAGTGGTGGTCGACGGCCAGCGCTTGCTGGCCTTCTGCAGCAATGACTACCTGGGCCTGGCCAATCACCCCGAGGTGATCGCCGCCTGGCAGGCCGGCGCCGAGCGCTGGGGTGTCGGTGGTGGTGCCTCGCACCTGGTGATCGGCCACAGCACGCCGCACCACCAGGTGGAAGAGGCGTTGGCCGAACTCACCGGCCGCCCGCGCGCGCTGTTGTTCTCCACCGGTTACATGGCCAACCTGGGCGCCATCACCGCGCTGGTGGGGCAGGGCGACACGGTGCTGCAAGACCGCCTGAACCACGCTTCGCTGCTGGATGGCGGGTTGCTCAGTGGTGCCCGCTTCAACCGTTACCTGCACAACGACCCGGCCAGCCTGGCCAGCCGCCTGGATAAGGCGGTCGGCAATACCCTGGTGGTGACCGACGGTGTGTTCAGCATGGACGGCGACCTCGCCGACCTGCCAGCGCTGGCCGATGTCGCCCGTGCCCGTGGCGCCTGGCTGATGGTCGACGACGCCCATGGCCTTGGCACTCTTGGCGCGCAGGGCGGCGGCATCGTCGAGCACTTTGGCCTGGGCGTGGATGACGTGCCGGTGCTGATCGGCACGCTGGGCAAGGCCTGCGGTACTTCCGGTGCCTTTGTTGCCGGCAGCGAGGAACTGATCGAGGCGCTGGTGCAATTCGCCCGCCCCTACATCTACACCACCAGCCAGCCACCGGCACTGGCCTGCGCGACGCTGAAGAGCCTGGAGCTGCTGCGCCGCGAAAGCTGGCGCCGCGAGCACCTGACCGCGTTGATTCGCCAGTTCCGTGAAGGCGCGCAGCAGATCGGCCTGGAACTGATGGACAGCCCCACACCGATCCAGCCGATCGTGATTGGCGACAGCGCGCAGGCCCTGCGCCTGTCGCGCATGTTGCGCGAGCGCGGCTTGCTGGTCACCGCCATTCGCCCGCCGACTGTACCGGCGGGCAGTGCCCGTCTGCGGGTGACGCTGAGCGCCGCACACAGCCAGGCGCAGGTGCAGCTATTGTTGAATGCATTGGCCGAGTGTTATCCACAGTTGGAGAACGCCGATGCGTAATCGTCTTGTACTGTTGCCCGGCTGGGGCCTGGGCACTGCTTCACTGGAACCGCTGGCCGCCAGCTTGCGCGCCCAGGATGCCCGCCTGCAGGTCGAGCTGATGCCCCTGCCGGAGTTGCCCCACAGCGATGTCGAGGCCTGGCTTGAGCACCTCGACCGCAAGCTGCCCGGCGATGTCTGGCTGGGCGGCTGGTCGTTGGGCGGCATGCTCGCCAGCGCTCTGGCACACAAGCGTGGCGACCACTGCTGCGGCTTGCTGACCCTGGCCAGCAACCCCAGTTTCGTTACCCGTGGCGACTGGCCGCATGGCATGGCCGAAGACACCTTCGGCACCTTCCTCGACGGCTGCCGCAGCCATACCCAAGTCACCCTGAAACGCTTTCGCAGCTTGTGCAGCGATGGCGCCCAGCAACCGCGAACCTTGTTGCGCCAGCTGGGTGTCGGCGTACCGGACACCGACCCACTGTACCTTGCCACTGGCCTTGAAGTGCTGGCCAAGCTGGATACCCGCGAAGCCCTGCAGGCCTACGGCGGCCCGCAACTGCACCTGTTCGCCGGCAGCGATGCGCTGGTGCCGGCCGAGGCAGCCAAGGCCTTGAGCGAGCTGCTGCCCGATGTGGAAGTGGGCCTGGTCGAAGACAGTTCCCACGCGTTCCTGCTGGAGTACCCGCAGGAGCTGGCGGCGGGCATCAAGAGTTTCCTGCATGAGAGTGGCGATGACTGACCTTTCCCGTCCGACCCTGCCCGGCGCACTGCCCGACAAACGCCAGGTTGCGGCTTCGTTCTCCCGCGCTGCAGCCAGCTACGACAGCGTGGCCGCGTTGCAGCGCGCCGTGGGTTTGAGCCTGTTGGGGCAATTGCCGGCAGGCTTGCAGCCATCGCGCTGGCTGGACCTGGGCAGCGGTACCGGCCATTTCAGCCGCATCCTGGCCGAACGCTTCGCCCAGTCCAGCGGTGTGGCGGTGGATATCGCCGAAGGCATGCTGCGCCATGCCCGCAATGAACACAGTGGTGCCCACTACCACGTGGCCGGCGATGCCGAGCGTTTGCCATTGCGCGATGCCAGCGTCGACCTGGTGTTCACCAGCCTGGCCGTACAATGGTGCGACCAGTTCGCCAGTGTGCTGGCCGAGGTGCTGCGCGTGCTGCGCCCGGGTGGTGTACTCGCCTTCAGCAGCCTGTGCGTAGGTACCCTCGACGAACTGCGTGCCAGTTGGCAGGCGGTGGATGGCCTGGTGCATGTAAACCGCTTCCGCCGTTTCGAGGACTACCAGCGCCTGTGTGCCGCCAGCGGCTTCGAACAGCTTGAGCTGCAGCGCTGCCCGCATGTGCTGCACTACCCGGATGTACGCAGCCTGACCCACGAACTGAAGGCGTTGGGTGCGCACAACCTGAACCCCGGCCGCCCTTCCGGTCTCACCGGGCGGGCCCGTATGCAGGGCTTGTTGCAGGCCTATGAAGCATTTCGCCAGCCTGCGGGGCTGCCAGCCACCTATCAGGTGGTCTATGGTGTGTTGCGCAAGCCACAGGCGTAAGGGGAGCGAAATGAGCCAGGCCTATTTCATTGCCGGTACCGATACCGACGTCGGCAAGACCACCATCGCCGCCGGGCTGCTGCATGCGGCGCGCTTGCAGGGCATGAGCACACTGGGCGCCAAGCCGGTGGCCTCTGGCTGCACGATGACAGCTAAAGGATTGCGCAACAGCGATGCGCAGGCGCTAATCGATGAAAGCACGATCAAGCTGCCGTATGAGCAGGTCAACCCATTTGCCTTCGAGCCTGCGATTGCGCCGCATGTGGCGGCGCGCGAGGCGGGGGTGACTTTGGGAGTGCCAGAGCTGCTGGCGGCTATGCGCAATGTGCTGCAACAAAATGCCGATTTCACATTGGTTGAAGGCGCGGGTGGCTGGCGTGTGCCGCTGTCGGGGCTGCAGAACCTGTCAGATCTGGCGGTGGCCCTGAAGTTGCCGGTGATTCTGGTGGTGGGGGTGCGGCTGGGGTGTATCAGCCATGCCTTGCTCAGTGCCGAGGCGATCGAGCGCGATGGGCTGCAGTTGGCGGGTTGGGTGGCGAATATCATCGAGCCGCGCACTTCACGGCTGGAAGAGAACCTGGCCAGCCTGGCAGAGCGCTTGCCGGCGCCTTGCCTGGGGCGGGTGCCCAAGCTGAAGCAGGCCAGTGCCGACATGGTGGCTGAGCATTTGCAGCTGGATTTGCTGGATTAGTGGTTTGCAGGTCTGGCCTATTCGCGGGTGAACCCGCTCCCACAGGATCTCTACAACCTTTGAAACTTGTACGGTACCTGTGGGAGCGGGTTTACCCGCGAATAGGCCGGCCCAGGAATACCCAAGGCCTATCAACTGGCACCGAGCCATTAGCGATTTAAACGGGCCTTTTCGCGGCTGCCCTGCTTTAATTGGGGCCAGTCCGTCATCCAGCGTCAATGGAGTCCTGACATGGAAATCACCGGTAGCTCCGCCTACTACGCGGGCCTGAGCGCTATCCAGGCCGGCCAGCACCGCGTCGATCAGGCCGCCGGCCAGATCGCCAACACCACTGCCGAACGCACTGCCACCAGCCAGTCCAGCGATTTTCAGGCCGAACGCCTGCGTGCGGTCGACCGCAGCCAGCAGATGGACCTGGCCACCAGCCTCGTGCAACAGGCGGTGGGCAAGACCGAAGTCGAACTTGGCGCAAAGGTCGTCAAGGCATCCGACGAAATGCTCGGCCGGATCATCGATACCTACGCCTGATTCGGCGGCTCTCCCGAACCTACCGCAATCCCTGTGGGAGCGGGTTCACCCGCGAATGCGTCCGCCCAGACACCTCTATTTTCTGGGCGGGCCTATTCGCGGGTGAACCCGCTCCCACAGGGGATCTTGCCATGCCTTGGCAGTTTTGCCATTTTTCGTGGCGTAAATGGCACCATAGTCCCTCCTTGACATAAGCCGGAGCTAAACGTAAGTTTCAAACAACTGTTTGATCGACGGCGCGCCAAGCGCGGGTCACCCCACAGAACTCACCTAGAGGTTCATCGCAATGCCTGATTACAAAGCCCCCTTGCGTGATATCCGCTTCGTTCGCGACGAGCTGCTCGGTTACGAGGCGCACTATCAGAGCCTGCCGGGTTGCCAGGACGCAACGCCCGACATGGTCGACGCGATCCTTGAAGAAGGCGCGAAGTTCTGTGAGCAGGTGCTGTCGCCGCTGAACCGCGTGGGTGACCAGGAAGGCTGCACCTGGAGCGAATCGGGTGTGAAAACCCCAACCGGCTTCAAGGCGGCATACGAGCAGTTCGTCGAAGGCGGCTGGCCAAGCCTGGCGCACGACGTCGAACACGGCGGCCAGGGCCTGCCAGAGTCGCTGGGCCTGGCCCTGAGCGAAATGGTCGGCGGTTCGAACTGGTCGTGGGGCATGTACCCAGGCCTGTCGCATGGCGCGATGAACACCATCTCTGCGCACGGCACTGCCGAGCAGCAGCACACCTACCTGACCAAGCTGGTGTCCGGCGAATGGACCGGCACCATGTGCCTGACCGAGCCACACTGCGGTACCGACCTGGGCATGCTGCGCACCAAGGCCGAGCCACAGGCCGACGGCAGCTACAAAGTGTCGGGCACCAAGATCTTCATTTCGGCCGGTGAGCACGACATGGCCGACAACATCGTCCATATCGTCCTGGCCCGCCTGCCGGATGCCCCGGCCGGCACCAAGGGTATCTCGCTGTTCATCGTGCCGAAGTTCCTGCCCAACGCCGAAGGCGGCGTAGGCGAGCGCAACGGCGTGAGCTGCGGCTCCATCGAACACAAGATGGGCATCCACGGCAACGCCACCTGCGTGATGAACTTCGACGCCGCTACCGGCTACCTGATCGGCCCGGCCAACAAGGGCCTGAACTGCATGTTCACCTTCATGAACACTGCTCGCCTGGGTACCGCGCTGCAAGGCCTGGCCCACGCCGAAGTGGCGTTCCAGGGTGGCCTGAAGTACGCCCGTGAGCGCCTGCAGATGCGCTCGCTGACTGGCCCGAAAGCGCCGGACAAGGCTGCCGACCCGATCATCGTCCACCCGGACGTGCGTCGCATGCTGCTGACCATGAAGGCCTTCGCCGAAGGCAACCGTGCGATGGTGTACTTCACCGCCAAGCAGGTGGACATCGTCAAGTACAGCCAGGACGAAGAAGAGCGCAAGAAGGCCGACGCCCTGCTGGCGTTCCTCACCCCGATTGCCAAGGCATTCATGACCGAAGTCGGGTTCGAAGCGGCCAACCACGGCGTGCAGATCTACGGCGGCCACGGCTTTATCGCCGAGTGGGGCATGGAGCAGAACGTGCGCGACAGCCGTATCTCGATGCTGTACGAAGGCACCACCGGTATCCAGGCCCTCGACCTGCTCGGCCGCAAGGTGCTGATGACCCAGGGCGAAGCCTTGAAAGGCTTCACCAAGATCGTGCACAAGTTCTGCCAGGCGCAGGAAGGTAACGAAACGCTCAAGGAGTTCGTCGAGCCACTGGCCGCGATCAACAAGGAGTGGGGCGAGCTGACCATGAAAGTGGGCATGGCCGCCATGAAGGACCGTGAAGAAGTGGGGGCGGCCTCGGTCGATTACCTGATGTATTCCGGCTACGCCTGCCTGGCCTACTTCTGGGCCGACATCGCCCGCCTGGCCGCCGAGAAGCTGGCCGCCGGCACCAGCGAAGAGGCGTTCTACACCGCCAAGCTGCAGACTGCGCGCTTCTACTTCCAGCGCATCCTGCCGCGTACCCGTACCCATGTGGCGACCATGCTGTCGGGTGCCAACAACCTGATGGCGATGGACGAGGAAAACTTCGGTCTGTCGTACTGATTCAGCCGCTGTACTCAAGACCCGCCTGCCCTCACCGGCAGGCGGGTTTTTTATTGTGGTATCTGCACGCGATCCGTGTAGGAGCGGGTTTACCCGCGAACACCGGCGAAGCCGGTGCCATACCCCGCGTCGCATTCTTCGCGGGTAAACCCGCTCCCACAGGGACCGTGTACAGGCCGCAATTTCCTTTATCCAACCGCATATTCAACTGTTCATGTGCGCTGCCGATGAAGTAAGGGCACAATGCCACCATTGATCTGCCGGGTTGGAGATTACCCTTGTTTCGTCTTAACGCTGTTCGCGCAAGCCACTTCCTGCCTTCGCTGTTCCTGTTGCTGGCAGGGCTCGCCGCAGCTTATGTGAGAGACCTCAGTGTCTTCTTCACATCGCTGTTCAATGTCCTGCCTACCTTGGTGCTGCTGCTGGGCGGTGCCTACTGCGCGGTGTACCGCCGCCAGCGTGAGCTGTTTCTGATGCTCACGGTGTACATCGCCTACTACCTGCTCGATACCCAGACCGACTTCTACCGTGACCATGGCCGCGTGCGCGAGGACGCGGCGGTGATCTTCCACCTGGTGTGTCTGCTGCTGCCTGCATTGTTCGGCCTCTATGGCGCCTGGCAGGAGCGTACCCACCTGCTGCAGGACCTGGTCGCCCGCGGCGCCGTGCTGTTCGCCGTGGGCAGCGTGGCGATAGCCCTGGAGCAGAGCTACCCCGAAGCGCTGCTGACCTGGCTGGCAGAGATTCGCTGGCCGGCCTTGCATGGCCAGTGGATGAGCCTGATCCAGATGGTCTACCCGCTGTTCTTAGTGGTGTTTATCCTGCTGGTGGTGCAATACCTGCGTGCCCCGCGGCCGTTGCACGCCGCGCAGCTGATCGGCCTGCTGGGGATTTTCTGGATGCTGCCGCAAACCTTCATCCTGCCGTTCACCCTGAACATCATGTGCAGCCAGGTGATGCTGATGATTGCCGCAGCCGTGGCGCACGAGGCCTACCAGATGGCCTTCCGTGACGAACTGACCGGCTTGCCGGGTCGTCGTGCGTTGAACGAGCGCATGCAGCGACTGGGGCGTAACTATGTGATCGCCATGACCGACGTCGACCACTTCAAGAAATTTAACGACACCCACGGGCATGACGTCGGCGACCAGGTGCTGCGCCTGGTTGCCAGCCGCTTGTCCAAGGTCACCGGTGGTGGTCGCGCCTACCGTTATGGTGGCGAGGAGTTTGCGCTGGTATTTGCCGGCAAGACTGCCGAAGAGTGCGTGCCGCACGTGGAGGCCGTGCGTGAGGTGATCGCCAACTACGTGATGCACCTGCGCGACCAGCCCAACCGCCCGCAGGACGATAGCGCCGGGCGGCAACGCCGCGCGGGCAGCAGCGGCGGCACGGTGTCGGTCACCATCAGTATCGGTGTGGCCGAGCGCCAGGTCGATCATCGCAACCCCGAAGCGGTGCTGAAATCCGCCGACCAGGCGCTGTACAGCGCCAAGGGCGCAGGGCGCAATTGTGTCATGGTGCATGGGCAACAATCGCAGCGCGGTGCTGTTCGCATGGCGTGACCGAAGCAGACTATGCGGTCAAGTGATGACCCTATGTCTCGTAAAAGTTGTTCGGTTACACTGCAAGCAACCCCAGTGTGGCGGTCCCCGAGACTGCCCCGACCCGA
Organism: Pseudomonas sp. S37; assembly: GCF_016658545.1. GTDB lineage: Bacteria > Pseudomonadota > Gammaproteobacteria > Pseudomonadales > Pseudomonadaceae > Aquipseudomonas. The sequence goes on along the minus strand of NZ_JACVZC010000089.1, from coordinate 16,772 downwards.
CTAGCGAGAGGTTGTCATGGCTGACTATAAAGCGCCCCTGCGCGACATGCGCTTCGTACTGAATGAAGTCTTCAACGTGGCCGAGCAGTGGGCGCAGTTGCCCGCGCTGGCCGAGGTTGTCGACGTCGACACGGCCATGGCTGTACTGGAGGAAGCCGGCAAGGTTACCGCCAAGACCATCGCACCGCTCAGCCGTGCGGCCGATGAAGAGGGCTGCCACTGGGACAATGGCGCGGTACGCACGCCGGCCGGCTTTATCGAGGCCTACAACACCTACGCCGAAGGTGGCTGGGTAGGCGTGGGCGGCGACCCGCTGTTCGGCGGCATGGGCATGCCCAAGGCCATCTCGGCGCAGGTCGAGGAAATGGTCAATGCCTCCAGCCTGGCCTTCGGCCTGTACCCGATGCTGACCGCCGGCGCCTGCCTGTCGATCAACGCCCACGCCAGCGAAGCGCTGAAGGAAAAGTACCTGCCGAACATGTACGCTGGCGTATGGGCCGGCTCCATGTGCCTGACCGAGCCGCACGCCGGTACCGACCTGGGCATTATCCGCACCAAGGCCGAGCCGCAGGCCGACGGCAGCTACAAAGTCAGCGGCACCAAGATCTTCATCACCGGTGGCGAGCACGACCTGACCGAGAACATCATCCACCTGGTGCTGGCCAAGCTGCCGGATGCACCGGCGGGGCCGAAAGGCATTTCGCTGTTCCTAGTGCCGAAGTATCTGGTGAACGATGATGGCAGCCTGGGCGCGCGCAACCCGGCCACCTGCGGTTCGATCGAGCACAAGATGGGTATCCAGGCTTCGGCCACGTGCGTGATGAACTTCGACGAAGCCGTCGGTTACATCGTCGGTGAGCCGAACAAGGGCCTGGCAGCGATGTTCACCATGATGAACTACGAGCGCCTGGGCGTTGGCATCCAGGGCCTGGCCTCGGCCGAGCGCTCGTACCAGAACGCCGTGGAATACGCCCGCGACCGCCTGCAAAGCCGTGCCCCGACCGGCCCGCAAGCCAAAGACAAGGCTGCCGACCCGATCATCGTGCACCCGGACGTGCGCCGCATGCTGTTGACCATGAAGGCGCTGATCGAGGGTGGCCGCGCCTTCTCCACCTACGTCGCCATGCAGTTGGACAGTGCCAAGTACAGCGAAGACGCCAGCGTGCGCAAGCGCAGCGAAGAACTGGTAGCACTGCTGACGCCGGTGGCCAAGGCCTTCCTCACCGACCTGGGCCTGGAGTGCACCGTGCATGGCCAGCAGGTGTTCGGCGGGCATGGTTACATCCGTGAGTGGGGCCAGGAGCAACTGGTGCGTGATGTGCGCATCACCCAGATCTACGAAGGCACCAACGGCATCCAGGCCCTCGACCTGATGGGGCGCAAGGTGGTGGCCAGTGGTGGTGCTTACTACAAGCTGTTCTCTGACGAGATTCGCCAGTTCGTTGCCAGCGCCAGCAACGAGCTGAATGAATTTGCCACGCCATTGGGCGCTGCGCTCGACCAGCTCGACGGGCTGACCGAATGGGTGCTGCAACAGGCCAAGGGCAACCCGAATGAAATTGGCGCGGCCTCGGTCGAGTACCTGCATGCCTTTGGTTATGTCGCCTATGGCTACATGTGGGCGCTGATGGCGCGGGCGGCACAGGCGGGTGAGGGGGATGCGGCGTTCTATTCCGGCAAGCTGGGCACGGCGCGGTTCTACTTTGCGCGGTTGCTGCCACGGGTGGATTCGCTGGTGGCTTCGGTGAAGGCGGGGAGTGAGTCGTTGTACCTGCTGGATGCTGAGCAGTTCTGACGATTTTTGGGGCTGCTTTGCAGCCCATCGCGACGCAAGGCCGCTCCTACATTGATCGGCGTGTGCAGGACCTTGTAGGAGCGGCCTTGTGTCGCGATCGGGCCGCAACGCGGCCCTCATTCATGGTGTATCTGCGAATGCCTCGCCTTTGTAAGCTTTTTCCTACACGACGTGGTGACTTTTCACCACTGTTCTCAGATTGGATCCACGGTTAATCTTTACCACATGGACGTTGCGCAGGAAGCGCAAAGGACAGACTAAGGACGGCGACGAAGGACCACCTGCCAGGACGGCGGGGCGATACGGATGTCACAGGGAAACAGTCTGGAAAACCCCGCTTCGGCGGGGTTTTCTTTGTGCGCGTGTTTTTCAGCCCAGCACATCCAGCGGCGATGCCCCCAGCAGGCGGGCGTCCGTTTCTTCCTCCAGCAGCGTACGCAGCAGCTCCACCGAGGCCTGCTGGCGCTGTGCATCGCGGAACACCAGGCCCACCTTCAGCGGCACCCGTGGCTCGCTCAGCGGCTTCCACAGCAGCCCCTGGTCATCCTCGGCGGCTTCCTTGGCCCGGCCCGGCAAAATGGTCGCCAGCGCGGTGTGCGCCAGGCTGTCGAGGATTCCCGCCATGTTGTTCATTTCTGCCTGCACCTGCGGGCGTCGCCCCTGGCTGGCCAGCTGCGCCTGCCAGATCTGGCGGATCTGGAACTCCTCGCCCAGCATCAGCATGGGCAACTCGGCGGCCTGGCGGATGGACACCTTCTTGAAATCCTTCAGCGGGTGGGTGTCGGGGATCACCAGTTGCAGTTCGTCTTCGTATAACAGCAGGCCATGCAGTCCCGGCTGGCGCGGCGGCAGATAACTGATGCCGATGTCCAGGCTGCCGTTGAGCAGGCGCCGTTCGATCTCCAGCCCCGACAACTCATAAATCTGAACCACAAGGTGTGGCTGTGCCTTGCGCAGCCGTTCCAGCAGTTGCGGCACCAGGCTTGGCCGCACGGTCTGCAACACGCCGATGGCCAACGTGCGCAGCGACTGGCCCTTGAAGTTGCGCATGGCTTCGTGGGCTCGCTGCAGGCCGTCAAGCAATGGCAACGCATGGTTGTACAGGGTGTGAGCCGCCAGGGTAGGCAAAAGGCGCTTGTTGCTACGCTCGAACAGGCTCAGGTCGAGGCTGTGCTCCAGCTGGCGTATCTGTTGGGAAAGCGCTGGCTGCGACAGCGACAGGCGCTCGGCGGCGCGGCCCACGTGGCCTTCTTCGTACACCGCGACGAAATAACGCAGTTGGCGGAAATCCATAAGTAACACTTATCGAAAATGCTGGAAAAACGAAATGGTCGTAAACCCTCGTGAAGCCTAGTCTATCGCCGTATTCCAACGGGTTACAGCGATCAATCGGTCGATTGTTACCCCGGATGAAAAACACTTTTGATAGGCAAGGCAAAATATCGAGTGGCGGCACCAAGACCGCCCCGTGCCCGCCCCTTACCGTGCATTGGCTGGAGCCCTGATGAACCTGTTCAACCTGCGCCGCTCGGCCCCTGCTGCGGCCACCGAGCCCAAGCGCGCGCCAGTGAGGGTGCCGCCAACTGCCGAGCTGTCGCGTGATCGCCTGATGCCAAGCGCCGAACGCGCCGACCAGGTATTCGTGCGTGGCCAGGGTTCGTGGTTGTGGGACAGCGAAGGGCATGCCTACCTGGACTTCACCCAGGGCGGTGCGGTCAACAGCCTGGGCCACAGCCCCAGCGTGCTGGTAAAGGCGTTGGGTAACCAGGCCCAGGCACTGATAAACCCGGGCGCGGGCTTCCACAGCCGCGGCCTGCTGGCGCTGGTAAACCGCCTGTGCCAGAGCACCGGCAGCGACCAGGCCTACCTGCTAAACAGCGGTGCCGAGGCCTGTGAAGGGGCCATCAAGCTGGCGCGTAAATGGGGCCAGCTGCACCGCAATGGCGCCTATCACATCATCACCGCCAGCCAGGCCTGCCATGGCCGCAGCCTGGGTGCGCTGTCGGCCTCCGACCCGCTGCCATGCAACCGTTGCGAGCCCGGCCTGCCTGGCTTCAGCAAGGTGCCGTTCAATGACCTGGCGGCGCTGCACGCCGAGGTTGACTCGCGCACGGTGGCGATCATGCTCGAGCCGATCCAGGGCGAGGCCGGGGTTATCCCGGCTACCCAGGAATACCTCAAGGGTGTGGAGACGCTCTGCCGCGAACTGGGCATATTGCTGATCCTCGACGAGGTGCAGACCGGTATTGGCCGTTGTGGTGCGCTACTGGCCGAAGAGACCTATGGCGTGCGCGCCGACATCATCACCCTGGGCAAAGGCCTGGGCGGCGGCGTGCCCCTGGCCGCCTTGCTGGCCCGCGGTACGGCCTGTTGCGCCGAACCTGGCGAGCTGGAAGGCAGCCACCACGGCAACGCGCTGATGTGTGCCGCGGGCCTGGCAGTGCTGGATACCGTGCAGGAGCCCGGCTTTTTCGCCCAGGTGCAAGACCACGGCCGCCACCTGCGCGAAGGTCTGAGCCGCCTGGCCGGGCGCTATGGCCAGGGGGAAGTACGCGGGCAAGGGCTGCTGTGGGCGCTGCAACTGAAGGAAAACCTGGCCCGTGAACTGGTGGCGGCGGCCCTGCACGAAGGCCTGCTGCTGAACGCGCCGCAAGCGGATGTGGTGCGTTTCTCGCCGGCATTGACCGTGAGCAAGGGCAACATCGACGAAATGCTGCTGCGCCTGGCGCGCGCCTTTGCCCGCCTGCATGCCCAGCAGCAGGCCCGCCGCGAAGTGCCGGCTTAAGAGTGGCACGTTAAAGAATTCTACGAACCGTCTGGCGTTCCTGCGCATCGCCCCTGGCCTGTTTCATTCGGCCCGGGGCGTTTTTTTTGGGCTGTGGAACCTCTGCGATGGGCGGCTAGTCTTTGATGTAACCCCTTCAGGAGTCACTCGCATGGACTTTATCCGCATCATCATCGCCATCATCCTGCCGCCGCTGGGTGTGTTCCTGCAGGTCGGGTTTGGTGGGGCGTTCTGGCTGAATATCTTGCTGACCTTGCTGGGGTATATTCCGGGGATCGTGCATGCGGTGTACATCATTGCCAAGCGCTGAGGCCCTTGGGGCTGCTTTGCAGCCCATCCGACCGGTCCGGCGCCCCGGCAAGGCCGCTCCAACAGGGGATCGCGAACCCTTGTAGGAGCGGCCTTGTGTCGCGAAAGGGCCGCAACGCGGCCCCACGATCTCAGGCCTTCAACACCCGGCAATAAAACCTCCATTCTTCTTCCAGCGCATGCGCCAGGTTCTCCGCCTTGCGGAACCCATGCCGCTCCCCCGCATAGAAGTGCCCTTCAGCCTCGATCCCGTTAGCCTTCAAGGCCTCCAACATCGCCCGCGTCTGCTCCGGCACCACCACCGCATCCAGCTCGCCCTGGAAGAAAATCACCGGCACCTTGATCTGCCCCGCATGCAACAGCGGCGTGCGTTGCCGATAACGCTCGGCATCCTGCTGCGGGTCACCAATCAGCCAGTCCAGGTAATCGCCTTCGAACTTGTGCGTGGCACGCCCCAGCGCAACCGGGTCGCTGACCCCATACAGGCTGGCACCGGCGCGGAACACGTCATGGAAGGCCAAGGCACACAGGGTGGTGTAGCCCCCCGCGCTGCCGCCACGGATAAACGCCTTGCGCTGGTCCACCAGGCCCTGCGCCGCCAGGTATTCAACGGCTGCGCAGGCATCGGCCACGTCGCTTTCACCCCAGCGCAGGTGCAGGGCCTGGCGGTACTCGCGGCCATAACCGGTGCTACCCCGGTAGTTCAGGTCGGCCACGGCGAAGCCGCGCTGGGTCCAGTACTGAATGCGCGGGTCGAGCACCGGGTAACAGGCCGACGTCGGCCCACCGTGGATGAAAACCACCAATGGTGCAGCGGCTTTGGTGTGTGCTGCCGGGTAGAAGAAACCATGGGCCTGCTCGCCGTCATGGCCATAGTGGATGGGCTGCGGCAGGCTGATCTGCCCGGCAGGCAGCACTTCGGCACCACCGGCCAGTACGCGTACCTCGTGGTTGCTGCGGTCGATGGCAATCACCGCCGGCGGGCTGATGGGCGAGGCGGCGATGGCGTACAGGTGCTCGTCATCCAGCGCCAGGTTACGAAAGCGCGTATAGGCACTGGCGAAACGCTCCATGCGGCCATCGCTGCCACGCAGCCCAAGCTGCCCGAAGCCGTCCACGAACCAACTGGCCAGGTAGCTTTGCGGCCCCAGCGGCAACCAAGTGCAGGTGCCCAGTTGCCAAGGCGCAGCGGCGTGGTCCGCGGTCGCGGCGGGCAACGCTCGCCAGTGGCCTTCGACTTCGCCCCAGGGCTGCCAGAAGCCGTTGCGATCGGACAGGCAGTACAGTCGGCCCTCAGCGTCGAAGCGCGGTTGCTGCAGCGACTCGTCAGCACCCGCCACACACTGCGCCGGCCCCCAGTCGCCAATGCCATTGCGCGTACGATGCATCAACCGGGTGACGGTCCAGGGCTGCGCCGGGCGGTCCCACTCGACCCACGCCAGGCGCTGGCCATCGGCACTCAGCGTCGGGGACGCGTAGAAATCAGCACCCTCAGCAATGACCTCGCGGCTGCCCTCGCGCAAGGCGACCAGGCGGTGTTCGACCTGCTCGGCATGGCGTTCCTCGACGGCCAGCACCTGGCCGTCATGCCATTGCACATCGCCGTAGCGGCAGCTGGCATCGTGGGTCAGTGCACGCGGCAGTACGTCGTCCAGCGGCTGGGTATAGATCTGCTGGTCTTTTTCGTTGACGAACACCAGCCCGTCTGCGCCCAGGCAGAAGCTGCCACCGCCATACTCGTAGACCCGGCTGCGCACGCTGAAGCCATCTGCGGTCAGGCAGCGGGCTTGGTAGTGCAGCCAGTGCCAGATGCGGCAAGCGCCATCGGCCGGGCGAAATTCAAGCCAGAACAGCCCGTCGGCGCTGACCTTGAGTTCTGCAAAGTCGGTGCCGGCGGCAACCGCCTGGGCCGCGCTGAATTCAGCCGCGGGCGATGACACGGGAGTTTCGTTCATTGCGGAAGGTCATCTGTTCAATGGCGAGCTGGGCGCTTTCGGCCTCCTCGCGGGCCTTGAGGATGATGCCGTGCTCGGCCGACTTGGCGCACACCGGGTCGGCGTTGCTGGCATCGTCGGTCAACATGAAGGCCTGGCAGCGACAGCCGCCGAAGTCCTTTTCCTTCTCGTCGCAGGAGCGGCACGGTTCGCGCATCCATTCGTAGCCACGGAAGCGGTTGAAGCCGAATGACTCATACCAGATATGGTGCAGGTCGTGGTCGCGCACATTGGGGAACTGCACGGGCAACTGCCGGGCGCCGTGGCAGGGCAGTGCGGTACCGTCCGGGGTGATGGTGAGGAACAGGTTGCCCCAGCCGTTCATGCAGGCCTTGGGGCGCTCTTCGTAATAGTCCGGGGTGACGAAGATCAGCTTGCACGGGTTGCCCTCGGCCTTGAGCTTGTCGCGGTACTCGTTGGTGATGCGTTCGGCGCGCTCCAGTTGCGCGCGCGTGGGCAAAAGGCCCAGGCGGTTGAGGTGCGCCCAGCCATAGAACTGGCAGGTGGCAAGTTCGACGAAGTCCGCCTCCAGGGCAATGCACAGCTCGATGATGCGGTCGGTCTTGTCGATGTTGTGCCGGTGGGTAACGAAGTTGAGCACCATCGGGTAGCCGTGGGCCTTCACTGCACGGGCCATCTCCAGCTTTTGCGCAAAAGCCTTCTTCGAACCGGCCAGCAGGTTGTTCACCTGCTCGTCGCTGGCCTGGAAGCTGATCTGGATATGGTCCAGGCCGGCCTTCTTGAAGTCGGCGATGCGCGCCTCGGTCAGGCCGATGCCCGAGGTGATCAGGTTGGTGTAGTAACCCAGGCGGCGGGCTTCGCCGATCAGCTCGGCCAAGTCCTGGCGCACCAGTGGCTCACCACCGGAAAAGCCGATTTGCGCGGCGCCCATTTCCCGCGCTTCGGCCATTACCTTGAACCACTGTTCGGTGCTCAGCTCCTGGCCCTGGGCGGCGAAGTCCAGCGGGTTGGAGCAGTACGGGCACTGCAGCGGGCAGCGGTATGTCAGCTCGGCCAGCAGCCACAGCGGCAGGCCGACCTCGGGCGTGGGCGGCAGCTCAGGCGAGGACGATCCAGTGTTCGGCACGGGCCACCTCCATGAACTGCTCGATATCCTCGGCTACCTGCGGCACACCGGGGAATTGCTGTTCGAGTTCGCTGATGATTGCGGCCACGTCACGCTGGCCGTCGATCAGGCCACCGATCAGGCTGGCGCTGTCGTTGAGCTTGATCATGCCTTCGGGGTACAGCAACACATGGCCTTTCTGCGCCGGCTCGTACTGGAAGCGGTAGCCGGGGCGCCAGTTTGGCACCTGGTTACGGTCGAAACTCATAGGGTGATCCCCTTGTGCCACACCCGGTCCTGGGTGACGGAGTGATAAGGCGGGCGGTTCAGCTCGTAGGCCATGCTCATGGCGTCGAGCATGCTCCAGAGGATATCCAGCTTGAACTGCAGTATCTCCAGCATACGCTCCTGCCCCTCACGGGTGGTGTAGTGCTGCAGGGTGATGGCCAGGCCGTGCTCCACATCACGCCGGGCCTGGCCCAGGCGGGTGCGGAAGTATTCGTAGCCGGCCGGGTCGATCCACGGGTAGTGCTGCGGCCAGCTGTCCAGGCGCGACTGGTGGATTTGCGGGGCGAACAGCTCGGTCAACGAGCTGCTGGCGGCTTCCTGCCAGCTGGCGCGGCGGGCAAAGTTGACGTAGGCGTCCACGGCAAAGCGCACACCGGGCAGTACCAGCTCTTGCGAGCGCAGCTGGTCCGGGTCCAGGCCCACGGCCTGGCCCAGGCGCAGCCAGGCTTCGATACCGCCGTCCTCGCCGGGGGCGCCGTCGTGGTCAAGCAAGCGCTGGATCCACTCGCGGCGCACTTCGCGGTCCGGGCAATTGGCCAGGATCGCGGCATCCTTCATCGGGATGTTGACCTGGTAGTAGAAGCGGTTGGCCACCCAGCCCTGGATCTGCTCGCGGCTGGCGCGGCCCTGGTACATCGCCACGTGGTACGGGTGATGGATGTGGTAATAGGCGCCCTTGGCGCGCAGGGCCTGCTCGAATTCGGCAGGGGACATTGGCAGTGCGTCGCTCATTCGGCTGGCTCCTGTAAAAGATTCTCTGGCCTGACACCTAACCCACCCTGTGGGAGCGGATTCACCCGCGAATGCGTTGGTAAAGCCACTGACGCATTCGCGGGTAAACCCGCTCCCACAGGGGGGTGTGTTGCGGTTGCGACTTGTTTTTACAACTCGATACTCATGCCATCAAAGGCCACTTCCACACCCCGGCGCAGCACTTCGGCGCGCTCGGGCGAGTCTTCGTCGAGGATCGGGTTGGTGTTGTTGATGTGGATAAGCACCTTGCGCTGGCGCGGGAAGCCGTCGAGCACTTCCAGCATGCCGCCAGGGCCGTTCTGCGCCAGGTGGCCCATTTCGCGGCCGGTGCGGGTGCCGACGCCACGGCGCTGCATTTCATCGTCTTCCCACAGGGTACCGTCGACCAGCAGGCAGTCGGCGCCGTGCATCATCGCCAGCAGCGTTTCATCGACCTGGCCAAGGCCCGGGGCATAGAACAGCTTGCCGCCGGTGCGGGTGTCCTCGACCAGCAGGCCCAGGTTATCGCCCGGGTGCGGGTCGAAGCGGTGCGGCGAGTAGGGCGGGGCGGCGCTGCGCAGCGGGAACGGGGTGAACGTGAGGTTGGGGCAGGCGTCGATCACGAAGCTGCCTTCCAGCTCGATGCGGTTCCACTGCAGGCCGCCGTTCCAGTGGCTGAGCATGTTGAACAGCGGGAAGCCGGTGGTGAGGTCCTGGTGGACCATATCGGTGCACCACACCGGGTGCGGGCAGCCTTCGCGCAGGCTGAGCAGGCCGGTGGTGTGGTCGATCTGGCTGTCGAGCAGGATGATGGCATTGATGCCGGTGTCGCGCAGGGCCCGGGCTGGCTGCATGGGCGCAAAGGCCTGCAGCTGGGCGCGGATGTCGGGCGAGGCATTGCACAGTACCCAGTGCACGCCGTCGTCGGACAGGGCGATGGACGACTGGGTACGCGCGGTGGCCCGCAGGGTGCCGTCACGCAAGCCCTTGCAGTTGGCGCAGTTGCAGTTCCACTGCGGGAAGCCGCCACCGGCGGCGGAGCCGAGAACCTGAATGTACATGGCCACTCTCTTTGCTGTGCGCAATCGGTATCTGAAAAACGAAAACGCCCCGGCGGGCCGAGGCGTGGAACCGTAAGCCGGGCTTAGCGGTTAGCGAAGTACATGGTGACTTCGAAGCCGATACGCAGATCAGTGTATGCAGGTTTGGTCCACATGGGATTACTCCTTCCGGATGGGTTTGGGGTTGCTCAGCTACTACTTGGGTACCGCCATGCACAGGAGGTTCCCGGAACTGGGATTGCGCTATCTTACAAGATAATTTTGTACCGAAAGGTTAATTATTCGAAAAGCGCCGTTGCAGTTGGCGTAATAATCAGGCTTTTTCGCCCTGCCAGAAGGTGTCTGGCGCGGCAGCGTTGGCCAGGCAAAGCCAAGTCGAACCCGTATCGAGCAGGTTGCTTAGCAACTGGTCCAGATCCGTCTGCCGCGTCTTCAGGATAGACCCGCGCAAGGCATCCAGCCGGCCGGGGTGTGTAGCCAGGTGTGTCTGCCACGCCCATTCGGCGACGTCGGCGTTGGCCATGGCGGCCTCGTCGAATTGTTCAGCCAGGGCCTGGCGAGCGGCCGGGTCGAGGCTGACGCCCCGCTCTAGCAGGGTGCGCAAGTGATCGAGCACTTGTACCTGGCTGGTGTGCGGGGACTGCACGCCGAAAAGCAGGCCGCACACGCCCTCGACCTGACGAAAGGCGCTGAACACGGCGTAGCCGAGTTGTAGCTCGACCCGCAGCCGCTGGTAAACCGGCCCTTGCAGCAACTGGGCGAGCAGGCGCCCGGTGGCTTCGTTGGCCGCTGGTAGTGGGCAGAACAGCAGCAGGGCGTGTTCACTGCCCGGCGCTTCTGCGTGTTGCCAGCGTCGGCTCACCCAGGTGGGCGCAGGGTTTGGCCGCGCGCCTTGCCCGGGGCAGTGCTGCATGACACTGCCCAATGCGCCCAGCGCAGCGTTGTCGAAGCCTGCGGCCAGGCCATGCCAGCTTGCCTGTTGCCACAGGCTGGCGAGTTGATGCTGTGCCAGCGTGCAGGCCGGTACTGCTGCGGGCTGGCTACCCTGTACCGCGTCTGGCAGTTGCTTGAGCAAGGCGCGGATCGGGATCAGGGCCGCGGGTTGTGTTGCGCGGGGCAGCCAGCAACTGGCGGGTGGCGTGAGCATCAACGCCAAGGCCTGTTCAACGGCGCGCAGCACCGCTGCCGATAGCCCGGCGCAGCGCAACTGCCAATATTCCCCGGCGCTGGTGAACTGCAGTTGCACCGAGGCGCGTTCACAGCGCGCCTGCAGGGGGGCAAGGGCTTGTTCCAGCACGCGCTGCAGCTGGTGGCGCAAAGGCGAGGGCACATGCCAGCGCAGGTAGAGCGCCGCGTATTGGCGGGCCGCAGGGAGCTGGTCGCTGATCTTCAGTGCTGGCGGCAGAGGCTGTGCCGTGACAGCGGGCAGCTCGGCCGTCAGCAGTGGGTCGACCGGGGGTAGCTGCCATTGGCCGTGAGGGCTGCATGGCAGGCCTTCCAGCAGGCTGGCAAGCGCCTGCAGGCCTTGGGTATCCAGCTTGGCGAAAGGCCGACCCGTGCTATCCCGATGGGCCAGCTCCAGTGCGCTGGCATTGCGTTCGCGGCTGAGCTGCAGCAGCCCGAATGGGTGATTCAACTGCTCGGGGTCGGCCTGGCGGATGAAGCTGAACCAACCGTGCAGCAAGGCGATGGCTTCGTCCGGGTTGGCGTTGGCAGTGAGTTCAAGGTCGAGGTGCCACAGCAGCTGCCCAGCGAATGCATATAGCGTTTCGGCTTTGAGACCTTGTAGCCAGCCACGCTCACGAAGCGCGCCGGACCAGGTGCCTGCGCGGTTGTCGTCGAGGCAGGTGATCAGCAGCTCCAGCGCCTGCTCGGCACCTCTGGGGAGGTGCTCGTGAGTAAAGGCCAGGGCGGCATTCGTCGCCGACAGTGGTGGCGGGGCCACTTGCGGCACGTGCTCACCCGCGGCGAACAGCTTGGCGTGCTGTCGTCCCAGGTGTTCCAGTTCATCCAGCGGTTGCGGGCCACACAGGCTCAAGGTGATCTGGCCGCCTTGGTAGAAGCGTTGGTGAAAGCTGCCAAGCGCTTGCTGGAAGGCAGAGTCCTGCAGGGCCAGGGTGTATCGGTTGCCGGCATGAAACGCAGCCAGTGGATGGCTGGGTGACACCGACTGCAGCAAGGCGAACTGCTGCTGGGCCTGCGGGTTGCGTGACCACGCGATGAACTCGGCGTGGATGACTTCACGTTCGCGGTGTTGCCGTTCGATGCCCAGGTCCGGTTCGGCGAGCATCTGACACATGCGCTCCAGGCCCCCGCCCAAGGTGGTGGGCGGGACTTCGAAGAAGAAGTCGGTGGCACGTTCGCGGGTGCTGGCGTTGACTTGGCCGCCGAGGGCCTGCACGTAGCGCATCAGCCCGTCGTTCAGCGGAAAGCGCGGGGTACCCAGGAAGAACAGGTGCTCGAGGAAGTGCGCCAGGCCAGGCCATTTGGCGGGGGCATCGTGGCTGCCCGCGTGCACCCGCAGTGCGGCCGCCGAGCGCTTCAGGCGCGGGGCGTGGCGCAGGGTCAGCTGCAGGCCGTTGGCGAGGGTGAGGTGGCGGGTGGCGTCAGGCATGGGGGCTCCGGTTGCTGGTTTCCATGCTAACCCATTTGTGTGAGCAGGCCCGGCCTCTTCGCGGGTGAACCCGCTCCCACAGCGATGGGTGTTGATTTCCAAATCACACCGTACCTGTGGGAGCGGGTTTACCCGCGAAGAGGCCATCAGCCCTGACGCAGATGCAGCTCTTGGCGTAGATCTGTGAGGTAGGGGAAGGCCAAGCGCCCCTGCACCACCCGCTCATGTTCCAGCTCCGCCAGCAACTGGCACTCATCCCGCCCGGCCATGGCCAGCAGGCTGCCATCCGGGCCGATGATGCTGCTCTGCCCGCAATACTGGATCTCGTCTTCCGCCCCGCAGTAGTTGGCATACACCAGATAGCACTGGTTCTCCTGCGCCCGCGCCCGCACGGTCACCTGGCAGATGAAGTCGTAAGGGGTCATGTTCGCCGTCGGCACCAGGATCAGCTCGGCGCCATCCAGCGCCAGGCGCCGGGCATTCTCCGGGAACTCGATGTCGTAGCAGATCAGTAGGCCGACCTTCCAGCCGTCCAGCTCCACCACCGGGAAATGGTCTGGGCCTTCGCTGAACATCGAACGGTCCAGCTCGCCGAACAGGTGGGTCTTGCGGTAATTGCTCAGGCTGCGGCCATGGGCATCGATCAACTGCACACTGTTGTAGATCGCACCCTCATCACCGCGCTCCGGGTAGCCATAGACAATGGCAATGCGGTGCGCCTGGGCGATTTCCACCACCGCCATGGCCGACGGGCCGTCGACGGCTTCGGCCAGCCGTTCGACCTGGGCCAGGCCGATGTTGTAGCCAGTCAGGAACATTTCCGGGCACACCAGCAACCGGGCGCCGCGTTCAGCCGCCAGTTGCGCCTGCTGGCGCAGCCGTTGCAGGTTGCCGGGCACGTCCAGTGGTTTGGGTTCACCCTGGAACAGAGCAATGCGCATGGCGCCTCCTTGTGTCAGTCAGCCAGGGCGATCGGGCCGATCTCGTCGAATACGTCGCCTGGGCCTGGGTTGTCCGGGTGGGTACGGCCACCGAAGTGGTTCATGATACCCCACACCGCATTCAGCGAAGTCTGCACCGCACCTTCCACCCAGGCCGGGGTCCACGACACGTCGTCACCGGCAATGAACATGCCGCGCTGTTCGGCGGGCATGTCCTGCTGCATGAAGTGCGCGTACATCCGCTGGTTGTAGCGGTAGTGGCCCGGCAGTGCGCCCTTGAAGGCGCCAAGGAAGTGCGGGTCGGCTTCCCAGGAAATAGTGATCGGGTCGCCGATGATATGCCCTGCGATGTCGGTCTTCGGGTAGATCTTCTTCAGCGCATCCAGGGCCAGCTGCACGCGCTTTTCCACCGGGTGCGGCAACATCTTCAGTGCATCGCTCATCCACGCGTAGGACAGGCAGATCACCCCCGGCTTGTCGTCGCCGTTGTCGAACAGGTAAGTGCCGCGGGTAAGGCGGTCGGTGAGGGTCATGCTCATCAGGTCGCGACCGGTTTGCGGGTCTTTGTCCTTCCAGAACGGCCGGTCGACCATGACGAAGGTTTTCGACGACTGCATGTAGCGGGTACGGTCCAGGGCCATCCACATTTTTTGCGAGAACAGCGATTCTTCGCAGTCGATCTGGGTGGTCAGCAGCCAGGTCTGGCAGGTGGCGAGCACCGCGCTGTAGTGGCGGGTATCGCCCCAGTTGTCGGTGACCGCCAGGCGGCCATCGGCGGCGCGGGCGATACGTTTCACGCCGGTACGGGGTGCGCCGCCATGCAGCGCGCTCAGGCTGGTGCCCTCCGGCCAATGCACGCAGCGCTCCGGTACATGGCGCCAGATGCCTTGCGGCACCTGCTCCACACCGCCGACCACCAGGTGCTGGTGGTCGTCGCAGTTGGTCATCACCACGCGGAAGATTTCCAGCATCGAGTTGGGGAAGTCCGAGTCCCAGCCGCCGGTGCCGAAGCCGACCTGGCCGAACACTTCACGGTGCTGGAAACTCAGCTTGGCGAACGAGCGCGAGGTGGCGACGAAGTCGTAGAAGGTGCGGTCGTCCCACAGTGGGACCAGCTTGTTCCACAGTTCTTTAAGGCGCGGTACATCACGGTCGCGGATGGCCTGCTGGATGTCGGCGAACTGGGCGCCGCTTTCCAGCGCGTCGGCCCAGGCGTCGGCCACTTCGTGGAACAACTGTGGCAGGTCGGTGGCTTTTTCGGCGTAGTAGGTCTGGCCTTCCAGGTCGATCACCGTACTGCCGGAAGCCGGGGTCAGCGGGTTGGGGAAGGGCTTGGTTTCCAGGCCCAGCTTGTCCACGTAGTGGTAGAAGGCGGTGGACGACACCGGGAAGCGCATGCCACCCAGTTCGGCGATGATCCCGTCGGTGCCATTGAAGGCCTGCGAACGCAGCCGGCCACCCAGCTTGGAGGCCTCATACACCACCGGTTTGAGGCCCAGCTTCATCAATTCGTAGGCCGCCACCAGCCCGGCGATACCGGCACCCACGATGGCCACTTCTTCACCCTGGCGTTCAGCCGGAATGCTGCCCAGGCCTGCCGGATGTTCCAGCCAGTCGTCGAAGGCGAACGGGAAGTCCGGGCCGAAGATGGTGATTGGCTTTTTACCGTCGGCGGGGTGGCGGTTTTTCTTGTTCATGAAGTGACCTTGCCAGAGAGGCTGCGCGGGGAGCGGAGCCTGAGTATAGGAGATGCCTGGGGGTCATTTTAGGGAGTGGGGTGTTCGTAATTAAGGTGCAGAGTGTTGTCTAAATGTAGCTTTATTAGTCGAAATTTCATTAGCAACATGCATTATGACGAATCTGCACTGGCCCGTTGTAGGAGCGGGTTCACCCGCGAATGCGTCGGTAGATTCACAGCAGCATTCGCGGGTAAACCCGCTCCTACAACGGGCTGTGTAGCACTTGCAATCTGGGTGATCAGACAGTTCCTACACCCATGCCTTGAAATAAAGAATTACCCTACGCCCGCTATAGCCTCGGTCTGGCATCGCGGGAATCGTTTCACCGTTAACTTCACCGGGTCGCCGCAAATTCGGCGATCGGGCGTGAGAACCCGCTGATCTTTCTGGAGGCGCACTGCTATGGCAGCTGTGCGCGGGCAGGCTTTGCCTGGCCGGGTACGCGCCTCCAAGTTCGCCGGTTCTCACCTCGCGCATGGCTGCCACCCAATTCCCGTGAGAAGGATGCGATTGGCCGCCAATCACCCTGTGATGTGGAGGCTATACCATGACCGACCGCTTACCCGACCAACCCGAAAAACTCAAACCCACCGCCGAAAAGCCCTTCTGCAACTGCGAATCCAGCCACCCACCGCTCTTCGCCATCCGCCCCGGCATCGACGCCGCCGACGCCCTGGTCCACGCCTGCCTGCTGGCCCGTGGCCTCAACCAGATTGCCACCGACTACGCCCAACACCACGCCCCCGAGCGCAGCCGTGACATTGTCTGGTCGATGCAGCATTCGGCCGAAAGCCTTTCGGCAATCCTGGAAGGCCTGCTCGACGGCCAGGAAGCCTGACCGCCAGCCCGCTCAGAGCGGCTGCCCGCGGTCCACCTTGCTGCTGAGAATGATCGACGTGGTGGTCTTCTCCACCCCGTCGACGCTGCCGATCTGGTCGAGCAGCTGGTCCAGCTGTTCGGGTGAATCCGTGCGCAGCCAGGCCACATAGTCGAACTCGCCGCTCACTGCGCACAATTGCTGCACTTGCCCCATGGCGCTCAGGCGCCGCACCACTTCCTTACCGGAGCGCGGCTGCACCTTGATCCCCACATACGCCTGCAGCCCGCCGCCGATCACACTCTGGCCCAGGCGCACGCCATAGCCGGAGATGACCTTGTTCTTCTCCAGCCGCTCCAGGCGCGAATTGACGGTGGTGCGGGCGATACCCAGCTGGCGGGCGAGGGTGGCGACGCTTTCGCGGGCGTTGATTTGCAGCAGGGCGATCAGCTGGCGATCGATTTCGTCCAGCGTCATGGAGCGGGAATCCGACATGGCGAGTCTCTACGGTTGGCCCGCTAGCCTAGCCAGCCAGTGCCGATCAGGGCAAGCCAGTCACCACCGGCCCAGCCGACGCGGTCCCCTGTAGGAGCGGCCTTGTGTCGCGAAAGGGCTGCAAAGCAGCCCCAGC
>NZ_JACVZC010000088.1 GCF_016658545.1 Pseudomonas sp. S37 | reverse complement strand
TTGCGTCGCGATGGGCTGCGAAGCAGCCCCGGCAATTTGTGCATCTGTGCGGAAATCCTGGGGCTGCTGCGCAGCCCGTCGCGACACAAGGCCGCTCCTACATGTGCCAGTGCTAGCCATGAGAGATATGCAAGACAGTTGCTCCCGCAGGGTATGCGGACTGCTTGCGAACTCAGTTCTCTGGGTGACATCGCAGCCGTTTGGGCTGGCACTGTAACAGGGCCAGACTACGCCCCCGCCTTGTGCACCATCCCCCCGTATGCCCGATGCCAGAGCGGCCGCGCTAAAAGTTTCATCTGCCTTCACCTGCGGAGTTGGCCCGCAACCTGCTATATCCAGCCTGCGAATTTGATCGAGTGGTCAGGCCGCGCGCGCTGACAGCTGCCCGCGCCGGACCCTCTAAACGGCCAGCAGGCCACGGATTTCAGGGGCCGCAGGATGTCGCTCGCGGAGCAGATCGAACAACCACAAGACACTGCAGGCTGGAGCGCCCACCTGCAGTTGCGCTTTGTCCGGCGTGAGGGTGTGACCCGCCTTGGTGCGTGGAAGCATTTCGGACCTCTTTTGGTGCAGCGGCCTTTCTACCCGGAAGGTGCAGCGTGCCATGTCTATGTGCTGCACCCGCCGGGCGGCATCGTCGCTGGCGACCGGCTGGAGCTGGACATCCACCTGGAACCGGGCAGCCATGCGCTGCTGACCATGCCGGGTGCCAGCAAGTTCTACCGCAGCATCGGCCCGACCGCGCGGCTGGCCCAGCGCTTTCACCTGGCTGCCGGCAGCACCCTGGAGTGGCTGCCACAGGACAGCATCTTCTTTTCAGGCGCCCGCGCCAGCCTCGTCAGCCGCTTCACCCTTGAGCCCGGTGCCCGCCTGTTGGCCTGGGAAACCTTGTGCCTGGGTCGCCCGGTGATGGGCGAGCGTTTCGAGCTCGGTGCCCTCGACAACCTTTTGCACATCGAGCTGCCTGGCGAGGTTGGCCTGCATGAGCGCCTGCGTATCGAAGGCGGGCAGCTGGACAAGCTGGGCGGGCACCCGTTGCTTGCCACCTTCTGCGCCGCACCGGCCGACCAGGCCGTGCTGGAGCAGGTGCGCCCGCTGCTCGACGAACTAGGCAACCCGGCCGGCGCGACCCTGCTCGGGTCGTTGCTGGTAATTCGCCTGCTTGATCATGACAACCAACACCTGCAACACACCCTGCAACGCCTGTGGCATGTGCTGCGCCCGGCCATTCTTGGCCTGCCAGCCTGCCCGCCGCGTATCTGGGCCACCTGAGAGAGCGCCATGGAGCTGACCCCGAGAGAGAAAGACAAACTGCTGCTGTTCACCGCCGCGCTGCTGGCGGAGCGGCGCCTGGCCCGTGGCCTGAAGCTCAACTACCCGGAGGCCGTGGCGCTGATCAGTGCCGCCGTGCTGGAAGGTGCCCGTGATGGCCGCACCGTGGCGGAACTGATGAGCCTGGGGCGCGAGGTGCTGAGCCGTGAGCAGGTGGTGCCCGGCATCGCCGAAATGCTGCACGACGTGCAGGTGGAAGCGACCTTCCCGGATGGCACCAAGCTGGTGACCGTGCATGACCCCATCGTCTGAAACCGCCAAGGAGCGCCGCATGTTCCCAGGTGAAATCCAGGTCGCCGCAGGCGACATCGAGCTGAACAGTGGCCGGGCAACGGTCAGCGTCAGCGTGGCCAACCACGGCGACCGGCCGGTGCAGGTCGGCTCGCATTACCATTTTTACGAGGTCAACGAGGCGCTGGTGTTCGAGCGCGCGCCGACCCTGGGCTTTCGCCTGGACATCCCGGCCGGCACCGCCGTGCGTTTCGAACCGGGCCAGGCGCGCACCGTGCAACTGGTGGCCTACGCCGGCAAACGTGAAGTCTACGGCTTTCAGGGCAAGGTGATGGGCGCGCTGGAGGGCAGGTCATGAGCCGTATTTCCCGCCAGGCCTACGCCGACATGTTCGGCCCCACGGTGGGCGACCGCGTACGCCTGGCGGACACGGCGCTGTGGGTCGAGGTGGAAAAAGACTTTACGGTCTATGGCGAAGAAGTGAAGTTTGGCGGCGGCAAGGTTATCCGCGATGGCATGGGGCAGGGCCAGATGCTGGCTGCCCAGGCCATGGACCTGGTGCTGACCAATGCCCTGATCATCGACCACTGGGGTATCGTCAAGGCCGATATCGGCATCAAGCACGGGCGCATCGCCGTGATCGGCAAGGCCGGCAACCCCGATGTGCAGCCGGGCGTGAACGTGCCGGTCGGGCCGGGCACCGAAGTGATCGCGGCCGAAGGCAAGATCGTCACGGCTGGCGGTGTCGACTCGCATATTCACTTCATCTGCCCACAGCAGGTGGACGAGGCGCTGAACAGCGGCGTCACCACCTTCATCGGCGGTGGCACCGGCCCGGCCACCGGCACCAACGCCACCACCTGCACGCCCGGGCCCTGGTACCTGGCGCGCATGC
Organism: Pseudomonas sp. S37; assembly: GCF_016658545.1. Classification (GTDB taxonomy): domain Bacteria; phylum Pseudomonadota; class Gammaproteobacteria; order Pseudomonadales; family Pseudomonadaceae; genus Aquipseudomonas. The sequence continues at coordinate 25,262 of NZ_JACVZC010000088.1, read as the reverse complement.
TGCAGGCCGCCGACAGCCTGCCGATCAACATCGGTTTGCTGGGCAAGGGTAATGCCTCGCGCCCCGAAGCGTTGCGCGAGCAGATCGCTGCGGGCGCGGTGGGGCTCAAGCTGCACGAGGACTGGGGTTCGACGCCCGCTGCCATTGACTGCTGCCTGGGCGTGGCCGAAGAGATGGACATCCAGGTGGCGATTCACACCGACACCCTCAACGAATCGGGCTGCATCGAAGACACCCTGACAGCGATCGGCGACCGCACCATCCACACCTTCCATACCGAAGGTGCCGGGGGCGGCCATGCGCCAGACATCATCCGCGCGGCAGGGCAGGCCAATGTGCTGCCGTCCTCGACCAACCCGACCCTGCCGTACACCGTCAACACCGTTGACGAGCACCTGGACATGCTCATGGTCTGCCACCACCTGGACCCGAGTATTGCCGAGGACGTGGCCTTTGCCGAGTCGCGCATCCGTCGCGAAACCATCGCCGCCGAGGACATCCTCCACGACATGGGCGCATTTGCCATGACCTCGTCCGACTCCCAGGCCATGGGCCGGGTAGGCGAGGTGGTGTTGCGCACCTGGCAGGTGGCGCACCAGATGAAGCTGCGCCGCGGGCCACTGGCGCCGGATACCCACTACAGCGACAACTTCCGGGTCAAGCGCTACATCGCCAAGTACACCATCAACCCGGCACTCACCCATGGTATCGGTCACGAAGTGGGGTCGGTCGAGGTCGGCAAGCTGGCTGATCTGGTGCTGTGGTCGCCCGCGTTCTTTGCGGTCAAGCCGGCCCTGGTGCTCAAGGGCGGGATGATCGTCACCGCGCCGATGGGCGACATCAACGGCTCCATCCCCACGCCGCAGCCGGTGCATTACCGGCCGATGTTCGGCGCGCTAGGGGCAGCGCGGCATGCCACACGCATGACCTTCCTGCCCCAGGCGGCCATGGACCGTGGCCTGGCCGAGGAGCTGAACCTGCGCAGCCTGATCGGTGTGGTCAACGGCTGCCGTCGGGTACGCAAGCCGGACATGGTCCACAACACCTTGCAGCCGCTGATCGAGGTTGATGCGCAAACCTACCAGGTGCGCGCCGATGGTGAGTTGCTGGTGTGTGAACCGGCCACCGAGCTACCGCTGGCTCAGCGCTATTTTCTGTTCTGAAGGAGCACCGATGATTGTCTTGACCCGCCGTATTACCGAACCCGGCACCCATGCTGTCAGCGGCACCGTCACCCTCGACGTCGACAGCCGAATCAAGAGCCGCCTGCGGGTAACCCTGGACGATGGCCGTGAAGCCGGGTTGATGCTGGAGCGCGGCCACCTGCTGCGCGGTGGCGAACTGTTGGCCGATGCCGATGGCGGCCAGTTGATCCGTGTGCTGGCAGCGCCCGAAGCGGTGTCCACGGTGCGCTGCGCCGACCCGTACCTGCTGGCCCGCGCCGCCTATCACCTGGGCAACCGCCATGTACCGCTGCAGATCGAGCCCGGCCTTTTGCGTTTTCAGCACGACCATGTGCTGGACGACATGCTGCGTGGCCTGGGCTTGACGGTGGAGGCCGAGCACGCCCCGTTCGAACCCGAAGCGGGCGCTTACCAGAGCGCGCCGCACGGCCACAGCCATGCCCATGGCCACGATCACCCGTTCGTGCGCCTGCCTGCCCATTCCTGAACTGCCCTGGAGCAACCGATGAAAAAGACTTTCGCCCTGTTTCTGCTGATGCTGGCACTGCCGGCTTTCGCCCACCCTGGCCATGACAGCAACCCGTTGCAGGACGGCCTGCTGCACCCGCTGACCGGGCTTGACCACCTGCTGATGCTGCTTGGCACCGGCGTGCTGGCCGCGCTGACCCGGCGCAACCTGACGTTGCCGCTGGCGACCTTGGCGGCGATGTTCGGTGGCGCGGTGTGCGGCCATCTGTTCGGTGACGTACTGGGCATGGAAACGCTGATCGCCGTGTCGCTGCTGGTGGCTGCCAGCGCGGTGCTGCTGCCAAGCCGCCAGTTGCTGCTGGCGATGGCCATGCCAGTGTTCGCCCTGTTCCACGGCTGGGCCCATGGCGTGGAAGCCACGCCAAGCGCGTTCTGGCAGTTCAGTGCCGGCTTTGTCGCAGTCAGTGGCCTGCTGCTGGCAGCCGGCTTCGCGGTCGGTTGCCTGTTGCGCCGCCACAGTGGTTTGCAGAAAGCCTTCGGCGGCGGCCTGCTGGCCGGCGCCGCGCTGGTGCTGGCAGGCTGATGAACAGCGACCTCGCGTTGCTGCGCCTGCTGCAGCTGGCCAGCCCTGGCTTGCCGGTGGGCGGCTTTACCTATTCACAAGGCCTGGAATGGGCGGTCGAGGCGGGCTGGGTGGTGGGTGTGGAGGGCTTTGCTGCCTGGCAGCGTGAGCAGCTTCACGACACCCTGGCCTGCGTTGACTGGCCGGTGCTGGCGCGCCTGTACCACGCCTGCCAGGCCGAAGATGCCGGGGAGTTTGGCCACTGGAGCCGCTTCCTGTTGGCCAACCGTGAAACCGCCGAGTTACGCCTGGAAGAACAGCAGCGTGGCGCGGCGCTGGCGCGGCTGCTCGACGGCTGGCAGCTGGGCCAGGCCCCGGCCTGGCGGGCCAGCCTTGAGCTGACCCAGTTGGGCGGCATGGCCTGGCTGGCCGCGCACTGGGCCATCCCGCTGCGCCAGTTGGCCTTGGGCCATGGTTTTGCCTGGCTGGAAGGCGCGGTCATGGCCGGGGTCAAGCTGGTGCCGTTCGGCCAGCAGGCTGCCCAGACGCTGCTGCGCGACCTCGCTGCCGACTTGCCCGCTGCCCTCGACCACGCCCTGGCCCAGGGCGATGACCAGCTTGGCGGCGGCCTGCCGTTGCTGGCCATTGCCTCATCGCGTCACGAAACCCAATACACCCGTTTGTTCCGTTCCTGAGGACTGCCTGCATGCAAAGCTATCAACAACCCCTGCGCGTCGGTGTCGGCGGCCCGGTCGGGTCTGGCAAGACCGCACTGCTGGAAGCGCTGTGCAAAGCCATGCGCGATCACTACCAGATCGCCGTGGTCACCAACGACATCTACACCAAGGAAGATCAGCGCATCCTCACCGAGGCTGGCGCCCTGGAACCGGAGCGCATTGTCGGCGTGGAAACCGGCGGCTGCCCGCACACGGCCATTCGTGAAGACGCCTCGATGAACCTGGCGGCGGTCGAAGCGTTGGCGCGCAAGTTCGGTAACCTGGAGGTGATTTTCGTGGAGAGCGGCGGTGACAACCTCAGCGCCACCTTCAGCCCGGAGCTGGCCGACCTGACCATCTACGTGATCGACGTGGCCGAAGGCGAGAAGATCCCGCGCAAAGGTGGCCCCGGCATTACCAAGTCGGACTTCCTGGTCATCAACAAGACCGACCTGGCGCCGTATGTAGGCGCTTCGCTGGAGGTCATGGAGCGCGACACCCAGCGCATGCGCCCGCAGCGGCCGTGGACGTTCAGCAACCTGAAGAAAGGCGAGGGGCTGCAGGCGGTGATCGACTTCATTGTCGAGCGCGGGATGTTGGGCGTGCGAACCTGATGTGACGGGTTTGCAGCTGTGTGAGCAACCACGCGCTCCCACAAGGGGGCGTGCAGGCTGCTTCATTCATGGCAACAATGCGGCTTGCCCGGCTGCCCTTCATAGCGGTCATGGTGCCGCACCCAGTCCATGGTCCCGCCTTCGTTGCGCCCCAGTGGCGCAATGTCGAGGAAGTTGTAGGTATTGACCAGAATGTCCAGCCCGCGGGCATAGGTCGAATAGGTGTGGTACACGCTGCCGTCCGCTTCGCGGTAGAACGCACTCAGGCCGGGCAGCTCGCTTTCATTGCCGCTGTATGGCTCATAGTTGTACTGGCGCTCACCCTCACTGCCCACACTCACACCAAAGTCCTCGTTGAAACCGCTGCCATTCGAGGAATACCAGGGGAACTGCCAGCCCATACGTCGGCGGAACGCCTGGAACTCGGCATACGGCGCCCGTGACACCGCCACCAACGTAACGTCGTGGTGGGCCAGGTGCAGGTTGGCACCGTCAAAGTGGTCGGCCAGGAACGAACAACCGGGGCAGCCCTCGTTCCAGCCTTCGGCAAACATGAAGTGGTAAAGCAGCAACTGGCTACGGCCGGCGAACAGCTCGGCCAGGCCCAGCTCGCCGTCCGGGCCGTGGAAGCGATAGTCGTGCTCGACCTTGACCCAAGGCAGGTCGCGACGGGCTGCAGCCAGTGCGTCGCGATGGTGGGTAAAGGCTTTTTCGTGCAGCCACAGTTGCCGGCGGGCCGCCAGCCATTGGCTGCGGGAAACCACCGGGTGCCTGCTTTCGCTGGTGCTCATGGTGCTGTCTCCACGTTAGGGATTTACACATTAGTCGAGCACGATCAGGGCAATTCGACAGGCACCGGTGGCCGGGCGATGAGCGGCAGGTTGCTCAGCCTGAATGGGCGATATGCCCCTCGGCCAGGTCATCGGCGGCGTCATCCTCGCCAGGCAGCGCGGTGATCACGCTGAAGTCGCTGACTTCCACCTTGCCGCCGCCATAGCCCAGCAAGTGGAACGAAAACGCCTTGCGCTCGGTCGGGTTGTCGAAGCTGAAGTCCATCTCCAATGGTTGGTCTGTGGTGACTTTCACCTCGGCTGGCAGGCCCAGTGGCACGTCCTGCTCCAGCTGCTTGGCCTTGAGCTGGATATAAGCCACGTGCCTTGGGTCCAGTGAGCGTACCTTGATGCGGACCCGGGTATGCGAGCCCCCAGGCATTTCCAGGTACTGGGCACCAATCAGGTTGTCGGCCCAATCGTCATGAATGCGCTTGCGCAACTTGATTGGCGCCGGCCCGCCGAACTGGTAGCGCAGGTTGAGCGGCGTTTGCAGCAGCGACTGGTCCAGCACCCCGGCCAACGCACCGATCTGCTGGCCAAGCAGGCTGTCGCCGCTGCCCAGGTAACGGGCCTGTTCGGCAATGAAGCCTTCACTGGCGTAACGCCGGCAACGCTGCTGGAAGTCGCACTCGGTGAACACCCCTTGGCCGTTGTGGTAACGCAACATCCCGTTGGTGTACGAGATCATTTCGCGGCCGGTTTCGTAGTCGCGGTACAGCGAGCGGCCGCCCAGTGCAACGGGAATCGGCAACGCGAAGTAGTCGAGCAGCGAGGTGGCCAGGTCGATGTGGCCGTAAGTTCCACGCTTGATGTGCGGTAACTGGGCCTGTTCCGGCGCCAGGGTCAGGTTGAAGCCCCACGACGACGCCAGGCGCACGCCGTCAATGCCATGGGATTCGTCCGAGGTCAGCACCACCAGTGTGTCCTTCAGCACGCCCTGACGCTCGAGGTTGTCGAGGAAGGCCCCGACCGCGTCGTCCAGGTACGCCACCGCCGCCTGTTTCGGCGTGTCAAAACGTTCGAGGTATTCGGCCGGTGCCGAATAAGGTTGGTGGGTGCCCACGGTGAGTAGGGTCAGCATCCACGGTTTGTCTTGCTTCTGCAGTTGGCTGACATAGCCCAGGGCGCCCTCGAAGAAGGCGCGGTCATCCTTGCCCCAGGGGAAGTCGAGGTAGTTCTTGTTGCGGAACCACTCCAGGCCATGCACCGAATCGAAACCGATGTGCGGCATGATGCGGTCCTTGGCCATGAAGCGCAGGCCCGCACCCTGCAGGTAATGGGTGGTGAAGCCGGCCTGGCGCAATTGTGCCGGCAGGCAGGCCTGGTTGCGTTCGTTCTGGGTCAGCAGCTCCACGCCCTTGGGCGTGCCGTTGGCCAGCTTGTCGTAGTCACCGCACAGCATCGCGTAGAGGCCACGGATGGTCTGGTGGGTATGCAGCACGTAGTCTGGTGTGTTCATGCCGCGCTCGGCCCACTTGCTGAGCCTGGGCATCAGGTCTTCGTCGAAATGACTGTGCAGCGCCTGGCGGTTGGGCCGCAGATAGGCGCCAGGGATGCCTTCCATGGTGATGACCAGCAGGTTGCGGGCACTGCCTGGGCCGGCCAGCAGCCGTTGCCCTTGCAGGTCGGATTGTGTGAGCCCGGCGCTGGGCAGCGGGGTGAAGGCCTGGGTATGGCCCATCCAGCCTTCGGCCTGGCGCTGCAGGTTGCCGACCCCGGCAGACATCAACTGGTGGGTCAGGTTGTATTGCCGCCACTGGTCGGCATCGGAAGGCAGCAGCTGCTGGCTGCCCCAGTGGGCGCCAAACAGTACTACCGGTATGGCCCAGGCCTTGCGCGGCAGCGGCTGGCCACGTTGCGACCGGCTGCGCCAGGCACAAGCCAGCCAGGCCAGCAGGCCGGCGCCCATGGCCACGGGCAGCCAGGCATGGGCCAGGCCACCGCCGGTGGAGTTCTCCATGAACTGCGGGTCGACCAGGTACCCCAGGTCGGCGCTGGTGGGCAAGCGGCCGACGGCGCTGACCAGCTCGGCCGAGGCCACCCACAGGGCCGCCCAGGCCAGCAGCACGGGCAAGGCCAGCCACCATGGCCGGCGGTGCAGCAACAGCAGCAGCAGGCTGCCAAGGGCGAGGTCGGACAGATAACCGAGCGGGTTGGACCAACCCAGCATGGCGCGCGCACCCAGTGGGATCACCAACACCAGGCCTGCCAGTGCGGCAAGCCGGGTACGTGGGTGGTCGGACAGGTTCTTCACAAAAACTTCCCTTTTGCCATTAAATCGTCATGCATCTGTGCTTGATGATAACAGGCCGGAGTCGGGAAGGCGGTCGCTTACAAGGCTGGTTACCAAAAGCCGGGCCCGTTTGCACGGGCCCGGCCGATGGCAAGTATCAGAAGTAGTAGGGGAATTTCAGGCTGAAGGAGAAGTCCGGCGCGTCATCGGTCAGACCAATGGACAGGTTGGGCACGATGGTCAGGTTGTTGGTGGCAGCGAAGGTCAGGCCAATGTTGAAGTTGGCGGCGTTGTAGTCACTGTTGGAGATCGACTGCCAGTCACCGCCATCCGGCTTGATCTTGCTCTTGCGGGCAAACTGGTCGGACACCGAGAACGACATGCTCATCTTCTCGTTCAGGGCAAAGGCAATACCGCCGCCAATCTGCCACGAGTCACCCAGCTTGACGTCACCCGGTACCTTGCTGTTGACCTGCGGACTGATGTCGCTGAACGAGTCCTGCATGTTGTAGGTGTACGACAGGCTGCCGAACAGCACGGCGGGGTCGAAGGTCTTGACCAGCGAGATGCCCGGCGTGATAGACCAGACGCCGTTGCCGGTCGGCAGGCTGTCCGGTACCGACAGGTTGCTGTTGCCGTCAACCTCGCGCAGCTTGATGCCATACGGGTCTTTGCCAGTCGGCGCCTTGACCCGCAGGGTTGCCACCGCGTCAGGCCAGGTCTCGTCCTCGTCGAGGAACTTGTAGGCCACACCAACGTTGATGTCGCCGATTTCCGGGTCGCGGGTCACGCTGGCGTCGGAGGTGGCCGCGCCAGAGCCGCCGGCACCGCCGGAAGAGTAGGTGGACTCGCGGTACACCACGGGAACGTTGATGTCGAACTGCCAGCGCTGCGCCAGGTTGTAGCGCGCGGTCATGTCCAGGGTCCAGTTGTCAGCCTTGATGCGGTCAAGGTTGATACTGCCCAGGAAGATCGAGTCCAGTGCCAGAAAACCATTGAGGGTTAGCGCACGGGTATCGTAGTGGGTATAGGTCAGGCCGGTTTCGAAGCTGAACTTGCCGCCACCGAAGAAGCCGCTGGCCTCGTCATACAGGTTGGATACGCTCTGCGCGGGTTCCGAGTCGGCGGTCAGCGCCTGGCCATAGGAGCTGCCGGTGGTGCCAGGTGCGCCAGAGGCCACGGTTTGCCCGCCCTTGACGCCTTCGGCGGGGGATTTCACCAGGCGTTTGGGTGGCGCTGCCGCAGGGGCCTCTTCAACTTGGCGCACGCGCTGTTCCAGCACCATCAGCGCTTGCTGCTGGGCTTCGTAACGGCGTTTCAGTTCGGTCAGTTCCTGCTTCAGGGCCTCGACCTGAGGGTCGGCAGCGGCGTAGAGCAATGTGGCCGGGGCCATGGTAGTCAAACACACAAAAGCCTTGAGCGTTAAAGATCGGTGCATGGAATTGCCGTCCCTTCCAACTACTTTTGATGAGACTGAGCGTAGATCAGTATCCGAATGTGCGAAGGCCTTTAAGCTGGTCGAGGCTACCGTTCAGCGAGGCGGCGGTCGGCACGCTCTCGCGCATGACCACATTCAGGGAGGTGACGTTGCTGACCAGGTTGCCGTTGCCCAGCAGCGTCGAGTTCTGCATCAGGCCGCCCTGGGCCAGGCGCTGCACGCTGCTGCCCTGGTTGTTGCTGGCGTTGATGTTGAACTGCACGCCCACGCCGCTGGCCGAAACGCTCAGTGCCCCAGCGCCGTTTTCCGCCGTCAGCGTCTGCCCGGCGGCAAGCGCCTGGCCCTGCTGCTGCACCACAGGCGCCTGGTTGGCCTTGGTGACGTTGATGTCGACATTGTTGTAGGCCGCGTTGTTGTCACCTGCGGCCCGCACCACCTGGGTGACACCTTCAGTGGTATTGAGCCCGGCACCACCGGTTACGCTGCCGGTACCGGGTGCAGTTGACGATGCAGTGGGCGTACCGGTGCCTTTTTCGTTGATCGTCGACACATAGAATTGCGGCTTGATGGTCGACTGCTGCACCTGCAGGCTGCTGCTGGCGCCAATCACGTCACCCTTGGCATTCTGCCAGGTGCTGCTCATGACAATGCCGAAGCTCACGATCCGCCCCGGCATTACGTAGCGACCGCGCAAGCTTGCCAGTTCCTGGTCCTTCAGCTCGATGGGTTTGAACGTTTCTGCATGAATCGGCAGGCTGGCTGCCAGGCAAGCCACTGCGAGCAGGAGTGGATTCTTCATGGGGGCTCCCGGGAGCGTCATGCTCCTTATCATTGGACGAATCGTTAGAAGAAGTCGCTTTTGATGAAGCCAAAGTCCAGCAGCTCTGCGTCCTGCACCGGGGTGAAGTTGTTCACCCGACCTTTGGCGGTCAGTGGCAGAGGCGGGTCGAGCAAGACGTTGTTCTTGTCATAACCCTGGCCGATCACGGCGAAGATGATGCCGTTCCAGCCCTTGAGGAAGTCGTCGACCTTGTAGCGCCTGTGGCCCAGTACCGGGTCACCGACATACACCCAGCCCTTGTCGACTTTCTGCATGACCACGAAGTGCTTGTAGCCGCGCACGTCCATCAGTACCACCACCGGGATGCGAACGCTGTGCAGGGTGTCGGGCGCTACCCGGTAGCCGCGGGCACGCATGCCCAGGCTTTCGACGTAGCGTTTCATGTCGAGCATCGAGAAGCCTTGGGTGCGCACCAGGTCCTGGTCGGCGTGGGCCAGCATGCCTTCGATGATCTGATGTTCGTCCACATCCAGCCAGTAGGCCTGGCGCAGGATGGTCGCCAGTGCGGCGGCGCCGCAGCTGAAGTCGGTTTTTTGTTGTACCAGGTCGGCGAACTTGCGTTCGCGCACGCTTTGCAGGGGTTTGAACACCACGGCGCCGCCCGGCAAAACCGCCAGCGGCATGGTTGCAGCTTCGCTCACGCTGGCCAGGCACAGCAAAAACGCCAAGGCGATAATGCGCATGATCGGTTGCCTTCCGGTTCTGTTGAAGAAAGGCCCCCCGAAGGGGGCCTTACGCGCAGCGTTTAGAACGAGGTGTTGGAGATGGCCAGCGAGTTGCTCTGCTGGTTGCCCACACCGGCTGCCACGTTCACGCCCAGGTTGCCGCTGCCACCGTTGACCGAACCGCTAAGGGTTGCAGTATTGGTAACAGGGTTGGCCCAGCCGGTCGGGGTCAGCACTTGGAAGGACACGGTATTGCTCAAGTCGTAAGCACTGCTTTCGCTGTAGCTCTTGGCCACGTCGTTCGAGGACTGATGCGATTTCTCGCCAGATTTGGCGAACTCGGACGCCGAGGCGTTCTCGTACGAAGAGTCGTGAGACTTCGTATACGAAGAGTCACGAGACTTGTCATACGAGGATTCGCGCGACTTGTCGTAGTTGGAGTCGAATGCTTTTTCGAAGGACGAGTCGTAGGCACTTTCGTGCGACTTGTCGATCGAGGCATTCAGCGACGCGTTCAACGAGCCATCGACACTGTCGGTGCGGGTGCGCTCGCGGCGGCCGTCGTCAGTGGAGATGGTGCGGGTGGCGTTAGCCGCAGCTTCCAGCGAGGCCGTCAGGTTGGCGCTGCTCGACGAACTGTTGCTGCCGCTGGCCGAGCCGTTCAGGCCCCAGCTGTTGGAGCCACTGGCGCTCGAGCTGTTGCTGCCGCTGGCGTTCGAGCTGCTGGAGCCAGCCGAGTTCCAGCCGCTGGAGCCACTGTTGCTGGCGCTTTGCGAGCCAGCCACGCTGAAGCTCGAAGACGAGCTGCGGTCATCGCTCGAGTTGAAGGTGCCGTCACGCGAGCTCGAGCCGCTGGCCGAGGTGGTGAAGGTCAGCGTGTCCACACGGTAGGTGCGGTCGGCGCTGTTGTTCACCGTCAGGCCTGGGCCCGACTGGTCGGCCGAGGCGGTTGCCGTGGCGTTGCCCAGTGGGGCACCGGTGTTGGCGATGGCCATGGTGTTTTTCTGTTGGTTGAGGTCGCCACCGGCCACGTTGATGCCGATATTGCCCTCAGCCCCGCTGGCCGAGCCGCTCATCACCGCCGAAGATTGCGTCGAGTAGTTGTCTACCCGGTTGCTGCGGCTGGTTTGCACCACGTCGGCAGTGGCGCTGGCCATGCCGAACACGAAGCTGTTGTCCAGGCTCGATTCGGAGCCGGCGTTGGCAATGGCAGCAGCGTTGTCCTGCTGGTTGCCGTTACCGGCGGCGACGTTGATACCGACGTTGCCGCTGGAGCCAGTGCCCGAGTCACTCATCTCGGCTTCGTTGATGGTGCCCTGGTTGGTAATGCGGTTATCGGTGCTGGTTTGCGTGTCCCAGGCATTGGCCGTTGCATACACAGGGATCTTGGTGGGTGGAGGCGTGTGCTGACCGTTGTTATGGTGGCCGTTATGGCGGTCATCGCGCCGATCGTTTTGCCCAGCTTGTACAGCAACAGCCATGACCGCAGCAATTGCGAAAACCAGAGGCTTGATTGCCATCGAGGGTTTCATGGTGATTCTCCGTACTCTAGTAGGTTAAGTGTCGTTCTTAACTGAAAGGGTCAGTCCGCGACCCGGATGCTCAAGGTGTTGGCCATGCGGTTTCCCACCCCGGCACTCTGGTTCAACTGGATCACCCCTCGGCTACCGGTGAAGGCCTGGTCACTGGTAGTGACCTGGCGATAGCCGGCTGGGATGTCAGTTGCTCCGGAGTTGTTGAGCAGCGTCACGTTCTGTTGCATGAGGACGCTGTCGTCGATGCTTTGCGGTTGTGCGCCAATGCTGATGCTCATGGCGTTGGCTTGCTGGGTGTTGGCGCCAGCGCTCTGGTTCACGCCCAGGGCGCCGCTGCCGTTGCTGAAGGCGTTGCCCTGAATGGTCGCGCGGGCGTCCATCCTGGGGTCGGCGGGGGTATTGAGCTGTTGCCGGATCTGGGTATTGGCGTTGGCTTCGGGGCCAACGGCGATGGCGCGGGCGTTGGCCTGCTGCTGCTGGTCACCGGCGGCCTGGTTCACGGTGAGGTTGCCTTGGTAACGGCTGCCGGAGCTGTCGATATCGGCGTTGTTGATGACGGGCACGGGGGATTGGGCAAACGCCGGAGCAGTGCACACGGCGGCCAGCATCAGCAGCATATGCTTCATCTCACTTGCCCCCGCCCGTCAGGATCTGCAGCGGCGCCAGGCCCCGTTGCACGCTGGAGTTGACCATGTTGGCGATGCCGTTGCCCGACCCGCCCGTGCCACGTCCGCCCGCGATGTTGGGCAACTGGTTCTGGTTGCCCAGGTTGCCGCCCAGGTTGTTGGTCTGCTGGGTGATCATGTTGCTGATGCCAGCACCGCTGCTGATGCTGGCGAAGTCGCCGTCACTCAGTTCGTTGGTCTGTTTCAGCACATGGGCAGAAGGGTTGGCATTGACGGTGGTAGGGTTGGGGTCAGGCCTTAGCGGCGGAATCGTCGCGTTGCGCACCTGCACGTCGCGGGTGATGATGATGATCCCCTTGTCGGCTTGCGCCGTGAGGCTCAGTGACCCCAGTACGCACCCCATCAGCAAGACGTGATAAAGGCGTTTGTCTGTTTTCCTCACGACGGCAATTCCTTCTCTGTGCGCTGGCCCTGATCAGCGATGCGAAGGACAGAGCAGAAGCTGTGCCGCTTTTGAGAATGGTTTTCAGATCAAGTGGTTAGGGCAGGGGGCTGACAAATTGCGGCGTATTGTGTCTCAGCCGTGAAACAGTCAGGCGCATGCGGTGCCGGCGAAGCCAGCAGTGGGCTTGATTGGAAGGGTTTTTGCAAGGGTGTTTCATGCAGTTGACACTGCGCCAGAAACGGGGGAATCCCCCGCATTTCCGGGGGCTTTGCCCCACCGGGGTGTGTCAGTGGCTTAACACTCGGTAGGGCAGGATGGCGTATCGCTATCAATGAGCCTAGCCACTGTTTGTAGCGCCAGCAACTGGCGCTGTGGCCAATGGCCCTCAATTATCTTGTGCGCTTGGTCATGCTGCTGCAGCCAGTGCAGGCTGTCGTCAAAAAAGCGCTGGCGGTCTTCGAATGCGGGCTGGCTGCGCTGGCCATCGGCAACCCAGTCCACGCCTTGCGGGCTCAGCAGCAGGTGCAGGTCGTAGCGCCGGGCCAGCAGTGCCTGCTCCAGCCACGCGGGGCAGTCGTTGAACAGCGCGCGGCTCCAGAGCATGTTGCTCAGCAGGTGGGTGTCGAGAATCAGCAGGGGCGGTGCCTGTTCGCGGGCGTGGTCCTCCCACGCCAACTGGCCGCGGGCGATGGTCGGGATGTCGGCGTAGCAGGTATCACGGCATTCCTGGTCGATGAAGTGACGCACGTACTCGCCCACCACCACGCCACCGAAATGCGCCTGGATTACCCCGCTGAGCCAGCTTTTGCCGCTGGATTCCGGCCCGCACAGCACCAGCACTTTCATCGCCTGCTGCCCGCTCATGCTTGCACCAGCGCCGGGTCACGCCGCCACTCCAGCCAGCCGCGCACGGCAATCAGGGTGAGTACGGCGAAGAAGCCCGCTGTGAAATACAGTTGTTGGTGCAGGTACTGGCCCACATAGATGATGTCGACCACCACCCACAGCGGCCAGCATTGCAGGCGCTTCTGCGCCATCCACAGTTGCGCCACCAGGCTGAAGCCGGTCAGGGTCGCGTCCAGCCAGGGCAGGGCGGCATCGGTCCAGTTGGCCATGGCCGCGCCGAGGCCGGCGCTCAGCAGCACCCCGGCCGCCAGGCCGGTGAGCAGCGCCGGGCGTTGCAGGCGGGAAACCTGGCGGGCGTCTTCAGCGTGGCCGGGACGCTTCCATTGCCACCAGCCGTACAGCTGCAGGATGGCATAGGCCAGTTGCAGCAACATGCCCGAGTACAGCTTTACCTCGTAGAACAGCCAGCCGTAGATCAGCACCATGACCAGGCCGATCGGCCAGCACCAGGCATTCTGCTTGACCGTAAGCCAGACAGCGGTGACGCCGAGGACGGCGGCGATGAGTTCAAGGCCGGACATCGGCGATCCTTGGAGGCTGCGGGGGAGGGGCGCGATTGTAGCGGGTCGGTTGCGCAAGGTGTAGAGCGTTTGGGCCTCGTGGGCTGCTTTGCAGCCTGATTGCGACTCAAGGCCGCCCTCATAGAACAACACATAACGCTCTGATTTTGCGAAGACCTGTGGGAGCGGGTTTACCCGCGAATGCGATGTTGATTCTACCGCCGCATTCGCGGGTGAACCCGCTCCCACAAGGTCTGCAACACGCTTGCGGGCAGAGTTCTCTGCGCGTAGCGCAGCCCGGGCATTCTATCGGTCAAACGCGGAACTGCCGCAGCAACTGCTCCAGTTCCTCGCTCAACTGCCCCAGCGCCACCCCGGCATCGCTGGACTGGCGCGCAGCATCGGCGGTCTGCTGGGACAGCCCGGCGGTGTCCAGCACGTTGCGGTTGATCTCCTCGACCACATGCGATTGCTGCAGGGTGGCGCTGGCGATGGAGGCATTCAAGGCGGTCAGGTTGTTCAGCGCCTGGTTGATGGCGTCCAGGCTGGCGCCGGCCTCGCGGGCTTGCTCGACGGTCTGGCGCGATGCCTCGCTGCTGGTGTCGATCGCCCGGACAGCAGCGTCGGACTGGCTTTGCAGGTGCTCGATCATGGTATGGATCTCGGCCGTGGACTGCGCCGTACGCTGGGCCAGCAAGCGTACCTCGTCGGCAACCACGGCGAACCCGCGGCCTTGCTCGCCGGCCCGTGCCGCCTCGATGGCTGCGTTCAGCGCCAGCAGGTTGGTCTGTTCGGCGATGGAGCGTATGACATCGAGTACGCCACCGATGCGTGTGCTGTGCCCGGCCAGGTCGCGGATCACGTGCACGGCCTGGTCGATGGTCAACGACAACCGGTCAATTTGCACCAGGCTGCCGTGAATGGCCTGCTGGCCGTGCGTTACCTGCTGCAGTGCACTGCGCATTTCGCCGGCGGCCTGTTCGGCAGTCTTGGCCACGTCCTGAACGGCATAGGTCACTTCATTCACGGCGGTGGCCACCTGGTCCATCTGCAACGATTGCTGGGCACTGTGCTGTTGCGCGGCCCCCGCATTGTCGCCAACGTGCCCGGCGGACTGTGCCAGCGCATGGGCCGCCCCTTGCAGCTGACCGACCACCCCTTGCAGCTTGCCGTTGAAGCGATTGAAATGCTCGCCCAGGTGGGTGATTTCATCGCGACCGTGGGTGTCCAGGCGCCGCGTCAGGTCACTTTCGCCACTGGCGATGTTGCCCATGGCCTGCACCGCCTCCTGCAGCGGGCGGGCGATGCTGCGGGCAATCAGCATGACCACCAGCGCCATCAGCAGGGCAATGGCCAGGCCGACCAGCGAGGCGTCGCGCAGTTGGCGGGCGAATTCGGCCTGCACGTCATCGATGTATACCCCCGAACCGATGATCCAGCCCCATGGTTTGAACAACTGTATATAGGAGGTCTTGGCTACCGGCTCGCTGGCGCCGGGCTTGGGCCAGCGGTAGTTGACCGGGCCAGCGTCCTGCTGACGGGCCAGGGCGACCATTTCGTTGAATACGGCAAAGCCGTCAGGGTCGCGAACGGCCGACAAGTCCTGGCCATCGAGCTTGGGGTTGGCCGGATGCATGATCATCTTTGGCCCCAGGTCGTTGATCCAGAAGTAGTCGTCATGGTCGTAGCGCAATGCCCGCACCACCTGCAGCGCCTGCTGCTGGGCAGCATCGCGGCTCAGCGTGCCGGCCGCTTCAAGGCCTTGGTAATAGGCCAGTACCCCGGCTGCGGTCTGCACCACGTGGCGGGTTTTTTCCGCCTTGGCCTGGTACAGGTCGCCGTGGATCTGGCGCAGCATCAGCAGCCCCAGCACCACCAGCATGGCCACTGCCACCACTAGGATCAGCCACAGTCGGCGGCTGATCGACATCGATCTCAGCGTGTTCATCCAGGAGCTCCCGCATTGTTCTTTTTATTCAGTTGCATCCAAGCATGCTTTGCACGCAGGCCCCACACGACTAATGGCTAAGTGCTATCTTTGTAACAGTCTGCAGCAAGCCGTGTAAGGCGATTGCAAAGGCGCTCTGCTAGGATTTCGGCCGCGCAAGATGAAACCTTTAGCCGGCGTGAACTTTTCCACTGGCGCTGGTCCCAACAGTCGCTGTAAAACTGCCGGGCCGCGTGCGGCAATCATAAGCAAATCAAGAACAAGGGGCCTGCCACGAGCAGCGCTCCATCGGGGGAATGATGGATTTTTGGACTGCCTTCCAGGCAATCATCTTGGGCGTGGTGGAAGGGCTGACGGAGTTTTTGCCGATCTCCAGTACCGGCCACCAGATTATCGTCGCCGACCTGATAGGTTTTGGTGGTGAACGGGCCATGGCTTTCAACATCATTATCCAGCTGGCGGCGATCCTGGCGGTGGTGTGGGAGTTTCGCAGCAAGGTTCTCGAGGTGGTGTTCGGCCTGACCAGCCAGCCCAAGGCGCGGCGTTTCACCGGCAACCTGCTGTTGGCGTTCATGCCCGCGGTAGTGCTGGGTGTGCTGTTTGCCGACCTGATTCACGAATACCTGTTCAACCCGATCACCGTGGCGGCTGCCCTGGTGGTGGGCGGGGTGATCATGCTCTGGGCCGAGCGCCGCGATCACCGTGTGCAAGTGGACCATGTGGATGACATGCGCTGGAGCCACGCGCTGAAGATCGGTTTCGTTCAGTGCCTGGCGATGATCCCTGGGACTTCGCGTTCCGGTTCGACCATTATCGGCGGCCTGCTGTTTGGCCTGTCGCGCAAGGCTGCAACCGAGTTTTCGTTCTTCCTGGCGATGCCGACCATGGTCGGCGCAGCGGTGTATTCGGGTTACAAGTACCGCGACCTGTTCCAGCCCAGCGACTTGCCGGTATTTGCGCTTGGCTTTGTGACCTCGTTCATCTTTGCCATGATCGCTGTGCGGGCGCTGCTCAAGTTCATTGCCAACCACAGCTATGCGGCGTTTGCCTGGTATCGCATCGTGTTCGGCCTGCTGATTCTGGCGACCTGGCAGTTTGGCTGGGTTGACTGGTCGACCGCCCATGGCTGAGGCGCTGCGCGGGCAACGGGTGGAGGGCGTGCGCAATGTGCGCCTGAAGCTGCTGCTGTTGGCTGTACTGTGCCTGCTGCCGGTTCTGGGGGCCGCGCGCATGGCCTGGAACGACCAGGCCTGGTGGCCGTTGGCGCTGTACCCGGCGATGAGCCTGATCACCCTGTTGCTGTATTGGCAGGATAAACAGCAGGCGCGTACGCGAGCCTGGCGTACGCCCGAGAAAGTGCTGCATGCCAGTGAACTGCTGGGTGGCTGGCCGGGGGCGCTACTGGCGCAGCAGCTGTTCCGGCACAAGACCCGCAAGGTTTCGTACCAGCTGGTGTTTTGGGGGATTGTGCTGGTGCACCAGGTGTTCTGGGCGGATTGGCTGTTTTTTGATGGGCGTCTGCCCTTTACCTGACTTTGCCTGTACCGGCCCTTTCGCGGGTAAACCCGCTCCTACAGGGACCTCACAGGCCTGAAGACTTGTGGCGTCTCTGTGGGAGCGGGTTTACCCGCGAAGAGGCCGGCACAGGCTGGCTCAAATCAACAACCCCACCTGCAAGCGCTTCGGCAAACGCCGCACCACCAGCTGGTGCGAGCGCTGCAACAAGTCACACAACTCATCCCGCCCCATAGGGTAGGGCAGCGCCATGCTGATCCACCGCGCCCGTGCCAGGTAGGGCGCAGGCCGCACGCCAGGGCGGTCGCAGTAGCCCAGAAACAATTCGTCGGCCACCTTGAACGACAACCCCGCACCCGCCAGGTCGAGCACCGCGAACATCTTGTTGCCCGCCACCGAGAACACGCGGATACCGCCCCATTTGTAGTCTTCCCGCGCCCCCGGCAGGCCCAGGCAAAACGCCGCCACTTCGGCTTCGCTCATTTTCCTTTCAGACATAGCGCTCTCCACAGGCCTCGAACGACGCCGCCAGGTGATCGATCCACACCCGCACTGCCGGCAGCAAGCCGCGCCGGTGCGGATACACCGCCTGCAGGTAGCCACCCGGCAGTGACCAGTCTGGCAGCAGGCGCACCAGTTCGCCGCGTTCCAGTTCTTCTTCACAGAACATGCTGGGCAGCGCAGTAAACCCCAAGCCAGCCCGTACAGCTGCATTACGTACTACGAAATCATCAATGGCCAAGCGTGGTTCCAGGGCAATTTCCTGCTGCTTGCCGTTGGGGCCAAGCAGGCGGAAATGTACCAGCCGGTCTGCCTCGGCGGCGCCCAGCACCGGCAATGACGCCAGTTCGCCGGGTTCGCGAATGTGGTCGGCAAAGCCTGGGGCAGCCACCAACTGCATTTGTGCCTGGCGCAGGCGGCGGGTAACCAGGGCCGGGTCTTCATCCCCCAGGTCGCGTACACGCAAAGCCACGTCGATGCCTTCGGAAATCAAGTCGACACGGCGGTTGAGCAGCACCATGTCCAGCTGCACCAGCGGGTACTGCTCAAGAAAGCGGCTGATCACGTCCGGCAAGAAGGCATGGGCCAACGCCACCGGGCACGACACCCGCAAGCGCCCGCGTGGTTCGCTGCTCATGCTGGCCACGGTTTCATCGGCGGCTTCAGCCTCCAGCAACATGGCCTGGCAGTGATGCAGGTAGCGCTCGCCCACGGCGGTGAGCTTGAGCTGCCGTGTGGTGCGTTGCAGCAGGCGGGTGCCCAGGCGCTCTTCGAGCTCGGCAATACGCCGCGACAGGCGTGACTTGGGGATGCCCAACTGGCGCCCGGCGGCAGCGAAACCGCCGGCTTCGACCACGCGGGCAAAATAGAAAAGGTCGTTGAGGTCTTGCATGGGAATGTCTCACTGTTCCACCTGTGGGACAAACTAACGCATTTTTACCGGCTTATCAGCCATTAAACACCCCGGTAGGATTCTCCCCATCGTGATCGCCCACAGATGCGGTCTTCAATCACAGGAGAGTCCCATGAAACTGTTGCACATCGATTCGAGCATCCTGGGCGACAATTCCGCCTCGCGCCAACTGAGCCGCGAAGTGGTTGAGGCCTGGAAAGCCGCAGAGCCAACCTTAGAGGTGGTGTACCGCGACCTGGCCGCCGACGCCATCGCCCACTTTTCAGCCGCTACCCTGGTAGCTGCAGGCACCCCGGAAGACATGCGTGACGCCGCCCAGGCGTTCGAAGCCAAGCTGAGCGCCGAAACCCTGGAAGAATTCCTGGCTGCCGATGCCGTGGTGATTGGTGCGCCGATGTACAACTTCACCGTGCCGACCCAGCTCAAGGCCTGGATCGACCGCGTGGCCGTGGCCGGCAAGACGTTCCGCTACACCGAAGCGGGCCCGGAAGGCCTGTGCGGCAACAAGAAGGTGGTGCTGGTATCTACTGCAGGCGGCCTGCACGCTGGCCAAGCGACTGGCGCCGGGCATGAAGACTTCCTGAAAGTGTTCCTTGGCTTTATTGGTGTCACCGACCTGGAAATCGTCCGCGCCCATGGCCTGGCATATGGCCCGGAGCAGCGCACCCAGGCGATCGATGCTGCCCAGGCGCAGATTGCCAACGAGCTGTTTGCTGCTGCCTAAAGCAGGAAAAGCCCTTGTTGTAGGAGCGGCCTTGTGTCGCGATCGGGCCGCGAAGCGGCCCCGGGATTTCAGCGTTGACGCTGAGTTTTCTGGGGCCGCTGCGCGACCCGATCGCGACGCAAGGCCGCTCCTACACCTGTCAGGCCATTTCAGGCCACGGGAATTGCCGGATCAGCCGCCGCCAACGCCGCCGCGCGATCAGCCGCTGGCGGATAGATCCACACCGTATTGATCTGCCCCTTCAACGCTTTGGCCTCGGCCTTGTCCTCTGGTGGCGACACCGCACGCTCCCACCCTTCGGTATACACCGCACCCCAGGCGCCCAGGTCCAGGCAGGTCACGTACTTGGGCTGGCTGTAGCGCATCGGTGCCACGCCAAGCAGCTCGGCAGCGGCATTGTTACCGGCATACCGCCCCAGCGGGATCGCATGTTGGCACGACATCACCGCATGGTTGCCCAGCTCGTCACAGGCGGCGTAAGCCACGTCTCCAGCTGCGTACACGGCATCGTTGCCTTTGACCTTGAGGTGGTCATCGACGTGCAGGCGGCCTTGGCGGTCGCGCTCGCCACTGATTTGCCCGGTCAGGGGGTTGGCCTTGAAGCCAACCGTCCAGATCACCGTGCTGGCGTCGATGCGCTGGCCGTTGTCCAGCACCACGCCAGCAGGGTCTACTGCCGCAACGCTGGCGCCACAAATCCACTCCACGCCCAGTGCTTCACATGCCTGTTCGATGGCTGGGCGGATGCCGTCACCCAAGGCAGCGCCAATCTTCGCCCCACGGTCGACCACAACCACGCGCAAGGCTGCGTTGTCACCCAGTATCTCGCGCAGGCGGGCCGGCAGCTCTGTGGCGGTTTCGATACCTGTAAAACCGCCCCCGGCCACCACCACGGTATTGCGTGCCGCCGTATCGGGCTGGCTGGCCAGCGCCTTCAGGTGGGTTTCCAGGCGCGCGGCGCTGTCGATCGTGTCGACGTCGAATACATGGTCGATACCCACCATGTCCGGGCGGTTGAGCACGCTGCCGCAGGCCATGATCAGGCGGTCGTAGGGCAGGGTGCATTGGGTACCGCTGCGGGTGCGGTAGCCGACGCGGCGGGCTGCTTCATCTATATGGAAGGCCGTGCCCTGCACGAAGCGTACGTTTACAGCATCGAACAGCGCCTGCAACGGCGCCGCCATGGTGTGTACCTCAGGCTCGTAGAAGCGCGGACGCACATGCAGTTCGGCCTGGGGCGCGAGTACGGTGACCTCGATGTCCTTGCCCGCGTTGCGGTCCAGCTGTCGGATGGCGCTGAGTGCGCTCCACAGGCCGGCAAAGCCCGCGCCAATGATCAGGATCTGCTTCATGGTAGTGCTCCATTCAAGTTCGGTTAACAAGGTAGACCGTATTACGGGTCAACGGTGTTACGCAGGCCTGCAGGAGTGCTTCAGAATGTTGGCGGCGTGATCACCCAGATCACCACGGCATCCACCTCGCCCGGGTTGCCATAACGGTGCGGCTCCTGGCTCGAGAAGCTGAAACTGTCGCCTTCGCCCAACTGGAAGTGCCGCTCGCCCACCCACAGCTCAAAGACGCCGCTGAGGAGGTAGCCGGCCTCTTCACCGTCATGGCTATAGCTTTGCTGGCTATAGGTGCCCGGAGGAAAGCGTGAGTGCAGGATCTCGAGCTGGCGATTGGGCTGCGGGGTAAGCAACTGATCGACGATGCCGTCTTCGTAATGCACGCTCAGGCGGCTGTTGCGCCGCACCACGTAGCCCTGGTCTTCGGGTGCAGTGGTGGCTTCGCTGGCGAAGAACCACTGGATGGTCACGCCCAGGCTGCGGGCAATGTTGAACAGCGCCGGAATCGACGGGTAGGAGAGGTTGCGTTCCAGCTGGCTGATGTAGCCAGCGGTCAGTTCACTGTGTGCGGCCAGCTCCGCCAGGGTCATGCCGCGGCGCTTGCGCAGGCCGCGGATGCGGGTGCCGAGAAACTGCGGCGCGGCGCCCCCGGCTTCAGTGGCGGGGGGCTGGGGGAGTTGGCTCATGCACGTCGGTCCATCGCAAAAGCCGCAGTATGTACAGCCTCAAAGCGCCCAGGCAACCGTCAGGCCGTCGTGAATCGCTTCTTCGGCGGTACGCGGCGCCAGGCAGTCGCCGATTCGCCGTACTTCTACCAGCCCTGCCAGTTCGCTAGCCAGGCGGTCTTCCGGCTGATGGCCCAGGCACAGCACCAGGGTGTCGATGCCTTCGAAGATCATCGGTTCGCCGCTGGCGGTGTGCTGCAGGTACACGGTGTTGTCGTCGCTGCCATACAGGCGGGCATAGGGGGTGATGGGGATGCCCAGGCGATGCAGCTCACCGGCCAGTTGATCACGTACATACAGCGGCAGGCTTTCGCCGCAATGCGTACCGTTGACCGCCAACTGCACCTGATGGCCTTCGCGAACCAGCCGTTCTGCGATACCGGGGCCGATCCAGTCGCAGCGCCAGTCGACCACCAGCACCGAGCTGCCCAGCTTCACTTCATTGCGTAGCACTTGCCAGGCATCCACTACCTGCAACTCACCGGTACGCTCGAATGCCGGCCAGTAGGGGGTGGCGCCCGTCGCAGCAATCACCAGGTCTGGGCGCTCGCGTTCGACCAGGGCGCGGTCGACGCGGGTGTTGCGCACCACTTCCACACCGGTCAGGGTCATTTCCCGCTGCAGGTTGGTGCTGGCCCCGCCGAATTCGCTGCGCCGTGGCAGCAACTGCGCCAGCAGCACCTGCCCACCCAGTTGCGGGCCGGCCTCGTACAGTGTCACCTGGTGCCCGCGTGCGGCAGCCACGGCGGCGGCCTTCATGCCGGCCGGCCCGCCACCAGCAACCAGGATGCGCTTGGGCGATTCAGTGCGCTTGAGCTGCCCGTACTGCAGCTCACGTCCGGTTTCCGGGCGCTGGATGCAGGAAATGGCCAGGCCGCGATGGAAATGACCGATACACGCCTGGTTGCAGGCAATGCAGGCCCGTACGTCCTCGACCTGGCCACGTTCGGTTTTGCTCGGCATCAACGGGTCGCAGATCAGCGCCCGGGTCATGCCGCATACATCGGCCTGACCGCGCGCAAGGATAAGTTCGGCTTCCTGCGGTTGGTTGATGCGCCCGGTCACGAATAGCGGAATATCCAGTTGCTGCTTGAAGGTACCCGCCTCGCGGGCCAGGTAGGCGGGTTCGATGGCCATGGGCGGAACGATATGCACGGCGCCGCCGAGCGATGCCGAAGTGCCGGCGACGATGTGCAGGTAGTCGAGCTGGCCTTGCAAGGCAACGGCGGCAGCCAGCGATTCGTCTTCGCTCAGGCCCTGGCTGTCACGCTCGTCGGCGCTGATGCGCAGGCCGATGATGAACTGCTCGTCGGTGGCGGCGCGCACGGCGGCCAGCACTTCGCGCAAGAACCGCAGGCGTTGTTCGAGGTCGCCGTTGTAGCCGTCTGTGCGCAGGTTGACCCGTGGGTTGAGGAACTGCGCCGGTAGGTAGCCATGGCTGGCGACCACTTCGACGCCGTCCAGCCCGGCCTGGTGCAGGCGGCGGGCAGCACTGGCATAACCCTGGACAATCTCGTCGATCATGGCTTGGTCGAGCGCGCGTGGCATGACCCGGAAGCGCTCGTTGGGTACTGCAGAGGCCGAGTAGGCCACCGCCAGCAGGCCGTCTGCCGACTCCATGATCTCCCGCCCGGGGTGAAACAGCTGCGACAGCACCACGGTGCCGTGTTCATGGCAGGCCTCGGCAAGCTGACGATAGCCATCGATGCAGGCATCGTCGGTGGCCATCAGCACATGCGAGGTATAGCGGGCGCTGTCGTGCACCCCGGCAACCTGCAGCACGATCAGGCCGACGCCACCCGCCGCGCGGTCGCGCTGGTAGGCGATCAGCTTGCCGTTGACCAGGTTGTCGGTGGGCAGGCAGGTGTCGTGGCCGGTGGACATGATGCGGTTCTTCAAGCGCTTGCCGCGGATCTGCAAGGGTTCAAACAGGTGAGGGAAGGCGTTCTGCATACAGGCGGCTCCGGTGCGCTGTTGTTCTTGTTTTGTTTATGAAAGTGTAGCTTCAGTAAAAAATCAACTTGTTTTTTTACTGGTGCGCGACTAGGTTTTCTTCACCCTCACCGCGAGGGCGTGACCTCACAACAACAAGAAAACGGGCCCAGGCGGCACCGTCAGGAGGAAACCCGCATGCAGTCATTTCCACGTGTGACCGGCCTTTTTGCAGCCTTGCTGGCCCTTGGCCTTGGCAATGCGCAAGCAGCGCCGCAGATGGTCGTGGTCGGTTACGGCGGCGCCGGCCAGAAAGCCCAGGACGAGGCGATCTTCAAACCCTTCAGTGCCCAGGACGGCAGCAAGCTGATCCAGAGCGAGTACAACGGTGAAATGGCGCGTATCCAGGTCATGGCCGATACCGGCAATGTCGACTGGGACGTGGTGCAGATCGAAGGCCCCGACCTGATGCGTGGCTGTGACGAAGGGATCTACGAGCATCTGGACTGGCAGCGCCTGGGCCATTCTGGCGAACTGGTCCCTGATGCCGCGCAGGATTGTGGTTCGGCCGCGTTGGTGTGGAGCGTGGCCATTGCCTATGACCGCAACAAGCTGGCCCAGGCGCCGGCTTCGTGGGCCGACTTCTGGGACGTTAGCAAGTACCCGGGCAAGCGTGGCCTGCGCAAGCGTGCGGTGTACAACCTGGAGTTCGCCCTGTTGGCTGACGGGGTCAAGGTCGAGGATGTTTACCAGGTGCTTTCGACGCCAGCCGGTGTCGAACGGGCCTTTGCCAAACTCACGGAACTCAAGCCCTACATCCAGTGGTGGGATGCCGGCGCGCAGCCCGCGCAATGGCTGACTGCTGGCGACGTGGTGATGACTTCGACCTACAGCGGGCGGATCGCCGTGGCTGCGCAGCAGGGCAGCCCGCTGGCAGTGGTTTGGCCGGGTAGCCTGTATGGCATGGACTACTGGGCCATCATCAAGGGCTCGAAGCATGTCGACCAGGCCAAGCGGCTGATCGCCTATGCCAACCAGCCGGACACCCAGGTGCGTTATGTGCAGCAGATTCCCTATGGGCCGACCAACACCCAGGCAGCGGCAAAGCTTGACCCCGCGCTGGCCAGTTGGGTGCCTACGTCGCCGCAGAACCTGCAGGGGGCCCTGGCGATGAATGTAGAGTTCTGGGTCGATCATGGCGAAGAACTGGAGCAACGCTTCAATGCCTGGGCCACCAAGTAGCCTTCAGCACAGGGATATCGACAATGACTGCAACGGAACAAAGCCTGCGCCAGGAACTGGCGGCCTGCTACCGGCTGGTTGCCCATTTGCGCATGAGTGACCTGATCTTCACCCACATCTCCCTGCGCCTGCCAGGGCCGGAGCATCACTTCCTGATCAACCCGTATGGCCTGCTGTTCGACGAGATCACCGCCTCGAGCCTGGTGAAAATCGACTTGCAGGGGAGGCCGGTCGAACCCACGCCGCACCCGGTCAACCCGGCCGGGTTCGTCATTCACAGCGCCATCCACGCCGCCCGTGAAGATGCCCAGTGTGTGCTGCACACGCATACCCGCGCGGGTTGTGCAGTGGCAGCGCTTGAGTGTGGGTTGTTGCCGGTGAACCAGATGTCCATGGAGTTTTACGGCAAGGTGGCGTACCACACCTACGAAGGCATCGCGCTGGACATGGATGAACAGCAGCGACTGGTGGCCGACCTGGGGGACAAGCCGGTGATGATCCTGCGTAACCATGGCCTGCTGACTACCGGGCGCAGCGTTGCCGAAGCGTTCCTGCGCATGTTCTACCTGGAGAAGGCGTGCGAGATCCAGCTGGCGGCGCAGAGTGCCGGGCAGTTGGTACTCCCGGCTGCCGAGGTGTGCGTGCATACCGAGCAGCAGTTCAACGCGCCGGGCAGGGGGTTGAAGCAGGGCGAGCTGGCCGATCCGGATGCGTTGCAGCTGGCGTGGGCGGCGTTGTTGCGGTTGTTGGAACGGGTGGCGCCCGGTTACAGGGACTGACAGGTTCCAGGCTGGCGCGGTCCCTTGTAGGAGCGGGGGGGGGGGGGGGGGGGGGGGGGGGGGGGGGGGGG
>NZ_JACVZC010000087.1 GCF_016658545.1 Pseudomonas sp. S37 | reverse complement strand
CTGGCTTGTGTCATGCGGTGTATGCGACGGCTTTTTTCAGACAGAGCCTAGATGTCTACTCCCTTGATCCAACAGCTCAACCCCTCTTCCTACGCCCACCAGCGACCTACATCTTCGATTTGTATTCCAAGTATCGCGATTGCCACTCGATAGCAGTGCATCTATTCCACCTGCCGCCTTTCTTGCGAAAGCCCCACTGTTTAGTACCTCAAGGCTTCTTCAAGGGAATTAGACGTGACCTCACGCAAAACACTAACAAACCAGCAACTGAAAGAAATATACTCATCCGAACCTTTTAGCTATGACTTCGAAAGCATCCTTTCATGGGACAGCCCGTGCACATTGCCTATAGCACCGCCAAACATAGCCTTGCTTTCAAGAAAAGCACTTTTAACCAACGCCTCGACCATCGCAATAAATACAATAAAGGAAATCGAGGCCACTCGCCCAGCGGGAACCCCCGGACTTGAAATATATTTTGCCAAACACTATTCAGATATAAAAGAATCCCATCAAGACCAGACAAACAACCTTTATGCCAAAAAGAAATTCCTCCTCTTCCTTTATAATAAAATCGAAAAACGAGTACCCCACCCCCTTAATCGATACATGGCACAAGACTTCTACGCCACAAACATTGATGACGCCGCCCAATATTTTGAACACAACGCAAACGATTTAGATGAGGATGAACAAAATTTCTATTGGATTGAGGAAGACCTGTACATTTTAATGAGCGCCGTTACCGCTGCGCAAAATTGAAATAGTGCTAAGACGCTGCCTTGAGAAAGTCCGAAGAGAATTCGAAGAATTCCACCCTAGAGCATTAAAAACATTACAAGAAACCCGCAAGCAAGATAATAACAGCAAATCCATCACCTTAAACCTTAAACCCACAATACAACTGAGCACCACACTAACAACCCTATCAACAACCGAAAGCCTTCAAAGCGCGCTGTTTAGCGGAATACAGACACTCAAAAGGTTTGGCCTTACTGCCACCCCAATTTTCAGACTGGGCATTGGGGTGTTTTTTTATTCAGCTGAACTAGGGAACGCAGATTTGTACCATGAATCAGCCCTGAGCATACCTGCTGAACTACTCATTCCTGAGCTACCTACCAACATTCATGACATCGCACTTAAACATGGGACTTTCGAATCCCCGCTCCGGATTCATGCCAATCTCGATACGTATACACTTACGGGAAATGCAAATGCTACCCATGCAGAAAAAGAGGTACCCGTACGCCCCCTGATATTGGACAAAACAAATAATAGCTACACATCGATTCCATCAAGTGATTTTCCAATCAAGCTCAGATTTCCCATTCACACCCAAATTGGATCATCAACTACCACCCCCAGCATCCCGATACCTTCGGATCCCTATGAAGGTGTCAACCTCAGACAAGCATGGACAGAAGCGACACCACTCCCTGTCCATGAACTACCAAACTATAAAGACTGCATCTATTGCTTCCCACCAGAATCTGGCCTACCACCACTGTACGTAGTTTTCAATTCTCCCTATCCCGGTGCGACAACCATAGGGACTTACAGCGGACGCCCTTACAACCCAGATAAAGCGGGTGGACCTATCGAGAAACTGGATTGGCGGGAAGCCAGGATCACAGCGACTGGTGTCGAACTGGTCAAGCTACACATAAGTCGCTTCACATCCTCTGACGCAAATAAAGTCATGATTAACAGGCTCGAAAAAATCCTACAGGGTAAAATACAAGCATCCGACACCGACAAGCGATTTTTCACGCACGAAGTAAGGGAGCTTGAGCGCTTTCGTGCCCTGGGCATTGCTGATAAAATTCTGCCAACTGATCGTGGCGAAGCATGGAATAATACGCATGCAGCTACTTTAGAAGACTACCAGCTTGGCTCAGAGGCCGAATTACTCTACACGACAGAAGCGCTGGAAGCAGACTTGAAACAGCTGGAGCGGGAATATTGATGAATACCATTCGCGATGTAATTCAAAACGAAACTCCTACTGACGTAATTCTATTTATCACAAGAGGCACTGGCGTTTCCCACCCGCAGATAGACAGACTCTACACTCAAAGCAATTGGATTCATCTCGGTGATTGCAATGGCCTCCTGAATCTGATTAAAAAGATGATAGATGAGGGTCTTATTAAGGAAGAGGGTGGTGGATATGTGAAAGGCCCAAAATGGACGGCACCTAAATTCATGCTTGAAGAAAAGTATACGTTCAATAATGCTTCATAGGGATTAGCCCTCGATCGCGCCGGCAGTCGCATCGGAGCCGCCGGCCCGCTAAGTTGCAGGCGGTAAGCGGTGATATTGCGCATATCGACGCACTTAACGGGCGGATCGTGACGACTACTCGCGAACAGCCGGCGATTGCCACCGATTGCTATCCGGCTCGATGCGCTGGGGCGCACGTTTCACCCTTGAGACCGCGCTGGCTTCTTCGCGGGCATGCCCGCTCCCACAGGGTTGAGTCCGACGCGGTTGAACTGTAGGAGCGGCGCTGGCTGCAAGCCTGGTGTAGAACCTGTGAGAGCGGGCTTGCCCGCGAAGAGGCCGGCAGCTGCACTACGCCTCAGGCACCACGCACTTACCGCCAGTCCGCCTTGTCAGCAAAAAACGCCTGCGCATTCGCCTCCAGGCTCTCCAGGTGATACCCCCCCTCTTGCACAATCAGGCACGGCAAGCGCATCGCCCGAATCCGCTCACCCAACGCAGCAAACCCCTCAGTGGTGACCGCCACCTTGCTCTGCGGGTCCAGTTCGTAGATATCGAAACCCAACGACAGCACCAGCACCTCGGCCCCAAAGTCCTTCACCGCAGCCAGCGCAATATCCAGTTGCGCCATGAAGTCCGCTTCGCTAGCCCCATGCGCCATCGGCAGGTTGAGGTTGTAGCCCTCCCCTTCACCGCTGCCCCGCTCATCCTCGAACCCGGCCACACCCGGGTAGAAGTTGGTCGGGTCGCCATGCACGGACACATACAGCACATCGCGGCGATCGTAGAAAATCTCCTGAATCCCCTGCCCATGGTGCATGTCGGTATCGAGCACCGCCACACGGCTGTAACGGCTGCGCAAGGCCTGGGCGGCCACGGCGGCGTTGTTGATGTAGCAGAACCCGCCCGCCGCATCGAACCGTGCATGGTGCCCCGGTGGCCGGCACAGTGCATAGGCTGCCGGTTCGCCATCGAGAATGGCTTGGGCTCCGGCCACCGCGCTCTGCGCCGACCAGTAGGCCGAACGCCAGGTGTTCTCGCCCACCGGGCAGCTGCCATCGGCCAGGTAGCGGCCAGCCTGGGCGAGGATGCCGCGCAGGGCGTTGGGCTCGCGCACGAAGATGTTCGACATGACTTCATCGCCCCAGTCCTCGGGCACTTCCTTCCAGCGCGCATGGGCTTCTTCGAGAAACGCCAGGTAGGCCTCGCCATGCACCGCCTTGAGCGGTTTCAGGCCGGCGTCGTCTGGCTGGCGGATGTCAAAGCCAAGGTCCTTGGCCGCCTGCAGCAGGCGTTGGGCACGTTCGGGGACTTCCTGCGGGGTGCGCATGGCGCCGCGCGAGTAGTAACTGCGTGGGTGGTGCAGCAGCTGTTCGGGGTGGAAATAGCAACGCATCAGGCCTCTCCTTGTTCGACACGGCCAGCACGGGCCAGCACGGCGTTCAGCAATACATCGGTGCCCTGGCAGGCGTCGTCGGGCAATACATCCTCGGCTTCGTTGTGGCTCAGGCCGCCGACACAGGGGATGAACACCATGGCCGTCGGGCAGTAGCGGGCCAGCAGGATGGCGTCGTGGCCAGCGCCGCTGACGATGGACTGCTGGGCATAACCAAGGCCGTCCACCGCTTGCTGCACGGCGGCCACGCAGTCGGCGTCGAACGGGGTGGCCGGGCTGACCCAGTGGCGCTCGACGCGCACCTGCAGGCCGCGCTGGCTGGCGATGGCTTGCAGCTTCAGGGTCAGGTCACGCTCCATCGCCTCGATGGCTTCATCACGGTGGTGGCGCAGGTCGACGGTGAACTGCAGCAGGCCGGGAATGGTGTTGCGCGAAGACTTGGTGATGGACAGTTCGCCCACGGTGGTCAGGCCTTGCGGCGCAAAATCAGCCGCCAGTTGCTCGACCGCCTGGACCATCCGCGCGGCGCCGTACAAGGCGTCCTTGCGCAGCGGCATCGGTGTGGTGCCGGCGTGCGCCGCCATGCCCTCGACGGTCACATCCAGCCAGCGAATGGCCTGCCCACCACTGACTACGCCAATGGCCTTGGCGTTATCTTCAAGGATCGGGCCTTGCTCGATGTGCGCTTCAAAATAGGCATCCACCGCACCGCCCAGCGGGCGCTGGCCGGCGTAACCGGTGCGTTGCAGTTCGTCGGCGACGCTGATGCCCTCGGCATCGCGAATGGCCAGCGCTTCGTCCAGTTTCAGGCTGCCGGTGAACACGGCCGAGCCGAACATGGCCGGGGTGAAGCGCGCGCCCTCCTCGTTGGTCCATACGGCAATTTCCAGCGGCTTGCGGGTTTGGATGCCCAGGTCGTTGAGTCGGCGCACCACTTCCAGCCCGGCCAGCACGCCGTAGACACCATCGAAACGCCCGCCTTCGGGCTGGGTATCGAGGTGGCTGCCGATCATTACCGGTGCAGCATCCAGGTCACTGCCAGGGCGGCGGGCGAACAGGTTGCCGATGGCATCCACGGTCAGCGTCAGGCCGGCTGCGCGGCACCAGTGGCTAAACAGTTCGCGGCCGGCCTTGTCCTCGTCGCTGAGGGCCAGGCGGCAGCTGCCGCCGCGGGCGGTGGCGCCGATTTCGGCCATGGCCATCAGGCTCGCCCACAGGCGTTCGCCATTGCTTTTCAACATGTACGGGTACTCCAGAAGAAGTCGGTTCGATCAGGCCAGCTCAAGTTGCTGGCTACGGGCGTACTGGCGCGCCAGGGCAAGCACGCAGAGCAGAGAGAGGGTGGCGATCAGGGTGTAGAACACTGCCATCGGCCACCACTGCCCCGTGAACGTGTGGGCCAGCCAGGTGCCAATCAACGGGGTCAGGCCACCGGCGATGGCGCCGCAGACCTGGTAAGCCAGGGAAATGGCGGTGTAACGCACGCGGGTTTCGAACATGCCGCTGACGTAGCCGGCAATCACCGCATAGAACGAAGCCATGCAGGCTGCCGCCAAGGCGATGCCGAGCACGATCAACGGGCCTTGGCCCGAGCTGACCAGCACGAACATCGGGTAAGGCGACGCCATCGCCAACAATGCGACCAAGGCCAGGAAGCGCGTGGCGCCGATCTTTTCCGATAGCCAGGCGGCCAGCGGCTGCACGCAGAACTGGATGATCGCCACGAAGAACAGGCACTCCAGGATCAGCGAGCGCTCCAGGTGCAACTGCTGGGTGGTGTAGCTGATCATGAAGGTGTTGGTAAAGTAGACCCCGGCAATGCCCAAGGTATTGGCGCCGATGCACAGCAACAGCGGGCGCCAGGCGGTGCGCAGCACTTCCAGTACCGGTGCCTGCTCCTTGCGCTGCGCCCTGGCCGCCTGCTCGCGACTGGCAATGAACTCGGGCGACTCGTTGACCCCCAGGCGAATCGCCAGGCCCACCAGCAGCAATAGCGCGCTGGCCAGGAACGGCACACGCCAGCCCCAGCTCATCAGGTCTTCTTCAGGCAGGCGGGTGACCGCGCCGAAGGCCAGCAGCGACAGGATCAAGCCTGCCGGGCTGCCCAGCTGGGCGAACGAGGCGAAGAAATTGCGCCGGCCCTTGGGCGCGTGCTCGCCGGCCATCAACACCGCCCCACCCCACTCGCCGCCCACCGCGATGCCCTGAACGATACGCAGCACAATCAGCAGCACCGGGGCGGTGGCGCCGATTTGCGCATAGGTCGGCAGCAGGCCGATGCACACGGTGACGATGCCCATCATCAGCAGGGTGATGACCAGCGACTTTTTGCGGCCGATTCGGTCGCCAACATGGCCGAAGACGATGCCACCCAACGGCCGAGCAAAAAAGCCCACGGCAAAGGTGCCGAACGCGGCCATGGTGCTGAACAGGCTGTCGTCCGAGGGGAAGAACAGCGCGCCGAACACCAGGGCGGCGGCGGTGGCGTAGATGTAGAAGTCGTACCATTCGATCATGGTGCCGATGAACGCGGCGGCGGCGGCACGGCGCGGCTGGGGGGAAGCGGTGGGCTTCATGGGGGCTCCTTTGCTTGTTGTTCTGGCAGGAGTTGACGGGATCACGGTGGCGCTCTGTTGGCGCTTGGCCTGTTGGTTGGGTGTTGGCTTCTTCGCGGGTAAACCCGCTCCCACAGGGATCGCACAACCTCTGTGGGAGCGGGCGTGCCCGCGAAGAAGCCAACACCGATGCAACAGGCCTCAATACCTGCGATTTATCGGCCCAGCCCTATGATTAGTCAATTTTCTATTTATTATGCGCACTATTAGCCCCGTTTATGATCGAGCCCCGCCATGTCTGACCGCCTGCTCAACGACCGCCTGGACTGGAACCTGCTGCGTACCTTCCGCGTCATCGGCCAAGAGCTGTCCATCAGCCGCGCCGCCGCCCGCCTGCACCTCACCCAGCCGGCAGTAAGCCAGGCACTCAAGCGCCTGGAAGAACAGCTCGGCCGTCAGCTTATCGCCCGCCGCGGTCCGCGCTTCGTGCTGACCGAAATGGGCGAACAGCTGTTCCAGTTGGCCGGCGAGGTGTACGGGCAGATGTCGCAGATTGGCGGCTTGCTGGAGCAACCGGCGGACGAACTGGTGGGCAAGGTGCGCCTGCTGATGATCAGCCGCATCGTCAGTGAACGCTTCGACGACTTCCTTGCCGACTTCCACCATCAGCACCCTCGCGTGGAACTGGAAATCGACGTAATGCGCAGCTCCGACATCGTCGCCGCCCTGCAAGAAAAAACCGCCACCGCCGGCCTCAGCCTCAACCGCCGCGCGCAACCACGGCTGGAGCAACGGCTGTTCCTGCGCCAGCGCTATGCGTTTTTCTGTGGCAAGCACCATGCCCTGTTCGGCCAGGCCGAAGGCGACTTGCAGCGCGAGAATTTCGTCAGTTTCACCAGTGACCAGATTGGCGGCATGTTGTCGCCACTGACCATTTTCCGCGACCAGCAAGGCTTTGCCGGGCGGATCGTGGCGTCATCGCCAAGCCTTGAGGAAGTGCGCCGGCTGGTGATTGCCGGGTTCGGCATCGGCTGCCTGCCCGAGCATGTGGTGGCGCCGGATGTTGCAGCAGGGTTGTTGTGGAAGCTGCCGCCACAGGAAGGGATTGCCGATGTGGACATTCACCTGCTGTGGAACAGGGAACAGCGGTTCAGTCGGGCGGAAGAAGTATTTATCGAGGCATTGCAGCAGAGCCTCGTTTGAGGACATCGCACGATCATTGTGGGAGCGGGTTTACCCGCGAATGGAGGGCAAAGCCCTCCTCTTGCGCGCTTATGCCTGAGGCACCAGTGCAGGCAAATGGGTGTTGCGTCTGGATTAGGCGCCACTACATTGCCACCCGATATTTTTGCCAGTAGCCCGTTGGCCTGACGCGGTCCACCATCGCGTCAGGTTATCAAGAGGCTCTGCTATGGACTGGCTCATCTTGTTTCATCTGGCAAGCTACGGCGCCGCACTGCTCATCATTGCGGTCTTTGCCCTCATCTACGCGACCCGCTCGCAATTCATGCCCTATCACGCTGCGGCAATCGAACGCCCTTGGCATACCCTCGATGCCCCTTTGCAACTGCTGCTGTTAGCGCTGGTTCGACTCGTCGGCTGGGGGTGGCTGGCCATTGCCTGCGCAGGGTTGATGATGCTGTACCAAGTATTTGTCCTGCGTGTGCCGCTGCAGCTGCTGGTGCTGTTACAAGCGTATTGCCTGCTGGCGATCACGCCGATTATCGCGGTAAGTGGCCAAGTGAAACGCCGTACCAATGGATCACCACCGGTCATGGTCAGTTGGGTGACCATGATGCTGTGCTGGCTGGGCTTTCTGTTCGGGCTACTGGCCCGGGCTTGCGCGTAGGGAGCTAGCGATGAAAAACAACCTGTTCTGGAAAACGATCGAAGGGCTGCTGCCGATGCCCAAGGCGGCACAGCTACTTGGCTGGAAGCTGCTCAAGCATGAGCAGCACACACGCGAGATATTCGTGGAGTTCGATGCATCAGCCTCGTTGACGAACCCGGTGGGCAAGATTCAGGGCGGTATGCTGACCGCCATGCTTGACGATTGCATGGGACCCGCCATCTATGCCTCACTTGAAAAAAACGAAATAGCAATTACGACGAAAATGGCCACTTTTTTCCAACGCCCCGCCTTGCCTGGACAAATCAAGGGGTTTGGCAAGCTGTACAGGCGGCGCGGCAACATCTGCTATACAAAAGGGCTACTCCAGGACTGCAAGGGACGAACCCTGGCAACTGCGACGGCTTGCTACAAGATTATCGACTTGTCGGCGCACCACTCAACCGACGCAGAGTGATCCAACTTGGATCCCATCATGTGAAGGGGTATGCTGGGCAATAGCTAAACGCCATTACCCAGGCAGGGCTTCATGCCCGCCTTCAAGGACGAGTCTGTGCCCAGCCACCCTACCCGCCACACCATCGCCCGCCAGTGGCAGTTGCTCAAGCTGCTGCCCGGTCGCCACCCGGGCATGAGCTCGACCCAGTTGCAGGTCGCCTTGAGCAGCGTGGGCCATACCACCAGCAAGCGCACCGTGGAGCGCGACCTGGTCGAACTCGCCGCGCTGTTCCCGCTGCAGTGCAACAGCAAAGGCATGCCTTATGGCTGGTACTGGCAACCAGGCCTGAGCCTGGGCGAGGCGCAACAGTTGCAGCCCGACGCGCTGACGCCGCCGGCACAGGTTGAACTGCACGCCTGGGTGGATGACGCCCTTGCGCGCCGCCTGGCACAAGCGCCGCTGTCGGCAGACATGCAACTGACCGCGCAAACCAGCGGCGGTGCCGCTCTGGTGGCTACTGTCCATGACAACCGGGCGTTAATGAGCTGGCTGCTGTCGCAGGCCGGCTCGATCCGCGTACAAGCTCCCCAGGCGCTGCGTATGGCCATGCTCGATCAGCTGCGCCAGAGCCTGGTACTGCACGACGGCGGTTGTTGATCGGCAGGCAAAAGTCATTGTCCCGCGGGCCGCTTTTTCCCCCTGCCGACCCTGCGCAGAATTCGCTCCTGACAACGCAACATTTTCAGGAGTACACGATGAAGCGCTTCAAGCCCCTGCTGCTCGCCGTCGCGCTGGCGACCACTGCGCTGGCGACCAATGCCCGGGCCACCCTGGCCGCAGACTGGCAGACCTCACCATACGGCAAACAGGATGAAATCGGCGCCGCCAACTTGCTCACCCCGGACGTGGTCAAGCAGGCTGTCGGCCTGGTCAAGGCCGGCAAGACCTACCCGCTGGCAGTACCGGTGAGCAAGGACTTGCCAGCGTTCCGCCACCGCAGCTTCCACCTGTACAACATCCAGCCCGGCGAGCAGGCTGGCCAGACCCTGGGCCGCAACAAATTCAGCTTCAACGATGAGCTGGTCAACGGCTGGACCGGCGTCGGCACGCAGCTTAACGGCATCGGCCATATCGGCATCGACAACGTCTACTACAACGGTAACAAGGCTGCTGACTTCGTCACTGTCGAAGGCGTGACCAGACTGGGCGTGGAGAAAGTGCCGCCGATGGTCACCCGTGGCGTGGTGCTGGACATGACGGCCTACTACGGCAAGGCCATCGTACCGGGCGGTACCGCGTTCACCGTGGCCGACATCAAGAGCGTGCTGAAGAGGCAAGGCATTACCCTGCGCAAGGGTGATGTGGTGCTGTTCAACACCGGTTGGCTGGAGCTGATCGGCAAGGACAACCAGCAGTTCCTCGCCACCGAACCGGGTATCGATTTGCCTGCGGCTGAATGGCTGGCGGACCAGGGCATCGTTGCCTTTGGTGGTGATACCTGGGCCTCCGAGGTATACCCCAACCCGACCGGTGAAGAGTTCCCGGTCAACCAGTTCATGCTGGCCAAGCGGGGGATCTACAACCTGGAGTTGATCGACACCCGTGCGCTGGTGAAGGACAAGGCGTACGAGTTCCTGTTCGTGTTGGGGCAACCGCTGTACAAGGGCTCGACCCAGGTGAACATCAACCCCGTGGCGATTTACTGATCACCCTCCTCCAAGGCTGACTCAATACCTGTGGGTGCGGGCATGCCCGCGAACACCGGCGCAGCCGGTGCCATACACCGCGCTGGTTTCTTCGCGGGCTCGCCCGCTCCCACAGGGATCAGCACAGCCTTCAAGGAAGATGCATTGTCTGTAGGAGCGGCTTTAGCCGCGAACACCGGCGCAGCCGGTGCCATGCACCGCGTTGGATTCTTCGCGGCTAAAGCCGCTTCCACAGGGTATTCAACCTGAGCGGTTTCAGAAGGTGCCGGGATACGCCCCGCCATCGATCAGCAGGTTCTGCCCGGTGATGTAGCCGGCATGTGCACTGCACAGGAACGCGCAATACGCACCGAACTCGCCGGCATAGCCAAACCGCGCCGCTGGAATGGCCTTGCGCCGGGCTTGGGCAGTGACCTCCACATCACCACCTGCTGCCTTCAGCGTCTTTTGCAACCGCGCGGTATCAAACGCCCCTGGCAGCAGGTTGTTCAACGTGACATTGCTACCCGCCAAGCGCTGCTGCCGGGCCAGGCCGGCGATGAA
Source organism: Pseudomonas sp. S37 (assembly GCF_016658545.1). GTDB lineage: Bacteria > Pseudomonadota > Gammaproteobacteria > Pseudomonadales > Pseudomonadaceae > Aquipseudomonas. Next base: position 17,074 of record NZ_JACVZC010000087.1, on the reverse strand, counting down.
ACCGGTCAGGCCGCTGCGGGCACCGTTGGACAACCCAAGGATATCGATCGGTGCCTTGACTGCGCCGGACGTGATATTCACCACCCGCCCGAAACCCCGCGCGGCCATGCCATCGACCACTGCCTTGATCAACTCGATAGGCGTGAGCATGTTGGCGTCCAGCGCCTTCAGCCAGTCCTCACGCCCCCAGTCACGGAAGTCTCCCGGTGGCGGGCCACCGGCGTTATTGACCAGAATGTCGACCTGCGGGCAGGCCGCCAGCAGCGCCTGGCGCACCTCGGCGTCGGCGACATCACCGGCCACGGTGCGTACTTCGATGCCCGGGCAGGCAGCGCGCAATTCAGCAGCGGTCTGCTCCAGCGTGGCCTGGGTGCGGGCATTGATGACCAGGTTGACGCCTTCTTTGCCCAGCGCTTCAGCGCAGCCTTTGCCCAGGCCCTGGCTGGCCGCGCAGACGATGGCCCAGCGGCCACTAATGCCTAGATCCATTGAGTTGCTCCTTGATGAAATGTTCGTGATGTGCCCGCCGTGGCGCTGGCGGGCCGTGACGGGGCAATCTAGATCGCAGGCCAAGGCCACCGATAATGAAAATAGCTGATCCGCCAATAACCGGCGCTTATCCCCGGGCGGGGCTGCCTTGCCGGTGATGGGGCCACAACAGGTCTCAATTAGCCGTCAGTTCATCCACCAGCAACCGCGCTGTCGGCGAAAGCGGCGCGGCCACCCGGTGCACGATGCCGAAAGGCTCGCTCAATGCTCGCAGCTGTACCGCCAGCGACACCAGCAATCCGCGCTGATGGGCGAAGGCTGCTACCGCGCTGGGAATGACCGCCACCAATGTCGGGTCGTCTTGCAGCAGCATGAAGGTGGCAAAGGTGGAAAACGTCTCCAGGGGGTGGCGCGGCACTTCGACCCCTGCCTCGCTCAACTCGCGCTCCAGCGCCTGCCGCATGGGCGTGTTGGCCGGGTAGACCACCCAGCGGTACTGGCTCAGGTCGCCGACCGCCAATGCCTTGGCCCCGGCCAGCGGATGCTGCGGGTGGGCGACGACCGCCAGCGGCTCCTGGGCCAGCTCGACAAAGGCATAATCCGCAGCGTTGCGGCCCAGGCCTGGCCGGCAGATAGCCAGATCGAGGCGCCCCTCATCCAGTTTGGCCAACAGGTTGGCGCTGGTGTTCTCGGCGATTTCCACTGCCAGCTGCGGCTGCTTGCGGCGCAAGCGCCCCAAGGCACTGACCAGCGTCGGCATGGCGCCCATGATACTGCCTACCGCCAGCCGTCCACCCTGGCCCTGGACGATGCCAAGCACCTCTTCGCGCAAATGCCCCAGGTCGCTGTGGATCAGCCGCGCATAGCGCACCACGCAGCGGCCTACATCGTTGGCCACCAGGCCACTGGGCTGGCGCTGGAACAAGGCAACCCCCAGCACCTCCTCTACTTCGCGCAAGGCCTTGGTTGCCCCTGGCTGGGAAATGGCCATGGCTTCGGCCGCCTTGTGCAGTGAGCCGCAGCGGTCAAGTTCGATCAGCAAACGCAACTGGCGCAGGCGCAGGCGGGAGAAAATGGAGTCCAGGGAAGGGATCATCAGGCAGCTCGGCATTGGTTTTGTAATGCCGAGCACTATAGAGGGTCGTCAACAGGCGATTGTTGAGTTTGCGGCAAATGACCTTTGACCCGAGGACGTACAAGCCGCATGGCTCAGGCTGAAGGCTGGCGCAGCCGGTGCCATCAAACCCGGGCAAGGCTTGGCGAGTGCGCCACCAGGTTGCGGGTGTAGGTATCCGTCGGCTGCTCCAGAACCTGCCCGGCACTGCCCTGCTCCACCACCCGCCCCTGGCGCAGCACCAGGACGCGGTCGGCAATTGCTCGCACCACACCCAGGTCATGGGTGACGAACAGCAAGGTCAAACCCTCGCCCTGCAAACGCCGCAGCAAGGCCAGGATCGACGCCTGCACCGACACATCCAGCGCCGAGGTGATCTCGTCGCACACCAGCAACTTTGGCTCGCAGATCAACGCGCGGGCAATCGCCACGCGCTGCCGCTCCCCCCCGGAAAGCCCCTGTGGATACAGGTCCGCCACCCGTGCTGGCAACGATACCCGCTCCAGCACCGCCTCGACCCGTTGCCGGGCCTGGGCACCGCGCAGGCCAAAAAAGTGCGCCAAGGGGGTGCTCAAGGTTTGCCCGACCGTCTGCCGCGGGTTCAGTGCCCGGTACGGGTTCTGGAACACATACTGAATCTGGTGGCGCAACCGTGCAGCACGCTGGCGGGCAGCAAAGGCCAGCGGTTGCCCGGCATAGCGCAACTGCCCCTGCACATTCTCGCCAAGCCCGGCAATCGCCCGGGCCAGGCTGGTCTTGCCCGAACCGGACTCACCGACCAAGGCCAGGCACTCACCCTCGCGCACCTGCAGCGAAATGTCGAACAACACCTGACGGTCATAGGCAGCATCCAGGCCCTGCACTTCCAGCAGCACTGCACTCGCCGCTACCGGGGCTGCTACCGGGGCTGCTACGAATGCTGTCTCGATCGCTGTCGAATCCACGGCAACAGGCGCCAGTTGCGGCAGCAGGCACGCCACCTGATGGCCACCCTGGTGCTCCAGCAAAGCCGGTTCCAGTACCGAGCACTGCGCCCGGCGCTGGCCGCAACGCGGGGCAAAGGCGCAGCCATGCGGGCGTTGCCCGGGTGCCGGCGCATGCCCGGGCAGCGCCTGCAACGGCTGGCGCCGGGCAATGTCGGGGATGGCCGCAAGCAAGGCACGCGTGTAGGGGTGCGCCGGGGCACGGAACAACGCATCACGGCTGGCCACTTCCACCAGGCGCCCGGCGTACATCACCATCACCCGGTCGACCAGGCCACGCACTACCGCCAGGTCATGGGTCACATACAGCGCCGCCACCCCCTGGTCACGGCACAACTGCTTGAGGGTCTGCAGCACATGCGCCTGGGTGGTGACGTCCAGCGCGGTGGTGGGTTCGTCGAGCACGATCAGCTTTGGCCGCAAGACAAACGCCAGCGCCAGCATCACCCGCTGTTGCTGCCCGCCAGACAACTGGTGCGGGAAGCGCCGCAGCAACGCTTCATCGTCGGGCAAGCCGACCGCTACCAGGGTTTGCGCAATACGCTGCTGCAACGCCCCCGGCGACAAGCCTGGCAGGTGCGCCAGCAGGGTTTCGCGCAGCAAGGCACCGATGCGCAACGCAGGGTTCAGCGCCGTCGCCGGGTCCTGGGCGACGTAGCCGACCAGCCCGCCACGGGCCAGGCGCAGAGCCTCGCCTGCCAGTTCGAGCAACGGCTGCCCCGCCACCACCACCTGCCCCCCGACAATGCGCGCCCCCTGTCGGGCATGGCGCAACAACGCCGTGGCCAAGGTGGTCTTGCCCGAACCGGACTCACCGACCAGGCCCACGATCTCACCAGCCGCCAGGCTGAAGGACACCTCGGCCAGCACATCGACCTGCCCCGCCAGTTCCACCCGCAGGTCCCTGACCCGTAACACTTCACTGGCAACATTCAATGGTGCATTCATGGCTGCTTCTCCCCGACCCGGGCACTGGCCCGGGCAATACCTTCGGCCAGGATGTTGGTGCCATAGGCAAACACCCCGATCAGCAGTGCCGGTGCCAGCACGGCCCATGGCTGCACCAGCAGCCCGGCCTGGTTTTCATTGATCATCAAGCCCCAGTCGGCAGCCGGTGGCGCCACCCCGTAGCCAAGGAAACTCAAGCCCGACAACATGCCCACCGCCCAGGTCAGCATGTTGCCGAAGTGCACCAGCAACGGCGTGAGAATGTTCGGCAGGATCTCTTGAAAGAGAATGCGCCAGCGCGGGTAACCCAGCATCTGCGCCGCCTCGACAAACTCCTGCCCGGCCACTGCCACCGCACTGCCCCGGGCCAGGCGAACCACCCCGGGGGTAAAGGCAATGGCCACGGTCAGCACAATCAACCACGGCGCCCGGCCGAGCATGGACACGATCAGCAACACCAGGATCAGATCGGGAAACGCCAGCGACACATCCGCCGCCCAGCTGATCGCCTGGTCCAGGCGCCGCCGCGAGAACCCGGCCAGCAGGCCCAGGCTGCCGCCAACCAGCAAGGCCAGGGTGGCGGCTGCCAACGCCATCCACAGCACCGACAGGCCGCCGCTGAGCAACCGCGACAGCAGGTCATGGCCGAGAAAATCATGACCCAGCGGCGCGCCTGCCGCCGGCGGCCCATACACCGGCCCGACCATCGCCGTGGGCGCGTGCGGTGCCAGCCAGGGGCCAAGCACGGCAAGCAATGCCACCAGCAAGGTAATTACCGCACCACGACGAACCTGCGGGTCGGCCAGCCAACGGGAATCAGTCATGGGTCGCCTCCTGGGCAGGGGTGCTGCGCGCCCGCCGCCACCACGGGCGGATGCCACGGCGGATACGGCGGATCATTCGCACGCGGCGGGCGGTACGCAGTTTGGGGGTGAGCAATACGGTCAGCAGGTCGGCCAGCAGGTTGATCAGTACCACCGCCAGGGTGATGACCAGCACCACGCCCTGGATCATCGGCAGGTCGCGCATCTGGATCGCCGCATTCAGCGCCGTACCGATACCCGGGTAGCTGAAAATCACCTCGGCCAGCAGCGCACCGCCGACCAGCGTGCGCAAGGTCAGTGCCACCCCCTGGATGGCCGGGGTCAGGGCGTTGGGCAAGGTGTGCCGCCAGACGATGCGCCGCTCGGGGATGCCACGCAGGCGCGCCGCAATCACATATTCGGACTCCAGCGCCTCGATCATCGATGCCCGCACCATGCGCGCAAGGTACGGCAGTGCCGACAGGCTCAGCGCCACCACCGGCAATACCAGCGACGGCCACTGGCGCCACAACGGCAGTTGCGGGTCGAGGATCGACACCGCCGGCAGCCAGCCCATGCCCGGCATGGAGAACAACAGCACCAGGCCGATGGCCAGCAGAAAGCCCGGGGTGGCCTTGAGCAGGATCAACGCCGACAGCCCCCAGCGGTCCAGCCGGCTGTCGCGGCGCAGGGCCAGGCTCACCCCCAGCAGCAGCGCCACTGGCACCACCAACGCCAGCACCCCGGCCAGCAAGGCCAAGGTGTGGCCCAGGCGGCCGAACAGCAGCTGCGCCACCGGCACCTGGGAGTCCAGCGAAACACCCAGGTCGCCGCGCAACACCGCCCCCAACCAGCGCAGGTACTGCAGCAGGATCGGCTGGTCGAGGCCCAGTTGCCGTTGCAGGGTGAGGATGCTTTCCAGCGGCGCATCCGGGCCGAGAATCACCCGCGCCGGGTCCGATGGCAGCGCCTGGGTGGCGATGAACACCACCAGGCTGATCACCCAGGCGGTGAGCAGGCCATAGCCGAGGCGACCGATGAACCAGGCCAGCCAGGCCGGTGTGTGCGGGGTGTGCGGGGTGTGCGGGGTGTCAGGCATGGGGGTTCAACCAGAGTTCGTCGAAACGCCAGGAAGCGAAGGTGGTCTGTTCCGGCGCCAGCCCGCCGACCTTGGCCGACGCGGCATCGAGCACGTCGGAAAAGCCCCAGATCAGCAACCCGCCACGTTCGTGCTGGATGGCCTGGGCTTCGTGTACCAGGGCCTTGCGCTGCGCAAGGTCGGGCTGGGCCAGGGCCTGCCGGAACAGTTCGGTAAAGCGCGGGTCATGGAAATTGCTGCGGTTGTAGATGGCTTGCGGCGCATCGTTGTGCAGCGCCGAGGCCAGAAAGCCACGCGCTGGGGTCGAGCCCGGCGACAGCTGCCACTGCTCGCGCTGCGGGCCATTGAACACCGAGCCATCGACCTGGTTGACCTTCACCTGCACCCCGGCTTTCAAGGCCTGCTGGGCGAACACCAGCGCCGCGTTGACGCCCGGCCCGGGCGTGGTGGTGAGCTCGACGCGCAGGTCACTTTGCCCGGCCTGGCGCAACAGCGCACGGGCCTGGTCAAGGTCGTACGGGCGCTGGGCGATGGCGTGGTTGTAAGTAGGGTCGTGCGGCGCATACAGGTCGTTGGCGACCCGGCCAAAGCCGTTCAGCCCACGTGCCACCAGCTCCTGGCGGTCGGCCAGCAGGCGAAACGCCTGGCGCACGCGCACATCCTGGAACGGCGCCTTGGCCAGGTTCAGGTTGAAGCCGGTGAACGACGTGGTTGGCGAGGCATACAGGCGCAACCGTGGATCGGCCTTGAGCAGTGCGCTGTGTTCGGCCTGTACGCCGCTGGCCACGTCGATCTGCCCGGCGCGCAGGGCTGCGGCCCGCGACACCTGGTCCTTGAATTCAATGATCTCCAGCTCATCGGCATAGGGCCGGTTGGGTTTGTAGTAATTTTCGAAGCGGGTGTAGAGCGAGCGCTGGCCGGGGATGAAGCTTTTCAGCCGGTACGGCCCGGCACCGACCGGGTTGGACACGGGGTGGTAATCGGTCGGCACGATGCAGCCAAAGCTGATCAGCGTTTCATCCAGTGGGTAAAAGCTTTGCCCCTGCTTGAAACGGATCTCGACGGTGCGCGCGTCCAGCTTGCGCAACGCCTGCCGGTCGATGGCGCCGACCAGCCCGGCAAAGGGCGAGGCCAGCTGCGGGTCGGTCAGGCGCAGGATCGAGAACAGCATGTCATCGGCGCCGATGGTTTTGCCGTGGTGGAACTCCAGCCCAGGCTTCAGGCGGATGGTCCAGGCGCTGGCATCGGCATTCGGCTCGGCAAACTCGGCCAGGGCCAGGCGCGTGCTGACATCGGCGTTCCATTCCCAGAACTTGGCATACAGCGCCCAGCCGCGGATGATCCCGCCGCCCACCGGTTTATGGGCATCGAGGTTGCCGGCCTGGTCACCATCGATAATGCCCACCCGCAGGCGCCCGCCACGCACCGGCGTGCCTGGCAGCACCGCGCTGGCAGCGGCGGGCGCGCTGCTGTCGCAGCCACTGAGCAGCCCGCCGCCGAGCAGCAGGCTGCCCCCCACGGCCAGGCTGTTGCCGAGAAACACCCGGCGCGAAAACAGCTCGCTCATTGCCCTCTCCTTACGCCAGTTGCGCCACGCGCGGCTTGCTCGTAGCGCCCAGCTGCGGCACCTCGAACCCGTGGTCCAGGTCCAGCAGCGGGAACAGCAGGTCGGCCACCCGGTGCGCTTCGTCGATCAGCGGGAAGCCCGAGAGAATGAACGCCGAGGTGCCCTGGGCTTCGTACTCGCGGATGCGCTCGGCAACCTGCTCGGCACTGCCGATCAGGTAGGTGCCGGCAGCCGGGCCGAGGATGTTGAAGCCGAACAGGCTGGGGCCCAGCCAGACATTGGGGTAAATCTCCAGCTCGCGCGCCGTGGGCAGGCGCCCGGCGCGGATGCTGTCGAGGTTGCGCTGGATGCGCGGGTCATCGCTGACGTAGCTTTCCAGCGTTTCCCCGGGTGGCAACTGGCGCTCGATGGCGGCGCGCGCAGTGGCCAGCGAGGTACGCTGCAACAGGCGCTCGGCGTGGGCCCAGGCTTCTTCTTCGGTCTCGCGCACGATCACCTGCAGGCGCGTGCCATAGGTCAGCTCGCGGCCGATCTTCGCCGCCTCGGCCGCCACCCGGCGGAACTTGTCGCCCAGCTTTTGCGGGGTGTCGGCGAAGCTCAGGTAGACGTCCAGCAGTTGCACCGAGTGGGCCACGCCCGGTGCCGAAGTGCCGGCGCCCCACAGCGGTATACCCGGTTTTTGCCGCGGTGGGTGCCAGCCGCCTAGCGGGTGGCTGGCTGCCGCTGGCGAGCGTGGTGCGAGCTTGACGTAGCGGCCGTCATAGCCGGCGGTTTCACCGGCGTAGAAGCTTTGGAAGGCGCGCCAGTATTCCAGGCTGAAGTCATAGCGCTCGTCATGCGGGTAATGCACGCCCAGGGTGGCCAGGCCGGCGTCGTTGCCGTTGACCACGTTGAACAGCAGGCGGCCGTTGGAGAACTGGTCGAAGGTAAGCGCCCACTTGGCCAGCACGGCTGGCGACAACTCGCCCGGGTGCTGGGCAACCAGGAAGCGCAGGCGCGAGGTGGCGTCGATCAGCGCGGCCGCTACCGCCAGGCTTTCGTTGGGGCTGGAGCCGAGCAGCGAGCCGTAGAAACCCAGGCGGTCGGCGGCAACGGCCAGTTGCTTGAGGTGTTCGAAACCGGTGTGCCAGCGGCCCTCGGGTTCCCAGGGGTGGGGGCCGTCGGGGGTGGTGAGGTACCAGAGGATTTTTACTGCCATGGCGGAATGTCCATTTTGTGTGGGTTTGAAGGCTTTGGGGCTGCTTTGCAGCCCATCGCGACGCAAGGCCGCTCCTACAAGGGCCTGCGTACGCCGTCCGTTGTAGGAGCGGCCTTGTGTCGCGATCGGGGCGCACAGCGCCCCCAATGTCAGGCGCGGCGGTCGATACCTGGAACAAGCCCCAACTCGCTCGCCCGCTCATACAGCCCGCTCATCTTCCACTGCTGGGTCAGCACCCCCGGCCCATAAGGCCGTGACCCACCGAGGGCATCGGCCAGCAACTGGATCTGCGCGCCCTCCTCCAGCAACAGGATGAACTCCGCCGTCGCCCGCATCCCTTGCTTGCCCCACACCGTGGCGCCGCCGTTGGCTTCCAGAATCGCCAGGTTGAACGGGTTCTCGGCGAGCTTGTCGAGGATGAAATCGACCTCGGGCTGGCGGCGGTCGATGTACACCGGCAGCTCGCGCGCCAGCTGGTAGCGCTGCACCGGCACGTAGTGGAACGGCAAGGTGCGGTGAGTCTGGGCCCAGGCGCCAAGGTAGGGGCTGTGCACATGCGACACGGTGGTGATGTCGGCGTGGGTCTGGAACAGCTTGGTGTAGCGGCCCAGGCCACCTTTGCCCTTGCCGACGATCACGTTGCCGGAAAAGTCGGTAACCGTTGCCTGCAACGGTTTGCGGTGGTTCCACGGCCCGCCGTAATTCACCGACACCAGTAGCTCTTCACCGGGCACACGCTCGATGAAACCGACCGTGCCGTTGGCCGTGATGGTGTTGGTTTCGCGGAACACGCTGAACGCCGCTTCGGCTTCGGCCACTACCTGGTCGACGAAGGTTTGCAGTTCGGCAGTAACGGGGCGTTCGTGGATCAGTACGGTCATGGTCAGTCTCCAGAAAGGTCAGGCGCGGCGCTGGGCCAGCAATTGGTGGGCAGCTTGCAGAGGCCGCGGGTCGACCCAGTCGGCGATGGCGAAATCGGCTTCGAGGAAGCCATGCAGGTAGAGGAAGTCTTTTTGCGTGCCGAGGAACGCCAGGCGCTGTTCGCTCAGGTCTGGCGCCAAGGTGGTATGGAAGTCGCCACGGTAGGCTTCGGCGACGCCCTGGCTGCCGGCGCGGGTTTCTTCTTCAAGGATGCGGTTGAGCGCATCCCGGTTGCTGGCGGCCCACTCGGCGGCGCGCAGGGTTTGGGAAAGGAAGCGCACCACCAGGTCGAAGTGGGTGTCGAGCAGGCGCTGGTGCACGGTGATTGGCCGCGGCGTGCCGTTGTTGATGCGGTGACGTGGGTCGGCCAGCAGGTCGAGGTCAACGCCGACCACCAGGCCCAGGCGGCGCGCCGCATCGGCGGCGGCCGCGCCCTTCACGTACACCGCATCGACCTCGCCACGGGCCAGGTAGTCCAGCCCCGACCACAGCCGTTGCAGGCCCAGCTGCGGGGTGGCAGCGCCGGCCTGGTCGAGCAGGGCCACTTCCACCAGGTGCACGTCATCCAGGTGCAGCCCGGCCGAAGCCAAGGCGCCCTTGTAGCCGTGCAGGCTCATGGCGCGGGCAATGCTGCCGGGGCGGCTGTCACCCCAGGCTGGCAGGGCCAGGCGCTTGCCACGAAGGTCGGCGGCGCTGCGAATGCCCGAGTCCGGGCGGACCAGGATGGTTTGCCATTCCTCGATCCAGGTCAGGCCGATCAGCCGGCTGGGCGAGCCTGCTGCCCGTGCCGCCAGTGCCGGAACGTTGCCGCCTTCGCGGAACAGCCCGGGTAGTTGGTGATCGTAGTGGTGATGGCCCAGCTGGCGGGTCTCCTGCAAGGTCGAGACCGGCAGGCCGTCGGCGGCGAATTCCTGCTCCAGCCAGCCGAGCTTGTAGGCCAGACCTGAGGCGGTGGGCACCGGGCAGCGGGTGAACCAGATGCGCTCCAGGGCTGACGGGTCGTCTGCAGGGCGTTGTGCGGTAGCGGTTGCGAGGGTCATGGGGTGGCTCCTTGGGCGTCGTGCAGGCAGCATTGCAGTGTGCGTGCCAACCGCTGGAGGCCTTGATTTACGAGGGATTGGCTGTTGCCACAGGGGGTTGGGTGCTGAGCTGGGAGCAGGATTGCGGGTGGGGTGTTGCCAGATCAGCAAGTGGGCTGTTGCTGGGGCAGCACAGGGTTGTGCAGGCCGCGCGGGATGGGCCTTGCAGCGGGGTGGCAGAGATATTGCTCTAGGGGTTGGGACCGCGGTGTGGCCATTCGCGGGTGAACCCGCTCCCACAGGGCCCGAGCAAAGCCCGAGCAAAGCGCAAAGCTTGAGCAATAGGATTTATCTGTGGGAGCGGGTTTACCCGCGAAACAGGCGCACTGGCCCCAACAGACAAAACGAGACCCCTCCATGAGCGCCATAGAACCTTCCCCCGTCCGCCGCCTGACCAGCGAAACCGAAGCCATCGAAACCGCCCGCCAGGTCGCCACGCAAATCGCCGAGCTGGCCGCCGACCCGCGCAACAATGGGCAACTACCGCGCCGCCAGGCCGAGCTGCTGTCCAGCAGCGGCCTCACCGCCATCGCTGTACCCGCCCAGTTCGGCGGCCTCGGTGCTTCGGTGCAGACCGTGGTGGAAACCGTGCGGCTGATCTCCACCGCCGACGGTGGCGTCGGCCAGCTGCTGCAGATTCACAATGTGATGCTGCGTGGCATTTTCACCGGTTACCCGGATGAAGTACGCGACCGGCTGATCGCCGACGTGCTCGCTGGCAAGCGTTTCGGCAATGCCCTGGCCGAAGTCGGCGGCAAGAACAAGTTCGCCCTCAAGACCCGTGTCGAGCGCAACGCAGATGGCCAGTGGATACTCAACGGCAGCAAGTTCTACTCCACCGGTTCCTACCTGGCCGAGTGGATTTCGCTGACCGCTGCCAGCGAGGACGGTGGCGTCGGCGTGCTGCTGCACCGTGACACCCCCGGGCTGACCCTGGTCGATGACTGGCAGGCATTCGGCCAGCAGAACTCGGTGAGTGGCACCGTCAACTTCGACAACATCGTGCTCGACGAACGCTACCTGACCCGCCGCAGCGGGCCGATGAAGCGCACCGGCCTGACCTTTCCACAAATCCTCCACGCCGCCATCGACACCGGCATCGCTGCGGGTGCGCTGCAAGCTGCCGTCGAGTACCTGCGCGAGCATGCCCGCGCCTGGGTGGAGAGCGGCGTAGAGCGCGCCAGTGACGAGCCGCATGTGATTCGCCAGGTTGGCGAATACGCCGTGGCGCTGCGCGGTGCCGAGTCGGTGCTGCGCGAAGCGGCGCGGGTGTTCGATGAACACGAGCGCGACCCGGAGAACAAGGCCTTGCAGGATGAGCTGATCCTGTCGGTGGCCACCGCCCGCGCGCATTCCGATGCGGCGTCGCTGAAGATCTCCAGCGATTTGTTCTCGTTGCTGGGGGCAAGCGCTTCGCTCAGCAAGTGGAACCTTGACCGCTTCTGGCGCAATGCCCGGGTACACACCACCCACGACCCGATCCGCTGGCGGCTGCACAACGTTGGCAACTACTACCTGAACGGGGCCGACCCGGGGGAGTACACGGCGGTGCTCAATGCCAAGGAAAACCAGGGCGCTACTCGCCGTTGAAACGGCGTTTGGACGGGGGGCGCTTTGCGCCCCTTTCGCGACACAAGGCCGCTCCTACAAGGGGCGGCGTCGCATTCTGATCGAGCATCTACATGAACCACCCTCTTCTTCGGGCTTTGGCCATCTATCGTGAAATGCCCTGGCGCTTCGCGCTGGTCACGGCCTTGTACATCGCCGGCAACCTCGGCCTGGCCTGGCAACAGTGGCTGATCGGCCACGCAGTCGATGACGTCAGCAGCGGCCGCGCCGTGCAGCGCCTGGCCGACGGCAGCCTGGACGCCAGCGTGGCCTGGCACTGGCTGTGGCTGCTGCTGGCCATCGCCCTCGGCCGTGGCCTGCTGCAATACGCCGCCGCCGTGCTGTCACTGGTCCTCAGCCAGGCCCTGCTCACGCGATTGCGTGAGCGCATCCTCGACCAGGTGCAGCGCCTGCACCTGGGCTACCACTGGCGCCACGGAATGGGCGAGCTGGTCACCCGCACCACCCGCGATGCCGACAAGGTGCGCGACGCGCTGATCACCTTCTGGCGGCAGATCATCGAAACCCCGCTGGTGGTGCTAGCAGCCGTGGGCCTGCTGAGCTGGTACGACCCGCTGCTAGGCCTGGTGCCATTGCTGCTGACCGGTGCCGGGCTATGGCTGTTCGTGGTGCAGACCGACCGCCTGGTCACTTTGGACCGCGCAGTGGGCGCTGCCTATGACCAGGTCAGCCAGGACCTGGCCGAAGGCATCGGCGGTGTGCGGGTGATCAAGGCCTTCAGCCTGGAAAACCAGCGTATCACCCGCTTCGCCAGCCAGGTCGAGGTGTTCACTGGCCACGCACGCGCCGCCCTCGCCTACGCCAGTTCGCGCATTCCGCTGCCGCAGGCCGTGGTGGCGCTGGGGCACGTGTGGATCCTGGTCTACGGCGCCCACCAGGTGGCCGCCGGGGCGCTGGGCATCGGCGAGCTGGTCACTTCACTGCTGGTGGCCACCACGCTGGTGTTCCGTATCGAAGGCATTGGCCGGGTGATGCAGACCTTTGCCGACGCTCGCGCCAGCGCCGAGCGCATCTGGCAACTGCTGGACGAGCGCCCGGCCATCGTCGCTGGCAAGGCCGCCCTGCCCGCCGGGCCACTGGGGCTCAAGCTGAACCGGGTACAGGTCAGTGCTGCCGAGGCTGATCGGCATATCCTGCACAACTGTTCGCTGACCCTGCAGCCCGGCGAAGTGGTGGCGCTGGTCGGCGCGACCGGTACCGGCAAGAGCCTGCTGGCCAGCCTGTTGCCGCGCCTGGCCGACGTGCAGCTTGGCAGCGTGCAGGTCGGTAGCGATGCCAACGGCTGGCACGATGTGCGTGACCTGGACCTCACCGACCTGCGCCGCCGCGTGCAGGTGCTGCCGCAAGAAAGCTTCCTGTTCTCCGACAGCCTGGCCGCCAACCTGCGCCTGGCCGCGCCGCAGGCCAGCGACGCCCAACTGCGTGAAGCGCTGCGCCTGGCCGCCGCCGAGGATGTGCTGGAACGCCTGGCCCACGGCCTGGATACGCCACTGGGCGACCGCGGTGTGACCCTGTCTGGCGGCCAGCGCCAGCGCCTGTGCCTGGCCCGGGCGTTGCTTGGCGCACCCGACATCCTCTGCCTGGACGACGCCACCAGCGCCCTCGATGCGCTGGGTGAACGCCAGGTGCTGCATAACATCCGCCGCCTGCACAGCACAGGCGGCCAGGGCCCGACCCTGCTGCTGATCACCAGCCGGCTGTCCACCCTGCTACTGGCCGACCGCGTGCTGATGCTGGAAAACGGCCGCATCAGCGCCAGCGGCAGCCATGCCGAACTGAGCGCCAACAACGTCCATTACCGCGACCTGCTGGGGATCGACCATGACTGATGTGCAGCACACCCCCGCCAGCGATATCGACATCGAACAACGCCTGGCCCGCCAGGCGCTGGACCGCGGCATGTTCCAGCGCCTGCTGCCGCTGCTGCGGCCGATTCGCCGGCAGATCCTGGCGGTGATCGGCATCGAATTGCTGCTGGTGTTCACTGTGTTCCTGCGGCCATGGTTCGTCCGCGAGCTGCTGGACAAGGGCCTGGTGCCCAGTGCCGGGCACTGGCTGCTCGACGAGCACCTGGTGCTGTGGCTGGGCCTGGGGCTGGCGGCGAGCTGGCTGGGGCGTTTCCTGCTGGCCGGGGTCTCGCAGTTCATTGCCGGGCGCGCCGCAATCCGTGTGCTGAATGATTTGCGGGTGAAGGTGTTTGCCCATGTGCAGGCACTGTCGGTGAGCTACTTCGACCAGACCCGTGCCGGGCGCATCATCTCCCGCGCCGACCGCGACGTCGATGCGCTGGAGCCACTGCTGGTACAAGGCCCGCCGGAGCTGCTCGGGGCCTTGCTGCGCTGCGGCCTGGCGGCGGTGATGCTGTGGCGTATCGAGCCCAGCTTCTTCTACAGCCTGGCCGCCACGGTACCGCTGCTGGCAGTGGCCACCTGGCGCTTCAAGCGGGTATCGCAGCGCAACTGGGCCAAGGTGGCCGAGCAACGCAGCCGCTTCACCGCGCACCTGGTGGAAAGCGTCAGCGGTGTGCGGCTGATCCAGCAATGCGGGCAACAGCAGCGTAACCAGGCACGCTACCGGCGCCTTCTGGAAGACTTCAACCAGGCGCTGATTCGCGGCAGCCTGCGCGCCGGCTGGTTTGCGCCGTTCACTGCGCTGCTGAGTACCGCCGGCATGGCGGTGTTGTTGCTGGTGGGTGCCCATGGCCTGGCCGAGGGCAAGGTCAGCGTGGGCCAGGTGGCCGAAAGCCTGTTCTACGTGTTCCTGTTCCTTGGCCCGCTGCAGGAACTGTCGGATCTGTTTGAACGCTACGCCACTGGCAGCGCCTCGGCGCAGCGCATTTTCCTGCTGCTCGACACCCGCCCGCAGGTGCTGGACACGCCAGCGCCACAGGCACTGGCCAGGGCACGTGGCCAGGTCGACTTCGACCGCGTTGGTTTTGCCTATGCGCCGAACAGCCCACGGCCGGTGATCGACGGGCTCGACCTGCACATCCGTGCCGGCGAGGTGCTGGCCATTGTCGGCCCCTCGGGGCATGGCAAGAGCACCCTGGTGCAGTTGCTGACGCGCTTCTACGAGGTGCAACAGGGCGCCGTGAAGCTGGACGGTATCGACCTGCGCGCACTGGCCCAGCATGACCTGCGGCGTAACGTGGGCGTGGTACTGCAGGACAACGTGCTGTTCAGCGGCAGCATCCTCGACAACTTGCGCCTGGCCGCACCTGCTGCCAGCGATGCCCAACTGATCGCCGCCGCCCGTGAGTTGGGCGCCGACGAAGTGCTGGAACGCCTGCCACAGCGCTACCACAGCGAAGTCGGCCCGCTGGGCGCGCACCTGAGCCATGGCCAGCGCCAGCTGGTGTGCCTGGTGCGCGCCTACCTGGCCGACCCTGCGGTGTTGGTACTGGACGAGGCCACCTCGGCGGTGGACGTGCACACCGAGCGGCGCATCCAGCGCGCCCTGCGCCGGCTGTGCCTGGGGCGTACGGCGATCATCATCGCCCATCGCCTGGCGACCATTCGCGATGCTGACCGGATTGCCGTGGTGAAGCATGGGCAGGTTGTTGAGCATGGGCCGCATGCCGAGTTGATGGGCCGGGGTGGGGCCTATTCGGCGCTTTATGAAGCGTACCTGCGCAGTGCCGGGGAAGCGACAACAGCCAACATCGAAGTCTGACTTGCCGGCCTCTTCGCGGGTGAACCCGCTCCCACAGGTGCTACGCCGCCTGTAAGACCTACGCAGTCTGTGGGAGCGGGTTCACCCGCGAAAGGGCCCGAACGGGTACACGCCACACGATGCTGCTGCCCCAACACCCACTGCTGCCACAGCAGCACCCCCCTGCTCCTTGCCACCCGGCAGACACCCTCCCATTTACACTTATCGGCCTCTGAAATATACCAAATGATTAACAGCCCGCCAGTAATCAAAGAAACTTCCTACACGCAAACTCAACATTTTATTTTTTAACTTTTTGACATGATATGAAGAAAGAATTTTAGAAGCACTCATCTAGAATCAATGTCTATTTCGTTGTTCCGACAAGAGGCTCAGCCATGGAAAGCCCGGACGAGCAGCGCGCGACTGGCGACGTCGATAGCGCCTTGAGGGACGCTCACCCGTACAACTTCTTTCAACTGATTCAACGTGCCAACTATGGCCTGCCCGGATCGGGCGACAACCGGTAATGTGACCAGGAGGTCCAGCCATGTCTGATAGAACCGCAAAACCTGCCAAGTCCTACAGTCAAGCCGAAGATGACGCACGCAAGTCCCCGCCGACTACTGAGCTGTTTCCGCGTTTCGACGAGCGTGGCTTCGACACCCGCTGCAACACAGGCAACCCCATCCACGACATCGCTTCGCCACTGTTGGGCCTGGTCATTCGCCTGGAGGGCACCGAAACGTATGACCATGTCGAGCAGCTGTACGCCCACGTCAAAACCATGATCCACAGCATGGTCGAGGAAGTGCGACAGCTTGAGCACTGCGACGAAGGCGACCGCGTGGTGTTTTCGTACTGCTTGTGCTGCGTGGTCGACGAAGCCGTGATGGCGACCCCTTGGGGACGCGATTCGCCCTGGCAGGCCCAATCCCTGCTCAGCGCCATCCATCAGGAAACCTGGGGCGGCGAAAAGTTTTTCAGTGTGCTTGAACGCGTGCTGGAAGGCCCGGAAAAGCGCTATGACCTCTGTGTATTCCTGTTCTGGTGCCTGACACTGGGCTACCGGGGCAAGTACGCCAACCAGACCAACGGCGACCAGGAACTGGAACTCTGGATGGACCGCCTGCGTAAGCATATCGCTGAGCAACCCCGCCCCCAGGCCCCTTCACAACCCTTGACCGACCCCTACACCAACATCGCGTCCCGGCACTATCGCATGAATCGCCAACTGCCCTGGTGGACCCCTTGGGCGGTCATGGCCGTGTTCTGCACCGGCGTCTACGTGTACTTCGCCACCCAACTCAACGGTATTACCCAGCAGGTATTGGCCTCATTGCAGACCATGCTGCAGCAATAACTTCGGCCTCGCCGAACTGACTTGACTCAACAGTCACTATGCCCGCAGGCGCAGCAACTACGGCTTTGCCTTTTACAAGCGCAAATCTGCATTTTCAGAAGTTTCCTACAGCATCTGTCGAACTTACTTCGACGACCCGGAATGGATTCCTCGCTACGGTCTTCCGTGCACTTACGGCTGCGCGCTTTGCGATGCGCCTGGCTCCATAACCTGCCCGATGGGATGACCCG
>NZ_JACVZC010000086.1 GCF_016658545.1 Pseudomonas sp. S37 | reverse complement strand
CCCCCCCCCCCGCCCCCCCCCCCCCCCCCCCCCCCCCCCCCCCCCCCCCGCTCCTACAAGGTAATCACAGCGTCTGCAAGTGGGCTATTGCACGGCGGCTATGGCGTCGATTTCCACCAGCATGCCGTCCAGCGCCAGCCGTGGTACCGGAACCAGCGTGCAGGTCGGTTTCATGTGCGGGCCCCAGGCCCTGTCGGCTTCCGCTACCCATTGGCGCAGGCGCGCTTCAGAGTGCTCGACAATCAGCAGGGTCAGCTTGAACACTTGGGCCAGGCTGGCACCTTTGGATGCCAGTGCCAGCTCAAGGTTGGCCAGTGCCTGACGGGCCTGTTCGGCGAACAATGGCGACAACGCCCCGTTGCTATCCTCGCCGCCTTGGCCGGCAATGTACAGCAGGCGGCTACCGGCGCGCACTTCGGCGACATGGGAATAGGCGTTGCCACTGGGGTCGTAGAGGCCTTCGGGGTTGCTTAGCTGAAACGCGCGTGGTTGGGTCACGACAAGCCCTCACTCAGATGGAAGAGCGGCGCAGTATCGGACCTGAAGTTAACTCGAGGTCAAGCGCAAGGTAGGACACTTCCCACAAGACCCCGTCATGCTTGAACCAAGCGTCTGTTTGCGCGGCGCTCGTGAGCCAGTAGATTGCAAGGCCCGGCACGGAGGCCTGTTCGCAACAAGGAAAAACCAATGAGCAAATTTGATTTTCAGCTGGCCTACACCATCAAGCCGTACAAACCTGAGCGCGATGAAACCGATGCGGCACTGGCGCGCCTGCACCTGCGGGACAAGCTTGGCCTGGACACCGTCGAGCACATAGAAACCACCCTGCTAGGCGGCATCACGCTCAACAACAGCACCCTTGCGGGCCGCAAGCGGGAGGCTGAAAAGCTGGTTCACGATTACATTCATGACGCGCTCAAGGAATTACGCGTACTGTCTACCGTGAAGTTCTATGGCTGCCTGATGGTGGACGGCCTGGGCCCGGCCATACGCTTCGACATCCTGCCCAAATGAACCGCGACAGCCTCAGGCGCCCCCGCGCCTGAGGCCGTACACCGTCATTTTTCCTGCAGGACCGCCCTGCCCTTCACCGCCCTCGGCCCGCGCCAGGCCCAGAACAGCAAGCCAGGGAGTGGCGCATAGACCACAAAGATGATCCACAGCATCTTGCGTTCAGCCCGCCTCTCACTGCCGATGATGTGCCAGATGGCCCAGATTTCCAGGAGGATGACCAAGGCTGCGATAGTGATCCAGATCGTTCCGACTTCCATAAACGCTCTCCCATTGCCATGTAATGCCTTGGGTTGTTTTGAGTGCTGAGGGTTCAGATTGATTTAAGTCGCACAGCGCCTGCGGAGCACCTCAGCCTGCTCCGGTTGTAACCACAGTTATAGGTTGCCTGAACACGACCTGCAATACGACACAGCCACCCGGGAGATTGTCTTTCCTCCAGCCACCGGCCACACTCTGCGAGCCAGCCAGGAAGCGGAGTCCAGAGTGCCCACGCCACGCCAGTTCAGCAAGAAGACCAGCACCAGCAACATGCTGCGGCTTAAAACCAGCAGCGCCAATGCCCAGGCCCCCTATCGGGTCGATTTCGTCCTGCTCGAACATTTTTCGATGGCAAGCTTCACCGTGGCCATGGACGTGCTGGTCACGGCCAACCTGCTGCGTGCCGACAGTTTCCAGTTCACGCCGCTGTCGCTAAGCGGTGACCGGGTGCTCAGCGACCTGGGGCTGGAGCTGGTGGCCACCGAGCTGTCGGCCGAGGCGCTGAAGGAACTGGACCTGCTGGTGATCTGCGGCGGCTTGCGCACACCGCTGAAATACCCGGAACTTGACCGCCTGCTGGGCGATTGCGCTGCCCACGGCATGGCCCTGGGTGGTTTGTGGAACGGTGCCTGGTTCCTGGGCCGCGCCGGGGTGCTGGACGACTACGGCTGCAGCATCCACCCCGAACAGCGCGCCAGCCTGTCCGAGCGCAGCCCGCAAACCCGCATTACCCCGGCCAGCTTCACCCTCGACCGCGACCGCCTCAGCGCGGCCAGCCCCAACGGCGCCATGGAACTGATGCTGGGCCTGGTGCGCCGGCTGTATGGCGATGGCCTGGCCGAAGGTGTGGAAGAAATCCTCTCGTTCTCCGGTGCGCGCTATCGCCAGGTTGGCCCGGGGGCGAAGAAGTCCATGAGCCTGCACCTGCGCACCATTGTCGAACTGATGGAAAACAACCTTGAAGAAACCCTCAGCCTCGACCAGCTGGCGGCCTACAGCGGGCGCTCGCGACGGCAGATCGACCGGCTGTTCCAGGCGCAGCTGGGCACCTCGCCCCGGCGTTACTACATGGAGCTGCGCATTACCAAGAGCCGCAGGCTGCTGCAGTATTCCGACCTGTCGGTGATGGAAGTGGCGGTGGCCTGCGGGTTTGTTTCGGTGTCGCACTTCAGCAAGTGCTATGCGGCGTACTTCGGCTACCCGCCGTCGCGGGAGCAGCGGCTGGGGGAGTAGCCTGGTTTGGCATTGATGGTGTCTGGGCTGGCCTATTCGCGGGTAAACCCGCTCCTACATGGACGGTGCGCTCGTTGTAGGAGCGGGTTTACCCGCGAATAGGCCCGCCCAGGCAGCAGAGAACTGTCAGGTACGATGTTGGACCTGGATATACCGCAACACCGCTTCACAGATCATCGCCTTGTGCCGCAGCTTGACCTCGTCATCAGACAGGTCGATCTGGAAAATCTCGCCAAAGGTATGCCGGTTCGACACCCGGTAGAAGCAGAACGAACTCATCAGCATGTGCAGGTCGATCACCTCGATCCCGGCACGGAACACGCCTTCCTCTACCCCGCGGCGCAGGGTGTTGCCCAGGGCCTCAAGCACCAGGCTGCTCATCTCGCGAATGGCCGGCGACTGCTTGACGTACTCGCCATAGTGGATGTTTTCGGTGCAGATGATACGCACGAAATCGACATTACGGTCGTGGTGGTCGAAGGTGAACTCCACCAGCCGGCGGATCGCCTGCTCGGCCGGCAGCGACTCCAGGTCCAGGCTCTGCTCGGTCTTGCGGATATCGCCGTACAGCTTGACCAGGCACTCGCAGTACAGCTGCTCCTTGCTGCCGAAGTAGTAGTAGATCATGCGCTTGGAGGTGGCCGTGCGTTCGGCAATGGCGTCGACGCGGGCGCCGGCCAGGCCTTGCTGGACGAACTCGTTGATGGCGGCCTGGAGGATGTCCTCGCGGGTTTTCTCGGGGTTGTTCTTGCGCGTTCTGCGCACCCCTTCGGTTTCAGGCTGGCCAAGGCCGACTACGGAATCACTCATACCCACTCACAGGCTGTTTATTGGAATGCGGGGATTATCCGTTAGCGCGGCCGTGCAGGGAAGCACGCTGTTGGTCGGGTAGCGTGGTGGGCGCAGTGCTGGCGGGCCTTGAAATCACCAAGCACAAGCCGCTAGCCTGCCTGCCCCTGCCCCGGATGGACCCACCCCATGCAACCGCGCGACCTTGCCGCCTACCTGTTCCTGGCCATTGCCTGGGGCTTTTCCTTTCTGGTGGTGCTCAAGGTGGTGCATGCCTTTGGCTGGGTTGGCGCGGTCAGCCTGCGGGCGCTGATTGCCGGCGGCACCTTGGCGGCCCTCGCTGCACTGCTGGGCCGCGCACTGCGCCTGCGCCCGCTGCTGATACCCCTGTTGGTGGTCGGCGCCACCACTGTGGCCGGGCAACTGATTGGCCTTTCATACGCCACCCCGCGCATCGGCACAGCCATGGCAGCGATCTTCGTCGCCACCATCCCGCTGTTTTCAATGCTGATCGGGCGGGTTTGGGGCCTGGAGAAAATCACCCCGCAAGGCCTCGCCGGGCTGCTGCTGGGTATCGTCGGCATCGCTATCCTGGTGGGTTTCCCGGCGCGGCCGATCGACGACGACTTCATCCACGGCTGCATCGCCTCGCTGTTCGGCTGCATCAGCGCCGCCTACGGTAGCAACTATGCCAGCCTGCACCTGCGCGGCCAGGACCCATGGACGGTTACCGGCGGCGCATTCCTGGCCGGTGGGCTGCTGACCTTGCCGCTACTGTTGATTGTGCCAGTGCCCAGCGTGCCGCAAACCAGCGACTGGCTATACCTGCTGCTCAGCGGTGCGGTGATGAGCGCCACCACCTACGTGCTGTACTTCGGCCTGGTAGCACGCATCGGCGCCACCCGCGCCATCAGCGTGGAATTCGTGGTTACGCTGGTGGCAGTGCTGGTCGGCGCGTTGTTCCTCGACGAGGCCCTGAGCCTGTTGCAGGCCGCTGGCGGCCTTGTGATCCTGCTGGGCTGCATGCTGGTGCTGGGCCTGTTGCCAGGGCGCAAGCCGCGCCTGCCCAGCTAGTCAGCGGGTCAGTCGCGCTGGGCGGTGGTCGGCTCTGGCGGCGGCGTCAGATGTAACACTCGGTTGCGCCCGCCTTCGGCCAGCAGGTAGCCGCCCTTGCCATCGGCAATGATCGACTGGGGTGCCTTGAGGAAGGTCAGCACGGTGTGCTGGCTGCCATCGGCATCGACGCGCAGCAGGCGCGCACGGTGGGTGTTGTCCTCGCTGATCCACAGGCCGCGCTGGTCACAGTACAGGAACGTGGGGTTGCGCAGGCCGTCGACCACCACCGGGTCGCTGCCATCGTCGGCCAGGGCGCGGACCTTGCCATTGGCTTTTTCGGTGTACAGCAGGCGGCCCTGGCAACGGGTGAGGCCTTCGGTTTCGGTCAGCCCGGAACGCAGCACCTCAAGCTGGCCGCTGTTCCAGTCATAGCGCATCAGGCGGCCATTGCCCTTGCGGTCTTCGATGGCATACAGGTGGTCGCCGTCGTTCCACAGGCCTTGCACGCTTTCGCCGTCGAACAGCCGGCTCACCTGGCCATCACGGGACAGGCTGACCGGGGCTGAACCGCCTTCCTGGCTGAACACCCAGCCACCTTGCGCCGCTACCATGCCATCAGGCTTGGATAGCTTGTCGATGACCACTACCCGGTCGCCGTTAGCGTTGATCTTGAGGATACTGCCGCGGCCATCGTCCAGTTCGCGGCTGACCAGCAGGCTGCCGTCGGCTTGCGGCAGCAGCGAAGCAGCCTTGGTCACGTCGCGGTGCAACACATCGACATCCCAGCCAGCGGCGGCCTGGACCGGGTAGAAACTCTGCCAGGCGAAGAAGCCCAGGGTGGCGGCTAGCAGGCCAGTGGTGGCGGTGAAGACAATACGGGTGCTGCGCTTGCGCAGGATGTGCGGCATGAAGGGGCTCCTAGGGATTGCCGGGGATCCTAGCAAGGGAATGTGAAAAAAATGTCGAAACTTACCAATCGGTTACAAAAACAAAAGGATATAAAAATAACTAAACAATCTAACGAAATGGAATATAAAAATTGAAAGCCAAACGCCAGATCCTTAGGCTGGGTTCATTGCCATGACCCCGCTCAAAGGAACAAACACCATGCCTGCCCGTGCCTTCTCCCCGCTGCGCCGCCTATTGATCGGCGGCCTGCTGGCCAGTGTCGCCAGTGCCCTGCTGCCTTGGTCCGCAGCGCTTGCCGATGACGGCAAAACCCTGCGTATCGGTTACCAGAAATTC
The DNA here is from genome assembly GCF_016658545.1 of Pseudomonas sp. S37. Lineage (GTDB taxonomy): Bacteria > Pseudomonadota > Gammaproteobacteria > Pseudomonadales > Pseudomonadaceae > Aquipseudomonas. The sequence continues at coordinate 22,508 of NZ_JACVZC010000086.1, read as the reverse complement.
AACAGCATCAACATCCTCAAAGGCAGCGGCGCGCTGGAAAAGGCACTGGCCCCACAAGGTGTGAAAGTCAGTTGGCATGAATTCGCCGCCGGCCCGCAGCTGCTCGAGGCGCTGAGCACGGGCGCCATCGACCTGGGGCATGCCGCCGATGCCCCGTCGGTGTTCGCCCAGGCTGCAGGCAAACCGGTGGTTTACCTGGCCGCCGAACAACCCTACCCGCGTGGTATCGGCCTGGTAGTACGTGAACAGGACCACCTGGCCAACGTACAGGACCTAAAGGGCAAGCGCGTGGCCACAGGCCGTGGCTGGAACGCCCAGTACCTGTTGGCCGTCGCCTTGCAGCAGGCTGGCCTGAGCTACCAGGACATTACCCCCGCCTACGTCAACAATGCCGCCGATGCCGTGGCCGCGCTGCAATCAGGTAGCGTACAGGCCGTGACCTTGTGGGACCCGTTCCTGGCTGCCGCAGAAAGCCAGCCAGGGCTGAAGAACCTGCGTGACGGCAGCGGCCTGTCCAACAACCGCACCTTCTACCTGTCCACCGCCAGCTATGCAGACCAGCACCGTGCGCTACTGAAAACCTTCTTCGCCGAACTGAGCAAAGTCAGCCAGTGGGCCAACGCCAAGCCGGCCGACGTGGCCGCGTTGCTGGCCCCGCAGCTGGGCATTAGCGCCAACGTGCTGGAAGTGGCCAGCGAGCGGCGCAACTACAACGCCGTGGCCATTACACCGCAGATCGTTGCCGAGCAACAGAAGCTGGCCGACACGTTCCAGGGCCTGGGCCTGATTCCACACAAGCTGCAGGTGGCCGACGCGGTCTACCCGGCTTCCGTGTTGCCTTGAGCGGAGCGTGCCGACCATGCCTCGCCCGATCCGCTTCAACGCCTTCAGCATGAACGCCGCCAGCCACCAGTCCCCCGGGCTGTGGCGCCACCCGCGCAACACCAGCGTGGCATTCAACCGCCTGGACTACTGGACCGACCTGGCCCGCCTGCTTGAACGCGGCCTGTTCGACGCCCTGTTCATCGCCGATGTGCTGGGTATCTATGATGTGTACCAGGGCGGCCCCGAAGCCGCCCTGCGCGGCGGTGTGCAGGTGCCGGTCAACGACCCGCTGTTGCTGGTGCCGGCGATGGCCGGGGTCACCCGGCACCTGGGCTTCGGCGTGACCTTTTCGCTGACCTACGAACACCCCTACCCCTTTGCCCGGCGCATGTCTACGCTCGACCACCTGAGCAATGGCCGGGTCGGCTGGAACATCGTCACCGGTTACCTCGACAGCGCCGCGCGCAACCTGGGCCTAGCGCGCCAGTTGGGCCACGACCAGCGCTACGACCTGGCCGAGGAATACCTGCAGGTGCTGTACAAGTTGTGGGAAAAAAGCTGGGAAGACGATGCAGTGCTGCTGGAGCGTGACAGCGGGCGTTATATCGAGCCTTCGCGGGTGCACCCGATCAACCATGTGGGCGAGCACTTCCAGGTGCCCGGCATGCACCTGTGCCAACCCTCGCCGCAACGCACCCCGGTGCTGTTCCAGGCCGGCGCTTCGGCACGCGGCCAGCAGTTTGCCGCGCGACACGCCGAATGTGTGTTCATCAGCGGGCCAACGCCAACGGTACTGCGCCGCTATGCCGACGGTATCCGCCAGGCCAGCGAAGCCGCCGGGCGAGGCCGTGACGAGGTACTGATCTATGCCCAGGCGCTGCTGATCGTCGCACCCACGCAAGCAGAGGCCGAGGCGCGCTTTGCCGAATACCGCCGCTATGTCGACCTGGATGCCGCCCTGGCGCTGCTGTCGGGCTGGACCGGCATCGACTTTGCCGGCCTCGACCCCGATGCGCCGATCGAATACGTCGAGAACGACGCAGGCCGTGCTGCCCTGGCGGCCTTTACCGCCGCCGACCCGAACCGCCGCTGGACCGTACGCGAGGCCGCCGAGTTCGTTGGCCTGGGTGGCCGCGGCCCGGTGCTGGTGGGTGACGCCAGCACCCTCGCCGACCAGCTCGAAAGCTGGCTGGACCAGACCGGCATCGACGGTTTCAACCTGACCTATGCAGTACAACCGGACGACCTGGCCAATGTGGTCGAGCTGCTGGTCCCCGAGTTGCAGCGCCGTGGCCGCTACCCGTTGCGTTACACCGAAGGCAGTTTGCGCCACAAGCTGTTCGGCCAAGGTGACCGGTTGCCGGAACAGCATGCTGGACGCCAGGTCGACATTCAGCAAGCAAATACCGGGTATTCCAACATTTAATTTGTGGATGGCACGCGCTCGACCCTATTCTGTCGCCACATCCCCTGCGCCGCACCGGCCGGTGCGGTTCACGGCATGGGGAGAGAACAACAAGTCGAGATTGTCCATGTCGAACCATTCGTACTTCGCCCCCCACGGTGGGCACCCGGCTCAAACCGAGCTGCTGACTGACCGTGCCATGTTCACCGAAGCCTATGCCGTCATCCCGAAAGGCGTGATGCGTGATATCGTCACCAGCCACCTGCCGTTCTGGGACAAGATGCGCATGTGGGTCATCGCCCGCCCGCTGACCGGTTTTGCCGAAACCTTCTCCCAGTACATCGTCGAGCTGGCCCCGGAAGGCGGCAGCGAGCGCCCTGAGCTGGACCCTAACGCCGAAGCCGTGGTGTTCATCGTCGAAGGCGAGCTGGACATCACCGTCGAAGGCAAGCACCACACCCTGGTACCGGGCGGCTATGCCTTCCTGGCCCCGGGCGCCGAGTGGAGCCTGCGCAACAACAGCAAGTCCAACGTCACCTTCCACTGGCTGCGCAAGCACTACCAGAAGGTTGAAGGCCTGGACATCCCTGAGTCCTTCGTTACCCACCGCGACAACGCCACCGTCATCGAAATGCCGGGCACCGAAGGCCGCTGGAAAACCACCCGCTTCGTCGACATGGCCGACATGCGCCACGACATGCACGTGAACATCGTCACCTTCCAGCCAGGCGGCGTAATCCCGTTTGCGGAAACCCACGTGATGGAACACGGCCTGTACGTACTGGAAGGCAAGGCTGTGTATCGCCTGAACCAGGACTGGGTCGAAGTGGAAGCCGGCGACTTCATGTGGCTGCGCGCCTTCTGCCCGCAAGCCTGCTACGCTGGCGGCCCAGGCAACTTCAGCTACCTGCTGTACAAGGACGTGAACCGTCACGTGCACCTGACGCTGAACCCTCAGCGCTAAGCGCTGGCGATACCCGCAAGCCCGCCACCCTGGCGGGCTTTCTGTTTGCGGCACATACTGAAACACTCCTCCCCGCGCGGTACCAGCCATGAACCGCTGCCTGCTGCTCGCCGCTTTGCTGCTGTGCATCCCTGCCCAGGCCGCCGATGACTGGAACCTGGCTTATGACCGCGAAGGCATCCGCGTGTACCTCGGCGGCGTGGCCGGCTCGCCCTACCAGCAGTTCCGAGGTGTGAGCACCATGAAAGCCAGCGTGCGCACGCTCACCGACCTGCAGGAAAACCTGCGGGTGGCCTGTAAGTGGCTGTATGCCTGCGACCAGATGCGCTTGCTGGAAGTGGACGGTGACAGCACCTGGGTTTACCTGACCACCAACCTGCCGTGGCCGACCCTGCCGCGGGATATCGTGCTGAAGGTAACCAGTGAGCGGCTGGACGATGGCACCCTGGTGCGGCACTTGAGCGCCGAACCGGACAGGATCCCCAAGGTGGACGGGCTGATCCGCGTGCAGCACCTGAGTGGCGAATGGCGCATGAAGCCGCTGGGTGAGCGTAAAACCGAGGTGACGTATCAGTTGCAAGCCGACCCGGCCGGGGATGTGCCGGGCTGGCTTGCGAATCGTTTTGTGGTGGATGCTCCGGTGGTGACGCTCAGAACCTTAAGGGCCGTAGCCGAACGCCAGCCTTGAGGGCCTTCCGCCAGATCACTTCGGTATCACTCAAGGTTCAAAACCCGGTTGGCAGTCGCCGATTGGAGTCGGGACGTAACCTTCATCGCATTCGATTGGTGGTACGCCAATGCCCGTGATAACCCCATGATCAGCCTGTTGCTGTTTATGGGTGACGGCGTCGTCGCCATGGGCGACCTGAACCAGACCTGCGGCGGCCAGCAGCGTAACAAAAGCAAACTTTTTCATATCGGTTTCCTGAAACTAAGTTAAGGGACTTGCAAGACAGATCCTATGCTCGACCCAGCCTGGAGAGCTTTAGCCAATGGCGTCCAGAGCAGTCGGAAACTCACTTTTGCTTCGTGGGAAGCGCCACTGCGCCAGGCAGTGCTGTCGAGCCATGGCTGACCGAACGCAGGCCCTATCGCCGTTGGTTGATTTCTGCCACTGTGCCAGCGCAGCGCGGACCAGCGCGCCGCGCCTTACCAGGACACCGCATGAAAAAACAAGAACACAGCAATACACACAAAGGCTACCGGCGCATCATCCCATCGATGACTGCCCTGCTCGAATTTGAAGCGGTAGCCCGTCATAACAGCTTCACCTTGGCGGCCCAGGAGCTGGGCGTCACTCAGGCAGCCGTCAGCAAACAGATCCGCCAGCTTGAAGAAAACCTCGCTTGCCAGCTGTTCCAGCGCCTGCATCGCGGCGTGCGCCTGACCAGCGAGGGCCTGGCGCTGTACGCAGTACTTTCCGATTCCATGCAGAAGATCGCCTCGGTGTTCGACCGCCTGAGCGAAGGCGACAGCGAGCAGGAACTGGTGCTCAGCAGCACCGCTACCTTTTCCCAGTTGCGGGTGATGCCGCGCCTGGGCAGCCTGCGCAGCGCCCTGCCCCAGGTACGCCTGCGCCTGGCCACACAGATGTTTACCGGTGACCTGCGCAACCACGAAGTCGACCTGCTGGTGCGTTATGGCAATGGTCGTTGGGAGGACGGTATTGCCCTGCACCTGTTCGACGAAGAGATCTTCCCGGTGTGCTCGCCGGCGTGGCTGGCGCGCAACCCACAACCGGAGTCGCTGGAAGCGTTGTACCGTGCCGACCTGCTGGATGCCGATGCCACCGCCGAAGGCTGGATGACCTGGCCCAGCTGGTTCCGCGCAGTGGGCGGCAACCCGCCGAAGCTGAATTACACCCTGCGTTGCCAGCTATACACCGACACCATTCAGGGCGCGTTGCATGGGCATGGGGTGGCATTGGGTTGGGGGCGCATGCTCGACCACCTGCTGGCTTCCGGCGAGCTGGTGCGCCTGACCGACCTGGTGGTGCGGCCGCGCGAGGCGTATTACCTGGTGGTGCCCCATGGGCGCACGACCACCCCGACCATTTTGAAGCTGGTGGACTGGCTGCGCGACAACCAACCCGGCTGACGCGCTCCTTTGTAGGAGCGGCCTTGTGTCGCGATGGGCTGCGCAGCAGCCCCAGCATTTTGTGCATCTGCGCTAAAACCCTGGGGCTGCTGCGCAGCCCATCGCGACACAAGGCCGCTCCTACACCGACCGCATCGAGTTCAAGCGATGCGCCATATCTGTGGGAGCCGCGCTTGCCGGCGATGGGCCGCAAAGCGGCCCCAGAACCCCCGCCAAAATTAGCAAGGTTGCCGCGCTTCGGCGACAATCGTGCGCCTGATTCAAGCCGGGACGCACCGCATGCTCACCACCCTCGCCATCGCCAACTACCGCTCGATCGATCACCTCGTGCTGCCACTGGGCCAACTGAACCTGGTCACCGGCGCCAACGGCAGCGGCAAATCCAACCTGTACAAGGCCCTGCGCCTGCTCGCCGAGACTGCTCAAGGCGGCGTGATCGAAGCCCTCGCCCGCGAAGGCGGCCTTGACTCAACCTGGTGGGCAGGACCGGAAGCGAGCGCGCGCATGAAGCGCGGTGAGGTGCCCATTCAGGGCCAGCACCCGAGCCAGGCCAAACGCCTGCGCCTGGGCTTTGCCACCGAAGACCTCGGTTTCGCCATCTCGCTCGGTTTGCCGATCCCACTGCCCTACCCGACTGCGTTCATGCTCGACCCCGAGATCAAGTCCGAAACCATCTGGGCCGCAGGTGCCTACCGGCCTTCGTCATTACTGGTGGAGCGCAAGAACGCCATGGTGCGCGCCCGCGAGGGCAGAAGCTGGACGATACTCGATCAACATGCCGACAGCGGTGAGAGTTTTTTCAACATCGTTGGCCGCCCCAGGCAGGCACCGGAGATTGGCGAACTTCGGGCGTTCATCAACAGCTGGCGGTTTTATGATCACTTCCGCATCGACCGTGATGCGCCCTGCCGTCAACCTCAGCTGGGCACTCGCTCGCCGGTGTTGCACCACGACGGGCGCAACCTGGCCTCGGCGCTGCAGACCATCATCGAGATTGGCGAAGTTGAAGACCTGGAAGAAGCGCTGAACGACGCATTCCCCGGTAGCCGCCTGGATATCAATGCACCACCTGGCGGGTTGTTCAGTGTGCGGCTGCACCAGCATGGGCTGTTGCGCCCACTGGATGGCGCTGAACTGTCAGACGGCACCCTGCGCTACCTGCTGCTGATGGCTGCACTGCTAACGCCACGGCCGCCGTCATTGATGGTGCTGAACGAACCGGAAACCAGCTTGCATGCCGATTTGCTTCCGGCCTTGGCACGGCTGATCATTCGGGCTTCGGCCCGTAGTCAGGTTTGGGTGGTATCGCACAGTGCGCCATTGATTGCGGCGCTTTCGGCGTGTGACGGGTGCAATGTGTTGGAGCTGGAAAAGGTTCAAGGGCAAACCCAGCTACGTGGGGTGGGGTTGCTGGATGAGCCGTTGTGGCGGTGGGCTGACTGAAATACAGGATATCCATAAGGCTTAACAGGTGCGAAAAGCCTTCAGGATCTTTGTGGCTACCCAAAAGTTTTCTGGAATGGCCCTGCACACTGCCGGATAGCAGCAACCACATGGGGCGCCCGCTCGCACAGTTCGACTGAGCTATCAAGCACCTGCTCCAATGCTTGCAATTGCGCCCGGATAACTTCTGCCGGCCTGGCCACATCACACGCCCTGGCGAACTCCAACAGCCCCTGACGCGAAGCAAAAAATGACTTGTTGCCGACCAGGTCCAGCGCGAGCACGTCCTCTGGAATGTAGGCCGTGGTATTGACGATATCGTAAGCGGGTGCAAGCCGCGCGTCGCGTTGAGTGGGGTCGGAGTACAAGAGCCCAAAATTCTTTAGATGGGCATCCCCGTTCCCGATTATGCAACTCAGGCTTACTATCGAGAACAACTGCGCCAACGAAGTTTCTACTGTCGCAGGCGGGCAGAACAGCCGTATGGCTTTGGCAATGGCTGTATAGCTCTTGCTGTACTTCTGCTCGGCAGCAAGCCCCATCAATGCTGCCATATCCTCAAAACCGATAGGGTCGAGCTGCTCGTCCCGGTCAAACCGACGCATGATGAACAGCTTGGCATTGTCGGACAGGTAGAACTCCGGGACCGCGATCCCTGAGGCCTTGGCCACTGACATGCACAAATACTCGTTGATCGCCAAACCGGGAAACTCATCCCGTCCGCTCTTGATGATCAAATCGGACGTTTTTGAAGTAAAGCGTTGCGATCCGGTACCCTGTTGTTCCGGCACCAGCACTTTGGGCTGAACGCCAGATATACCGGCGCGCAATATATAACGGTCCACCAGGCCGGCAAAAATGTCTTCGGCCCCATCCCATGCCAAAATTTCTTCCAGCTTTTCTCCCGGAAACTGCTGCCGTCGCAAAAGCGCATCGACATGATCGGAACTCACTGCCACACGCCCAATTGGAGAACTGCTGCCCGACAGCGCCAACAAAAGCATAGGGTCGACATTGACCACCTTTGCCAAGCGATTGCGCAGTTGCTCCAGCACGTAACCTTCAGGCAGGTTCATCTGGAAGATCGGGTGTAGCTCCCGGTAGCGATATTCCTCAAAGCGTATGGGCATCAGCAAACTGACTGCAGCTGATGCCTTGGCATCTTCCCGGTAGCGGAACAGGTAGTCTGCCCCGACGCTGAGAATTTTGCCGCTCTCGCCTTCAGGTGTTTTCACATGCAACAGCGTGCTCATCAATCGAAAACTCCCTGTATCTCATCGAGCGTAGGCATGGCTGCGGGCACTAGCGCGAACTCGCAATCAAGGGCTCCGATGACTCGCGCATAAGCTGATATCCCTACTGTCAGATCGCCTTTTTCAATAGCGATGACCTTTTGCCGGGTGAGACCGGCCAGATCAGCGAGCCGAGCTTGAGTAAGCCCGCGATTGAGGCGACGCGTGCGGATCAGCGCGCCAAGGCGGGTTGTGATGAGGGAATAATCCATGTTCTGCATACGTAACAAATTTAATTAGATGTAACGTAAACCTAACCAGCAAAAAAATCAAAACTTGTGCGAGCAAGATTGAAGGTTTGCAATGAACCCGCTCAAACTGGGGTATCAACGCCAGCCAGTAAAGGCGCGGCGCTCGCCCCGACCTCATCCATGAAGGCTGCAAGAAACACTTCAAGCCGTGCATGGCGCTCGGCAGCAAGGCGAGCCCCTTCCCGGGTTTTAAAGCCTGACGCCAGCTTGAGCAGCTTGGTGTGGAAATGCTCGATGGCATACGCCGTATCCTGATACTCCCTGCCCTGCGCAGCAGGATTCTCGAAGTCGTAAAGCGCCGAGCCCATCCGACCGGACACATAAAAACACCGGGCGATCCCCACTGCACCGATCGCGTCCAGGCGGTCACTGTCCTGCAAAATCCTGGCCTCAAGCGTCTGCGGCTCAAACCCGGCCGAGTAACTGTGAGTTTTCACCGCGTGCGCGACCTGCTGCACACGCATCAACGGCCAGCCCATGCCAGCGAGGATCGCTGTGGCCTTGTCCGCCGACAGCGTCGAAGCCTGGCCACGCAACGGCGAGTTCTTTTCCACCGCCACGCAGTCATGCAGCAGCGTCGCCGCGAGCAGTACCTGAAGGTCGCCCCCCTCCGCCCGCTGGATGCGCTGCGCGTTCACCCATACACGATGGATGTGAGCCAGGTCGTGGGAGCCATCGTTCAGGTCAGGCGGCAGGTGTTTCAGCAGCTCAGCGGCAAGGTGCTGGAAAGGGGCAAAAGCTTCGCTGGTCATGTTTTCCCTGGTTTTTGATTTTGCTTCCAGGCGGGCGGAAGCAAAGCACTTTTTACTGGCTGAGATCGGCGATCGGCCGCTCGACAAAGCGAATACTGTCACGCCCTCCCCGTTTAGACTGATACAACGCCACATCCCCCTGCTCAATCAGCGCTGCGAGGCTTGCGGGCGGCTGGTCGAACAGGTTGGCGCCAATGCTCAAGGTAACCGCCACAGGCGTCGGCACCGTCTTGCCAGCAAACTGCTGAAACTGCTCACGCAACAACCCGCCCAACTCGACCACCCGCTCGCTGCTGGCTCCACCCAGCAATATGACAAACTCGTCCCCGCCCAAGCGCGCCGCCAGCGACCGCTCGGGCAGCACCGAGCGAATCATTTCGCTCAAGGCAATCAGCAACCGGTCGCCGGCAATATGCCCATGCAGGTCGTTGACCAGTTTGAAGTTGTCGATGTCGATCAATAGCAACGCCCCGGGTTGGGCCGGGCTCACGTCCTTGAAGAAATGCGCAGCCCTCACCTCCAGCGCCCGCCGGTTGTACAGCGCGGTCAAGGGGTCGCGCGCCGCCAGCCGGGCAATCCGCTCCTCACGCCGGTAACGCACGGTACCGGTCATCGACAAGGCAATCAGCATGATCGCCATCGCCCCTTCGACCAGTGAAACCTGAATGATCAGCCCGCCAAAGGTAGCCAGGTCAATCAAGGTACCCGGCGCAATGGCAATGATCGCCTTGACCACATAGAACAGCCCATGGATCAGCAACACATAGCGCAACTGCACCGCGCCAACGCTCAGCGACTTGCCGTGCGGGCGCAACAGGAAGCTGGCCTTGAGGGTCAGCGCGGCCACCAGCAACGAGTTGACCATCAGCATCACCTTCGACCACTGCGGCCCCACGGGCAACAGCAGCAAGGCGAACCAGACCAGCACGATCATCAGCCAGGCTCGCGACAAGCGCTCCTGGGTAAAGCGCAGCACGCCCATCAGGAAGAACGCGTGGGCAACCACCAACAAGCCATTGGCGAACCAGATGCCGATGAACAGCAAACCGATCCCGCGCAACAACGCCAGAATGCAACCAACAGTAATAGTGGCGAAACCTGCGCTCCAGAACAGCAACGAGGGTTCGCGGACACTGCGCCATTCAATTGCCAGGTACAGCGCAGCTGCCGCTGCCAGGGCAACCGAAATGGTCAGCATCGTGGGTGGATCTAACGCCATATACGCATTGGCCTATCTGGTTAACGTGGAAAAGGCCGGATTGTATGCGCTCGTGATGACTTTTCAGAGGGCGCTTGGTCCGGTTGCCTGCAATTGCCGGTTCGGCCCCTGCAGATGCCCGTGCGAGCGAAATATCATATTGCCACTACCGCGTCATTCAAACCACTGCCGCAGCATGCCGTTGGCCGGATAAAAAACTCACCAGTTGCCGCCCGTGTGAACTCAGGCGCTCCCAATCACGGAAGCACAGGCGCAACTCCAGGGTGGCCCAACTTTCTGCCAGCGCCACGCGACGCACCGGCAATTCCTGCTCGGCGCGTACGGCAGCTGTTTCCGGCAGCATGGCCACCCCTGCGCGCTGCGCCACCAGTTGCGCGATGGCCTCAAAGCTGGGGGCCCGCACACGCACCTTGAGCGGCATGGCCAAATTCATCGCCAGCTCTTCGACAAAGCGCTGCATCGGCCGCCCAGCCGGCAGGCAGATGAACGCGTAGCCCAGCGCATCGACCAGGCGCAACTGCTCGCGCCCGGCCAGCGGATGGTCGGCGGGTACCAGCATCACCAGGCGCTCGGTGCGAAACGGCAGCGACACCACGCCCTCGCTGGGCAGAATGCCGTCGTACACACCGATCTCGCACTCGTTGGCCAGCACCACCCGCAACACGTCCACACTCTTGTGCTCCATCAGTTGCAGGTCGACTTCCGGGTAATCGACCAGGAACGGCCCCAATATCGCCGGCAACAGCGTACTGTTGGACACCGTGGAGGCTGCCAGGCGCAGGGTGATGCGCTGCTCGCCCGCCAGCTCCTGCAGGGTGCCCTGCAGCTTCTGCGCTTCGGCCAGCACGCTGCGCGCCCCCTCCAGCACCAGGCGGCCGGCAGGCGTCAGCGTCATGCCAGCAGCATTGCGGGTGAACAACGCCAGGCCACAACGCTCCTCCAGCAGACGCAGGCGATTACTGGCAGCCGATACCGCCACCGGGAAGCTGGCAGCGGCCTTGCTCAGGCTCCCGGAGGCTGCAATGGCCAGCAGCAGGCGTAAATCGACCAGGTCGAACGACATGCTCCTACCCCTTATCCAAAAGCGAACACGGTGTTCGATAAAAAGCGATTCTATCGCAGGCGCCTTCTGTTCAGAATAAGCCCTGACTTCCCCTGCCATGAGTACCCCATGAACGCGTTACGCAGCCTGATCCAGCGCCAGCTGCAAAGCGGCGCCTTGTACGCCGTACTGGCCGCACTGGGCTTCAGCTTCAAGGCCATTTTCGTCAAGCTCGCCTATGCCGCCGGGCCGGTGGACGCCATCAGCCTGTTGGCCATCCGCATGGGCCTGTCGCTGCCGCTGTTTGCCTGGCTGGTCTGGGCCAGCCGCAGCCAGGGCAGCACGGCGCTCAACCTCGGTGACGGCTTGCGCGTGGCCATGCTCGGGTTGCTGGGCTATTACCTGGCCAGCCTGTTCGACTTCTATGGCCTGCAGTACATCAGCGCCGGTCTTGAGCGTTTGATCCTGTTCACCTACCCGACCCTGGTGCTGGTGTTTCAGGCGGTTGCCCTGCGCGAACGGCCAAGCCTGCGCACCTTGTCGGCCATGGGCCTGTGCTACCTGGGGCTGGGCATTGCCTTTGTCCACGACGTCAGCGTGGCCGGGGCCGGCCAGCAGGTGGTGCTGGGTTCGCTGTGGGTGTTCGCCAGTGCGGTGACCTATGCGCTGTACTACTCCGGCACCGGGATGATGCTCAAGCGCATGAACTCGATGCGCCTGGCCGGGCTGTGCGGGACTGCATCGTCGCTGATGGTGCTGGCGCACTACCTGCTGGTGGCGCCAGTCGGGCAGCTGTGGCAACTGCCAAGTGCGGTGTGGGTCAATGCTGGGTTGATGGCGGTATTCTCCACGGTGTTGCCGATCTACTGGGTAGCGCTGGCGATCCAGCGCCTGGGGCCGACCCATACGGCGGCGGTGGGCAACCTGGGGCCGGTGCTGACCGTGCTGGCGTCGTGGGCGCTGTTGAGTGAAGAGATATCGCTGTACCAGATCGCCGGGCTGGCGGTGGTGCTGTTTGCTGTTTCGCGGCTCAAGCCGAAGGGTAACCAGGTAATCAAAGCTGCACAGCCCGGTGCGGTCCCTGTAGGAGCGGCCTTGTGTCGCGATCGGGCTGCAAAGCAGCCCCAGCAATAGCGGCGGTGAGGCTGAAATCGAGGGGCCGCTTTGCGGCCCGATCGCGACGCAAGGCCGCTCCTACAAAAAGCGCACCAGGCAGCGTCACAGCACCCGCTTGATCAGCGGCTCCAGCCGGCTATAACGCAACCGCCGCAAGAACTTGCGCACTTCCTTGGGGTGCTCGGCCTTGACCCCCAGCGCCTCTGCCGAACCGATCTGCTGGGCAAACCGGCGCAGCGCGTTCAACTCCGCCTCGCGCGGTGCCAGCCATTGCCCTTGCGGGTCGTCGATCAGCAGGCCGTTTTCCAGGTCCAGGTTGAACCCGCGCGGGTTGAGGTTGTTGCCGGTCAACAGCGAATAGCGCTGGTCGATCCACACCCCCTTGGCATGGAAGGTGTGCCCGGGATCGTTCCAGATCCGCACTTCAAGCTGGCCACTGGCAATAGCAGCATGCCGGCGCCGAACGAAGGCTCGCAAGTTATCTTCATACAGGTAGGGCAACGCACCACTGGCACTGAACGGCTCGCCGGGTGCGATATAAAAGTCGTTGGCCGTACGATCACCGACAATCAGCTCAACGCGCACACCCCGTTCCAGGGCATGGTCAAGCTCGCGCATCACCACCCGCGGCGGGTTGAAGTATGGCGTGCTGATGATGATCTGCGTGCGCGCCGCCGCCAGCAAGGCGCACAGCGCCCGGTTCAGCGGGTTGCCACGCCCCACGCCCAGCAGCGGAACAACCCGTAGGCCCTGGCCTGCCACGCTGGCCGGTGCCTCGTAGGCCATGCGCCGCAAGCGCGCACGCAAGCGCCGGATATCGCCGCGCAGGCTGCGGGTTGAAGGGGGCGCCGGCAGGTCAAGGCGCGGTGTGGCGGTGGGGTGCAGCAAGCGCTGCACCAGCCCGGCCATGGCATCGGCCAGTGCCGGTGACTGGAACAGGTGATAACGATCCAGGCGATAGCGGTCGAAACGGTGCAGGTACACGTTGTTCAGGCTGGCGCCGGTATAGATCACGCAGTCGTCGATGATGCTGCCCTTCAGGTGCAATACCCCGAACAGTTCGCGGGTCTGCACCGGCACCCCGTGGATGGCGATATCCAGCCCGCGCAGCTGCCGCTGGGCCTGGTACCAGGCAGCGTTACCGGGTTGGCGCCCGGCCCCCAGCAGGCCGCGGCGGGCGCGGAACCAGTCGACCACAAGGGTGATCTGCAGGCCAGGCCGCGCGGCCTTGGCCTGGTACAAGGCATCCAGCACCTCCTGGCCGGCCTCGTCTTCCTGCAGGTACAGGGCGACGATGACGATGCGCCGGGTGGCCGTGCGGATGCGCTCGAGCAGGCAGGTGCGGTAGGCCTTGGCATCGGGCAGCACCTGGATCGATTCGGGCGCGATGGCGTAGCCTGGCAAGCCTGCCAGCAAGGATTCGGGGTTCACTGACGATCACCTTCTGTGTGCAATCACTGTCGGCTCTGCCAACCGGCGGAGCCATTCCTGGCCGTTATGCCCGGGGTGTAAGATCGACCCGGCAACAACCTATAACAACAAGAACCACGCGAGGCCCGGTTTTCTCACTGCCCCCTGACCAACATGCCTCAGCTTGCACAGGAACAGCGCAATGGTCCACCCCACTTCTGCAAACCTATCGCCTTCTATTGTAAAGAGTTGTTCGGTAAAGACCTTCGGCTTCCTGATTTTGCCCAGTTTCACCACCATCGGCCTGGCATCGGCAGTAGAAACCCTGCGCATGGCCAACCTGGCCGCACGCAAGCCACTGTTCCGCAGCGTGCTGATCGCGGCAGACGACGCGCCAGTGATGGCCAGCAACGGCATGCGCGTGTTGCCCGACTACAGCATCGCCAATGCCCCCGCGCTGGATGCGCTATTGGTGGTCGGCGCCAACCCGATCGATCGCGGCCGAGGCAACCGCCCGCTGATCGACTGGTTACGCCAACTGGCCCGGCAGCGCTTGCCGCTGGGCGGCATCTGCACCGGCAGTTACTTGCTGGCCAAGGCCGAACTGCTCAAGGGCTACCGTTGCACCATCCACTGGGAAGACCTGCCGACGCTGCAGGCGCACTTCCCCGGCATCGTCATCTCCAGCCAACTGTTCGAGCTGGACCGCGACCGTTACACCTGCTCGGGCGGGGTGGCGGCGATGGACATGATGCTGCAACTGGTGGCTCGCGAACCGGGCGGCCAGGACATCGCGGCCAAGGCCGCCGAACTGCTGCTGTGTGACCGCGTGCGCGGCGAGCGTGATCGCCAGCGGGTGCCGCTGCGCACCCTGCTCGGCAGCGCCCAGCCCAAGTTGAGCCAGGTGGTGGCAATCATGGAGGCCAACCTGGAAGAGCCACTGGCGCTGGAGGAACTGGCCAGCCTCAACGAAGTGACCGTGCGCCAGCTGGAGCGGCTGTTCCACAAGTACCTGCAGCGCACACCCAGCCAGTATTACCTGGAGCTGCGCCTGTCGCGGGCGCGGGAGCTGCTGCTGCGCAGTGATGTGCAGGTGCGCGAGGTGGCGCTGGCCTGCGGGTTCAGCTCGCCGGCGCATTTTTCCAAGAGCTATAGCCGGTTCTTCGGGTTGTCGCCGTTGGGGGAGCGGCGGCAGGCTTCTTTGCATTGATTGAAATGTTGTGCCGGCTTTGCCGGCCTCTTCGCGGGTAAACCCGCTCCCACAGGGAATTCCACAGTATTCGAACCTGAGGTAAACCTGTGGGAGCGGGTTCACCCGCGAATAGGCCGGTACAGCTCAACTAATCTTCAAGGGCCGTATGCGCGGTCTCCCGGCACATCAGCATGGCCACCAGCGCCACCAGTGCCGCCGCCAGCAAATACCCCGCCGGCGCCAGCTTGCTGCCGGTAACCTGGATCAACCAGGTGGCAATGAACGGCGCCGTCCCGCCAAAAAACGCGTTGGCCACGTTGAAACTCAGTGCAAAACCGCTAAAGCGCACCCGCGTCGGGAAAATCTCCGCCAGCAGGCACGGCAAGGTCCCGTCGTTCATCGCCAGCATCGCACCAAAGAAAATCTGGATTGCCAGGATCACCAGCAGCGGCTGCCCGTCCAGCAGGCGGAACAACGGCACGGTCAACCCGAGGAACAACAGCGAGGCCACCACCAGCATGGTCTTGCGCCCAAAATGGTCAGACAGCCGCCCCATGAGGAAGATCAAGCCGATATAGGTGGCCAGCGATACCGTCGAGGCAATGAACGAATCGCGCTCGCTCATACCCATTTCACTGGACAGGTAGGTGGGCATGTAGCTGAGCAGCAGGTAGAACGCCACCGCATTCAGGCAGGTGACCCCAATGCCGATGGCCAGGCTGCGGCGATGCTGGCCAAGCAGTTCGCGCAGCGGCGTCGGGGCCATGCCAGCCTTGTGCTCCAGGCGCTGCTCCATCTCCAGGAACTTGGGCGTGTCCTGCAGGCTCATGCGGATATAGCGCCCCACCAGGCCAAACGGCGCGGCCAGCAGGAACGGCAGGCGCCAGCCCCACTCATGCAAGGCTTCGCTGCTGAGCAGTTCGTGCAACACCGCGACAAACGCCGCACCAAACAGCAACCCCGCCGCCGTGCTGGCAGGCACGATGCTGGTGTACAAGCCACGCCGGCCAGGCGGCGCATATTCAGCCAGAAACGCTGCTGCCCCGGCGTACTCGCCCGAGGCGGAAAAACCCTGCACCAGGCGGATCAGTAACAGCAGCACCGGTGCCCACAGGCCGATTTGTGCATAGCCGGGCAGCAGGCCGATGCAAAAGGTGGATACCGACATGATCAGGATTGACCACGACAGCGCATTGCGCCGGCCATGGCGGTCGCCGAAATGGCCCCAGACGATGCCGCCCAACGGGCGCACCAGAAACGACAGGGCGAACACCGCGAAGGTGGCCAGCAGGCCGGTGGTCTTGTCGGTTTGCGGGAAGAAGGTGGCGGCGATGATGGTGGCCAGGTAGCCGTAGGCGGCGTAGTCGAACCACTCGACGAAGTTGCCCATGAAACTGGCCCGGGCGGCCTTGCGCAAGGCCTGCCGCTCGGCGTTGTGCGCGGGGCCGGCGACAGCGGATGGGTCAAGGGTGGTGCTGGACATGACGGGTACCCTCTGGTTCTTTTAATTGGAGGCAGGGTCTGGTGGTCATACTGGGATCTTGTTGTTGTCTGTGCGGGCCTATTCGCGGGTAAACCCGCTCCTACGACAGCAATGGAATGCCTGTGGGAGCGGCTTTAGCCGCGAAGCAAGCGACGCGATGCTTATTTGCGAATGATGTTGTGCTCCGGCCCATACGGGAACCTGGTGATGTTCTCGGCGCCGCTGTCGTTGACGATCAGGATGTCATGCTCGCGATAACCGCCCGCCCCCGGCCGACCTTCGGGCAGCATGATCATCGGTTCGATCGACACCACCATGCCCGGCTCCAGCACCGTGTCGATGTCTTCGCGCAGCTCAAGCCCCGCCTCGCGGCCGTAGTAGTGGCTCAAGGTGCCGAACGAATGGCCGTAACCGAAGGTGCGGTACTGCAGCAGGTCGTGGCGCAGGAAAATTTCGTTCAGTTCGCGGGCGATGTCGCTGCAGCGCATGCCCGGGCGCACCAGTTTCAGCCCGGCTTCGTGCACTTCAACGTTGGCCTGCCACAGGCGCAGGTACTCGTCCGGGCAGTGGTCGAGGAACAGCGTGCGCTCCAGCGCGGTGTAATAGCCGGCGATCATCGGGAAGCAGTTGAGGCTGAGGATCTCGCCCTTGCCCACCCGGCGGCTGGTCACCGGATTGTGTGCGCCATCGGTGTTAAGCCCGGACTGGAACCAGGTCCAGGTATCCATCAGCTCGGCATCGGGAAAACGCTTGGCAATCTCGCGGACCATCGCCTGTGTAGCATGCAACGCCACTTCGTACTCAGGCACATGCTCGCGCAGCGCCTCGACCACCGCCGCCCCGCCGATATCGGCCACCTGCGCACCGTGGCGGATCAACGCCTGCTCCTCGGCCGACTTGATCATGCGCATGCGCATGCACGGTGCGCCGATGTCCACCAGCTCGGCCTTGGGGTAGCAGGCGGCGAGCTTGCCGTGGTTCTGCAGGTTGAGGTGGTCATGTTCCACGCCGATGCGTGAAGCCAGCGGCAGTGCCTGCTGGATGGCAACGAAGTAGTTGTCGCGCTGCCAGTCGGTATAGACGATGTTGTCGGTGCCGACCGTGCGCCGCCAGGGTTGCCCACCATCGATGTTGGCACTGATCGAGACCACCTTGTCCTGGGTTATCACCAGCGCATACGGGCGGCCGAACGAGCAGTAGAGGAAATCACTGTAGTAGTTGACGTTGTGGTAGGAGGTGAAAATCGCCGCCTCGATGTCCTGCTCGGCCATGTAGGCCCGCAGCCGGGCATGGCGGGCGGCGTATTCCTGGGCAGAGAACGTTGGCTGCACCTTGTCGCCGTTGCGGATTTTCAGGGTCTTTGGCATTTGCATGGTCGGGGTTCCTTGTCGTTGTTGGCACGCTGTTCAGGCTGGCCGCCTGAGAAGCATTGCAACAGAACCGACGAGGGGGGTTTTGTATCTATCCGACCTGGAATTGGCGAAATTGCCAGCTGCCCAAGGGGCTGCTTTGCAGCCCATCGCGACACAAGGCCGCTCCCACAAGGTCCTGCATACGCCGATCAATGTGGGAGCGGCCTTGTGTCGCGATTGGGGCGCAAAGCGCCCCCCGTTTTCCAACGCGGCTATTTCAGGTCAAAACGGTCCAGCTCCATGACCTTCTCCCAAGCGGCAACAAAGTCGCGCACGAACTTGTCACCACCATCCCCACTGCCATACACCTCGCTCAACGCCCGCAACTGCGCATGCGAACCAAACACCAGGTCAACCCGGCTACCGGTCCACTTTACCTGCCCGGTCTTGCGATCGCGGCCTTCGAAGGCTTCGTTTTCCGCCGAGGTCGGCTTCCACTCCACGCCCATGTCCAGCAGGTTGCGGAAGAAGTCGTTGGTCAGCGTGCCGACCTTGTCGGTGAACACACCCTGGGTGTTGCCGCCATGGTTGGCGCCCAGCACCCGCAGGCCACCGATCAGCACGGTCAGCTCCGGCGCCGTCAAGGTCAGCAGCTGGGCTTTATCCAGCAGCAGTTTCTCGGCCTTGACGCTGTAGCGGCTTTTGCTGAAGTTGCGGAAGCCATCGCTCAACGGCTCCAGCACGGCGAACGACTCGACGTCGGTCTGCGCTTGCGAGGCATCGGCACGGCCCGGCTGGAACGCCACACGCAGGTTATGCCCAGCGTCCTTGGCGGCTTTTTCCACAGCGGCTACACCGGCGAGGACGATCAGGTCGGCCAGCGAGATCTGCTTGCCGCCGGCATTGAACTCGGCCTGGATCTTCTCCAGTGCCGCCAGTACTTTGCCGGTGCCCTGGTTGGCCGCCCAGTCTTTCTGCGGTGCCAGGCGCAGGCGGCCACCGTTGGCCCCGCCACGCTTGTCCGAGCCGCGGAAGGTCGAAGCCGCCGCCCATGCCGTGGCCACCAGCTCGCCAACGCTCAGGCCCGTTGCCAGCACTTTGGCCTTGAGCGCGGCAATGTCCTGCTCGCCCACCAGCGGGTGGTCGACTTTCGGGATCGGGTCTTGCCACAGCAGCTCTTCGTTGGGCATTTCCGGGCCCAGGTAGCGTGCCAGCGGGCCCATGTCGCGGTGAATCAACTTGTACCAGGCACGGGCGAAGGCATCCGCCAACTGGTCGGGGTTATCCTTGAAGCGCTTGGCGATCGGCCCGTAGATCGGGTCGAAACGCAGCGCCAGGTCAGAGGTGAGCATCGATGGCGCATGGCGCTTGGCCGGGTCGTGGGCATCTGGCACAGTACCTGCCCCCTTGCCCTCTTTAGGTGTCCACTGGTGCGCACCGGCCGGGCTCTTGGTCAGCTCCCACTCGAAGTTGAACAGGTTGTTCAGGTACTCGTTGCTCCACTTCGTCGGCGTCGAGGTCCAGATCACTTCCAGGCCGCTGGTAATCGCATCGCCCCCTTTGCCAGTGCCGAACTTGTTGGCCCAACCCAGGCCCTGCAGCTCCAGGCCTGCGGCTTCCGGCTCGGGGCCGACGTTGTCGGCAGGGCCGGCGCCGTGGGTTTTGCCGAACGCGTGGCCGCCGGCAATCAGCGCCACGGTTTCTTCATCGTTCATGGCCATGCGGCCAAAGGTGTCGCGGATGTCCTTGCCCGAAGCCACCGGGTCGGGGTTGCCCTCGGGGCCTTCCGGGTTCACGTAGATCAGGCCCATCTGCACGGCGGCCAGCGGGTTTTCCAGGTTGCGCTCACCGCTCAGGTCACGGCTTTCTTCTTCCGGGCGTTTGGCAGGCTCGGCCACCAGGTCACCCTGGCCGGGCGGCTGGGCCTTGACCTGGTCCTTGCCATAACGGGTATCGCCGCCCAGCCAGACCTTTTCCGAACCCCAGTACACATCTTCGTCCGGCTCCCACACATCAGCGCGGCCGCCAGAGAAGCCAAACGTCTTGAAGCCCATGGATTCGAGTGCGACGTTGCCGGTGAGCACGATCAGGTCGGCCCAGGAAATCTTGTTGCCGTACTTCTGCTTGATCGGCCACAGCAGGCGCCGGGCCTTGTCCAGGCTGACGTTGTCCGGCCAGCTGTTGAGCGGGGCAAAGCGTTGCTGGCCAGAGCCCGCCCCGCCGCGACCATCGCCAATGCGGTAGGTGCCGGCGCTGTGCCAGGCCATGCGGATGAACAGCGGGCCGTAGTGGCCGAAGTCGGCTGGCCACCAGTCCTGCGAGTTGGTCATCAGGGCGGTCAGGTCTTGCTTCAGGGCCTGGAAGTCGAGGCTCTTGAACGCCTTGGCATAGTCGAAATCAGCGTCCATCGGGTCGGACTTCGACGAGTGCTGGTGAAGGATTCTGAGGTTGAGCTGGTCAGGCCACCAGTCACGGTTGGTGGTGCCGCCACCTGCGGTTTGATGGAACGGGCATTTCGATTCGTTCGACATCTGCGGGTACCTTTGGGTCGGTTATCCAGATTTCCGGTCTATGCCAGGTGTTCTTTCAGCCGAGCGTGTGCGCTCGTGCTACCCCTCATCAGGTGTACACGGGGCTTGCGAAGCTGTCACGGCGGGTGGGCGCGGTCTTGCACGCAGGTGCTGACAGCCCACCCGTTCGCGGAATTCGCGGGGCCACGGGAAAGACTAGCCGAGCTTGGGCAGAGTTCTAATAGAGTGGGTATTGGAGGGTGATAGGTTGGCTCTGTCAGCTTTCCTGTGCCGGCCTATTCGCGGCGGTTCGACGCCTCGATGAACCCGCTCCCACAGGATCTCCACAGGTCCTGAGGATTATGCAACTCTTGTGGGAGCGGGTTTACCCGCGAATAGGCCGGCACATCCATACAAGGCAAGCAGGCCTGCCACATGCTTCAATACACCGCCAACCCCTCTACTCCGGAACCCGAGCCCCCATGAACCGCAACGACCTGCGCCGCGTCGACATGAACCTGCTGGTGCTGTTCGAAGCCCTGATGATCGAACGCAACCTGACCCGCGTCGGTGAAAAGCTGTTCATCACCCAGTCCACCGTCAGCGCCGCCCTCGCCCGCCTGCGCGAGCTGTTCGACGACCCGCTGCTGATCCGCAGCGGCCGGGCCATGGAGCCCACACCAAGGGCCATGCAGATATTCGCCGAACTGGGCCCGGCCATGGACGTGATTTCCGCTGCCATCAGCCGTGCCCGCGAATTCGAGCCGGCCAACAGTTGCAACGTGTTCCGCCTGGGCCTGTCGGACGATGCCGAGTTCGGCCTGTTTCCGGCGCTGCTGCAAGCCCTGCGCGAAGAGGCCCCGGACATCAGCGTGGTCGTGCGCCGGGCCAACTTCCTGCTGATGCCGGGCCTGCTGGCCAGCGGTGAGATCTCGGTCGGGGTGAGCTACACCACCGACCTGCCGGCCACCGCCAAGCGCCGCAAGCTGCGCGACATCGGCGTGCGCGTGCTGCGCGCCGACGACCGCCCCGGCCCGCTGACCCTCGACGAATACTGCGCCCGCCCCCATGTCATGGTGTCGTTCTCCGGCGACATGAGCGGCAACATCGACCTCGACCTGGCGCGCATAGGCCGTTGCCGCAAGGTGGTGCTGGCCGTGCCGCAGTTCGGCAGCCTGCGTGCCCTGCTGCGCAACACCGAGCTGATTGCCACGGTACCGGACTACGCTGCCTGCGCCCTGGCCGACGACGGCAGCCTGCGCGCCGACCCGGCACCGTTCGACATCACCGAAGCCGAGCTGTCGATGGTCTGGAGCGGCGCGCAGGACAACGACCCGGCCGAACGCTGGCTGCGCGAACGTATCCTGCAATTCATGGCCACGCAGTGATGCATCGACCTCATCGATAGCCACCATGAATGCCATCAAGTTCCGCTGCGCCCGGCGCAGGCGGAAGATGGTGGCATTCACGGAATCGCTGAGGGACTACCCCATGAAAGCTGGCATGATCGCTGCCCTGCTCGCCCTGCTGGCCGCCCTCGGTGGTTGTGCCAGCCCGGCCGCCACCGACACCACCCAGCCCTATGGGCACTTCTATTCGGCCACGGCCATTTCCAGCGTCGCCCTGGCCCCCGGCCAGCGGGTGGCGGTGTTGCTGGGGCGTGACAGCCAGGCGACCCTCAGCTATCTCAGCAGCCACCGTACCCCCGCGGCCGCGCCCGCCCAAGGCCAGCGCATTCCGGTGGCCACGCTGAACAGCGAAAGCCAGGCCTATGACTGGCTGGCACGCTCGCTGGCGCAGCAGTTCGCCGAGGTGACCTTCTATGACGACCTGGATACGCTGCTAAGCGACCACCCGGACGTGATCGTGCTGCTGGACACTGAAAGCCGTTTGGCCAGCGCAGGCATAGAAAGCCGGGTGCTGGCACGGTTTTTCGATGATCAGCTGACCTATATCGGCCGCGCCGAAGGGCGGGCCAGCAAGCGCCTGGGGGATGTGGCGCGGGTGATGGAAGATGAGCAGGCGGTGCAGGCGGATGCGCTGCGCGACTTTGACGATTCGTTGCAGGCTTTATTGAAGGGCCGCGTCTGAAGGCCTGCGCAAAACCTTGTAGGAGCGGGGGGGGGGGGGGGGGGGGGGGGGGGGGGGGGGGGGG
>NZ_JACVZC010000085.1 GCF_016658545.1 Pseudomonas sp. S37 | reverse complement strand
GCCTCTCCCCCCCCCCCCCCCCCCCCGGCGGGGCCCCCCCCCCCCCCCCCCCCCCCCCCCCCCCCCCGCTCCTACAACCGAATGCAACCGAATGCCGTTTAGCGGCGGACCACACCTGGCAGCACGCAAAGCATCTCGAACAGCAGGTTGGCACCGAGCAGCGAAGTGTTGCCGGTGGTGTCGTAAGGCGGGGAGACTTCGACAAGGTCACAGCCGATCAGGTCCAGGCCGTGGCAACCGCGAATGATCTCCATTGCCTGGATGGTGGTCAAGCCGCCAATTTCCGGGGTGCCGGTGCCTGGCGCCCAGGCCGGGTCGATGCCGTCGATGTCGAACGACAGGTAAACAGGGCCGCCACCGACCTTTTCCCGCACTTCGGCCATCAAGGGTTCCAGCGACTTGTGCCAGCACTCTTCGGCCTGCACCACACGGAAGCCCTGGCGACGGCTCCAGTTGAAGTCGTCGGCGGTGTAGCCCTGGGCGCGCAAGCCAATCTGCACCACGCGGTCGCAGTCGAGCAGGCCTTCTTCCACGGCGCGGCGGAAGGTGGTGCCGTGGGCGATCTTCTCGCCGAACATGTGGTCGTTGACGTCGGCGTGGGCGTCGATGTGCACCAGGCCGATCTTGCCGTGCTTCTTGTGCAGTGCACGCAGGATCGGCAGGGTGATGGTGTGGTCGCCACCCAGGGTCATGGGGATGACGTTGTGCTCGACGATTTCGTCATACGCTTCTTCGATGATGCGCACGGCGTCCAGCAGGTTGAAGGTGTTGATCGCCACGTCACCGATGTCGGCGACCGACAGCGAGTCGAACGGTGCAGCACCGGTGGCCATGTTGTAAGGGCGGATCATCACCGATTCCGCACGAATCTGCCGTGGGCCGAAACGGGTGCCGGAGCGCAGCGAGGTGCCGATGTCCAGCGGCACGCCGATAAAGGCGGCATCCAGGCCTTTGGCGCTTTGCAGGTGGGGGAGACGGAGCATGGTGGCGATGCCGCCGAAACGCGGCATTTCGTTGCCGCCCAGTGGTTGGTGGAGAGTCTTGTCCACGGTGGGCCTCATCAGTCGGTCGATTGTTCTGTTTGTTCGAACCTGTGCCGCTGCGCGCTTTTCAACTGTGGTTTTGCCAGCGGGCAGGGACATTTCGGCCAAGTCTGCGCAAGGTAGTGCCCGGGAAGAATCGCTACCGACAAATACTTAGTTCAGGAATTTCTGAACTAAAGCCCGGCGCAGCGGTTAGACTGCGCGCACATACACCAGTGGAACCGTTGCACCATGGCCTCGACATTGCCCGACCTGAAACTGCTGCGCATCTTCATCAGCGTGGTCCGCCACCAGGGCTTTGCCAATGCCCAGCGCGAGCTGAACCTGTCGACCTCGGCCATCAGCACCTACATGAGCCAGCTGGAGGGCGCCTTGGGTATCGTGCTGTGCCACCGTGGCCGGGGCGGTTTCAGCCTGACCAGCAAGGGCGAGCTGTTCCACCAGGAAACCCTGCGCCTGCTGGCCGAACTGGACGGTTTCGAGCAGTATGCCGCGGCCCTCAAGGGCGAGCTGCGCGGCACCCTCAACCTGGGGGTGATCGACTCCACGGTTGGCGACCGCGCGCTGCCGCTGGCCGAAGCCATCGGTGCCTACAGCCAGGAGCACCCGGCCGTGCACCTGCACCTGTCGGTGTCCAGCCCGTACGAGCTGCAACTGGGTGTGCAGGACAACCGCCTGGACCTGGCCATCGGTGCGTTCTCCTCGCGCATGAGCGGCCTGCTGTACCAACCGTTGTACCGCGAACAGCACTGGCTGTACTGCAGCAGCCGCCACCCGCTGTACAACGACCGGCGTATCCCCGAGCAGGTGGTGACCCAGCAGCGCATGGTCGGGCGTGGCTACTGGAGCCAGGCCGAACTGGCCCGGCATGGCTTCAAGCACAGCGCGGCAACGGTAGAGAGCATGGAGGCGCAGCTGATCCTGATTCTCTCGGGCGCGTATATCGGCTACTTGCCCGAACACTACGCCCAGGCCTGGGTCGACAAAGGCGACTTGCGGGTGCTGTCGCCGTCGACCTTCGGTTACCAGGCGCCGTTCTCGTTGATCATTCGCCGCGGGCGTAGCCGCGAACCGTTGATCCAGACCTTCCGCGACCTGCTCAAAAGCCAGCTCAACGTCGGTTGAGCTGCGTCATATTCATGCATTCCGTCGGGCGGTGTTAAATTCCGGCAAAAGCTGACCGCTAACCTGATAGCGCTCTGCTACATATCAACTTGCGCTGATGATTTTCCCTTATTTCATCCTGCAAGGATCGCCCAAGATGCGCATGAATTTGCCCGTCACTGAGCACGAAAGAACCTTCTCCAGCGAACAACGGCTGATTTCCACCACCGACCTCAACAGCCGCATCACCTACTGCAACGATGCCTTTGTGGCGATCAGCGGGTTCACCTACGACGAGCTGGTTGGCCAACCGCACAACCTCGTGCGTCATCCGGACATGCCGCCCGCGGTATTCGGCCATATGTGGGAAACCATCAAGCAGGGCAAACCGTGGATGGGGGTGGTCAAGAACCGGGCGAAGAACGGTGATTACTACTGGGTCAGTGCCTACGTCACCGCGATCTACGAGCAGGGCCGCATCAGTGGCTACGAGTCGGTACGTTCGGTGCCCACCCGCGAGCAGATCCGCCGCGCCGAGGCCTTGTACGGCCGCTTGCGCGATGGCCGCACGCCGGTGTCGTGGGTGGCCAGGCTGGGGCATGGCCTGGGCCACGGCTGGCCACTGATCGGGTCGGGTCTGGTGTCGGCGGCAGGCTACCTGTGGCTGCCGCCGTATGCCGCGCTCGGCGTGCTGATGGCCAGCCTGCTGCTGGCCTGGTACCTGGTCGAACACCGGCAGAACCAGGCCATTCGCCGCACGCTGGCCGAGCACCCCAAGGCCTTCACCAGCCCCTTGGTGGCGTTGACCTACAGCGACAACCCTGGCCTGCAGGGCCAGCTGGACCTCGCCATCATCAGTGAGGAAGCCCGCCTGCAAACGGCGTTGACGCGCCTGGTGGACGCCGGGGTCGGGGTGAAATCGCGGGCCGCGCAATCCTCCGACCTGTCCGATGCCCAGGCGCAGATGCTCGACCGCCAGCGCAGCGAGACCGACCAGTCGGCCACAGCCATTGCGCAAATGGCGGCCACCATCCAGGAGGTCACCCACAACGTGCAGAGCACGGCGCATGCGGCGGGTGATGCCGACCAGCTGGCGCAGCAGGGCAGCGAGCTGGCGCTGCAGAGCCTGAAAGCCATGGGCAGCATGAGTGATGCGGTCAATGACATTGGCCAGGCGGTGAATGCCCTGGCCGAGCAGACCCAGTCGATCGGCAGCGTGGTCGATGTGATTACCTCGATTGCCGAGCAGACCAACCTGCTGGCGCTCAACGCGGCCATTGAAGCGGCGCGTGCCGGTGAGCAGGGGCGCGGGTTTGCAGTGGTGGCCGATGAGGTGCGCTCGTTGGCCCAGCGCACCCGTACCTCGACCCAGGAGATACACCAGATCATCGCCTCGTTGCGCGCCGGGGCGGAGCGGGCGGTAAGCACTGCCAGCCGTGGTGAGCAGATCTCCCGCGACAGCGTGCACAGTGTCGAAGCGGTGCAGGCCGCGTTGAACGGAATTGCCCTGGCGGTCAGCCGCATTACCGGCATGAGCCAGCAGATGGCCACGGCGTCGGAACAGCAGAGCCATGTGGCCGAGGACATCAACCAGCAGATTGTGCGGATTGCCCAGCTGTGCGACCAGAGTGCCGGGCAGGCTCGGCAAGGCGCAGAGATCAGCCAAGACCTGGAGCGCATGGCCGAGTACCTGCATAGCCTGGCAGAGCGGTTCAACCGCTGAAAGCGCCGGGGCCGCCTTGCGGCCCAATCGCCCTGTAGGAGCGGGTTTACCCGCGAATGCGATGGTGATGATACCGCCGCATTCGCGGGTAAACCCGCTCCTACAAGGTCAGCGACACGCTTGCAAAGCGGGCCCATGTTCTGTGGCAAAATTGTCCCCGCCAAGGAGACCCCCATGCCCAGACCCCGCTGCGAGCGTTGCCAGCGCCCGCTCGACCATTGCCTCTGCCCACTGATCCCCGCGCTCGACAGCCGCACCCGGGTGATCCTGCTGCAGCACCCCAGTGAAACCGCCCACGCGCTGAACACCGCGCGCC
Source organism: Pseudomonas sp. S37 (assembly GCF_016658545.1). GTDB lineage: Bacteria > Pseudomonadota > Gammaproteobacteria > Pseudomonadales > Pseudomonadaceae > Aquipseudomonas. The sequence continues at coordinate 24,126 of NZ_JACVZC010000085.1, read as the reverse complement.
TGGCGGCCCTTGGCCTGAACAACGCAGCGCTGCGGATAGGCGAGGTATTCGATGACCTGGAGCAGTTACTTGCTACACCCGGCTACCGGCCAGTGCTGCTGTTCCCCGGCGATGACGCCCAGGTGCTGAGCGCCTATGGCGGCGTGAGCGACAAACCGTTGCTGTTGATCGTGCCCGACGGCACCTGGCGCAAAGCGCGCAAGCTGCTGTACCTGAATCCACTGCTGGAGGCCTTGCCACGGGTGACGCTGGGGCAGGTGGCCGCTTCGCGCTATCGCTTGCGCAAGGCGCCCGAGGCGGGGGCACTGTCGACCATCGAGGCCGTGGTGGGGGCGCTGAATGCACTGGAGCAACCGGCCTGCTTCGATGCGCTGTTGGCACCGTTCGAGGCGTTGATCGAGGGGCAGATCAGGGCCATGGGCGAGGAGACGTTCCAGCGTAACCATGGCACCGAGTGAGGGCAGGGGGCTGCTTCGCAGCCCATCGCGACACAAGGCCGCTCCTACAGATGATCGCACCAGCCATTGGCATACGCGATCTCCTGTAGGAGCGGCCTTGTGTCGCGATGGGCCGCAAAGCGGCCCCGGCAATCTCAAGCCCGATCAACGCATCTCGGGCAGACGTGCCTCGGTACGTACCTCGGTAGTCGCCAGCGCCTCTGGTGGCAGTGAAATACGCTGCTTGGTCAGCAACTCGCCCATGGTTGCCAGCACGCGGTAGCGCGAGAACTCTTCGGTGTAACGCACTTCGGTGTAGCGGCGGTCGGCGTTATACAGCTCGTTCTCACTGTCCAGCACGTCCAGCAGGGTGCGTTGACCCAGGCCGAACTGGTCCTGGTAGGCCGCGCGCACACGCTTGGTGGTCTCGGCGTATTCACGCGCGGTCGGCAGCTGCTTGCTGGCGTTGTTCATGGCGTTCCACGCCAGGCTCAGGTTCTCGGTCAGCTCGCGCAGTGCGTTGTTGCGGATGTCCAGGGCCTGGTTGATCTTGTGCGCGTCGGACTGCAGGCGGGCCTTGTCGCTGCCGCCGCGGAACAGGTTGTAGTTCATCTCGACGCCGGCTTGCCAGTCGTTGTTGTTGTGGCCTTTCTCACCGCCGGTGTTGTTGTTGGCACCGGTGGCCAGAATGGCGTCGAAGCGTGGGTAGAAGGTCGACTTGCCCACTTCATACTGCTGCTCGGCAGCGTTCACGTCAGCCTGGGCCGACTTGATGTACGGGTTGTTCTGGCGCATGCCGTTACGCGCTTCGTCGAGGGTGGTGGGTACTTCACCCTTGATGGTCTGCGGGCTTTCCAGCTCGTCCGGCATGCGGCCGATCACGCTGAAGAAGTTGGCCTCGGCATCGGCCAGGTCGACTTCGGCGGTGTCCAGGTTGTTTTCTGCCAGGGCGCGGCGGGCGCGGGACTGGTCAAGGTCAGCGGTGCTGCCGACGCCACGCTCGTTGCGCAGGCCGATCTGGTCATTGACCCGCAGGTGGGCTTGCAGGTTGTTCTTGGCCAGGGTCACCAGCTCGCGGCGCTTGAGCACTTCCAGGTACACCTCGACCGCACGCAGGCCGACATCCTGGGCAACTGCCTGGGTGTAGTAGGCGCGGGAGGTGGAGACGGCTTCGGTGCGGCCCACTTCATTCGAGGTGTTGAAGCCGTCGAAGATCATCTGCCGCAGGCGCAGCTCGGACTGGGTGTAGTTCAGGGTTTCCTTGTTGTGGTTACCCTCGGCACGGGTAGTGGCATTGTCCGAGCGCTGACGGCCGTAGCCGGCAACCAGGTCTACGGAAGGGTAGTAGCCACCACGCGCGAACTTCACATCTTCATCGGCCGACAACTTGCTGTTACGGTTGGAGCTGACCTGTGGGTGGTAGTCCACGGCGCTTTGGACGGCCTCGGTGATCGACATCGCCTGTACGTTGGCACTCGCCAGGGCCAACAGTAATGCACTGGTGATGGGGTTCAAAACGCGCATGGTACATCTCCCTGATCCTGGATTTATCCTGCTGCTCGCCAAAAAAATGACGATAATTTATCGCGTATAGTGTTGCAGGTTTTTAACCCCACAGCTAAGTACATTCAGCGCGATAGATAAGAAGATTTATTCATATCAAACTGCCATATAAGGCCGATATTGTCTAATGAATTAGCGCGGGCAAAGAGCGACCGATAGCATCGAATACCCTGGAAGCCAAGGTTTTCAAGGGGCGCGTGCGGTTCCAGAACTAATTCAGATAAATAGAAACCTAGTTAGGCGAAATTGATATTTGGCGACAAAATATTGTCACTTTCGCTTGTGCAGGGTTTTTTGCTTGAGGATGTACAGGCTGACCAGCACGGCACTGGTGAGCATGAAGGTACGTGCCCAGAACAGCGGTACCAGGTAGCACGACAGGCCGATGCTGGCCCACATCAGGCCGATGGCGTAGACCTTGCCCTTGAGGGGGATGCCTTCACCACTGAGGTAGTCGCGGATCCACGGCCCCAGCTTGGGGTGGTGGACCAGCCAGTGGTGAAAGCGCGGCGAGCTGCGGGCAAAGCAGGCTGCCGCCAGTAGCAGGAACGGGGTGGTGGGCAATACCGGCAGGAATATGCCCAACACACCCAGCGCAACGCTGAGCCAGCCGATGGCCAGCAGCAGGTAGCGCACCGCTGGCTCAGTGGTGGCGTGGCTTGAGCAGTGCCGGTTTCTCTTCAGGCGCTTGCAACAGCAGGAACAGCGCGGTCAGCGCTTCGGGGATCTGGACGATCATGTCGTCCTGCAGGTTGGCGTTGCTGGCAATGTCGGCGAACTCGGGTTGTTCGTCGAACAGACCGGAACCCACCATGATCGGCAGCAGCATTTCGCTGACTTCTTCCTCGGCGTTTTCGAACCACGCCTCTTCGCGCAGGAACACGCCTTCCATGAAGCCGATGCACCAGCCGCGCAGGTCGGAATCGTCCGGCTCGTCGGTCAGGTCGAGGTCGCACGGCAGCTCGAATTCGTCATCGCTGGCCAGCTGGCGGGCAATGTGCGCCTTGAGCGCTACCAGGGTAGCTTCGATTTCGGTGCGCTGGGCTTCGCTGGCGTAGTGCGGCTCTTCGGCGAACAAAGCGTCGATCCACTCGCGCTCGGGCACGTCTTCGGCGTTGATCGACAGAGCGGTGAGGTAGCCGTGGGCGGCGACGTAGTCCAACGCCTCTTCGTGCAGCTCGTCGGCGTCGAGGAAGGCTTGCAGGCGGGTCAGTTGCTCGGCGAAGGACATTACAGGGCTACCTTGGAGAATAAACGATACCGAATTCTAGCACCTTGCAGCGGCGCCGGGGTAAAGGGAACGTCTATCGCCGTGGTGCCCTGCGCAGCGCAACGCTGCGGTATACTCCGCGGTTTTTCATCCAGGCGCAGGCCTTGCCGGCCGCCTGGTAAAAACCGCTTACGCATTCGGCGTGTGCGGGGCGGGTTTTTCGTCCAGCCTGTATGCCAGGATGGTACGGCGATTTGTGGAGTTGCACATGCTCGAACAGGCTCAGCGCGTTCTCAAGGACATCTTCGGCTACGACAGTTTCCGAGGGCGCCAGGCAGCGATCATCGAATGCGTGGCCAATGGCGGCGATGCCCTGGTACTGATGCCCACCGGTGGCGGCAAGTCGTTGTGTTTCCAGGTACCGGGGCTGCTGCGCCCAGGCCTGACCGTGGTGGTTTCGCCACTGATCGCGCTGATGGACGACCAGGTCGCCACCCTTGACGAGTTGGGCGTGGCAGCGGCTGCGCTGAACTCCACGCTGACTGCAGAGCAGCAACGTGAGCTGGCCGGGCGCCTGCGCCGTGGCGAAGTGAAGATGCTGTACCTGGCGCCGGAGCGCCTGGTGCAGCCGCGCATGCTCGACTTCCTGCGCGACCTGGACATCTCGCTGTTCGCCATCGACGAGGCGCACTGCGTGTCGCAATGGGGCCACGACTTCCGCCCGGAGTACCTGCAACTGGGCCAGCTCGCCGAGCTGTTCCCGCATGTGCCGCGCATTGCGCTGACCGCCACCGCCGACATGCGTACCCGCGAAGAGATCGTCCAGCGCCTGCACCTGCAAGGCGCCGAGCGTTTCCTGTCGAGCTTCGACCGGCCCAACATCTTCTACCGCATCGTGCCCAAGGAAGCGCCGCGCAAGCAGCTGATGGCGTTCCTTGGCGAGCGCCGTGGCAACGCCGGCATCGTCTACTGCCTGTCACGCAAGAAGGTCGACGAAACTGCTGCGTTCCTCTGCGAGCAGGGCTTCCCGGCGCTGCCGTATCATGCCGGCCTGGCCGCCGAGACACGCTCGGCCAACCAGCACCGCTTCCTCAACGAGGAAGGCTTGATCATGGTCGCCACCATTGCCTTTGGCATGGGCATCGACAAGCCCAACGTGCGCTTCGTCGCCCACCTCGACCTGCCCAAGTCGCTTGAGGCCTATTACCAGGAAACCGGCCGGGCCGGCCGTGATGGCTTGCCGTCCGATGCCTGGATGGCCTACGGCCTGCAGGACATGGTGATGCTCAAGCAGATGCTGCAGAACTCCGAAGGTGACGAGCGCCACAAGCGCATCGAGCAGCACAAGCTCGACGCCATGCTGGCCCTGTGTGAAGAAACCCGCTGCCGCCGTCAGTCGTTGCTGGCCTACTTCGACGAAGTCCTCGAGCAACCCTGCGGGCACTGCGACAACTGTGTCGACAACATCCAGACCTGGGACGCCACCGAGCCGGCACGCCAGGCCTTGTCGGCGGTGTTCCGTACCGGCCAGCGTTATGGCGTCGGCCACCTGATCGATGTACTGCTGGGCAAGGACACCGAGAAGGCGCGCAACTTCGGCCACGAAAAGCTTTCGGTGTTTGGCGTGGGCAAAGGCCTGGCCGAGGTCGAGTGGCGTTCGCTGTTCCGCCAGTTGGTGGCCCGTGGCCTGGTCGACATCGACCTGGAAGGCTATGGCGGGCTGCGCCTGTCCGACAGCTGCCGGCCACTGTTGCGTGGCGAGGTGACCTTGCAATTGCGCCGCGACCTCAAGCCGCAAACCACCGCGAAGAGCGCGTCGTCCAGTGGCGGCAGCCCGGCCAGCCAGCTGGTGCGTGCCGAAGAACGCGAGCTGTGGGAAGCGCTGCGCACCCTGCGGCGCAAGCTGGCCGAAGAGCACAGCGTGCCGCCCTATGTCATCTTCCCCGACTCGACCCTGCTGGAAATGCTGCGCAGCCAGCCGGTCAGCCTCAGCGACATGGCCCAGGTCAGCGGCGTGGGGGCGCGCAAGCTGGAGCGCTATGGTCAGGCGTTCCTCGAAGTGCTGAACAACAGTGGCGGCACCGACGAGGCGCAAAAAGTGGTGCTCGACCTGCGCCACGAGCTGGTCAGCCTGGCCCGCGCCGGCATGACCCCGGCGCAGATCGCCGGGCAGCTCAACTGCAGCGAAAAGAACGTGTACAGCCTGCTGGCCGAGGCGTTGGGCCGCCATGAGCTTAGCCTTGACCAGGCGCTTGACCTGCCGGAAGACCTGATGATGGAGGTGCAGGACGCCTTCCTCGATGGCGAGGGCGAGTTGCCGCCTGTATCGGCCATTGCCCCGCTGTTCGGCGCGCGCGTACCGGAGGGGGTGTTGTATTGCATCCGTGCTGCCTTGGCCGCGGAGTTTGAGCTGTAACCCTTGGCAGGATCGAAGGCAGATGCGCCATCTGCTGACCTTTGTCATGCTTTTTGACGATTATCGTACAAGCAAGCGTGCCCTAGCCTTGCCTCGTGGGGCAGGGCATGGTTAGCTGCCTAATAATTAGATCTACTCAATGAGTTGCTTATGCCCTTGACCGACAACCAACACCGCTTCGGCATGCAGCTGGCCCAGATGTCCAGGGGCTGGCGTGCCGAGCTGGACCGCCGCCTGGCCGGGCTCAACCTGTCCCAGGCGCGCTGGCTGGTGTTGCTGCACCTGGCCCGTTTCGAAGAGGCCCCGACCCAGCGCGAGCTGGCCCAGAGCGTGGGCGTCGAAGGCCCGACCCTGGCGCGCCTGCTCGATAGCCTGGAGGCACAAGGGCTGGTGCGCCGGCAGGCGGTACTGGAGGATCGGCGGGCGAAGAAGATTGTACTGTGCCCACCGGCCAAGCCGCTGATCGAGCAGATCGAGACCATCGCCAACCAGCTGCGCATCGAGCTGTTTACCGGGGTGGACGAGGCCGACTTGCAGGTGTGCATGCGCGTGCATGCCAAGATCCTGGCCAACCTCGAGAAATCCTGAGGGGCATTGGGGCCGCTTTGCGGCCCATCGCGACACAAGGCCGCTCCTACAGGGGATCGCGAACTCCTGTAGGAGCGGCCTTGTGTCGCGATGGGCTGCAAAGCCGCCCCGGCAATCTAGAAGGTATGTCCCAGGTTCAGGTACACCGCCTGTTCATGCGCACTGTTGGCGCCATAGGTGAAGTTCAGCGGCCCCAGTGGCGTCTCCAGCCCCAGGAAGATGCTCGCCGCATTGATATAGCCGCTGTCAAACTCGTTGTCATTGTTCCACGCCCGCCCGCGCTCCAGCGACCCGCCGATGTACAGCGGGAAGTCCAGCGGCACATAGGCCCGTGGCGTCAGGCGACGGTAGTAGACCACCCGCATCAGGCTGACGTTTTGCCCCGACACGGAGTCCTGGCGGAAGCCTGACAGCTCCCGCGCCCCGCCCATCACGAAGCTCGAGGTGACCACTTCGGTCTCATCCAGTGTGCGCCCGTAGCGCCCGCCCAGCACGAAGGTGTTCGGCCCGCTGCTGATGGCCTTGTCCAGGTTGAACATCCACTGCCGGTAATCCTGGTCGGAGTCCAGCGACTTGTCGTACTTGCGCAGGGTCAGGCCGATGTCCTCGCCGCGGTGCGGGAAGTACACGTTGTCGAGGGTGTCGAACGAGTACTTCAGCTCGTAGAAGCCTTCGTTGAAGCTGACCTTGGGCAGGTCCTGGTCGCCAATGCGCACTTCCGCTTCGCCCCAGGCCTTGCCCACGCCCAGGCGCACCTCGCCGCTGGTGCCGATCTGCCGGCCGACGTTCAGGCCAAAGCCGTAGCGCTCCAGGCGGTACTCGGCGACCGGGTCGTTGTCCAGGGTGGCTTCGATGTTCTGCGAGCCGAAGTCCAGGTACGGCGCGACGAAGTAGCGCGAGCCCACGTCCAGCGGCTGGTAGAACTCGCTGTACAGCTCTTGCTGGTCGCCGATCTGGCCGCGGGTCAGCCATTCGGCACCCAGGCTGTTGATGCCGTTGACCCGGTAGCTGGCGCCCAGGTTGAAGGCGCTGTCGCCGCGCAGGTCATCAGACAGGTTCAGGCCCAGGCGCAGGTAGTCGGTGCCGCCGCGGCGGCCACGGGCATTGATTACCAGCGTGTTGTCGTCGCCCTTGTGCACCACGCGGTACTGCACCCGGTCGAAGTAGTCCAGGCCGTACAGCGTGCCCATGTCGGTCTGCAGGCGGTCCAGCTCCAGCGGCGTATCGATCGGCTGGCGAATGTACGAGCGGATCACGTCGTCGCTGACTTTGGAGTCGTTCTCGATCCTGATCGCGGTGATCACAGGTGTGCGCTGGCGTGGCGAACGGGCCACGGCCAGGCTGCTGTCGCCCTCGGGCTGGCGCAGGGCGGCAAGGCGTGGGGCGAGCAGGCGGGTGGCGCGGTAGCCCGCGTCGATCATGTCCCGGGCACGGCCGAAATCGGTCACGCCGAAGGCAGTCAGCGAGGGCTGGATGAGAATGTCATCGCGGTGCAGGCTGGCCAGTTGTTCTTCCGAGTTGCGCCGGGTCATCAGGGTGATGGACTGGTTGAGCACATCGACCACGGTCAGCAATTGCTTGCGGTCGCGCAGCGGCGTACCGATGTCGACCACGATGGCCAGGTCCACGCCCATGTCGCGCGCCACGTCGACCGGGATGTTGTCCACCATGCCGCCGTCCACCAGTAGTCGGCCGTCCAGTTCGACCGGGGCGAACACTGCCGGGATCGACATGCTGGCGCGGATGACCTGCGGCAGGTGGCCACGGCGGAACACCACTTTTTCGCCACTGGCGATGTCGGTGGCCACCGCACGGAAGGGGATTGGGAGCTTGTCGAAGTCACGCGTGTCGGCGGTGTGCGCCAGCTTGCTTTCCAGCAGCAATGACAGGTTCTGGCCCTGGATTACCCCCAGCGGCAGGCCCAGGCTGCCGTCGTCGCGAAAGCTGAGCTTCTGCTTGACCAGGAAGTCGCGGTCATCCTGCTTGCGCCGGAACGGCACATCTTTGCGCGGTGGGGCGTCGGACAGCGCCTGCTGCCAGTCGAGGGTGGTGGCCAGCTTTTCAAGTTCTTCGACACTGTAGCCCGACGCATACAGCCCGCCGATCACCGCGCCCATGCTGGTGCCGGCAATCGCGTCGATGCGCACGCCCTGTTCCTCCAGGGCCTTGAGTACGCCGATGTGGGCCAGGCCACGGGCAGCGCCACCCGACAGCACCAGGCCGACCTTGGGCCGGGCCGTTTCGGTGGCTGCTGCTGTGAAGGCGGTGAGGGCGAGCAGAAAACAGAACAGCAAACGGCGCATCGTGAGTCTCAAACCGTGGGCTAAAGACCGCTAGTATAAGCGGCCCCTCAGCAGGAGATGTTTCACCATGGCCGACAACAAGCCGGAAATCGTCATCACTTATTGCACCCAGTGCCAGTGGCTGCTGCGTGCCGCCTGGCTGGCCCAGGAACTGCTCAGCACCTTTGCTGACGACCTTGGCCGGGTGGCACTGGAGCCGGGTACCGGCGGCGTTTTCCGCATTACCTGCAACGGCATGCAGATCTGGGAGCGCAAGGCCGACGGTGGCTTCCCCGAGGCCAAAGTGCTGAAGCAGCGGGTGCGTGACCAGATCGACCCGCAGCGCGACCTGGGCCACAACGACCGTTGAATCAGGCGCCCTCGGCCAATGGTCGTTGCTTGGGCGGCTGCTCGGCAGCCAGGCGGCTGGACAGTACGATGGCAAAGATGATCAACGCGCCGCCCAGCAGCATGCGCACGGTGGGGGTTTCGGCAAACACCACCCAGGCCACGGCAATGCCGTAGACCGGCTCCATGCCGAACACCACGGCAGCGGTGCGCGCCTTGATCACGGCCAGGCTGGCAACGAACAGGCTGTGTGCCACGCCGGTGCAGAAAATGCCGAGCAGGGCGATCCACAGCCAGTCCATGCGCGCTACGCCGGCCAGGCCTGGGGCGGCGAACGGCAGCAGGCACAGGCCCACCACCAGGTTTTGCCACAAGGCTGCCTGTACCGCCGGCAAGCGGCCGGAGCCGGCGCGGTTGGTCAGCGACAGTAGCGAGAACAACAGGCCCGAGAGCAGCGCCCAGAGCAGGCCGCCGGTGGCTTCGCTGGCCAGGTCGAAGGCCGGCGTGACCAGGATCAGGCCGATGCTGACCAGCAGCACCAGCACGGCCTCGTTGCGGCGGATGCGCTCGCGGAACAGCAGGCCTTCGAGGATCACGGTAAAGGCCGGGAAACTGGCGAAACCGAGGGTGGCGATGGCCACGCCGCCGACCTTGACGGCGATGAAGAAGCTGACCCAGTGGCCGGCCAGCAATACCCCGCCAAGCAGCAAGCGGCGGGCGTCCTGGCCGCTCAGGCGTTGCCAGCCAGGGCCGGCAACGCTGGCGAACAGGGCCAGGGCAAGCACGGCGAAGGCCGCGCGGCCGAACACGATGATCGCCGGGCTGGCGCTGGCGGCCAGCTTGCCGAAGACGCCGGTCAGGCCAAAGAACAGTGCGCCGATGTGCAGGGCGCCGAGGGCGGTGCGGTGGTTCATGATGGGTCCTTGCTCAAGATCTCTACAGGCAGTGCCGGCCTATTCGCGGCGGTTCGACGCCTCGATGAACCCGCTCCCACAGGTACTGAACAGGTTTCGAAAACGCTGCGATCCCTGTGGGAGCGGGTTTACCCGCGAAGAGGCCGGCACAGGCAAAGTGTAAAGCCTCAGGCAAACGCATTCTGTCGCATGACTGCTGTCAATTGTCGCCAGGCTCGCGCCGCAACGCCAACGGCGTACACCCAAACGCCCGCAACATCGCCGCCGAAAACGCACTCTGCGAGCTGTACCCCACCTGCGCGGCAATCTCGCCCATCGGCAGCAGGGTCTGCAGCACCAGCCGCCGTGCCTTGAGCAAGCGCCGTTGACGAATGTAGTCCATCGGCGTCATCCCGCACTCGGCAGTAAAGCGTGCATGCAGCCGGGCACTGGACAACCCGGCGATGCGCGCCAGGTCTGCCACTTGCAGCGGGTAGGCTGCGTGCTGCTCGATGTGCGCGTCGAAGGCGGCATACGGCAAACGCTGGCTGGCACGCACGCTGGCCGCCGCCGTGGGGTTGAGGCTGGCCAGCAGCAGTGCTGCGCCTTGCCGGGCAATCAACGGGTCATCCATGGGGCTGGCTGCCAGCCAGTCCACCAGTTGCTGCTGGCGCTCATCCAGGCCCAGGGCGGCCGGGCGGTCGAGCAGGCGGCGGCTGGCGTCGGCATGCTCGCCCAGCTGCTCGTACAACCAGTGCTCGCCAGGCACGTCCAGCACCAGGCAATCGCTGCCGCCATCGCTGGCACAGGTGTGGTGAGCGCCGGCCGGTACCACGATCAAGCCTTGCCGACCGACCCCGGCACCTTGCCCCTGCACCTCGAATTCCAGGCGACCGCGCAGGCCGAACACCAGTTGCGGGTGTTCGTGGCTATGGGCGATCAGGCTGTCGCGGTAATGGCGCAGCGAGAGGATCGGGCCGGCGGTCATGGGGCGTCCTCGCGGGGCAGAGGCCCATTGTGCCTGATTCGCTGCACACCATCACTCGTCACAGTTTTGCCATGGCGCTGTCATGCACGCCTGCCAGTCTCCAGCAAACTGCGCCGGAGCCCGCCCATGACCCATGCCGAACTGTCCCGTCCCTCACGCAAGCAACGCGTGCGCACCCTGTGGATCTCCGACGTGCACCTGGGCACCCGCGATTGCCAGGCTGAACACCTGTCGCAGTTTCTCAAGGGCTACCAGGCCGACCGTGTCTACCTGGTAGGTGACATCATCGATGGCTGGAAGCTGCGCGGCGGCATCTACTGGCCGCAAGCCCACACCAACGTGATCCGCCGCTTGCTGACCATGAGCAAGCGCGGTACCGAGGTGATCTACGTAACCGGCAACCATGACGAATTCCTGCGCCGTTACTCCAAGCTGATTCTCGGCAATATCCAGCTGGTGGATGAGGCCGAGCACCTGACTGCCGATGGCCGCCGGTTGCTGGTGATCCATGGCGACCAGTTCGACGTGATCACCCGCTATCACCGCTGGCTGGCGTTTCTGGGTGACCGCGCCTATGAGTTCACCCTGGTGCTCAACCGTTGGCTGAACCACTGGCGTGCGCGCTATGGCTACGGCTACTGGTCGCTGTCGGCGTACCTCAAGCACAAGGTGAAGGGGGCGGTGAACTTCATCAGTGATTTCGAGGATGCGATCGCCCACGAGTGCACCCGGCGTGGTTTTCATGGGGTGGTGTGCGGGCATATCCACCATGCCGAGATCCGCAAGGTGGGTGAGGTGGATTACCTCAATTGCGGGGACTGGGTGGAGTCGTGCACAGCGTTGATTGAGCACTGGGATGGCAGTATCGAGCTGTATCGGCTGGCCGAGGCGCAGGCGCGGGCTTCGTCGGTTGTACGGGAACTGGCGTAAGGCTTGAGGGCCATGGGGCTGCTTTGCAGCCCATCCGACCGGTCCGGCGCCCCGGCAAGGCCGCTCCTACAGGGGACCGCGCAACCATGGGAAAGCCCATCGCGACAGGGGGGCGCGCAACCATGGGAAAACGCGGTCGGTGTAGGAGCGGCCTTGCGTCGCGACGGGCCGCAACGCGGCCCCAAAAAACCTACAGCTTGAGCTTGCCCAGCAGAATATCGCGGAACATCACGAAATCACCGGCAAGGCTATAGAACGGGTAGGTAAAGGTCGCCGGCCGGTTCTTCTCGAAAAAGAAATGCCCGACCCAGGCAAAGCCGTAGCCGAACAGCGGCACGGCGAGCAGCAGCATCCATTTGCCACTGCCGATGGTGTAGGCCAGCAGCGCGATCACCAGGCTGGTGCCGACAAAGTGCAGGCGACGGCAAACGGGGTTGCTGTGCTCCCCCAGGTAGTACGGGTAGAACTCGGCAAAACTGCGAAACTGCGCTGTGCGGTTCATGACAGTGCTCCGGGATTAATACTTCTGGACAAGATGCACGGCGTGGAGCCTGATTCGAGTCTAGAGTGATTGGCAGTGCCTACCAGTGACAATAGGCGCCAATTGAGTATCCTTGGGGTTCACCGCAGGAGCGGTCAGGAAGAAGCCTGTCATGAGTGAAAGAACCACGTCAGCCAGTTGGGCATCAGGGATTGTGAAGGCACTTGAACTGGAAGGGCTGGACTGCCGGGCCATGTTCAAGCAGTTGGGGCTGGACTTCGCCGCCCTCGACGACCCCGACGCACGCTTCCCGCAGGACTCCATGACCCGGCTCTGGCAACTGGCTGTGGAGCTGTCCGGCAACGAGGCTATCGGCCTGAACATGGCACGAGTGGTACGCCCGGCGTCGTTCCATGTGGTGGGCTATGCGTTGATGTCCAGCCGCACCCTGGCCGAAGGCTTCGAGCGGCTGGTGCGTTACCAGCGCATCATTGCCGAAAGCTCCGACCTCAGTTTCGTCCTCGGCGCCGAGGGCTATTCGCTTATCCTCACCGTACACGGCGATCACCTGCCGCCGACCCGGCACAGTGCCGAAGCCTCGCTGGCCTGCGCACTGGCGCTGTGCAAATGGTTGAGCGGCCGGCCAGTGCAACCACGGCGGGTGCTGGTGCAGGGGCCACAGCCCCGGAATGTCGAGCCATACAAGGTGGCGTTCCATTCGCCGCTGGTGTTCGGTGCGCCGCACGATGCGTTGGTGTTCGAGCGCGCCGACATGGAGGCGCCCTTGCCGACCGCCAACGAAGCCATGGCGGTGCTGCACGACCGCTTTGCCGGGGAGTACCTGGCGCGCTTCTCCGAAAGCAAGGTTACCCACCGCGTGCGCCAGGTGCTGTGCCGCATCCTGCCGCAGGGTGAACCGAAGCGTGAAACCCTGGCCCAGGCGCTGCACCTGTCGCAACGCACCCTGCAACGGCGGCTGCAGGAGGAGGGCACCAGTTTCCAGACCCTGCTCGACGACACCCGTCGTGAACTGGCCGAGCAGTACCTGGCCCAGCCGGGCATGACCTTGCTGGAAGCGGCCTACCTGCTGGGCTTTGCCGACCCCAGCAACTTCTACCGGGCGTTCCGCCGCTGGTTCGATGCCACGCCCAGCGAGTACCGCGCCCGCCTGGGGGCGGAAGCCGAAGTGCTCAGTGACGCCAGAACGCCGGCATACACAACACAAGCACGGTGATGATTTCCAGTCGCCCCAACAGCATGCCGGCGGCCAGGATCCACTTGGCTGCATCTGGCAGCGTGGCGTAGTTACCTGAAGGGCCGATCACTTCACCCAGGCCCGGGCCCACACCCGAAACCGTGCCGGCGGCGCCGGTCAATGCGGTCATCCAGTCCACCCCCAGCAGCGACAGCAGCAGCGCCATGACGCAGATGGTGATGGCGAAGAAGAACGAGAACGTCAGGATCGAGCGCACGATGTCTTCGTCGAGGCGGTGGCCGTTGTACTTCTGCTTGATCACCGCGCGCGGGTGAATCAGCTGGTTGAGGCTGGCCTTGAGCAGGATGTAGGCGACCTGGAAGCGGAAGATCTTGATCCCGCCTGCGGTGGAACCGGAGCAGCCGCCCACGAAGCCCAGGTAGAAGAACAGCATCAGCGAGAAGTTGCCCCACAGGCTGTAATCGCCCAGGGCGAAGCCCGTGGTGGTGACCACCGAGGTCACGTTCAGCGCCACATGGCGCAGCGCGTCAAGCCAGTGCAGGTTGGTGCTGTACCAGTACCAGGTACCCAGCACCAGCCAGGTGACCACCAGCATGCCCAGCAAACCCTGCACCTGCTGGTCGCGGATCAGCGCCTTGCGGTTGCCGCGCAGGGTGGCCACATACAGGGTGAATGGCAGGCTGCCCATGATCATCACCACCACCGCCACCCAGTGCACGGCGGGGATATCCCATTTTGCCAGTGACTGGTCAGAGGTGGAGAAACCGCCGGTGGAGATTGCCGACATGGCGTGGTTGATGGCATCGAACGGGCTCATGCCGGCCCACCAGAAAGCCAGCGAGCCGAGGATCGAGAAGCCGACGTAAACCCCGACGATCGACTTGGCGACCATGTGCGAGCGCGGCATGACCTTTTCCGAGCGGTCGGACGACTCGGTCTGGAACAGGCGCATGCCACCGATGCGCAGCAGCGGCAGGATCGCCACCGCCATGGCGATGAAGCCGATGCCGCCAAGCCAGTGCAGCATCGAGCGCCACATCAGGATGCCCGGCGACATGTTATCCAGCCCGCTGAGCACGGTGGCGCCGGTGGCGGTGATGCCCGACATGCTTTCGAAGAAGGCGTCGGTGTAGCTGATGTGCTGGGTCAGCAGGAACGGCAGGGCGGCGAACACGCACACCACCAGCCAACTGCTGACCGTGAGCAGGTACATGTCGCGCGGGCGCAGGTGCACATGCTCGGGGCGCCCCGGTACCACCAGCGCCAGGCCGGCAATGAACGTGATCAGGCTGGACCAGAGGAACGACGGCATGTCGCCGGTGCGCTCGAAGATCACCAGGGTCGCCATGGGCACGGCCATGCCCACGGCCAGGGTAATCAGGAAGATGCCGATGATGAAACCAATGATCCTTAAGGTCGGCAACGCCATGTGATCTGCTCTGACTCGATTCGGAAGGGCGCCATTCTACCTATGGGTCTGGTGATGTAAACGCTAGAATGGCCGCACATTCACCTGCCAGGAGGGTAGCCGATGGAGGCTCTCGACGCATTGCTCAACCGTGTTTCCGTGCCACGCCTGACCGACCCGGCGCCCAACGCCGCCCAGCGCGAGGCGCTGTTCCAGGCTGCCTTGCGCGCCCCGGACCATGGCCAGCTGCGGCCATGGCGTTTTCTGACCATCGAAGGCCAGGGCCGCGAGAAACTGGGCGAGCTGTTCGCCGAAGCGGTGCAGCACAAGGGTGATGCCACCCCGGCTGCACTGGACAAGGCCCGCGCCATGCCGCTGCGCGCACCGTTGCTGATCGTGGTGATTGCCAAACTGCAGGACCATTTCAAGGTGCCCAAGTCCGAGCAGCGCCTGGCAGCGGGCTGTGCGGCGCACGGTATCCTGATTGCTGCGCATGCGCAGGGGATCGGCGCGGTGTGGCGCACCGGTGACATGGCCTTTGATGCCCATGTGCACAAGGGCCTGGGCTTGGCCGAGAACGAGGAGTTGATTGGCTACCTGTATGTCGGCACGCCGCTGGCCGAACCGCGCACGGCGCCGATTCTGGAGACTGCCGATTTTGTCAGTGGGTGGGGTGAGTAACGCAGCCTTGGGCTGATTGCTGTATCAAGGCATCTGGCCCTTTCGCGGGTAAACCCGCTCCTACAACAGGCTACGCATACCTTTGTAGGAGCGGGTTTACCCGCGAAGAGGCCAGGTGCCTTTACATCACCTCAACTGCCAGCTGCCTCAGCCAGAGGCAACTCCAGCCTGGCCACAAACCCACCCTGCGGATGATTGCCCAGCACCAGGCTGCCGCCATGGCGCTCCGCCGCCTTGCGCGCAATGGCCAGCCCCAGCCCATGCCCCGGCGCCTCTTGCCCCGGTGCGCGGAAGAACGGTTCACCCAACTGCGCCAGGTGCTCTGTAGCCGCCCCCGGCCCGTGGTCGCGCACACTGATCACTATCCGCTCCTGCTCACGCACGGCGCTGACCTCCACCGGCTGCCCCGGCGGGTTGAAGCGCAGGGCATTGCGCAGCAGGTTGTCCACGGCCCGCTCGATCAGCGTTGGCCAGCCTTGCAAGGTCAACCCCGGCTGGGCCTCCAGGCGCACGTCCTGGTCTGGCGCGCTGAGCAGGGCGTCCTTGCGCACGCTGCCGAGCAGGGCATTGAGGTCGACCGGTTCGGCATGGGCCTGTTCGGCATCCACCCGGGCCAGGGTAAGAATTTCGCTGATCAGGTCTTCCAGCCGGTCGCACTCGCGGGTCAGGCGTGGCCACAGGGTCTGTCGCTGTTCGGGTTCGGCGCGTTCGGCCAACGCCAAGGCGATGCGTAGCCGGGCCAACGGTGAGCGCAGCTCATGGGACACGTCGCGCAGCAACTGGCGCTGGCTGCCGAGGGTGCTTTGCAGGCGCGCACCCATCTTGTTGAAGTCCTTGGCCAGCACACCGAACTCGTCGCGCCGTGCCGCCAGGCGCGCCAGGCTGTTCTGCTGGTAGGTGCTCTGGCCCAGGTCGTGCACGGCGCTGCGCAGGCGGCTTAGCGGGCGGGTGATGGACAGCGTCACCAGCAGGCTGAACAGGGTCAGCACCACCAGGGCAATGCCCAGCGCACTGAGTGGCCACATCAGGCTTTCGCGGTGCCAGGCGTCCAGCGCCGGGTGAGGGATGCGGTAGATCAGCAGGTAGGTTTCGCCGGTGTCGGGGCTGGTGTATTCCTCGGTCAGGCGGCGCCACGGCAAACGCCGCTGGTCATTGTGCTGGCGCGCCTCGAAGGCTGCCGCACGGCGCGGGAAGGTACCGGGTACCAAGGCCTCGCCGCTGTCGTCGAGCACCTGCACGTCGATTTTGTAGCGGTCCTTGCGCCGCTCCAGGAAGTGCTGCGCCGCATCCAGGCCTTCTTGCTCGTAATGCTTGGCCCATTTGCTGGCCAGGGTGTTCAGGCCCGGGTGGCGGCTGAGGATCCAGGCGTCCTGGTTGAGCATGTGGCCAAGCAGGATCGACAGGCCTGCGACCAGTGTGATGGCCAGCCAGAAGCTGGCCAGGATGCGCCAGAACAGTGAACGCAAGTGCACCTCCTAAACAGAAAAAGCCCGGCTCGCGCTGGGGCGGGCCGGGCATGTGGCGGACAGCTTACTGGGCCTTGGTGCCTTTTTCAGCTTTCCAGGCCTGGAACTCCTGCCACTCGGCTTTCTTGGCGGCGCGTTCCTTTTGCAGTTCGTCGAACTTCTTCTGCTGGTCAGGCTTGAGCAGGTTGCGCACGGCGGTGTCGGTCTTGGTGCGGCTGGCTTGCAGTTCGTCCTTCATGGCCTTCTGGTCAGCGGCCGGCAGCTTGGACAGGTAGCGCTCGGTGATGTCGCGGCGCTGCTGCATCTGCTCGCCCATCAGCTTGCCGATCTGCTGGCGCTGGTCACGGCTCAGGTCCAGCTGGTGGAAAGGCGCATCACCGCGATGATGCGGGCCGTCGTGACGCGGGCCGCCGTCAGGCATGGCCATGGCCACGGTCGGCAGGGCGGCGGCGAACATCAGGGCGATAAGGGTCTTGCGCATGGTGTCTCTCCTTTCATAGGCCGGTGGTTACCGGATGAGCACAGTCTAGGGAGATCACCGTCAAGCGCAGTCAGCGGATGGTAAAGGCTCGGTAAAGAAGGTCACAGGCAGTAGTAATAGCCACGGCTGCGCAGGGCGACGATGCGTGGCCGGCCATCGGCGTGCGGGCCGATCTTCTTGCGCAGGTTGCTGACGTGCATGTCCAGGCTGCGGTCGTACAGGGTCAGCTTGCGGCCCAGGCCGATCTGCGCCAGTTCCTGCTTGTCCAGCGGCTCGCCGGGCTGGCGTAGCAGGGCTTCGAGAATACGGCTTTCGGACAGGGTCAGGGTCATTTCGCGGCCATCGATGCTGGCCACGCCGCGGGCAGGGCTGTACACCAGGTCGCCCAGCTCTACCTGGCTGGTGGCGGCGGTGGGGTGGCTGCGGCGCAGCACTGCGCGCAGGCGGGCGGTGAGCTCGCGTGGGTCGCAGGGTTTGGCCAGGTAGTCGTCGGCGCCCAACTCCAGGCCGAGAATGCGGTCCAGCGGCTCACCACGGGCCGAGAGCATCAGCACCGGCAGCTCGGCATGCTCGCTGCGCAACTGTTTGAGCAACTCCAGGCCGCTGCCGTCGGGCAGCATCACATCCAGCACCACGGCATCAGGGGCATGCTCGGCCAAGGCCTGGCGTGCGCTCTGGCCATCGTGACAGGCACGTACGGTAAACCCTTCCTGGGTCAGCCAGCTGCCGAGCAGCTCGCACAGTTCCTGGTCATCATCAATCAGTAACAGCTCGCTCATGACTCACTCAATTCAACCATTGACGGCGGTCAAATCGGCCCGCCAGTGGCAAAGATACCGCAGACTGATGGCAACCGTATAACTGCTGATACCGCATCGCCTGCTTCGCGGGTAAACCCGCTCCTACAACGACCGTGCAGTTCCGAAGGTTTGTGCGGGCCACTGTGGGAGCGGGCAAGTCCGCGAAGCAGGCGATGCGGTCTCAGATCACGGCAATACTTGCTTGAATGGCTTGACCACGACCTTGTCGTACACGCCCGCAGCAATATACGGATCGGCATCGGCCCAGGCCTGCGCCGCCGCCAGCGAGTCGAACTCGGCAACGATCAGGCTGCCGCTGAAGCCTGCTTCACCCGGGTCGTTGCTGTCGATGGCCGGGTGCGGGCCGGCCAGTACCACACGGCCTTCGGCTTTCAGTTGCTGCAGGCGTTCGATATGCGCGGGGCGGGCAGCCAGGCGCTTTTCCAGGGAGTTTGCGACGTCGCTGGCGATAATGGCGTAGAGCATGTCAATCCTTGGGTTTGGAGGTAGAAGGGTCGTCGTGCAGGTGGCGCGACAGGTACACGCCTTGCGCCACCAGGAAGATCACGGTCATGCCCAGGCTGCCGAACACCTTGAAGTCCACCCAGAAGTCCTGGAAGGTGAAGGCGACAAACAGGTTGGCCGCGCCGCAGAACAGGAAGAATGCGATCCAGGCCACGTTAAGGCGAGCCCAGATGGCATCGGGCAGGGTCAGGGCGTGGCCCATGATGCGCTTGATCAGCACCCGGTCGCCGATGAAGTGGCTGCCGGCAAAGCCCAGGGCGAACAGCCAGTTCACCACCGGCGCCTTCCACTTGAGGAAGGTTTCGCTGTGGAAGGTCAGGGTCAGGCCGCCGAATACCAGGCAGGCGACCAGGGTCAGCCACTGGCCCTTTTCCAGCTTGCGCTGGCGCAGGAACAGCGCGCCGTACACCACCAGCGAGCTGATGATCAGCATGGCCGTGGCGCTGTAGATACCGCCGAACTCGAAGCTGTGGCCGGCGACTTCCATGGGGCGCGGGTCGAGCTTGTAGACGATGAAGAACAGCAGCAGCGGGATGAAATCGATGAATTGTTTCACAATGGCAGCCAGAATCGGGATGTGACGGCATAATAACAAACATCGAATCCAGCGAAAGCGCTCCTCCATGAATGTTGATCTGCACTGTCACAGCACGGCCTCCGACGGCGCCCTGTCGCCCACGGTACTGGTTGCCCGGGCCCATGAGCACGGGGTGCAAACGCTGGCCCTGACCGACCATGACACCCTCGAAGGCCTGCCCGAGGCACGTCAGGCCTGCCTGGAGCGGGGCATGCGCTGGGTCAGCGGGGTAGAGCTGTCGTGCACCTGGGGCGGTGCCACCATCCACGTGCTGGGCTATGACTTCCCGCTCGACGCGCCGCCGTTGCTGGCGGCGATCGAAGCCTTGCACCGCGGCCGCTGGCTGCGCGCCGAAGAAATTGACAAACGGTTGGCCGCCAAGGGCATGCCCGGCACCCTTGAAGGTGCCCGCGCCGTGCAGCACGAACTGGGCGACAGCGGCAATGCCCCGGCGCGCCCGCATTTTGCCGAGTACCTGGTGCGTGCCGGGCACGTCAAGGACCGTGGCGAGGCGTTTCGCAAGTGGCTGGGCGCCGGCAAGCTGGGGGACGTGAAGCAGCATTGGCCGAGCCTCGACGAAACCGTTGCCACGCTGCGGCAGTCCAAAGCCTGGGTGAGCCTGGCGCATCCCATGCACTACGACCTGACCCGCAGTAAGCGCAGACGGCTGATTGCCGACTATATTCAGGCAGGTGGGCAGGCACTCGAAGTGGTCAACGGGATGATGCCTGCCGAGCAGGTGGGCACCATGTCCATCCTTACCCGTGAGTTCGGCCTGCTGGCAAGTGCTGGCAGTGACTTCCACGGCCCCGGCACCTGGGGCGAGATCGGTGCCTATCGGCCATTGCCCGAGGATCTGCCACCTTTGTGGCGTCGATTCAGCCATGAACAGCCTTTGGCGCTATGAACAGGACGACTACGTGAGCCAATTTTTCCAGATTCATGCGGAGAACCCGCAGGCGCGCCTGATCAAACAGGCCGTTGAGATCATCCGCAAGGGTGGGGTGGTGGTGTATCCGACCGACTCGGCTTACGCACTGGGTTGCCAGATCGGCGACAAGGGCGCAATCGAACGTGTGCGTACATTGCGCAAGCTGGACAAACAGCATAACTTCACCCTGTTGTGCTGCGATCTGTCGCAAATGGGCCTGTTCGCCAAGATCGATACCTCGACCTTCCGCCTGCTCAAGGCGCACATCCCGGGGCCCTACACATTCATTCTCAACGCCACCCGCGAAGTGCCGCGTCTACTGATGCACGAGAAACGGCGGACCATCGGCTTGCGCGTACCGTCCAACCCGATCGTGCTGGCGCTGCTCGAAGAGCTGGGCGAGCCGTTGATGAGCGTGAGCCTGATCTTGCCGCCTGAAGAAGAACCGATGACCGACCCGTACGAGATACGTCAGCGGCTGGAGCACCATGTCGACCTGATCATCGACGGTGGTTACGGCGACCTCAAGGCCTCGACCATCATAGACCTGACAGGTGATGAGCCTGCGCTGATCCGCGAAGGCTGCGGCGACCCCAGCCCGTTCCTGGTCGACGCGTGAGCCAGCTGGAAGCGCCCGAGGCGCCGGCCGGGCAGGCCGAGGAGCCTCGGCAGTTGCAATTGGCCCTGGTCTACGGCGAAGCCCTGACCGAAATGCCGCTGGACCTGTACATCCCGCCGGACGCCCTGGAAGTCATCCTGGAAGCCTTCGAAGGCCCGCTGGACCTGTTGCTGTACCTGATCCGCAAGCAGAACATCGACATCCTCGACATCCCGGTAGCGGAAATCACCCGCCAGTACATGGGCTACGTGGAGCTGATGAAAAGCGTGCGCCTGGAGCTGGCTGCCGAGTACCTGGTGATGGCCGCCATGCTCGCCGAGATCAAGTCGCGCATGCTGTTGCCGCGCTCGGCCGAGGTCGAGGAAGAGGAGGGCGACCCGCGCGCCGAACTGATCCGCCGCTTGCAGGAGTACGAGCGCTTCAAGGCCGCCGCCGAAGGCATCGATGAATTGCCGCGGCTTGGCCGTGACGTGGTAGTGCCGCGCCTGGAAGCGCCGCAGGCCAAGGTGCGCAAGCTGTTGCCGCAGGTCAGCCTGGAAGAGCTGCTGGTGTCCATGGCCGAGGTAATGCGCCGCAACGACCTGTTCGAGAGCCACCAGATCACCCGTGAGACGTTGTCCACCCGCGAGCGCATGAGCCAGGTACTGGAGCGCCTCAAGGGCGGCGCTTTCGTGCCGTTCGTCGAGCTGTTCGGCGTCGACGAGGGCAAGCTGGGCGTGGTGGTGACCTTCATGGCGATTCTTGAGCTGGTGAAGGAATCGCTGATCGAACTGGTGCAGAATGAACCTTTCGCCGCCATCCACGTGCGGCTTCGCCCGGCGCTTGTTGAAGAACCCGATGAACCTGAATGAACCGCGCGACCTGGCGTCGCTGATCGAAGCCTTCCTGCTGGCTTCGGGCAAGCCGCAATCCCTCGAGCGCCTGTACGAGTTGTTCGAAGAGGCCGAGCGGCCTGAGCCCAAGGTGTTCAAACAGGCCCTGGAGGTGCTGGGCAAGTCTTGCAACGGCCGCGCCTTCGAACTCAAGGAAGTGGCCAGCGGCTACCGCCTGCAGATTCGCGAGAACTATGCCCCCTGGGTCGGTCGCTTGTGGGAAGAACGCCCGCAGCGCTATTCGCGTGCCTTGCTGGAAACCTTGGCGCTGATCGCCTATCGCCAGCCGATCACCCGGGGCGAGATCGAGGACGTGCGTGGCGTGGCGGTAAACAGCAACATCATCAAGACCATGATGGAGCGCGAGTGGATTCGCGTGGTCGGCTACCGCGAAGTGCCCGGGCGGCCAGCGATGTTTGCCACCACCAAGGCGTTTCTCGACCATTTCAACCTCAAGAGCCTGGATGAGTTGCCCGCGTTGGCCGAGCTGCGCGCGATGGAGCCCGAGCCACTGCTTGACCCGGATGATGCGCCCGTGCCGGCGCACCTGCAGGCGCTGGCTGATGCCAGCCTTGGGGAAGAGGAGGAGGTAGGTGAGCCGAAGGAGGAGACCAGCTTCCGTAGCTTGCTGGTGGAACTGGATGCCATGGAAGAAGGGCTGAAGACCGATTTTGAAGATTTGCGTGGGGAAGAGCCTGAGGTTTCTGTGGAGGAAGAGGGCAAGGTACAGCCTTGATTCTTCTGTTGCCTGCACCGGCCTCTTCGCGGGTAAACCCGCTCCCACAGGGATACCACAGGTCCTGAGAGCGGCACGGTACCTGTGGGAGCGGGTTTACCCGCGAAAGGGCAGGCACTGCCCACACACCACCATTAGGCAGAAACCCCTGCCAATGCCCACAAAACCCTCTACGCTCCAGTGCGTTCCCCCGCCGAACCGCGTATGATGCGCGGCCTTTTGGCGCTTCCGTCGCCAGAAAACCTATTTCATTCCTACACCGGGAGGTGCCCAGATGAGTGAGCAAGACCTGCAAAATACCGAAATCACCCCGCCAGCCGGCGAAAAGCTGCAGAAAGTGCTGGCACGCATTGGCGTGGGCTCGCGCCGTGACGTCGAGGCCTGGATCAGCCAGGGTCGCATCAAGGTCAACGGCGTTGCTGCTACCCTCGGCCAGCGCGTCGACCTGCACGATGCCATTGCCGTTGACGGCAAGCTGATCAAGCGCGAAGAGGCTGCCGAGGCCACCCGCCGGGTGATCATGTACAACAAGCCCGACGGCGAAATCTGCACCCGTGACGACCCGGAAGGCCGCCCGACCGTGTTCGACCGCCTGCCACGGCCAAAAGAAGGCCGCTGGATCAACATCGGCCGCCTCGACATCAACACCACCGGCCTGCTGCTGTTCACCACCGACGGTGAACTGGCCAACCGCCTGATGCATCCGTCCTACGAGATGGACCGTGAGTACGCGGTACGTGTGCGTGGTGAAGTCGATGACGAGATGATCGAACGCCTGAAGGCCGGCGTGATGCTGGAAGACGGCCCGGCCAAGTTCACCGACATCCAGAAGGCACCGGGTGGCGAAGGCTTCAACCACTGGTACCACTGCGTGGTGATGGAAGGCCGCAACCGTGAAGTACGCCGCCTGTGGGAGTCCCAGGGCATGGTGGTCAGCCGCCTGAAGCGCGTGCGCTTCGGCCCGGTGTTCCTCAACTCCGACCTGCCGATGGGCCGCTGGCGTGAAATGTCCCAGGGCGAAATCGACATCCTGGCCGCTGAAGTAGGCTTGCAGCCGGTCGCGCTGCCAACCCTGAACCTCAAGGCCAAGGACAAGATGGAGCGCCTGCAGCGCAAATCGTCCCGCCCGATGGGGCGTGGCGAGCGCGTGCGTAACCTGCGCCCGGCGCACGAAGGTGCTGCTAGCGGTGAGCGCCCTGCGCGTCAGCCGCGTGAAGAGGCCCCGCGCAAGGGCAGCCGCGGCAGCGCCGTGGCCGAGCGCCCGAGCGAGATGCGCAAGCGCCCAGGCAAGCCTGAAGGTGACAAGCCGGCCGGCCGTGGCCGCGGCAAACCGCGTGGCTGATTGGGCTTTGTGGTAATCGGGAAACCAGCCTTCGGGCTGGTTTTTTATGGCTGTGAGAATTTGGGGCTGCTTTGCAGCCCATCGCGACGCAAGGCCGCTCCCACAAAGAAGCGCCTACGCAGATCTCTTGTGGGAGCGGCCTTGTGTCGCGATAGGGCCGCAAAGCGGCCCCAAGATATTGAACCAAAAGAATTTTTCGGACGACTGGCAAGTTCTCAAACCACACTGTAAAGAAATTTATACGAAGCTGGCCGATTTCCGTCCTCATTTCAGAACATGCCCAATCGCGTAAACAAAACTTGCCGCCTCTGATGCCCCAAGTGCCCCGCCCACACC